>JAWOID010000140.1:0-18273 GCA_046484865.1 Candidatus Krumholzibacteriia bacterium
CAGGAATCGAATGTAGTGTCTCTGCGCATCAGTTACGCCTGGTCCACATAGCGCCTGCGTGCGCTAAATCCGAGAGGGTTGTAAAACCGAGAAAGGGAGAGTTTTTCTACCACCGACCGGGGTCCGGTCGTGAACCCTGACTGTTCCCACCGACCCCCAAACTCTCTCACCAAAAACAGAGAATCCGGCCCCGCCAGCCCAGAACGGCGCAACCCCTTGCCAGAACTGCGCATAAACGAAAAACCCGAAAGCTCTCGCCCCCGGGCCGCGTCGTTAACCGAAATGCCTCTGGAATTCCGCTGAAAAAGAACTGGCTCCCCCGGCTGGACTCGAACCAGCAACCCTTCGGTTAACAGCCGAATGCTCTACCAATTGAGCTACGGAGGAGCCTGTCTCGTATTGCGTTGTGCCGCCCAGTCGCGAAGGTTCGCGCGCGTACGCCTGCGAGCCGCCGGGACCGAGCGGGGTGGCAATATAGCCACCAGCGCAAGAGGCGTCAAGCGCCCGGCGGACCCGCTGTTTCACCGATTCGTCGCCACCCGCGCCGCTGGCGCTGCCGTTTCTCCGCCGCGGACGCTCCACCTGCCGTCACGGCGATTCCGCCTCCTGGCGAGCCGGCGTCGCATGCGTCCCCCATCCCCTCGAGCTTCCTGTACAGGGTGCCTCGCGAGATGCCGAGGAGCCGTGCCGCCTCCGCCCGGTTCCCCCGCGACGCCTGCAGCGCGTCGCGGATGGCGTGATGCTCGGTGGTGGCCAGACGGTCGGCCAGCGAGAAGCCGTCGGGCGAGCCGCAGGCGACGGTTCCTCCGAGGCGCCCGATCATCTGCTCCGGCAGCATCTCGGTGCGGATCCTGCCGCCCCGACGGATCAGCACGCACAGCCGTCGCACCAGACCCTCCAGTTCACGGACGTTGCCGGGCCATCCGTAGGTCAGGAGCGCGTCGGTCACGCCGTCCTCGCAGAGATCGCGAAACCGCAGGTCGCGGCCGAGGGCCCGCCGCGTGAACAGGTCCGCCAGCGGCAGGACGTCGCGCGGACGCAGTCGCAGCGGCGGCATCGAAATCTCCAGCACCTGGAGACGGAAGTAGAGGTCGGCGCGAAAGCGGCCGCGGTCGATCAGGTCCAGCAGGTCGGCGTTCGTGGCGGCGACCACGCGCAGGTCCACTCGGCGCTCGCCCGGCTCGCCGAGACGGCGGAACGTGCCCTCCTGCAGCAGCCGCAGGAGCTTCACCTGCAGTTCGGGCGGGATCTCGCCCACCTCGTCGAGGAACAGCGTGCCGCCGTCGGCCTGATCGCAGAGGCCGGGCCGGTCGGTCGCCGCACCGGTGAACGCGCCGGCCGCATGGCCGAACAGCTCGCGCTCGAACAGCGGGGCGGGGATGGCGCCGCAATTCACGGCCACCAGCGGACGGTCGCGGCGGCCGCTCCGCGCATGCAGGTATCGCGCCGCCAGTTCCTTGCCGGTACCGGTCTCGCCGGTCAGCAGGACGGGATCGTCGCCTCCCGCCGCGAGTTGCAGCAGTCGGCGCACCCGTTCGGTGGCCGCATCGTGCGCGATGAAGCCGTCGTCGCTGGGCTGGTCGAGGACGCGCACCACCGGCGAATCGGCCCAGGGAGGCTGCCAGCGGCCGCGCAGATCGGCCAGCAGCGCCAGCGCCTCGTCGCGACCAGCGGCTTGCTGCAACTCCTCGAACTGGTGCAGCGCTTCCAGGGCGTACGTCCAGGCTGACTCGAGATGTCCGCGCAGCAGGACGTCGCCGACCTCGGCACCCGGTTCGCGTCCCGTCAGCGCAGGCACGCCCGGTCCGGCCATCAGCTGTGGCCCCTCGCCACCGCGGCCGCTCGGCTGGCCGCGCGGGTTCGACCACTCCAGCAGGCCGTCCTCGCTACCGCGCGGGCCGTCGCCGATCGCCGCCCACCAGCCGAGCTGGATGCGCGCCGCTTCGAGCAGCGCCCGGCCGTGGCTCAGCCCGGCGCCGTGCTCGCGGGCCAGGGCCAGCGCGCGTCGCACCTCGCGGTACGCCCGCGAGTGGTCGTGGCGCCGGCGCCACAGTCGCGCCAGCAGCCGGCGGCTCTCGCCCGCCTCGAACAGCTCGCGGCACCGCTCGGCGCCGGCCGCCGCCCGCTCCAGTTGCTCCTGGGCGCGATCGAGGTGTCCGCCGGCGAGCCAGTCCTCGCCCGCCCGTCGTCGCAGCCCTTGTGACAGCCCGCCGCCGGGGGTCTGTTCCTCGACCATCGTCAGCGCTCGCTGGTGGTGATCGAGCGCGCCGCGCCAGTCGCCGTCGAGCAGCGCGGCATCGCCCAGGATCTCGACCGCGAGCACGTGCTCGCGCCTGCACCCGGCGTCCACGGCGGGACCGATCGCTTCCGTGGCCACCTCGCGCGCCTCGGCCGCCCGCTGGTCGAGCAGCGCGACCTTGGCGCGGACCAGCAGGCGCAGGAGGCGCTCCCACGTGGGCTCGTCGGGCGAGACCTCGCGCTCGCGCTCGGCGAGCAGCGCCCGGGCGGCGGGCAGGTCGCCGATCTTGTACTGGACGATCGCGGCATTGCTGAGCCCGTTCCACGCGCGCCGGCGACGTCCCAGCCTCCGGTTCAACGCCAGCGCCTCCTCCAGATCGGCCAGGGCGTCGCGCAGGTGGAAGGCGCCGACCTCGATCAACCCCACCGCATTGAGAGCGTCGGCGAGACCCACCTCGAGCCCTGCCGCTCGGTAGACCGTGACCGCTTCGCGCAGGTAGTCGCGCGACCTCACCGTCCGGCCGCACTCGAAGGCGGCCATGCCCAGCAGATGCAGCGCCTGACCCCGGTACAGCGGGTGCAGATCCGGCATCGCCTCGAGCAGCTGCTGCACCACGGCCATCGCCGCCGGCGACTGGCCATCGCGGTGACTCAGCCAGGCCCGGGCCAGGATCACCGTCGGCTCGTCCTCGGTGAGCACGCCGCCCGTGACCACCTCTTCGATCACGCGCCGGCTCAGCCGTCGATCGTGCGTCAGGTAGGCACAGTCCACGTACAGGACGGCGGCATCGCGCAGCACCGGTCGTGACGGAGGGCCGGCGGCCGCGCGAACGCCGGTGCTCGGCAGGGGCTGCGGGCTTGGCTGGGGGCTGGGCTGCGGGCTGGGCTGCAGGCTGGGCTGCGGGCTGGGCTGCGGGCCCGACACCGGCCGAGGCACCGACTCGCCAACCAGGCGGCGCAGCCCGTCCTCATACGCGCGTCGAGACAGTTCGAACGCGTCGGGCGCTTCCGCCTGCCATGCCGCGAGCGCTGCGGCGAAGAGCGCCGGGGCGACCGGGATCTCCGCGGGGCTGATGAGGTCGGCGGTGTCCTGAGGTGGCGCCATGGTGTCGTCCGTCCCCGCGTGCGGCGCGTCCGCTGGGCGCGGCGAGCAATGACTCGCGCGCGGCACCGACGGTGCGCGCTCGTTCTCGGTTGGTCCCCATGGTCGGGAGCGGCAGCGGGACGGACGCGCAGGCTGCGGCTTACCTGGTCGAACCGGATAAGCCGACCCCAGCGTACGCAACGCCCGAGCCGCGTGCGGTGTGCGGGCCGTCAGCAGAGGATCCGGGGCGCCGGGCCTCGCCCAGGGGATCCGCGGCCGAGTATGACAGCGAGCGCCGACGCCGTCAAGATTGCCGCGGGCGCGGTGCGGCGACGGGCAGCGCGGCGACGGGTGGCGCGGCGCGGGGCGGCGCGGCGACGGGTGGCGCGGCGCGGTGCGGCGCGGCGCGGGCGGCGCACCGCGACCGGCCAGGGGCACGACCCCGGCCCGACGCAGCGCGCCACGGCCGTCAGTTCTCGAACGCCAGCAGGAAGCGCCAGCCTTCGCCGACGCCGTCGAGCACCGGGTGCGCGGCATACAGGCGCACGTTCCCGTGAAGGCCGGGCGCGCCGAGCAACTGCCCGACGCCCACGCCGGCGTCCATCCGCCATCCCGTCGTGCCGATCCGCTGCGCATCGCCGGGGTCAGGCGCCGGCCCCGCCGAGTCGTCGTTCCAGGTGCGGCCCCAGTCGGCGAAGACGATGGGTTGCAGCCGCAGATCCTTCAGCAGCGGCACCTGCAAGTCGCGCAGAGGGTCGATCGCCCAGCGCACGTCGAGCGACGCCCACGCGCCACGATCGCCCGACAGCTCGGCGTGACGATAGCCGCGCAGCGTCCCGTGATCACCGAGATAGGTGCGCCACTGACCCGGCGCGCGCCGGTCCACCGCGCGATAGTGGCCGCGCAGCAGGATGCGGTGACCGGCCGGCGTCAGACGATTCACCAGCAGACGGGCCCGCAGCTGGACGAAATCGGCCTCGCTGGCGTTCAGCCAGCTCGCATCGTCCACGTGGTGCCATCCCACGCTGGTCCCGGCGATCACGCCGCCGCCGCGCGTGCGGAAGGTCATCCCCGCCTGCAGCGCGCGATCGCGCAGGTCGGCGGCGGGAATGTTCCCCCGCGGGTCGAGCGGCTCGCCGAGGAGATTGTCGTCGGTCGTCACCGACAGCGCGCGGTGCTCCTCCCACGATCCGGCGGCATGCAGGAGCATGCCCCGCCCGGTGTTCATCCGCAGGCGAAGCGTCCCGCCGCGCGCCTCGAAGTACTGGTTCGGGTCCGCACCGTAGAGCGCGGCCGCCAGCGCCCGCGTCCCCCGCCGGTCGTCGCCCGCGAACAGACGCATCTCCTGGTATCCCTCCAGCTCCAGACGCAGGACCTGGTACGGTGCTCCGCGTCCGAGCCCTCGCGGCAGCCAGCGGTGGCGCACGACCAGCGGCCATTCCAGCGCGGCGTCGTACAGCGGCCGCTCCGTCCCGAACCGGTACGCCGCCCCGACCGTGAGCTGCGGCCGGAACAGACCGGCCTTCCGCACCCGCAATCCCGCCCCCAGCGTGAGCCCCTGCACCCGGTTGAAGGTGATGCGCTCCAGGAACTGCGGACGCACCTGCCACAGCCTTCCGGTCTCCAGCGCATCGAGCTTGCGGGATCCGACCGCCGCCAGCGAGTCGAGCTCCGCCTCATCCAGCCCGAACCCGTGCAACTCCGGGTCCATCGGCTCGAGCCACCCCTCGTCCACCGTCCGCCAGAACGCATCCACCGAATCCGCCGCCGCCCTGGCGTCCGGCATCGCCGTCGACGTGTCGCCGCGATCCGCAACGGGCTGACCTCCCGTCGGCGCGGCCGCGATCCCGCCCCCTCGCAAGGCAGCAGCCAACACGAACCCAGGGGTCCCCGGCTCCTGCGAGGTTTCTGCCGGGGCGGCGGCAGCGGCCGGCGCGGCGGCAGCGGCGGGCGGGGCGGGGGCAGCGGCCAGCGCGGCGGCAGCGGCCGGAGCGGCAGGACCGGTCAGTGTACCCGGGTACTCAGGACCCATGGCCGGCTGCGCTATCGTGTTATCCGCGCGAGCGAGAGCCGCGACCGCCGGTGCGAGTGTACCCGGGTACTCAGGACCCGCGGCTGGCTGCGCTATCATGTTATCCGCGCGAGCGAGAGCCGCGACCACCGCGAGTGTACCCGGGTACACTCGGCCCGCAGCCAATCGCGTCTTGTCACCCGGGTGCCCGCGATCAGCGCATATCGCTCCAGCCACGAAACAGACCGTCACGGAACAAAAGATGACGAGTGCCATGATGTGTCCTGTTCCACGCGGAACACGACCTGGGCCTTGAGTCCGGAGCAACGACCGCCACTCACCGATCATCGGTCTCCCTCACGTCATCATCGACACCGGTACCCTCGCCGCCGTCGCCTGCGTCGGCTTCGTCTGCGCCCTCCTCGTCCTCTACACCCTCGTCGTCTGCGCCGCCATCCTCGTACCTCACTCCGTTGATCACGTGATCGGAGGCACGCCAGTGCATCTCCACGGTGCCGGGCAGGCCGAGGAGCGGGACCGAGCGCAATTCCACGCGGGCGTAGACGTCGGCCAGAACCCAGTGCCGTCCCCGCTGTTCGCGGCGCATCTTGTAGACGGGGATGCTCTTCACCACCAGGGGTAGTGGTACCGACCGGACCATCTCGGCGTCGATGCGGCGGATCACCCAGTCGCTGTAATCCACCCAGACGGTGCCGCTGGCCAGGGCGGCGAACGGGTCGCGGGGCTCGTAGTGCATCTTGTAGACGAGATTCAGGCCGACCAGCCGGCGGTCGAGGATCTGATAGCGGTACTGGTTGCCTCCCTCGAGGCTGAACGGGACGGCCATGGCGAGCTGGTTGCCCATGCCGGCCCAGTCCACCTCCACCTCATCCTTCACCTTCTCCTTCTTCAGCTCGCCGTCCTCGAACTCCCGCTCGCGCTGCCAGACCTCGGCCCACTGCCAGGTGCCGTCGCGGATGCGGCGCATGCGGGTGGCGGACTCGTGGACGGTGTATTCGCGTTCGGGGTTCTCGTGGGAGCGGGCCACGACGGTCGCGCGGGCCGTGAATTCGTGCTCCTCGATCGCGTGCAGATCGGCTTCCAGACGCTCGCCGATGCGCCGCACCACCTCGTCGATGGTGGCGCGCGGCGCGTCGACGAACAGCGTGTCCAGGGTGTCCATGGCGAACGGGATGGTGTCCTCGAAGGCCAGGATCACGCCCTCGCCGGCCATCAACAGGCTGTCGATGTCGACGACGGTCAGGCCGCCGAGCACCGTCACGGTGTCGCCGTAGACGTTGACCGTGGTATCGCGGCTGACGCCGCGGCCGACCGGCGCCGCCGGCTGACCGCCCGTGCCTTCACTCGCAGTGCTGATGCTGTCGGTCGCAGCAGGGGCCTGAACGCTGTCGGCCGCGCCCGCGGCGCTAGTGGTGCCCGCCACACCGACGGGAACGCTTTCGGCCGCGCTCGCGGCGCCCGCGACGCCCGCAGCGGCAACCGGGATCGGGTCGGCCCCGCCAGCCGCGAGCAGCGCCACCAGCGCCGCAGCCCCCACGGCCGCCTTCGCCACAACCGCCCTCGCGACGGCCGCCTTCGCCACCAGCGTCAGCACCACCGCCGAGGCCGGCACGGGTGTTCGCCGCCCACCTTGCATGCGGTTCCTCCCGTGAGCGGGACGGACGGAGCCCGGCTCGGTGAACCTCGGTTCCGTCGTCGGCCAGCGGACCCCTCGCGTCAGTGGCGCGATCTGGTTTCGGGTCCTGGGATGACGTGTCGTCCGGCGGTCGGGCCGCCTCCGCCGGTCCCGCTCGCGAGGCGAGCCGGCGGCAGGGCCACCGGGATCGCCGGCGCGAGACGAGGCAACTCCCGGGCCCGGCCGGACGTCGGCGCGGAGATCCCGCGACTCTCGGCGAACTCCCGCTGCCCAAGCTGAACGCCTGCGCCCACCGTGTGCGCCCATGCGCTGCGGTGCCATCGGATCGGGATCGCGAGCCCACGAGATCGTCAACCGGGGACGACGGGTGCGGCTCGTCCGTAAGCCGCCGGGAGCGGTCAGGAACGGTTGGCCTGCGCACGCTTGACCTGGCACGACACCAGACCCTCCAGAGCCGCCGTCAGCACCGCCGCCGGCACCGGCTTCTCGAGGACCTTGGCCACGCGCAGCTCGCGAGCGCGCTCGTAGTCGTATGTGTCGGCGTTCTCCGCCAGGTAGACGATCGGCAGTGCGGCGGTCTGCGCGTGCTCGCGCAGGCGAGCCGCCACGGCGTGGGCGCCGCCGCCCGGCAGGGCCAGATCGAGGACCACCAGGTCGCACGACTCGCGCAGCGCCCGGCGCGTGGCTTGCACCGCGTCCAGCGCCGTGACGACGGCCCAGCCCTCGGCGCGCAATGCAGAGCAGGCCGCAGTCAGCACGTCCGGATCGGCGTCCACGAGCAGGACACGGCCCTTGCCGGTGCGCGATTCCGCTACAGACACGTGCACCTCCGCACCTCGCCGGCAGCATCCGCGGCCGGGCCAGTCGGGGATCGGTGGCGGAGCGCATTCTGCCAGAGGTCGACCGGCTTGACCATAGAAAATGGATGTCGGAGATCAACATTTCGCGGCGAGGCGGCCGCGCCGGCGACGCAGCGATCAGCGCCGGCGGCACAGCGATCAGCGCCGGCGACGCAGCGATCAGCGCTTGCGGCGCAAAAACTCGCGCAGTTCGCTGCTGGTGAGCGTGTTCACGATCGAGCGGCAGCAGATGCCGGCCTCGCGGACCATCTCCGCGCCGTGGCGGAAATCCACCAGGCGCGCGGCGCGGTGGGCATCGGGGCTGATCGACAGGTAGGCGCCCAGTTCCTGGGCGAGCTGGCAGTTCGTCCAGTCGAGGCGCGAGCTGTGGGGGTTAGCGTCCACCTCGACCACCGTGCCGGCGGCCGCTGCGGCGCTCAGCACGGTGCGCATGTCCATGGGCACCGGGCCGGGCCGGATCATGAACTCTCCCACCGGCTTGCCCAGGATCGAGACCAGCGGCTGGGAGATGATGCGCAGCACCCGGTCCGTCCACTCCTCCTCGCTGCAGTGCCGGCACTCCGGCAATGACGCGATCACGTAGTCGAACAGCAGCAGGTCCGATTCGGCCAGCGGCAGATCGCCTTCGACCGTGGTGTCCAGCTCGATGCCCTGCATGACGTCGAAATCGGGGAAGCGCGCGTTCAGATCGCGGATCTCCTCGCGCTGGCGCGCCACGGCGTCGATGTCCAGCCCATCGCGATGATAGGCCGACAGGTAGTGATCGCTCACGCCCAGGTACTCGAGCCCGATCGCGCGGGCGGTCTCGACCATGTCCTCGAGGGTGTGGGCGCCATCGCCATACCGCGAATGCGCATGCAACACCCCGCGTATGTCGCAGGGGCGCACGAGCTTGAAATCGGTCACCTCATCGATGGTGTAACGCCCCCGGTGAGTGGGCGGAAACGGATCGGTCCCGGCACTGTCCGGCAATGGACGGTGGAACCGCGACGACGTCGGTTCGAATGTGTTCTCGTCCTGCACGTCGGTCGTCCTGTATCGAATCCGGCCGTCTCCTAGGGGAGCGTCCGGGATGCCTCCAACTTTCACCGTCTAGGCCAGGATAGGACGACTCCCGATGCGCCGCAACAAACCGGTGCCTGCGGCGGCGGGGCGGAAGCCGCCGGTCAGGTCGCCTGCTCCAGGAGGTCGACGTAGGCCTGTGCCACCAGATCGCTGGGGCCGACCCCCAGGCGGGCCATGAGGTCCTCGGCCACGGTGCACCCCTCGTCGGGCGACTGGTCCGGTCGCAGCACGACTTCGAGTTCGATGAACTCGCCGAGCCCTTCCACCGCGTCGAGGTGGATGCGGGTCTGGCCGGCCATGAACAGGCGCCGGCGCTTCCGGACGACTCCGCGCAGGGGCAGGTGCCGGCCGAGGATCGAGCGCAGCAGGCCGGCGTCGTCCACCGGAAGCACACGGTAGACGGAGGTGCGGGGGCCGGGCGCGTCGGGCCGGTCGTAATCGATGAGTTCGGCGCGACCGTCGCCGAGTTCGCGCAGCTTCAGACGCCCGCGAGCGGTGCGGAAGAAGGTGTCGCATTGCTCCAGGACGACGGCCGGGCCGTCGGCCAGCGCCTCGGCGCGCGCGGCCACCAGGGCCGGATCGGCCACGCGCGCCTTGATCTCCACGTTGCTGGGCATGCCCCCTCCTGGTCGCTCCCGGCGTGAGTCACCCGCCCGCACAGGCGCACAGCGCGACACGGGAGAGGGTTCTCAGGCAGAGCCTAGTACGCGCCCCAGTGCTGCTTGCCCGGCAGATAGTAGCTGGGCAGCAGGAAGCGGAACATCCGGGCGAAGCCGCGGGAACGCTCGAGCTGCTCGAGGCTGGCCTCGTGCTGGTCCTGCAGGTCGGCGTCGAACATGTCGCCGAACACCTCGCGGGCGGCCTCGCGGCGCTCGTCCTCGCCGGCGAACTGCCGCCGGATCTCGCCCAGTTCGCCGTGATCCAGGAAGAATCCACCACAGGCGGGACACTCGTCCACCTCGACCCGACGCTGCACGCTCGCCCAGTGCCGCATCAAAACGATGCCGGCGCAGTGCGGGCACTCGCGACGGCGACGCCGGTCGACGGTGACCGTCCGGTCGCGCCGCACGTCGAGCAACTCCTCGCCGGCCGCTTCGTGGGGCTCGTCCACCTTCTTCAGTTCCATCCAGTCGAACCAGATGCCGCCGCAGCCGCCGGCGCAGACGTCCACCTGGATGCCCTCGATCGTCTTCACGGTCATGCCGTTGCCGCATGCGGGACAGTTCACGCTCACCCTCCCGGTTTCCGCCGCCACGCCGTCCACGCACCGTGCGGGAACGGTCGTCGCCGCCGCAGCGCACGCCGCAGCGGCACCGCGCAGGCGGAGTCTCCTGCCGGACATCGGCCGCCGGCGCAGCGGCTTGAGCACCGATGGCGGGGCGGTCCAGCGCAGCCTCAGTCCTGCCGGGAGAAGGGAGCGAAGGCCAGCAGGGTCGCGGGGTAGCGGTCGGTGATCAGCAGGAAGCCGCGGTCGTCGAGGCGGGCGACCCCCTCCCAGTTCCGGCACAGGAGGTCGTCGCGCAGCCGGAAGGCGATGGGCGGCGCCGGCGTGCGCACCAGGCCGCTCTCGTCGATCCGGAACTCGAGCAACCGCTCCACCGTGTCGCAACTGCCGTGCGTGAGTCCCTGGCCGAAGCGTTTCACCTCCGCGTCCTCCGCGGGCAGCAGCAGCTCCCGCTCGCCGGGGAAGAAGTAGTTGATCACCCAGAAGCGTCCCGCGGCGTCGGCGGCCGTCGCGTCGGTGAGACGGAACTCCACGGCGGGACCGGGAATGCGGCCGAGAGGTTCGAGGTCGAGGGTAAAGGCGCTGGCGCCCGGCTCGGGGTTGACGAAGAGACCGTTCGCTTCCTGGATCGCCACCAGCCGGTCGTCGACCACCACCAGCGACTCGAACGACATGTTGGGCAGGCGCGCCGAGATCGGCACCGGCACGATGCGCTCCAGATCCAGCCGCATGGAGTCGAAGGCGGACTCCACCCGGCCCGCCACCAGGAAGGCGCCGGCCTCGGTTCCCAGGTTGGTCTCGATGATCAGGTAGATGCGATCGCCCTGCATGGCCGCGGCTTCCAGGCCGTCGTAACCGGGCACCAGTTCCGAGAGCCGCGGCGCGTGGGCGAGGACCTCGCGCGGCAGCAGCGGTTCGGTGGAGATGCCGTCGATCCGGTCGAGGATGTCCTGGCGGTCGAGCACGAACACCACGCTGGAGTCGCCGCCGGCCACGAGGTCGGGCCGCTGCGGCAGCAGCAGCAGCTGGTCCCCGTGCCACACCAGGCTGGAGATCTCGGCGTCGGCCCTGGCCACGCGACCGGCGAGGGGCAGGAAGGTCAGCTCCGTCTCCACCGCCGGCGCCTCGGGCTCGGGGCCGATCTCGACCCGCCGCACGCAGCCCGCCAGGGCGCTCAGGCAGCCGGCCAGCACGGTGACCGCGAGGATGAGCGCCAGGGCGGCATGGTGGGTGCGTGGGGTCATGATCAGTCGAGATCGGCCTCGTCCACCGCGGGGGAGTCGGTGCCGCTCATCAGCGCGTCGAGCCGGCGCCGCAGGACCACGGCCTCCGTCTCGGCTCGCAACGAGCGCTCCAGGTAGACCTGCGCCAGGCGGTCCTTGGCCACGCCGATCACCGTGGTCACCCGGCTGAGCCCCTCCACCTGGTGTTCGCCGACGATGTGGTCCACCACGAGGCGCCAGGCCGTCTCCTCGAGCACGTTCAGAGCGCCCTGCATCTCGCCCAGGAAGAAACCTTCCTGCATGCGGACGTCGGCCACGTCCTCGAGATAGGCGGCCAGCCGGCCGGGGGCGCCGCCGATGGAATCGACGAACACCTCCACCATGCGCCGGGCTCGGCCGGCGAGTTCGGGCACGCTCATCTGCCGGTAGTGCGGGGAACTGCTGCTCTTGAGCTGGCTGGCCACGCGCTCGGCGATCTCGTCGCGATAGGCCCTGAACAGTTCGGTGATGACCACGGCGGCCATGGGATCTTCCTTCTGGTTGCGTGTCGCGCCGATCGCGCGCGTCTATTCGAAAAGTACGCACCGGAACCCCTGGGGGGTCAAGGGGCATCCACCCGTACCATCGCGTAGTGATCGATGCCGCACTCCTGGAACAGGTCGCCCTCGGGCACGAAACCCATTCCGCGGTAGTAGTCCACCAGATGCGCCTGGGCATGCATGCGGTGCCTGGCATACCCACGCTGCCGCGCTTCTTTCAGCAGGAACTCGACCACGTCCCGGCCGTAGCCGCGTCCGCGCCAGGCGGGACGCACCGCCACGCGCTCGAGCTTGGACCAGCCGTCGAGCAGGCGCAGGCGACCACAGGCCACGGGTTCGTCGTCCTCGGTCCCGAGCACGTGCACCGCCTCTTCCTCATGGTCGTCGACCTCGCAGGAATAGGCCACCTTCTGCTCCTCGACGAACACGATGCTCCGCACGGCCAGCACCATCCAGAACTCGCTGACCCCGCGCACCTCGCGCAGCTCCATGGACTCTTCCCTCCGGTCAATCGCCCGGCTTGCCGCGAACTCGCCTGCCGCTGTCTTTCCCGGCATGATCGACGTATACTGCCGCCATGTCCACGACCGTTGCCAGTCATCTCGCCACGAACACGGCCCCGCGGCTCGCCGCCGGATTCCTCGCCGCCGGTCCCGGAATCGCGGCCGTCGACACCCGGGTGGGGTCGGTGGGCGTGGCCTGGACTCCCCGGGGCGTGGACCTGGTCCTGCTGCCGGACAGTCCCTGCGCCTGGGAAGGACACCCACGCGGATCCGCCCTCGCGCGCCTGCAGGCGCTCTGCCCGGAGCGGCCGCTGCGCCGGCGGCCGCCACCCGCGCCGGCCGAGGTCCTGCGGCGCATCCGGCGGCATCTCGCCGGAGAACCCGATCCGCTGCTGGACGTTCCCGTGGACCTGGCCGGGTCCGGCAGCTTCGCCTGCCGGGTGCTCCTGGCGCTGCGCGAGGTGCTGCCGGGCGCCACCGTCACCTACGGTGAACTGGCGCGGCGGGCCGGCCGTGCCGGCGCCGCGCGCGCGGTGGGGCGCGTGATGGCGGCGAACCCGGTGCCGCTGCTGGTGCCATGCCACCGCTGCCTGCCTGCGGGTCCGAGGAACGGCGGCCGCGACAGCACCCTCGCCGCGCGCGCCGTGCGGCCCCTGGGCGGCTTCTCGGGAGGCGGCGGGCCACGGCAGAAGGCGCACCTGCTGTTCCTCGAGGGGGTGGTTCTCGACCCGCACCACCAGGCCGGACTCGAGCACCTCGGCCGCGTCGACCCCCTCTTGCGCCGCGTGATCCGGATCGTCGGACCCTACCACGCCGCGCCCGAGCGCCGCGAGCCGCCGTACGCCGCGCTGCTGCGCGCCATCATCCACCAGCAGCTCTCGATCAAGGCGGGCGCCACCATCGCGCGGCGGGTGGCGGCGCTCACGCCGGGGCCCGGGCTGCCGCAGCCGCAGGAACTGCTGGCGCTGGAGGAACCGGCGCTGCGTGCGGCGGGCCTGTCGGGAGCGAAGGTGCGCTACGCGCGCGATCTGGCCACCCGGCTGGCCGACGGCCGGCTGTCACTGGCGGGCCTGGCGCGCCGGCCCGACGACGAGGTGATCGAGACCCTGACCGCCGTCAGCGGCATCGGGCGCTGGACCGCGCAGATGTTCCTGATCTTCCAGCTCGGACGGCTGGACGTGCTGCCGGTGGACGACCTGGGCCTGCGCGCGGCCGTCCAGAAGGCCTGGCGGTTGCCGGCGCCGGTGAGCGCCGCCGACCTCGCGCGGCGGGCCGAGCCCTGGCGGCCGTACCGCAGCATGGCGAGCTGGTACCTGTGGCAGGCGCTGGATGCCGGCGCCATCGGACCCTGACCGCGCAGCGCTGGCCGGCGGGCGCGCTGGCGGGCCAGAGCGGCGCTGGCCGGCGGGGGATCGCCGCCAGTCGGCAAGCCCGGCGCTAGACGACGGGGCGCAGGCGCTAGTCGGCGAAGCCGGCCTGCAGACGCGCGAGGCGGCGCCGGGCCGTCGCGTCGATGGCGGTGCCGAAACCCACCCGCAACGTCCAGGCGTGTCCCTGCAGTTCGGTCCCACCGTAGCCGGTGGCGAAGTCGTACACCGCGTACCCGAGGTCCGCGTGCAGGAAGCTGCCGTGGTCGCGGTCCAGATCCACTCGCGCGCCGAGCCCTCCCTCCATCCGCAGGCTGTGCAGCCAAGCTCCCTCCAGCTGCGACTCGTACTCGAACCCCTCCCAGCCGAGCCGCAGAAAGGCGCCGAGCTCCGCCCGGCCGGAGCGGAACAGCCGGATCTCGGGCTCGAGGCTCACGTGCAGCGCCAGGTAGTCGTCGGTGTCGAGCAGCGCGCCCCCGCGGTTCACCCGGTACCGGCTGCCGGCAGGGCCCAGTCGCAGGCCCAGATCCAGGCGCAGACCCACGCCGTCGCGGTGCAGACCGGCCCGCGCGCCGAGGCCGCCGTGCGCACCCAGAGGTCGGAGCCCCGGCCCGGGATCCCAGTAGCTGACGTACACGCCCCAGTCCCAGGCCGCCGCGGTCCGCAGACGACGCACCTCGGCGTCGTAGTAGGCCTGCAGCCAGGTGTCTGCGTAGAATCCCGCGCTCAGGCGTCGCATCAGCAGATCTTCGTTGCCGGTCTGGTACTGCAGCGCGAACGCCTCCTCGAGGCTGCCGTGTTCCAGGTGCGGCTCGAGCTGGTAGGCCACGTCGGCCGTGAAGCTGTCGTACGCGGCCAGGGCGGCCAGATCGTCGACGGCCGAGGCGACCTCGTGGAACGGCGAGCCGGGGTTGGCCCAGGTCTCGACGTGGATGCGCCGGTTCTTCTCCTCGTACCACAGCAGATGGTCGAGGACGGTCTCGTCGTAAAGATCCTCGCTGAAGCTCCCCTCCCAGATGGTCGCGAGGATCACGGTGCGGAAGATGGGTTCACCGACCCCGCAAACGTCGGCCCAGTCGGTGAGGACCGCGAAGAGAGAGTCGTTGGCGCCGACCTGTAACAGCTCGGGCACCAGCGCGAAGGCGTGGCGGCTCGCCGCGGCGCAGCGGCCCCAGTAGGAATCGTCCAGGGCGTCGTCGGGTGCGTCGGGAAAGGGAGGCTCGGTCAGCGGCTCCAGGTCGTCCTGGGCCAGGGCGACGGCGAGGTCATGCGCGGCCGGTGCGCTCGCGGCCGGCATGGCCGCCGCCATGGGGGCCACCGCCGCCACGAGGACCACCACCAGGACGACCGCCGCCGGCACGACTGGGCGAACGACCCCGACCACCGGCGCCCCCTACCACTCACCGGCGTAACCTGCCTGGAAGCCGCCGGCGCGCTCGAGGTTGTACAGATAGTGCAGCCGCGTGAGCTGCCGGAGGTGCAGGTAGTCGTGAGCCACCCACGACACCAGCAAGTCGCCCGCGCGCAGCGGCCCGAACTGGGGATGATGGTGCGCGCGCGTCCAGTCCGTCTCGCCCAGCCCGCGCAGCCAGCCCACGCTGCGGCAACGCTGACCCATGAAGGCGTGCAGCGCCTCGCCCAGATCCTGTTGATGGTACTTGCGACTCTTCGGCCACGACCGGGGATCGATCGGGGTCCACGGCTCGTCCGGGCGGAAGAGCGTGGCCTCGATGCGGGCGCGGAAGTCGTCCTTCTCCTCGTCCCGCAGGTGGCAGATCACCTCCAGCAGCGACCACTGCTGCGCGGAGGGGCGCCAGCGCGCCTGCTGCGGTCCCACCCCGCGCACCAGGTCGCGAACGGCGTCGGCGTTGATCTCCAGCCGCTCCACGAGGTGGATGCGATTCAAGGTCGTCCCGCCTCTGGTGCTCGGAGCCATCCGTCGCCTCCTCGCTGGCGCCGCTCATGCACAGCCTGCCAGCCGCCACAGGCCCGCCGCCCGCGCGCTCGCCACCACCGCCTCGAGTTCGTGGTTCGCCGGACGGCGCATCAACTCGGGGAACAGCGGCTCTCCGTGGGTTCCGCGCTGGCCCACCCGGTGGCTGGGCCGGTACTGATCCATCACGTTGACCAGAGTATCGGGGGAAAGCTCGCCCGAAAGGAAGCGGAAGATGGCCGCGCTCTCCTGCGCCAGTCCCGGCATCGCCAGGTGGCGCACCAGCAGCCCGTGAACGGCCCGGCCGTCCGGGTCCAGCATCAGGTCGCCCACCTGCCGGTGCATCTCCCGGAGGGCGGCGCGAGCGCGATCGGGGTAATCGGGAGCGTCGCAGTAGCGCCGCGCCGTGGTGCTCTCCCAGAACTTGAAATCCGGCATGTAGATGTCGACCAGGCCGTCGAGCAGCCGGAGCGCCTCCACGCTGTCGTAGGCGCTCGTGTTGTAGACCACCGGCACGGCGAGCCCGCGCTCCACCGCCAGGCACAGTGCATCCACCACCTGGGGCACCACGTGCGACGGCGTGACCAGGTTCACGTTGTGGCAACCCCACGCCTGCAGTTCGAGCATGAGAGCGGCCAGCCGGTCGGTGCTCGCCGGCGTGCCCGCGGTGTGTTGCGAGAGGTCGTGGTTCTGGCAGAACACGCAGCGCAGGTTGCACCGGCTGAAGAAAATGGTGCCCGATCCGCGACGCCCCACCAGACAGGGCTCCTCGCCGTGATGGGCGAAGGCGCTGGCCACGTACGCCTGGGCGCCCACGCCGCAGACGCCCAGTTCCCGGCCGGTGCGGTCCACCAGGCAGGCTCGAGGGCACGCGGTGCAGCTGCGCAGCCAGGCCCGCGCGCGGGCGGCGCGCGCCTCGAGCGCGCCGGACCTCAGCAGTAGCTGCGAGGCGGGCTGCCAGTCGTCGCAGACGAAGCGCTCGGAGCGCCTCCGGTCAAATGTCGCGTCCATCGGTGTCCTCGCCCGGAGGTGTTCGTGTGCAAGCCGGCGGCCGTCGGAGCTAGAGCACCGTCCCGGGCGGAATCACGGTCCCCTTGGGAATCACCGTCACACCGTCCCGGAGCCAGCGGTAGGTCTCCTCGCGGTCCGCCGTCGCGGGCTGGGCGCGGATCACCACGCCGTCGCCGATGCGCACGTTCTTGTCGATGATGGCCCGCTCGATGCGGCAGTCGCGGCCCACGCCCAGGGGCGGCGCCTCGGGTGCCAGCCGCGACGCCTCGCCGAGCACCGCCTCCCCCTCGTAGTAATCGCTGCCCAGGAGCACGACCTCGCGCAGGTACGATCCCTTGCCCACCCGGCTGCGCATGCCGATCACGCTGTCCTCCACGCGCGCGCCGTAGATCCTCGAGCCCTCCACCACCAGGCTGTCGCGGATCTCCGAACCGATGATCCGGCTGGGCGGCAGCGAGCGCTGCCGGGTGTACAGGGGCGCGCCGGCCGCGTACAGCGCATAGGGGGGCCTGGCGCGGGTCAACGAGATGTTCGCGTCGAAGAACGCGCCGATGGTGCCAATGTCCATCCAGTAGCCGGTGAACGGGTACGCCATCACGCGATGATCGGCCAGGGCGGACGGAATCACCTGCCGGCCGAAGTCGGTCTGCGACGGATCGGCGAGCACCCGCCGCAGCACCTCCGGCTCGAACACGTAGATGCCCATGTTCGCCAGCGTCAGCCCGGCGCCCACGTCGAGCCCCCGGCGCGCGAACAGCTCGACCGGCGCTCCGAAGCGGCGGATCACCTCCGGGTCCTGCGGCTTCTCCACGAACTCCGTCACCCGCCCGTCCGGCTCGGCCTTGAGCAGGCCCATACGCGGCGCCTCCGCCTCGGGCACCGGGTAGACGCAGATGGTGATGTCGGCGCCGCTCTCGCGGTGCTCGCGGACGAGCGCGCCGTAGTCCATGCGGTACAGGTGGTCGCCCGAGAGGATGACCATCTGGTCGGCGCCGTAGTACATCGTGTGCTGCAGGGTGGCGCGGACGGCGTCGCTGGTGCCCTGGAACCAGCTGTCGCGCTGAGGCGTCTGCTCGGCGGCCAGGATGTCGACGAAGCCGCCGGTGAAGTTGTCGAAGGTGTAGGTCTGCATGATGTGCCGGTGCAGGCTGGCCGACTGGAACTGCGTGAGCACGAAGATGCGCGTCACCCGCGAGTTGATGCAGTTGCTGATCGGGATGTCGATGAGCCGGTACTTGCCGGCGAAACCCACCGCCGGCTTGGCACGCTCCAGGGTCAGCGGGTACAGCCGGGTGCCGCGTCCGCCGCCGAGGATGATGGCCGAGACTCCGTTCACGGGCAGACTCCTCGTCGGGAAGGGACGGTGGGACGCCGGGACGGCGCACCGCGCACCGGGCGCCGCTTGCCGCTTGCCGCTCGCCGTCGCCGCTTGCCGGGCGCCGGGGCCGCTCTCGACGTGGCCGGCAACCACGTCTGATCCCGCGCCGACGTCGATCGGCGAGCCACCGCGGCGGCGCGCGGCGCCCGGCGAGCGGCGAGCGGCGAGCGGCGCCCGGC
>JAWOID010000142.1:0-22341 GCA_046484865.1 Candidatus Krumholzibacteriia bacterium
GTGGCGATCGCGGCCCGGGCGGTCCGGGCCGGATCGGCCCGCAACCTTGGCGCCGCGGAAACGTCTTCTGTCTCGATGACCGGCACTCTCCACCTGCCCGTGCTCGCCGCCTCGACGGTGGCAGGAGGTCGCTCCCCGTGAGTTCCGTAGCCGAGACGATCCGTGCCGCACGCGTCCGGGCAGCGCTGACCCGGGCGGCGCTGCCCCGGGCGGCGCTAACCCGGGTGCCGCTGGCCGGTGCGATGCTGATCGGCGCCGTGCTCGCGACGGCGATGTCGCCGTCCGCCGCCGCGGCCCGGGGCCTGAATGTCCCCACCGGCCGCTATGTCCTCGGCGTGGGCGACAGCCCCGAGTTCTACGGCTTGCGCCTGAACTGGCGCGACAGCGGGGTGCGCCGCGTAGTGGGGCTGAACGTCACCGTCGCGCCGTCGCGCGACAACGACGAGGCGGCGTACCACGGCGTGATGCTGGGGCTCACCGGGACGGCGGCGCGTCGCATCGACGGGGTCGCCGTGAACCTCGTGGGCATGGCGGCCGAGGAGATGAACGGCATCCACCTGAGCGGCGTCGGCACCGGGGCGCAGCGGGTGCGGGGCGTGGGTCTGAGCATGATCGGTGCGGGCGCCGAGCAGTTCACCGGCATCGGTGTGGCAGGCATCGGTTTCGGCGCCGAGCGGTTCACCGGCGTCGGCGTGGCGGGCGTCGGCTTCGGCGCGGACACGCTGGCAGGGCTGTTCGTGGCCGGGGTGGGCGTCGGCGCCGAGCGCTTCACCGGCGCCGTCGTGGCGGGGGTGGGAGCCGGAGCCGAGGAGGCGACCGGCGTCGGCGTGGCGGGCGTCGGCTTCGGCGCCGAGCGGATGACGGGGGTGTTCGCGGGCGGCGTGGGGCTGGGAGCCGACGTCCTGCACGGCCTGGGCGCCGGACTCGGCGGGGTCGGCTGCCGGGAGCTGCGTGGGCTGGCCTTCGGCACGTACGTCCGCGCCGACGATGGCCGGGGCGCGATCCTCAGCCTGGCCCACGGCCGCGCCGAGGAGATGCACGGCCTGTTCACCGGCGTCTACACGCGGGCGGACGTCCTGCGCGGACTGCAGGTGGGCGTCTTCAACGATGCCGACGAGCTGCACGGCGTGCAGATCGGGGTCCTCAACCGCGCGGGCAACAACCCCCCGCCGCTGCGCTGGCTGCCCATGCTGAACCTCCACCTCTAGCCGGATCGGGGGGCCGCACGGCGGCAAGCTGCGCCTTGACGGTGGCAGCCGCGCCCGCTATTCCTCGGAGCCGCCGGTCCGCGTCGCCGCGACGCGCATCCCGTTCCCTCGAGCCACGGAACCGCGCATGGCCCAGCCGCCCTCCGGCGCCCCCGTCCTGCAGGTGACCGATCTTGCCGTCCGCGCCGGCAACTCAGCCCTGCTGGCGGGCGTCTCGCTGGCGCTGGCGCCGGGAGACCTGCTCGCGGTCACGGGGCCCTCCGGCAGCGGCAAGACGTCCCTGCTGCGCACCCTGGCCGGCCTGGTGGGCGACGGCGACGGCATCGTCCTGGAGGGACGCACCCCGACCGAGATCGGCTGGCCGCGGTACCGGCGTCGCGTGGTCCTGGTGGACCAGCAGCCGGTGCTCCTGGACGAGAGCGTGGGCTTCAACCTCGCGCGACCCTTCGCGTACCGCGGCGCCGGGACCGCGTTTCCGCACGAGCGCGCCCGCGATCTGCTGCGCCGCCTGGGCCTTGCCGAGGTGGAACTCCGGACGCCGGCCGGCACGCTCTCGGTGGGGCAACAGCAGCGCGTGTCGTTGCTGCGGGCGCTGCTGCTGGAGCCGGCCGTGCTGCTGCTGGACGAGCCCACCAGCGCGCTCGACCCCCGCAGCACGCAGCGGGTTGAAGAGATCGTGCGCCAGGCGGCGGCCTCGGGCATGGCCGCCCTGGTGGTCACCCACGGCCTCGAGCAGGCGCGACGCTGGTGCCGCCGCCAGATCGAGCTCACGCGGTTCCTGGTCGACGGGAGGCGCAGGACGTGAACCCGGGCGCCGTTCCGCTCTCCTTCCTGGATCTGGCCGTCGCCGCCACCTTGGTCCTGGTGGCGGGCATGGTGAGCGTGGGCCTGCGCCTGGGTCTGGAGCGCCGGCTCGCGGTGGCCTCGGTGCGCACCGTGGTGCAGTTGCTGCTGATCGGCTACGTGCTGCGCTTCGTGTTCGACCAGCAGACCTGGTACGCGGTGTTCGCCCTGGCGGCGGTGATGGTGGTGGCCGCGAGCCGCGCGGCGGTGGCGCGCTCCAGCCGCTCGTTCCCGGGTGCCATCCCCCATGCGTTCCTCACATTGACCGTGGTGGGGCTCTCGACGACGTTGACGGTCACCACCCTCGTGATCGGCACCGAACCCTGGTACCAGGCCCGCTACCTGATCCCGCTGCTGGGCATGGTGCTGGGGAACGGACTCACGGGCATCTCGCTCTGCCTCGACAGCCTGCTCGAGAGCCTCTCGATGCGCCGACCTCAGGTGGAGATGGAACTGGCGCACGGCGCCACCCGCTGGGAGGCCGCGCGCGGGCCGCTGCGCGATGCGGTGCGGCGCGGGATGATCCCCATCATCAACTCCATGATGGTGGTGGGGCTGGTATCGCTGCCCGGGATGATGACTGGCCAGATCCTCGCGGGCGAGAGCCCGCTGGAGGCGGTGAAGTACCAGATCGTGATCATGTTCCTCATCGCCGGGGCCACCGCCCTGGGGTCCATCGGGGTGGCGTTGCTCGCCTACCGGCGCCTCTTCAACGAGCGTCACCAGCTCCGCAGCGACCTGATCCGGCGCAAGGCGTCGTAGGCTCGCGGCTGCTAATTTGACCGATTCCCCATTGATCTGGTATTCTCAGCAATGGGTTGAGCCATGGCCGTTCGTCCTCCCAGATGCCCACCCGGCTCCCCTCGGGTTCGAGACTGCTCGTTCGGTTCAAGGGGGGAAGCCATGAACGCCACGGGGCGACTGCATCTGTTCCTTGGCATCCTCGCGATCGTCTGCCTGGCCATCGCCACACCGGCGCCGCCGCTGCTGGCTGCGCCATCCGGGAAGCCGCCGGCGGAGCCGCCGGAGCACCCGTTCCTGTACCTGGATCTGGACGGTGATGGCCGCGCCGACGACCTGCGCGTGGGCGCGGCGCTCCGGCCGGCGGCCGCGAAGGCCGACACGATCCAGCTCTACGGCGGACCCGGGCGCCTGGAGGGCAAGTTCCAGACGGCAGCCGGCGATCCCGACCGCCAGGGCTGGACCGGCCTCGACCTCACCGCCACCGGGAACCACTTCCAGGTCTCCACCTACGCGGCGGCGAACCTCGACCCGGCCACCTCCGGCAATCGCGCCTGGTACGTGGGTGATGAGACCCTGCCTTCCTGCGAGCCCGGAGACCCGGTCGGAGGCTACGGCAACGACTGGTACGATCGGCTGGTCTGGTCCGCGCCGGTGACGGAGCCCGCTTCGGCGGTGACGGTGCGGCTGACCGCCCGCTTGAATCACGACGTGGAGCCGGATTACGACAACCTGTACCTCCAGGTGCTCACGGCCGCCGGCTGGGTCGATCTGGCCGTCTGGACCGGCACCGCCGCGGGCGTGGACGTGGATGTCCTCGCCGCGCTCGCCCCCGGTGATCTGCAGGGCGTCGGCGCCGACGAGGTCCACCTGCGCTGGCTCTTCGCATCCGATCCGGGCTGGTCCGACGCCGACTGCCTCTACACGGGTTCCGGCGCGGCCCAGATCGACCTCATCGCCGTCACCTTCGACCAGGGCGGCGGCGAGCAACTCGTGGGTCACGTGGAGACCTGCGAGGATGGTGCGCCGCTGCAGTGGACGGAGCTGGCGAGTTCGGGCGTGGGCGACTTCTCGCAGCTGTGGCCGGAGCTCGAGGACCTGGATTTCTGCAACGACAACGACTCTCCCCAGTTCGCTTTCATCGACGATGGGCTCGTCGTTCCCGGGACCGGCGGCACGGCCTGCATCTCCTGGTGCTACGGACCGGCAGGTTGGATCGTGAACACCACCGGCGGTCTGATGAGGCCGGACCACCACCTGGCGAATTTCGTCGTCTCGCCGCCGATGGCCTTGCCGGCCGGCCCGCGCCACGAACTCGAACTGGCCTTCGACGTCTACCGCCACGAGCAACTCTGGGCCGATTCGCCGGGCATGTTCTACAACTTTGAGGTGTCCACGACCGCCGATCCCACGGGCGAGACCGGCTGGTCGGAGTGGCGGCACTGGATCTGGCCCGGGTACTACGGGGGCCCCGGCTACGTCCGGCACAGCGAGAGGATCACCCAGTACCTGGAGCCCGGCGCCGCCTGGCTGCAGGTGCGCCTGGGCGTGCTGGAGGCCGGCCACTACTGGGGCTGGGAGGGAAACAACGGCACCCCCGCCCCCTACTTCGACAACGTGACCGTGCGGGCCTGGGAACCGGACGGCCCCGATCTCCGGGCGCTCGCCCGCGAGCTGGCGCAGGACGCGTTCCCCGAGGCGGGCGTCATCGATCCGCTGAACTGGGGCGCGGCGTCGGTGCGTTTCGACATGGCGAAGAACGTCGCGCCCGCTGGCGCGCCGGTGGTGCTCGGCGACTCGGTGGTGGTCTCGCTGGCACCGGGACGCGAGGGCGCCTGGCTGGAGCTTCCGCGAATGCACTACCGGCTCTTCCCCAACCCGCACACCGGCGTGTTCGATGCGCACCGCACCAGCGGCCTGCCGCTGGCGGGCTCGGTGGAGGGCGACACCTGCTACTCGTCTTCGGGCTACCCGGTGCAGGATCGGTACTGCTTCGATCTGCCCGACTCCGGCTTCCTGTTCCCCGGCGACGTGCTCCACTACTATTTCACCGCCACCGAATGGGTGGCGGCGCAGCCGTTCACCACGATGCTGCCGGCCGACACCACCGGCTTCAGCCGCCCCGATCTGTGGCACGTCTATCCGGAAGAGTTCGCCATGCGGGCGCTGCCGGCGCTCGACACGGCCGATCCATCCGGCCATGCCGGGATCCTGGTCTGGCTCGATGACGAGGGCGGCTCTCGCGATCGATGGTTCCGCGCTCTCGCGGGGGCGGGCTTCGATCTCGACCGGTACGACGTCTTCGTGACGACCGGTGCCGCCTCGCGGGCCGGCAACGGGCTGGGCAGCGCCGCCACGCCGGCCCTGCTCGACGGCTACGACACCATCGTGTACGCCGGCGGCCGGCTCGAGACCCCGCTGAGCACCGGCTTGTATGATGCCAGTCTGGACGTGCAGCTGCTCTCGGGCTGGCTCGACACCGGCGACCGCCACCTCCTGGTGACGGGGGACAACGTGGTCAGCGGCCTCGTGGACATTGCCGGCACCACCTTCAGGGACGCCTGGCTCGGCGTGAACAGCGGTCCCTCGGACGTGCGCCCGTACGTCGGCGGCCAGACCTCGCCCGGGTTGCTCTTCGAGCCGCTCAATACGATCGTGCCGGCGGACGTGGTGGCGATGACGGCGGACGGCGGCTGTCCCCTGCTGCGCACGATCGACGCCATCACCCCCGGTCCTGCTGCCCAGGTGGTGGCGCGGTTCGCGGATCAGGGGGGACTGCCGGCCGGCGATCCGTACGTGGCGGGAGTGGCGCACCGGGTCGCGTCGCCCCCGGCGGTGACGGTGACGTTCCCGTTCGACATCACGGCCCTCGAGACAGGCGGCGAGCTACCAGAGCCGTTCTGGCCCTACACGCCGCCGCCTTCGGCCGCAGCCGTGGTCCTGCACCACGTCCTGCGGTCGTTCGGCGAGACGCCGTCTCTCGAGCCGCCGAGCCCCGCCCCCACCCCGCTCGCGTTCCGGGTCGGCGCGCACCCGAACCCGTTCAACCCGCGCGTGACCGTCGCCTACGCGCTGCCGCAGGCCGCGCATCTCGCCGTCGAACTGTTCGACGTGCGGGGGCGCAAGGTGGCCACGCTGCACGACGGACCGGCCCAGGCGGGACCGGGCCGCATCGTCTGGGACGGTCGCGACCGCACCGGCCGCGAGGTGGCGGGCGGCGTCTACTTCTGCGAGGTGCGCACTCCGGAGCACCGGAAGGTGGTGAAGCTCACGCTGGTGCGGTAGCCCGATTCGTCGTAGGCCCCTTTGCGCGGTGCAGTCGCTGCCACGTCACCGACCGGGCGGGCAGTTCGCGTCCGCTCGCCCGGCCACTGCCGACTGAACGGAGAGTCGCCATGAAGACCTGTATGCCGTCGCCACCGAGAGATGCGGGATCACCAGGCGTGGGAAGGCTCGTTCTGGCTGGCGCGTGCGCGGCTCTCCTGCTGGCGTCCGCCATCGCTGCCGCCGCTCGGCCGTCGCCCTCGGATGCCCTCCGCGCTCCGGACGCGAGGTTCCGATCCGCCGGTGCGAAGGTCCTCGCCGGAGGCCCGGTCGCCGGTGCGATGCGGGCTCCCGGCGACACCCTCTTCCTGTACGGCGGCCCGGGTACGCTCGAGGGAACGTTCCAGACGGCTGGCGGCGCCCCCGACCGCCAGGGATGGATCGGGCTCGATCTGACGCTGCCCGAGCCTTCCCACTTCCACGCCTCCACCTACCAGGCAGCCAACCTCGACCCGGCCACCCCCGACAACCATGCCTGGTACGTGGGCGACGAAACGATCCCGTCGTGCGATCCCGAGGATCCAGTCGGAGGCTACGGCAACGGCTGGAACGACAGCCTGACGTGGTCCTGGCCCGTGCCGGATGCCGCGCAGCCGGTGTCGGTGCGCGTCACCGCCGGCCTCAACGTCGACACCGAACCGGGCTACGACATCCTGCAGTTCCAGGTCCATCGCGGCAGCGGATGGGACGATCTGGACTCGTTCGATGGTCTGCACACCGGGCTCGCGCTGGACGTCCAGACCACCGTCGACCCCGCGGACTACCTGGATGGCGCGGTGCACCTGCGCTGGGTGTTCACGTCGGATGATGGAGGCTGGTCGGACGAGGACTGCAGGTATCCGACCGCCGGGGCCGCCCAGATCGACCGCATCGCGGTCACCTTCGACCAAGGCGCCGGACCGGCGCTCGCCGGCGCGCTGGAAACCGTGGAGCCCGGGACGGACCTGCAGTGGGTGCCCAGCTCTCCGCTGGCCGGCAGCGGCGGCGTGGGCGATTTCTCGAAGGTCTGGCCGCAGCTCGGCGACCTCGACCCGTGCCGCGACAACACGACGCCCCAGTTCGCGTTCATCGACGACGGCGAGGTGGTGCCCGGCACCGGCGGCAGCCCGTGCCAGAGCTGGTGCTACGGTCCGGGCGGCTGGGTCGTGAACACCACGGGCGGCCTGCTGAACGAGCCCACGGAGTTGCACAACGCCGTCGAGTCGCCGCCGATCGCGCTGCCGCCTGATCTCCAGGCGCGGATCGAGCTGGCGTTCGATGCATATACGCACAACTTGCTCGGCAGCGCCCCGGGTTGCGACGAGATCTTCTGGTTCTGGGAGTTGGCGAGCACGAGCGATCCCGCCGGCGAGACCGGCTGGATGACCGACAGCGACGGCTTCCTGCACTACGGCAGCCCCGGCTACGACCGGCACGTGAACGACGTCACCCACCTCCTGGTCCCGGACGCCCGCTGGTTGAAGGTGCGCCTGGGCGTGAGGGAGTTCGACCAGAACTGGTGCTGGGGCGGCGACGTGTCGCCGGCACCGTACTTCGACAACGTGGCCGTGCGCGCGGTGGAGCCCTCGGGGCCGCAGCTGATCGCCGATCCCTCGCAGCTCGCGCCCGACGCGTTCCCCGCCAGTGGCACGGTCGATCGGGTCGATCTGGGCGCGAACCACGTGCGGTTCGACGCGGCCGAGGGCGGCCGCGACGCCGTGCAGGTGGTGACCAGGCCCTCGCTGCCCGAGCGGACGCTGGACGGCCCGCCGGTGATGCACTATCGGCTCTTCGCCAACCCCCTGTTCGATCTCCATCGCACCGCCGGCCTGCCGATGGAAGGTGCAGTGCCGGGCGCGCCGGTGATGCACGCCACGGAGTCAGACTCGTTCAGCTTCGACCTGCCCGACAGCGGCTTCCTCTTTCCGGGCGACGTGCTGCGCATCTGGTTCACCGCGAGCGAGACGGTGGGCGGAACCGTCCTGACGACCATCCTGCCGGCGGACACCACCGGCCTCTCGGACCCCGACGCCTGGCAACTCTATCCAGAGGAGTTCACGGTGCGGGCGCTGCCGTCGCTCGCGGTGGCAGGCGAGGACGTCGGGCAGCCGGCCACCTTGCTGTGGTTGGAGGCGGCGCCCGACGACCCGAGCGCCTGGTACTACGGCATGAGCTTCGCGGGCATGGCGATCGGCTCTCAATACGATCTCTACGTCGGACAGTCGCCGGAAGGCGCCGGCCTCGGCACGGACGCCACCGCGGCCCAGCTGGAGCGGTACACCGCGATCGTCTACTCGAGCCTCGGGCAGGGGGCCGACGGAGTCTCGCCGGTGCTCGACCGGGACGATCTGGGGTTGCTCTCCACCTGGCTCGCCGCCGGGAATCATGGCCTGGCAATGTTCGGCGACGGTCTCCTCTCCGAACTGTCGGGCGCTCCGGAAGGGCAGACGTTCCTGGCCGAGTGGCTACCGGTAGAGGCGGCCGACCAGGACCTCGTCACGCTGACGGGCCAGTCGGCGCCGCTGGTGGCGACCCTCGATGGAGCGCCCGTGTTCCCGACTCCGGAAACCTGGTACCTGAACCTCGGCTGCCCCTGGCAGCGCGTCGTCTCGGCCGTGACGCCGCAGCCGGGAACCACGGCTCAGGCCGAGTTCCTCGGCCCCGACGGCCAGGCCGGTGCGTATCCCTACGCCGCCGCGCTCCTGGCCGAGCACGACCTGACGGCGGCGAAGGTGATCGCGTTCCCCTACGATTTGAGGGCCGTGCGCGACGCCGACGCCTGGAGCGAGCCCGTGCCGCCGGTGCGCGGCCGCATCCTGCGTGACATCTTGATCACGCTGGGCACCATGCCGTCACCGATCGAGGTCTCGGCAGAGACCCCGCCGGCGTTCCAGGTGGCGGCCCACCCGAACCCGTTCAACCCCCGGGTGACCGTGCACTACGTGCTGCCGCACGCCGGCCGGCTCGAGGTGCGGATGTACGACGTGCGCGGCCGGCTCGTGGCCACCCTCCACGAGAGCGACGCGCCGGCCGGTCCCGGCGAGGTCTCCTGGGCAGGACACGACCGGGCCGGCCACAACGTATCGGCCGGTCTCTACTTCTGCGAGGTCAAGGCTCCGGGGCACACGGAGGTCCTGAAGCTCACGCTGGTGCGGTAGCCGGCGCGGCCCTGGCCCGCGGGGCGCGGTGCATCTAGAGTGGGCGCGAGGGCGGCGGTCGGGGACGAGGATCCGCGGCGGCCGCCCGTCGCACCAGGTCGGATGGACTCCCCAGGGCCGGAGGGGCGATGAAGGTCCGCATCGATAGCGGGCAGACGCGCGCGACGAGTCGCACGCTGCGGGAGCTCGGCGTCGCCGGACCCGCCCTGCTGCTCGACGAGGTGCGCGTCCGCCGCAACATCACGCGGATGGCCGCGCGAGCCGCCGAGGCGGCCGTCCGGCTGCGCCCTCACGCCAAGACTCACCAGTCGGCCGCGATCGCGCGGTGGCTCGCCGAGGCGGGCGCCGACGGGATCGCGGTCTCGTCGCTGCCAATGGCGCGCTACTTCGCCGAGCACGGCTGGCGCGACATCACCGTGGCCCGCCTGGTGCACCCGGGAGAGGCGGCGGGTCTCGCGGAACTCGCGCGGACCGTCGGGACGGCGCCCGATGGAGGGCCCGCCATCGGCGTGCCGGTCGACGACCCGTCGCTGCCCGGCGCCCTGGCGAGCGAGCTCGGCGGCGCACGGCTGCGCTTCTGGATCAAGGTGGACGCCGGATACGGCCGCACGGGCGTGCGCTGGGACGATCGCCAGCGGCTGTCCGCCGTGGCCCGGGCCGTCCGGACCGCCGGCGCGGGGCCGCTTGCGGGCGTCCTGACCCACACGGGCCAGGCCTACGGCGCAGCCGGGCCGGACCGGCTCTCGGCGCTCTACGACCGCACGGTGGAGCGCTTGAGCCACGCGGCGCGCGCGGCGGCGGACGATCCGCGCGTCTCGGGCCCGCCCTTGCTGCTATCCGCCGGCGACACCCCCACCTGCAGCGCTGCCCGCTCGCTCGAGGGGACCGACGAGATCCGTCCCGGCAACTTCGTCTTCTACGACCTGATGCAGGTCCGCCTCGGTGCCTGTGAACCCACCGACGTGGGCGTGGCGGTCGCGTGTCCGGTGCTCGGCGTGTACCCCGACCGCGGCGAGCTGGTGATCCACGGCGGGGCCGTGCATCTGAGCAAGGAGTCGCTGCCCGGTCCGGCCGCCACGCCCAGCTTCGGTCAACTCGCCCTCGCCTCCGCCGACGGCTTCGGCCAGCCGGTGCCGGGCACCTGGCTCAGCACGCTGAGCCAGGAGCACGGGGTGGTGGGAGCCGAACCGGCCGTTTTCGACGCCGCGCTGGCCGACCTCCGACCGGGCGACCTCGTCCTCGTGCTCCCGGTGCACTCGTGCCTCACGGCCGACCTGTACGGAAGCTATCTCACCATGACCGGGCGACGCATCGAACGACGGCCCGGCGGGGCGAGCTGATCCGGGACGGGACGGGCACGCGCGTGCGCCCGTCCGCGGGGGCACGCGTGCCCGTCCGCGGGATCTCACCGCCCGGGGCGCGGCTCCGTCGGGTCCTCGTGCGCGCTCGCGCGGCGGCTCCAGTACCAGATCGCCTCGGCGAACTCTCGCGCCGAGTACTCGCAGGGCGTGCCGCCCGGCCGGGCGAGGAAGTTGCGAGCCATGGTGACCGGGTTCATGGGCTCGTCCGGGACCGGAGCGGCGATCAGGCAGACCACTTCCCAGTCGGCGTCGCCGGAGCGCTCCCCCTCGTTCTCCTCGAGCGTGGCGGCGCTGTAGAGCACCACGGACGCGTGGCGGGCCGGCTCGCGAGCCCCTTCCGCCGTCACCCGGACGAAGGGCTCCTCATGCGGCTGCCGTCGTTCGAGCCGGGCGTGCAGCCACGTCCGCTCGTCCACCAGCACGGTGCTGGACACGAACCGATCGGGCGGCACCGGAACGACCACGACCTGCGAGAGATCGGTGCGCCCCGCGCCCGGCCGCCGGTCCGCCCAGCGGGCTCTCACCAGCGCCAGCAGTTCCTCCTCCGAGCCGTCGAACCACGTCCGCGGACCGCTCCGGACGTGACGGTCGCGCGCGAAACGGCTCCAGGCGAGGCTCGGGACCGGGTGGTGGCGGCGAGACATCGATTCTCCTTCGGGAGCGCCGGCCGGCGAGTTCCGCCGCCCGGCTGTTCCGCCGCCCGGCTTGGCGTCGGCGGATCGGTGGTGTATCGTGGCCGGTCGCGTCCGGTCGCACCCGCGGACGGACGGAACGCCAGGCCGAGTCACCGACACGTTAAACCCGCGCACACGCCGGAGGAAACCCATGGATCACCCCGCGAACGAGCGCCAGCTCATCCGCGACTGCAAGATCGGCGAGGGGACGAAGGTGTGGAACTTCGTCAACCTGTACGAGTGCGAGATCGGCCGCGACTGCATGATCGGCACCTTCGTCGAGATCCAGGCCGGCGTGAAGATCGGCGACCGCACCCGGGTGCAGAGCCACACGTTCGTCTGCGAACTGGTCACGATCGGCAGCGACGTCTTCGTGGGCCACGGCGTCATGTTCATCAACGATACCATGCCGCCCCAGGCCGACCGCTCGCAGTGGAAGCAGACGGTGATCGAGGACGGCGCCTCCATCGGCAGCAACGTGACCCTGCTGCCGGTGCACATCGGCCGGAACGCCGTGGTGGGCGCGGGGTCGGTGGTGACGAAGGACGTGCCCGACGGCGCCGTGGTCGCCGGCAATCCGGCGCGCGTCCTGCGCTTCCGGGAGGGCTACGGGGCGCGTTGAGGCTCGCGGCATCCTCGGGCGGCCGGCGACGATGCGGAACGGGCCGGGGCGTTTCCTCCGGGTCGACCGGCAACATGAACATGTGGTATCATCGCCGCACTCGCCCCACCTGCCGCCATGAGGAGGGCCCACGATGAACACCGTGAAGACGAGTCTTGCGACCGTCGTCCTGCTGGCCGGCGCCGTTCTCGCGGCGATGCTGCCGGCGTCTGCCGCCGCCGAGGCGAACGTCATCGCCCTCTCCTTCCACGAGGCGGACCGCGGCGACGAATGCTGGGACTGCATCTGCCCAGGTCAGTTCATGCTGTACGTCGTCCTGGAGGATCTGTCCGAGCCGGCTGTCGGGGCCGAATTCAAGGTGACCGCGGACCTGCCCGCGACCATCATCGAAACGGACGTGCTGACGCCTGCGGGCGTCCTCTACATCGTCCCGCCCGTCGACGGCGAGTTCCGCATCTCGTTCCCCGAACCGGCGTGGGGGGAGGTCGTGGCCGCGGCCGCCATCCAGTACCAGGTGCTCGGCGCGGGCTACGCCGAGTGGTTCCTGGGACCGGTGTCGAGTCCCGCCGTCGCGGGCTGGCCGTCCTATCTCCCGGCAGCCGATCCGGAAACCCCGATCGTGCTGGTGCCCGCCTCGGGCGACCCGGAGCAGCGGTCGGCCTGGTTCACGACGGATTGCGACGTCTGCTTCCCGCTGGCGGCCGAGGCGAAGACCTGGTCGGCGGTCCGGTCGCTCTTCGGCGAAAGGGGCGCGCGGTAGGTTCCGAAACCCGGTGCGACGCGAGCGATTCCGGTCTATCATGACGGGGCTCGACCGGCCCGCTCCGCGGCGCGCGGCGGCGATCACGCGACCGGACCTGCGCCGGTGGCGCGTCGTGGCGTGCTTCCGGGGAGCGGGCCGCTCACCGATGAGCGGGTCAGAACCACGCGCGCGGAGCTCCCGGGCGCCGGAACGAGACCGATGGCCGACCAGACGCGAAACCCCGACCAGCCGCACGTCCCCAACACGCTCTCGCTCGCCTTCAGCGAGGAGCTGTACACGGCCTGGCTCGACGACCCCGCCTCCGTCCCCACGAACTGGCAGCGCTACTTCGAGAGCCTGAAGATCGATCGCAGCGTGCCGCCGGATCAGGTGGCCGCCATGGGCCGGCGCGAGGCGGAGCTTGCCGAGCGCCAGAACCGTGTGGACCAGATGATCCGCAACTTCCGCGTGCGCGGTCATCGCATCGCGCGGCTCAATCCCCTGGCCGATCCACCGCCGGAGCCGCCGGAGCTGACGCTGGACTACTACGGCTTCGGGGAGCAGGACCTCGACCTGCCCTTCTCCGGCGGCAGCCTGGCGCCAGGCGAAGTGCTGCCCCTGCGCGAGATCCTGCGGCGACTGCAGTCGACCTACTGCCGGTACATCGGCGTGCAGTTCATGCACATCGACGACCTCGCCATCCGGGAGTGGCTGCAGCAGAGGATGGAGCCGGTGGAGAACCGCTGCGCGCTGGAACCGGACGAGCAGATGCGCATCCTGCGGCAGCTCACCGACGCGGTGATTTTCGAGGAGTTCATCCAGAAGAAGTACATCGGCGCCAAGAGCTTCTCCCTGGAGGGGGCCGAGACGCTGATCCCGCTGCTGGACATGGCGATCGAGCACGCCGGAGGGCAGGGCCTCGATCACGTGGTGCTGGGCATGGCGCATCGCGGTCGGCTGAACGTGCTCGCGAACATCATGGGCAAGAGCCCGTGGCAGATCTTCCGCGAGTTCGAGGACAAGGACGCGGAGCTGTACCTGGGCCACGGCGACGTGAAGTACCATCTCGGCTATCACAGCGACTGGGTGACCGCCCGCGGACACCTGGTGCACCTGGCCCTCGGTTTCAACCCGAGCCATCTGGAGTACGTCAACCCGGTGGCCCTGGGCCGCGTGCGCGCCCGGCAGGATCGTGACGAGAACGGCCGTGACCGCAGCATGGCCCTGCTCATCCACGGCGACGCGGCCTTCGCCGGCGAGGGGATCATCCAGGAAAGCCTGAACCTCAGCGAGCTGGAGGGCTACACCACCTCGGGTACGCTGCACGTGATCGTCAACAACCAGATCGGCTTCACGACCGACCCCGGCGAGGGCCGGTCGTCGCCCTACGCCACCGACGTGGCGCGCATGCTCCAGATCCCCATCTTCCACGTCAACGGCGAGGACCCGGAGGCGGTCGCCCAGGTGGTGCGCCTGGCGCTCGACTTCCGCCGCGAGTTCCGGCGCGACGTGGTGATCGACATGTACTGCTACCGCCGGCGCGGCCACAACGAGACCGACGAGCCGGCGTTCACGCAGCCGTTGCTCTACCAGGAGATCCGGGCCCGCGAGAGCGTGCGCGAGGGCTACCTGAAGCGGCTCATGAAGTACGGCGACGTCAGCCGCGAGATGGCCGACGAGCTGGCCGACCGCCGGCGCGAGGTGCTGGAGGGGTACCTGTCGGAGGCCCGGCGCGACGACAACCTGGTGGCGGAGCGCCCCCGCGTGCTCGGCAAGGTGTGGCAAGACTACAAGGGCGGACCCGAGGCGGTGGTCCCGGACGCGGAGACGCGCGTGCCGCGCGAACGCCTGCAGGAGCTGTTGCGCAAGCAGGCGGAGGTGCCCGACGGCTTCACGCCCCACTCGAAGATCGTGCGGCTGCTCGACCTGCGGCAGGCCATCGCCGCCGGGGAACGGCCGGTGGACTGGGCCGCCGCCGAGGCGCTGGCCTTCGCCAGCCTGGTCACCGAGGGCCATCGGGTGCGTCTGACCGGCCAGGACAGCGAGCGCGGCACCTTCAGCCACCGCCATGCCGTGCTCCACGACCAGCGCACCGGACAGCGCCACACGCCGCTGCAGCGGCTGACGGCCGACCAGGCGCCCTGCGAGATCTACAACAGCCCGCTGTCGGAGGCGGGCGTCATGGGCTTCGAGTACGGCTACAGTCTCGCCTACCCGGACGCCCTGGTGATCTGGGAGGCGCAGTTCGGCGACTTCAACAACGCCGCGCAGGTGATCATCGACCAGTTCATCGCCGCCGGAGAGAGCAAGTGGCGCAGCCTCTCCGGTCTGACGCTCTTCCTGCCCCACGGCTTCGAGGGCATGGGGCCGGAGCACAGCAGCGCGCGCATCGAGCGCTTCCTGAGCCTGACGGCCGAGGACAACCTCCAGATCGCGTACCCCAGCACTCCGGCGCAGCTCTTCCACCTGTTGCGGCGGCAGGTGGTGCGCCCCTGGCGCAAGCCCCTGGTGGTGTTCACGCCCAAGAGCATGCTGCGCCATCCGGAGGTGATCTCGAGCCTGGACGAGCTGGCGGACGGCGGATTCCAGCGCATCATCACCGATCCTTGCCTCGGCGTGCGCGAGGGGCAGGTGTGCGAGGCGTTGCTCTGCACCGGCAAGGTCTACTACGACCTGGATGCCGAGCGCCGGCGCCTCGGCCGCGAGGACCTCGCGATCCTGCGGCTGGAGCAGCTCTACCCGCTGCCCGCCCGGTACATCGAGCAGGAGCTGCACCAGATGGCGCCCGGCGTGCCGGTGCGCTGGGTGCAGGAGGAGCCCGAGAACATGGGCGCATGGCCCTACCTGCGCTACCGCTTCGGCGACCGGCTGCTCGGACGCTGGCCGTTCTCCGGCGTCTGTCGCCCCGAGTCGGCCAGCGTGGCCACCGGCAGTTCGGCCAGCCACCGGCTGGAGCTGGAGATCCTCCTCGATCGCGTCTTCGGTCCGGCCCGCCGCCATCACGCCGCGGCCGGCAGCTCAGCCGCGAAACCCGAGTCCCAAGGAGATAGCTGACCATGGCCGTGGACGTGAAGGTGCCTGCCCTGGGCGAGTCCATCAACGAGGTGCAGATCGCGGACTGGTTCAAGCAGCCGGGCGACTGGGTGGAACTGGACGAGCCGCTGGTGGAACTCGAATCGGACAAGGCGACCGTGGAACTGCCGGCTCCATCGGCCGGACGGCTGGTGGAGATCGTCAAGCAGAGCGGCGAGTTCGCCACCATCGGCGACGTGGTGGCGGTGATCGACGAGGCCGCCGCCGCCGGCGGCGATGGCGGCGGTTCCGGACAGACGGCTGCTGCGCCGGCCGCGCCGGCGGAAGAGCCTGCGTCCGAGCCCGCGTCCGGGCCCGCGTCCGAGCCCGCCGAGGAAGCTCCGCGGGCCGCCCCCGCCGAGGATGTCCCACAAGCTGCGCCCGCGCCGCGACCGCGGCGGGACGAGCCCCCGCAACAGGAGTCTCCGCAGCAGGAGCCTCCGCAGCAGGAGCGGTCGCAGCCGGAATCTCCGGCGCAGGAATCCGGGCCGCAGGAATCTCCGAGCGCCCGGGCCGGCGCCGGCTCCGGGCACGTGATGCCGGCCGCGCGCCGGGCGGCCGAGCAGGCGGGCGTGGACCCGGCCACCGTCCGTGGCAGCGGCCCCGGCGGGCGTGTCCTCAAGGAGGACGTGGTGCGGGCGGCCTCTCGCACGGGCGCAGACGAGCCGTCCAAGCAGGCGGCGACCCCGCGAACGGCGCAGCGGTCCGAGCCGGCGCCGCAACGGGAGGAGCCGGCGCGCCAACCGGCCGACCGGCGCACCGGAACGCCTCCGGCCGCCGCTCCGGCCGCACCACCCGCCCCCGGCGAGCGACGCGAGCGCGTGGTCCCCATGTCACCCATCCGGCGGCGCATCGCCGAGCGGCTGGTGCAGGCGCAGCAGACGGCCGCCCTGCTCACCACCTTCCAGGAAGTGGACATGGGCGGCGTGATGACGCTGCGCAAGCGCCACCAGGAGGCGTTCCAGGAGCGTCACGGCGTGAAGCTCGGTTTCATGAGCTTCTTCGTCAGGGCGTCGATCGAAGCCTTGCGACTCTTCCCCGAGCTCAACGCCGAGGTCCGGGGACAGGAGATCACCTACCGGGACTACTACGACATCGGCGTGGCGATCGGCAGCGGCAAGGGTCTGGTGGTACCGATCGTGCGCGACGCCGAACACCTGAGCTTCGCCCAGATCGAGGAGCGCATCGCCGACTTCGCGGCGCGGGTGAAGTCGAAGAAGATCGACCTCTCCGAGCTTGAGGGCGGCACGTTCACGATCAGCAATGGGGGCGTCTACGGATCGCTCCTCTCCACACCCATCGTCAACCCGCCGCAGAGCGGCATCCTGGGGCTGCACACGATCCAGGATCGGGCCGTGGTCGTGGAGGGCGAGATCGTCGTGCGACCCATGATGTATCTGGCGCTCACCTACGACCACCGCCTCGTGGACGGGCGCGAGGCCGTGTCTTTCCTGCGCCACGTGAAGCACACGATCGAGCAGCCGGAGCGGCTGCTCCTGCAGATCTAGCGGCCGGGCGTCGCGCGATCCGGAGCCGCGCGACGCCGGTGGAGGGAGCGCGACGTGACCGAGAAGAAGCACGACCTCGTGGTGATCGGCGCCGGACCGGGCGGCTACGTGGCTGCCATCCGCGCCGCGCAGCTCGGCCTGGACACCGCCTGCGTGGACCGGGAGGAACGCCTCGGAGGCACCTGTCTGCGGGTGGGTTGCATCCCCAGCAAGGCTCTGCTGGAGTCGAGCGAGAAGTACCACGAGGCGCGCGGCGGGCTGGCGGACCACGGCATCACCGTGGGCGAGGTGGCGCTCGACCTCGATGTCCTGCTCCGGCGCAAGGACGACGTGGTGGTCAGCCTCACCGACGGCGTGGCCGCCCTCTTCAAGAAGAACAAGGTCGTCCGTTACCAGGGATCGGCCCGTCTGGACGGTCCCGGCCGGGTGATCGTGGAAGGGCCCGACGCCGCCGTGATCACGGCCGAACACGTCGTGATCGCGACCGGCAGCGTGCCGGCGCCCCTGCCGGGCGTGAGGATGGACGGCGAGATCGTCGGCGATTCCACCGCCGCCCTCTCCTACCCGGCGGTGCCGGGGCATCTCGTCGTGATCGGTGCCGGTTACATCGGTCTGGAGCTGGGCTCGGTGTGGCGGAGGCTCGGCGCCGAGGTCACGGTCGTCGAGTACCTGGACCGCATCCTGCCCGGGATGGATGCCGAGCTGGCCCGCGAGGCGCTGAAGCTGTTCAAGCGACAAGGCATGCGCTTCCAGCTCGGAGCGCGCGTGACCGGCGCCCGGCGCGACGGCGGGGGCGCCGTGGTGGAGATCGAGGGTGCCGAACCCCTGAGCTGCGAACGCGTGCTGGTGGCGGTCGGCCGCCGCCCGTACACCGAGGACCTGGGCCTGGAGACGGTCGGCCTGGAACTGGACGACGACGGCCGGATCCCGGTGGACGGACGCTACCGGACGTCGGCGCCCGGGGTATTCGCGATCGGCGACGTCGTGAGCGGCCCGATGCTCGCCCACAAGGCCATGGACGAGGGTGTGGCCTGCGTCGAGTCGATCGCCGGCCAGGCCGGTCACGTGAATTACGACGCCATCCCCGCCGTGTGCTATACTGATCCGGAGATCGCCGCCGTCGGCAAGACGGAGGACGAGTTGAAGGAAGCGCAGATCCCCTACCGGAAGGGCGTTTTCTTCGTGCGAGCGGTCAGCCGCTCGCGCACGATGGGGCGCATCGACGGGCGCCTGAAGGTGCTCGCCCACGCCGAGACCGACCGCGTGCTCGGAGTGCACATCATCGGTCCCCGGGCGGGCGACCTCATCGCCGAGGCGGTGGCCGCCATGGCGTTCGGCGCCTCGAGCGAGGACATCGCCCAGGTCTGCCACGCGCACCCCACCCTCGCCGAGGGCCTCAAGGAGGCGGCGCTGGCGGTGGCGGGACGCCCGATCCACGCCTGAGTTTCGCCCCGTCCCCGGGCTCGATAGCCCGCCCGGAGCGCCGATCCCGGCCCCGGCTGCTTGCGACCCCCGAAAATCGGTACTGGACTTCGCCGGTCTAATCAGTAATAATAATCATTGGTCGTAGGACTCCGGGAGAGGCACCATGAAACCTGTCTGCCGTCTGCTGTCGGGCGCGTTGATCGCGCTGATCGCCGTGCTCGGAACCGTCACCGGCGCAAAAGCCGAGTGCATGATCACGGGCGACATCACCGCCGATTTGGTCGCGCATGAACTCGGCATGTACCGATACACCCTCGAGGTCGCGTGGGACACGGGTTCCCCGTACGCGCTGAGCCACTTCAACGTGCTGATCGATCCCCCCGGCGGGGCCTGCGCCTGCGGCGACGTGGCATCGGCCCTGGCCTGGGAATCGCCGGCGGGCACGTCCGTCAGCCCGCCCGACATCTGCACCGTCGATTTCGACGCCTTCATCGAGTGCGACGGCGACCCGAGCGTGCCCGGCGACGAGGGGATCATCCTCAAGTTCGAGCCGCGGGAGGACGACTGCGAGCCCGGCGCCAGCGGCTCCGGCACGTTCGTCTTCTACTCCGACTACGCCCCCGCACCGGTGAACGAGGAGGGCATGTTCCTCCTCGACAAGCACGCCGGTTTCGCGTGCCCGGGCCTGCTGACCGGTGTCTTCCCGGGGTTGCCCTGCGATCCGGTGAGCGCCCGAGCGACCAGCTGGAGCGGCATCAAGCAGACGTTTCGCGACTGATCGAGGCGCCTGCATCGATCGGCCCGCCGCGAGGGGAGCCCCGGCCGTTGCCGGGGCTCCTGGCTTGCTCCGCACCGCCCGTGCCCTATCGTTAGTCGCGAGGCGCAAGGACTCGCGGGCGGACTCCCGCGCCAGATCCTTGCCGTTGCCATGCTGACGACCTTCGCCATCCGCGCCGGCTGCGCCGTGTTCCAGACCCTCCCCGAGCGGCAGGCCCTCCGCCTGGGACGGGGCCTCGGACTGCTCTGGTATCACGCGGTGCGGTACCGGCGCGCCCACGTCCGGCGCTCGCTGAGCCTGGCATTCCACGATCTCACATCCCACGAGCTGCGCGCCCTGACCCGGGCGAACTTCGTCCACTACGGCCAGGTGCTGGCCGAGACGGCACGGCTGCCCCTGCTCGTTCCCGCCTCGCTCGCGCGCCACGTGGAATTCACCGGCAGCGAGCGCTTCGAGGAGGCCCGGGCCCGCGGCCGCGGGGTGGTGCTCATCAGCGGCCACTACGGCAACTGGGACCTGCTGGCGGTGGCGCAGGCGCTGGCGGGGTACGAGATCCACGTGGTCACCCGGCGCCTGCACAGCCGCGGCGCCGACCGCGCCTGGCAGGAGATGCGGCGGGCTCAGGGCGTGCGCTTCCTGCCTGACCACGGCTCCAGCCGCGACATCCTGCGCCTGCTGCGCGCCGGCAAGACGGTGGGACTGATCCTCGACCAGCACGTGGGGGGACGGCGGGGAGTGCCGGTCCGCTTCCTGGGCCGGCCGGCCTGGACGGCGCGTGCGGCGGCAGTTCTGGCGGCCCGCACCGGTTGCGCCGTGCTGCCCGTGTTCAACTGCCGCGGCGACGGCCGCTATCACGTGGAGTTCGGACCGGAGATCCCGCTGGCCGTCGGCCGGGACGCCGCCGAGACGGAACTGCTGACGACCCAGCGCTACAGCGACGTGCTGGAAGCGTTCATTCGACGCCATCCGGAACAGTGGCTATGGGCCCACCGGCGCTGGAAGGAAGGCTGACGAGCCGGGGGCGCCGCCGCCGAGCCGTGAAGGAGCCGGCGCACCGCCGGGGCTTTCCGCGCACCGGGACCGGAGCTATGATGTCGCCAGCTCGCATCGCCAGGGCCGCTGCTGCTCGGGGGAGATCCGGTTCATGAAGATCCTGCTCGTGGCACCTCGCACTCCCGAGACGTTCTGGAGCTTCCGCTACGCCCTGCGCTTCGTCGGCCGCAAGGCCGCCCTGCCGCCGCTGGGCCTGCTCACGGTGGCCGGAATGCTGCCGCGCCGGTGGGAACTGCGGCTGGTGGACCTGAACGTGCGCCAGCTTCGGGATTGCGACCTGAAGTGGGCGGATGCGGTGCTCGTCAGCGGCCTGCTCATCCACCGCGACTCGGTCCTGGAGACCGCCGCGCGAGCGCAGGCGCTCGGCAGGACGGTGATCGCCGGCGGCCCGCTGATCACCGGGCCGGACGACCGCCTGCCGCATGTGGACGCCGTGGTGGCGGGCGAGGCCGAGGAGCTGATCGAACGCCTGTGCCGCGACCTCGGGCGCGGCGAACTGCGCGCCGCGTACGTGGCCGACGGCTTCCCCGACATCACCCGCACGCCGGCGCCGCGCTGGGACCTGGTGCGCCTGGAGGATTACGCCTCGCTCGCCCTGCAGTTCAGCCGCGGCTGCCCGTTCGACTGCGAGTTCTGCGACATCGTGGCGCTCAACGGCCGCGTGCCGCGCCTGAAGACGCCCGCCCAGATGGTGGCGGAGCTGGAGGTGCTGCGCCTGCTCGGCTGGCGCGGCACGGTGTTCATCGTCGACGACAACTTCATCGGGAATCGCCGCATGGTGAAGGAACTGCTGCGCAGCATCATCGGCTGGCGGCGGGACACCGGGGCGCAGATGACCTTCTACACCGAAGCGTCGGTGAACCTCGCCGATGACCCGGAGCTGCTGCAGCTGATGGTGGCGGCGGGCTTCAAGAAGGTGTTCCTGGGGATCGAGACGCCGGATTGCGAGGCCCTGAAGCAGTGCCGGAAGGTGCAGAACACCGGGCGCGACCTGGTGAAGGTGGTGCACGAACTGCAGGGCGCCGGACTCGAGGTGATGGGCGGATTCATCGTCGGCTTCGACGACGACCAGCCGGACATCTTCACCCGTCAGTTCGAGTTCATCCAGCAGGCCGGGGTGGTGACGGCGATGGTCGGACTCCTGCAGGCCGTGCCTCGCTCCCGCCTCTACCAGCGGCTGGCGTGCGAAGGACGGTTGCTGGGCGAGAGCCTGGGCGACAACACGCGGTCGGCCCTGAATTTCGAGACCCGACTGCCCCGCGAGTTCCTGATCGAGAACTATCGCAGGCTCATGCACCGCCTCTACGAGCCGCATGCCTACTACCAGCGCGCACGGGCGTTCCTGGCGCAGTACCGGCCAGGCGGGCCGCCCGGCCACCACTCGCACCAGGACGTTCAGGCGCTCTTCAAGTCGCTCTGGCTGCTGGGCGTGGTGCACCGCGGGCGGCGGGCGTTCTGGCGCTTCTGCATGGCCACCCTGCTGCGTCAGCCCGCCCGCTTCGGTCTGGCCATCACGCTGGCCATCTATGGCCACCACTTCCGGCAGGTCTCGCGGACGCTATGATGCGGCCGGCCGGTACCGGGCGGCACCGGCCGGCCCGGCCGCGATCATCTCGAAGATCACTCCACCCGCACCAGCTTGGTGATGGTCTGCTGTCCGTTCGCCGTCAGGCGCGCCAGGTACACGCCGCCGGGCGCCTCTGCGCCCGACTCCGTCCGGCCGTCCCACACCAGCACGCCGGTGCCGATGTCGCGGCTGTCGTTCAGGAGCGTGCGCACCCTGCGTCCGGCCACGTCGTAGATGTCGACCTGCGCCGGTCCACCTCGGCTGAGCGAGTACTGGAGCGTCACCG
>JAWOID010000053.1:0-76421 GCA_046484865.1 Candidatus Krumholzibacteriia bacterium
TAAACAGAAAGAATGAGCTCAAAGTTGTCGTTCATGCGTGGGATTGGCCACATCCCTGGTTTTCCTGTATTGCTTACGGTGTGTTCCAGTGCTGGGCGCTCGTGGGCGGCGGCCCGGACAAGATCGCCCGCATCCACGCCAAGGGTCGGCTCACCGCCCGCGAGCGCATCCACCTGCTGCTTGACGAGGGCACCTTCGCCGAGACCGGCGTCTTCGTCACCCACCGCCAGATCGGCATGGAGGACAACAAGCCGGTGGGCGACGGCATCATCACCGGCGTGGGCCGCATCGACGGCCGGCAGGTGTACGTGTTCGCGCAGGACTTCACGGTTTTCGGCGGTTCGATGAGCGAGTCGAACGCACTGAAGATCTGCCGGATCATGGACCAGGCGCTGGAGAACGGCTGCCCGGTGATCGGGCTGAACGACTCCGGCGGCGCGCGGATCCAGGAGGGGGTGAAGTCGCTGGCGGGCTACGCCGAGATCTTCTGGCGCAACACCATGGCGTCGGGCGTGGTGCCGCAGATCAGCGCCGTCATGGGCCCGTGCGCCGGGGGGGCGGTCTACTCCCCCGCCATCACCGACTTCACGCTGATGGTGGACCAGACGAGCTACATGTTCGTTACCGGACCGAACGTCATCAAGATGGTGACCGGCGAGGACGTCACCTTCGAGGAGCTGGGCGGTGCCGACACCCACTCCACCCGCAGCGGCGTGGCCCACTTCATGGCCGCCAGCGATCAGGACTGCCTGCTCATGGTGCGCCGGCTGCTCAGCTTCCTCCCCCAGAACAACCTCGAGGATCCGCCGCGCCGGCCCACCCACGACGATCCGACCCGTCGCGAGGAGCGGCTGAATTCCCTCGTGCCCGACGACCCCAGGAAACCGTACGACATGCTGGACGTCATCCGGCTGGTGGTGGACGAGGGCGACGTCATGGAGGTGCAGCCGCGCCACGCGCCCAACATCATCTGCGGATTCGCGCGCCTGGACGGGCAGCCGGTGGGGATCGTCGCCAACCAGCCCCGCCACCAGGCGGGCGTGCTGGACATCCTCTCCAGCCAGAAGGGCGCCCGCTTCGTGCGCACCTGCGATTGCTTCAACGTGCCGCTGGTGGTCTTCGAGGACGTCCCGGGGTTCCTCCCCGGCACCGACCAGGAATTCGGCGGGATCATCAAGCATGGCGCCAAGCTGCTGTTCGCCTTCTGCGAGGCCACCGTGCCCAAGCTCACCGTGATCACGCGCAAGGCGTACGGGGGCGCTTACGACGTGATGAACAGCAAGCACATCCGCGCCGACTACAACGTGGCGTGGCCGCAGGCGGAACTCGCGGTCATGGGCCCCGAGGGTGCGGTGAACATCCTGTACCGCCAGCGTCTGACCGCGGCGGAGGACCCCGCGGCGGAGCGGCAGCGGCTGGTGCAGGAATACAACGAGACCTACGCCAACCCGTTCATCGCCGCGGGTCTCGGCTACCTGGACGACGTGATCGAGCCGGCGGCCACGCGCCGCCATCTCATCCAGGCGCTCGGCAACCTGCGCAACAAGAAGCAGGTGCTGCCGCCCAAGAAGCACGGCAACATCCCGCTCTAGCCGCGCCCGCACCGGACCGCGGACCGCACCGGTCCACCGGTACGGCGCAGCGCGGGCGAGCACGAGGAGGCCCATGCCGACGACCGGACCGGCGGGAAAATCCGCTCCCGCGCGCGAGATCCGCAAGGTGCTGGTGGCCAATCGCGGCGAGATCGCCGTGCGCATCATCCGGGGGCTGCACGAGCTGGGCATTGCGGCGGTGGCAGTCCACTCGGACGCCGACCGCACGGCGCTGCACGTGATGGCGGCGGACGAGGCGCTGTGCATCGGCCCCGCCCCGGCCGCGGAGAGCTACCTGGACCCGGGGAAGATCGTGGCGGCCGCGCACGCCGCCGGCGCCGACGCCATCCACCCCGGCTACGGCTTCCTCTCCGAGAACGCGTCGTTCGCCCGCGCCGTGGAAGATGCGGGGCTGACGTTCATCGGACCGACGGCGGAGTCCATGGAGATCATGGGCGACAAGCTCGCCGCGAGACGCAAGATGATGGCCAGCGGCGTCCCGGTGGTGCCGGGCACGGCGGAGGCGGTGCGGGATCCTGCCACCGCGGCCACGGTGGCGGAAGAGATCGGCTACCCCGTGCTGCTGAAGGCGGCGGCCGGCGGCGGCGGCAAGGGCATGCGCGTGGTGCGCGAGGCGGCGGCCCTGCCGGCCGCGCTGCGCGAAACCATGGGCGAGGCTCGCAGCGCCTTCGGCAACGACGCCATCTTCGTGGAGAAGTACGTGGTGCGGCCCAAGCACATCGAGGTGCAGGTGCTCGGCGACGGCCGCGGCAACGCCATCCACCTGTTCGAGCGGGAATGCTCGGTGCAGCGGCGCCACCAGAAGGTGATCGAGGAGTCGCCGTCCCCTTCGCTCACTCCCGAACTGCGTGCGGAGATCTGCGCCGCGGCGGTGCGCACGGCCGAATCCATCTCGTATCGGGGCGCCGGAACGGTGGAGTTCATCCTCGCACCCGACGGCTCCTTCTACTTCCTGGAGATGAACACGCGGCTGCAGGTCGAGCATCCGGTGACGGAGCTGGTGGTGGGCGTGGACCTGGTGCGCGCCATGGTCCAGGTGGCCGAGGGCCGGGGCCTGCCCTGGCGGCAGGACGAGTTGACCCAGCGCGGCTGGGCACTGGAGTTCCGCATCTACGCCGAGGACCCCGCCCGCAACTTCGCGCCCAGCATCGGCCGCATCGACGTGCTGGTGGAGCCCGCCGGTCCGGGTGTCCGCATGGACAGCGGGATCTACGAGGGATTCGACGTGCCCATCCACTACGACCCGCTGCTGGCCAAGCTCTGCGTCTGGGCCGAGGACCGGCAGCGGGCCCTGGCCCGCGGCAGGCGTGCCCTGCAGGAGCTCGTGCTGCACGGACCGGTGCACAACGGTTCCTTCCACCTCTGGGCGCTGGAGCAGACCGCGTTCCTGGACGGGTCCTACACCACCGACTTCGTGGCGGAATCGTTCCGGCCCGACGGCTACCTGCCCGAACCGCCGGCAGGCGCCGAGGAGGCCGTCCTGGCGGCGGCGGCGCTGTTCGAATCGGAGCGCAGACGACGCGGTCACGCGCGCGGCGACGCCGCGACCGACCCGCTACCGGCCTGGCGTCTGGCCGCGCGCCGATCCATGGTGGGAGAACGCTGATCCAGCCGCCCGCCGCGGCGGGCCCGGAGGACGTGCCATGTGGATGAAGAAGCGCTACATCCTGCGGTGGAACGGCGAGCAGCGGGTGGCCACGGTGGCCACCCGGGGCGACGAGACCAGCGTGGGGATGGACGAGGCCGAGCCGCTGGTCGTCGATGCGGTGCCCGTACGCGGCGGCCGTGCGCTCTCGGTACGGGTGGGCAGCCGCGTCCATCTGGTCCACCTCAGCGGCCGGCAAGGGGGTGACGAGGTGGTGGCCACACTCGCCGGGCGTTCCTGGCCGCTGAACGTGCTCGACGAGTTGCACGCGCTGGCGCTGGAGAGCCTAGCGGCGGTGGCGGGCAGCGGGACGCTCGTGGCCGATATCCCGGGCGTCGTCGTCGAGGTCAAGGTGAAGCCGGGGCAGAAGGTCCACCAGGGCGAGCCGATCATCGTGGTGGAGGCCATGAAGATGCAGAACGAGCTGGTCGCCGGCGTGACCGGCACGGTCACCGAGGTGCCCGTGGAGCCGGGCCAGTCGGTGAACCCGGGCGAGCCGCTGGTGGTGATCGAACCGGAACCGGGCGGGTGACGATCACGTGACCATCTGCCGGAACACCTTGCCTGACAATCAATTTCATCGCCGCCAGGAGGTCGTTTGAGTTGACGGATGCGATCCCAGGCGGCATTCTTCTGCTTAGCTGCGCATCCGTGATACGCTGATCGCGAACCGAGGCAGGTGACATGCCCCGTGGCCGAGCCGCCGGTGACGCCGGCGCCCTCCCGCCCGCTTCATCTTCTCCGTTCCGTCGCCGGTCGCCGCACGCCCCCTGCTGCGCGCACCGCCGCGACGGACGCCGGCAGCAGATCGCACGGGCCATGATCGGCCTGCTGCTCCTGCTGCTCGGCGCCCCCGGCCGGCCGGCGGCCCAGAGCACGGCCGACTGCTTCGACTGCCACGACGACCCTGGGCTCGTCACGATCCGGAACGGCGAGGAGATCTCCCTGCAGGTCGGCGAGGCGATGTTCCGGAGCTCGATCCACGGACAGCAAGGCCTCGAATGCATCGACTGCCATGCCGACATCGACGAGCTGCCGCACGCGTCGGAGCTGGAGCCGCCGCTGCACTGCGACAATTGCCATGACGAGGTGGCGGAGGTCTATTCCCACAGCCTGCACGGGGAACTGGTGGCTGCCGGCGCCGATCTGGCGCCGCGCTGCTGGGACTGCCACACCGCGCATGAGATCCTGCCGCCGGAGAACCCCGACTCGCAGGTGAATCGCTTCAACATCCCCTTCATGTGCGGCCGCTGCCACAAGGAGGGGACGCCGGTCACCGAGTTCTACGACATCCCCCAGGACAGCATCCTGACCCACTACTCCCTCTCCATGCACGGCGAGGGGTTGTACAAGCGCGGCCTCACCATCTCGGCCATCTGCTCCGACTGCCATACCGCTCACAGCGTGCTTCCCAGCACCGACCCCCGCTCCACCATCCACGGCGACAACGTGGCGGCGACCTGCCAGATGTGCCACGGCCGGATCGAGGAGGTGCACACCCGGGTCATCGAGGGGCGGCTCTGGGAGGAGCAGCCGGGATCCGTGCCCGTCTGCGTGGAATGCCACGAGCCGCACGAGGTGCGGCGGGTCTTCTACGAGACCGGCATGTCCAACCGCGAGTGCATGGAGTGCCACGGCAAGCCGGACCTGTTCGCCGTCCAGGACGGCGACACCGTCTCCATGTTCGTGGACATGCCCGAGCTGCTGGGTTCCACCCACAACCGCACCACCTGCGTGCAGTGCCACGTGGACATCACGGTCGAGCATTCCCGCGAGGGGACGCCCATCGAGGAGAAGGTGAACTGCGCTGTCTGCCACGCCGAGCAGGTGGCGCTCCACAGCACCGGCATGCACGGCATGCTGCAGGCCCAGGGCGATCCGGCCGCGCCCGAATGCGTCACCTGCCACGGCTCCCACGGGACGCTCCCCCGCTCCGACCGCTCGAGCCCCATCCACGTGCGCAACGTGCCGGATCTCTGTGGCCGCTGCCACGGTCCCGGCGGCGTGGCCGACCAGCGGCACCCCGAGACCGGCACGAACATGGTGGAGAACTTCAAGGAGAGCATCCACGGCCGCGGTCTCACCGGGGCCGGGCTGGTGGTGAGCGCCACCTGCACCCACTGTCACAGCGCCCACCAGGTGCTGCCGCCGACCGACCCTCGCTCATCCATCAGTCGCCAGAACATCGTGGAGACCTGCACCGCATGCCACGAGGGGATCTTCGAGGAGTTCGCCGGCAGCATCCATGACCGGGGCGAACCCAGAGGCGGCCATCCGCTGCCCATGTGCGACGATTGCCACAGCTCCCACGAGATCGTCCGCACCGACGCCCAGGGGTTCGTGCGCGAGATCGTCAGCACCTGCGGCAAGTGTCATCCCGAGGACACCGAATCGTACTTCCAGACCTATCACGGCAAGGTGTTCAAGCTGGGCTACACCGAGACTGCCAAGTGTCAGGACTGCCACGGCGCCCACACCATCCTGCCGCCGGAGAACCTCGACTCCTCCCTCTCGCGCGAGAACATCGTGGCGACCTGCGCCCAGTGCCATCCCGGAGCGCACCGCCAGTTCGCCGGCTACCTGACCCACGCCACCCACCATGACCGCAACAAGTACCCGTTCATCTACTGGACGTGGCTCTTCATGACGTCACTGCTGGTGGGGACGTTCACCTTCTTCGGCATTCACACCCTGCTCTGGCTGCCGCGCAGCTTCCAGGCGCTGAAGCACTCGCGCCAGCTGCGGGCGCAGGCCGCCGGGCAGCCGCAGTTCCTGCGCTTCCCGAAGCTCTACCGCCAGCTGCACATCCTGGTGATCATCAGCTTCCTGACGCTCGCGGTCACGGGCATGACGCTGAAGTTCTCGTACCTGCCGTGGGCGCGCTGGATCGCCGAGGCGCTGGGCGGCTTCCAGGGCGCGGGCACCCTGCACCGGCTGGCCGCCATCGTCACCTTCTATTACTTCGCCCGTCACATCATCGACCTGGTGTACCGCAAGCGGAAGACCGGGAAGTCGTGGCGCGAGTTCATCACCGGACCGGACGGGATGATGTTCAACGCGCGCGACGGCCAGGAACTGGTGGCCACCTTCAGGTGGTTCATCGGCATGGGTCCGCGCCCGGCGTATGGCCGCTGGACCTACTGGGAGAAGTTCGACTACTTCGCGGTGTTCTGGGGCGTGGGCATGATCGGCTTCAGCGGCCTCATCCTCTGGTTCCCCGAGCTGTTCACGTACGTGATGCCCGGCTGGTTCATCAACATCGCCACCATCATCCACTCGGACGAGGCGCTGCTGGCCACCGGATTCATCTTCACGGTTCATTTCTTCAACACCCACTTCCGGCCCGACCGCTTCCCCATGGACCCGGTGATCTTCACCGGCCGCGTCACGGTGGAGGAGTTGAAGGAAGATCGACCCCGCGAGTACGCGAAACTGGTGGAGACGGGCGAACTGCAGCGGGGACTGGTCGAGCCGATGGGCGAGAGCATGGCCAAAGCACTGAAGGTCTTCGGCTTCGTGGCCCTGACCATCGGTCTGAGTCTCGTCTTGCTCATCATCGTCGCGGAACTGTTCGGGTACCGGTAGACCGGGAGGCGACCATGGAACGCAGGCACGATTCGCAGCTGATCCGGACCGCAGGCGCCATCCTGTTCACCCTGACGGCGTCGTTCATCGCGCCGGGGCCGGGCGCGGCCGTCGCCGCCGACGAAGCCGTGGAGGCGAGCTACTGGTACGTGGTCGACCACCTCGAGGTGGACGCACCCGGCCCCGACGCTCCCCCGGCCCGTCCCCGCGGCGGTGAGGTGGAACTCTGGCTGGCCCTGCCACCGGATCGGGACGACCAGGAGGTGGTGATCGAGTCCATCTCCCCCGAGCCGACGCGGGTCCTCACCGACGACGGCAGCGGCCTCCAGGTGGCGCACTGGCGCTTGCCGGTGGCGGCCGGCACGGAACGGCTCTTCTTCCGGATCGACTTCGCCGTGACGCCTCACCCGGCGCGCCCGCAACTGTCCGCCGCCGAGGTGACTCCGTACGACACCACGTCGGCCACCTGGCGCCGGTACACCCGCAGCGAGCACCTGCTGGAAACCGGCGGCGAGGTGGGAGCGCAGGCGCGGAGGATCGTCGGTTCCGAACGGAACCCCTACCTGCGGGCGCGCGCCGTTTTCGACTGGGTGGTGGAGAACGTGGCGTTCGGGCCGGACGGCCCCGACGAACGCGACGCCGCCGCCGTGCTGGCCGCCGGTCGCGGCGACTGCGACCAGGTGAGCACCCTCTTCGCGGCGCTCTGTCGCGCCGCCGGCGTTCCCGCGCGCACCGTCCAGTGCACCTGGTTCCAGGGCGGCAGCCACCGGCATGCCGAGTTCTACCTGGAGGATCACGGCTGGCTGCCCGCCGATCCGGTCCTGGCCCAGGTGGCGAGCGGCGGCAGTGCGATCGATCCCGTGGACGCCCGCGGCTTCCTGCAGAGCCGCGGCATCCCCGCCGACGATCCGGGCTGGCTTTTCGGCAACGGCTTCGACGGGCACCTGCACGTGTCGGCCGGCCAGAACCTCCGCCTGGTGGCCGAAGACGGCACCACGGCGGAGTTCACCTGGCTGGCTCCCGGCGGCAACCAGGCGGAGCCATCCGCCTTCCGGGCCCGCGGCGTGGGCGACGCGATGGTCCACGGCGGCTTCTACGTGTTCGGCCGGCGCCTGCCGGACGAGAGCGTCGCCCTCAGCGAGGCGTACCAGCAGCTGGCGACCGCCTACTTCTCGGCCGGCGATTACGAGGAGGTGGAAGCCACCTGCCTGGGTCGGGTGCGCCGCGGCGGCGACGCCTTCATGACCTGGATGAACCTGGGCCGCGTCTACCTGGCCAAGGGCGCCTACTACCGTGCCGAGTCGGCCTTCCAGCGCGCCCTGACCAGCCCGGCGGTCGAGGCCCCCCACGAGACCGAGGCGGTGATCTGGACCCGCGCATTCCTGGGACACTGCTACGACCTGTTGGGCAAGCGCGACATGGCCCTGCGAGAGTACCGGCACGTGGTGGAGCAGGGCGCCGACGCCGGGGGCGCCGTGGCCTATGCCCGCCGCTGGATCAACGCGCCGTTCACGCCGGAGGACCGGCTGGCGGGCGCCACCGGTTCGGACAGTTTCTAGCGCTGGGCCGCCGGTCAACGCCGCCGGGTGGCGGCGCGCATCGGCGGGCGCCCGCCGGCGAGGCGTCGGTTGCGAGCACCTCAGATGAACCGCTTCACCTGTGGCCAGGTCTCGGCGAGCGGACGGTGCGGGCCCCGGGCGACGAAGATATTCACCCGGCTCTCCCCCGGGACCGCCCACGGATGCATGTGGACCCGCGCCAGCTCGACGTCCTCGAACAGTTGCGCGTAGTCCTCACGCTCGCCTCCCACGAGGACCAGGGTCTCGGAATCGGCATCGATCCGGCTCCACAGCCAGTACGAGTTGTGGCCCGAGATCGCCGGCGGAAGCCCCAGACGGCGGCCGAGGACGTCGACCGCGCCCGCACGGCCGTAGTTGGTTGCATACACGCTGGTCCGCTCCCGCTCGCCCTCCGGAAGCTCCCGGTAGACGGCGGCCACGCTCCGGGCCAGTTCCTCCCAGCCGTTCATGTCGCCAAGGTGCTGGGGCAGCGAGCCCGCCTGCACGCGCTCCCCGGAGGACGGGACGATCCCGAGTCGCGCGAGGTATCGCATCGTCTGTTCCTGCGGCAGCACGGGCACGGCCACCGGGACCATCAACGCCCCGAATCCGACCTGCATCGCGAGCGCGACGGCCGGCAGGGCCCACCAGGCTCGCCTCCAGCGCGAGCGCACCAGCGCCTCCAGGGCGACACCGCCCACGGCGAATCCCCCCATGAGGGCCGCGAGCAGGTAGTACGGCTTCGCGTACGGATCGGCGGTCAGGTAGGCGGCCACCAACAGCACGATCCATGCGTTCACCGCGAGGGGCGTGTGGCGACGGCGGAGCGCGGCGTGCGCGGCGCCGGCCAGCGCCAGGATCAGCGACACCGGTCCGATCAGCTGCAGCTGGGCCGCCCAGAACCCGGCCGGCGAGAGCGGGGCGATCTTGTGCGCGCGCGCGTTCGCGACGAACTCGAGCGTGGGCCAGCCGTGGAGCTGCTGCCAGACGACGTGCGGCGTGAACAGCGCCACCGCGAGCAGCGCCGCCAGCCAGGGGCCCCGGGTCGCGAGCAGCCGGCGCTGCGGCGTCGCGAGCAGCGCGACGAGAATCGCGACGCCCAGCCAGACCGCGCTGAGCTTGTTCAGCAGCGCGAGCCCGAGCACGAGACCGACGACGAGCCAGTGCCGCGTCGCCGGCCGCTCGAGCGCGCGGGTCAGCGCGAGCAGGGTCGACGCCCAGAGCAACAGGTCGAGCGCGTTCAGCGAGTAGACGTGGAACAGGAAGAGGGCCACGCTGCACGTGAGCGCCGCAGCGGCCACGGCCATCGCCCAGCGTCCGCCCCCGAGCTGCCGCGCGAGCAGCGCGAGCACCATCACGGTCGCGCCCCCGAGCAGGGCCGCCGCGATGCGCATCGCCACGAGCGACGGTCCGGCCGCCGCCCTCACGAGCGCCAGCAGCGCGATCGAGAGCGGCGGGTGGTCCACGTAGCCCCACGCCAGGTGCTCGGTGGACGCCATGGAGTACAGTTCGTCGCGGAACCAGCCCCAGCGCGTGAGCACGAGCAACTCGAGCACCATCAGCGGCACCGCCAGGAGCAGGGCGAAGCGCCAGGACGGCCGGCCGCGGTCCGGAGGCGACGTCCTCGCTCCCGCGCTCGCCGTCAGAGCATCTCTTCCCGCCGTCGACCTTTCCCCTCGCGGCCGACGCGTGTTCATGAAGCCCCCCATGTCGCTGGCTGCGGGTTTCTGACGATCGCTCAGCAGATCCTAGGCAGGTCCGTCCCGCCGCACAAGTGTCGGCGAAATGGGACGACGGGCGCAACGCTGTTCCCCGCCCGGGACGGCTATGCGAGGTCTCGGGAGGATGGCACAGAACCCGCGACCCCGGGCGGCCTCTGCATGCCCGCGGTCCCCGGCGTGAGGGCGGGCGTCTTCAGACCAGCACGAATCGCGACAGGAACACGCCGGCGGCCACCGCCGAGCCGATCACCCCGGCCACGTTGGGCGCCATCGCGTGCATGATGAGGAAGTTCTGGGGATCCTCCCGGGCGCCGACCATCTGGCAGACGCGAGCCGAGTCGGGCACCGCCGACACGCCGGCAGCGCCGATGATCGGGTTGATCTTGTCGCGCAGGAAAAGGTTCATGAGCTTGGCGAAGAGGATGCCTGCCGCCGTGGCGACCATGAACGAGACGGCGCCGAGGCCGAAGATCTTGATGGAGTCGGGCGTGAGGAAACGGCTCGCATCCGTGCTCGCACCCACCGTGAAGCCGAGCAGGATCGTGATGATGTCGATGAGGGCGTTGCGCGCGGTCTTGGCCAGCCGCTCGGTGACGCCGCTCTCCTTGAGGATGTTGCCGAAGAACAGGAAGCCCACCAGCGGGATGGCGCCCGGCGCGATGCTGGTGCAGAGGATGAACGCCACCACCGGGAAGAGGATGCGGATGCGCTTGCTCACCTGGCGCGACGGCCTCATGCGGATCAACCGCTCCTGGCGCGAGGTGAGCAGCTTGATGATGGGTGGCTGGATCACCGGCACCAGGGCCATGTAGCTGTAGGCGGCCACGGCGATGGCACCCAGCAGTTCCGGAGCGAGCTTCGACGAGAGGAAGATGGCCGTCGGGCCGTCGGCGCCGCCGATGATGGCGATGGCCGCAGCCTGCATCTCGGGGAACCCGAACGCCAGGCTGCCCAGGAAGGTGAGGAAGATCCCCGCCTGCGCCGCGGCCCCGAGCAGGATCAGCTTGGGGTTGGAGAGCATGCAGGAGAAATCCGTCATGGCGCCGATGCCGAGGAAGATGAGCGGCGGGTACCACCCCTGGGTGACCCCCGAGTAGAGGATGCTCAGCACGCTCCCCTGCTCGTAGATCCCCACGTTCATGCCGGGGGCCAGGGGGATGTTCCCCACCAGCATGCCGAAGCCGATCGGCACCAGCAGCAGCGGCTCGTAGTCCTTGCTGATGGCCAGGTAGATGAACAGGCAACCCACGGCCAGCATGCCCATGTTGCCCAGGCTGAAGTTGCCGACGATGCCCGCCTGGAGGAATTCCCAGAAGATGGCCATGGGGTCAGGACTCCATCACTCGAATTCCACCAGGACCTCGTTCTCCCGGATGCTGTCGCCGGCCGCCACCGGCACGGACTTCACCTTGCCGGCGGCGGGCGCCGAGATGGCGGTCTCCATCTTCATGGCCTCGATCACCAGCAGTTCCTGCCCCTGCCGGACCTCGTCCCCCGCCTTGCACTTGACCTCCACCACCGTGCCGGCGATGGGCGACGCCACCTGCTTGCCGCCTGCAGCGGCTGCCGGCGAGGCGCCGGCGGGCGCCTGACCGCTCCGCCCGGGGGGCGGGGCGACCGGCGGCGCGCCCGCGGGGTTTCCCGCCGGGGCGGCGGACCGGCGCATTGGGGGCAGGGGCGTGGCGGCCGCGAACTCGTCCTTCGCGTCGAGAACCTCGACGTCCACCTCGTAGGCCACGCCGTGAACGGTGATCTTCAGCTTCATGCTCGCTCCTCGCGGGCCGCGGCGGCGCGGCCGGCAGGCTGTGCCGGCAGGCTGTGCCGGCAAGCTGGACCGGCGGTCGGGCCGGCGATCGGGGCCGGCCGCCGGTGCGGCTGCTCAGTCGCGATCGTGGCCCCGGTCGATCACGTGGGACCCCTGCAGCACCAGGCGGCCCTGCGCCGACCAGGGCGTACGCGGCTGGTCGGGCGACAGCAGCCGCCGGACCCGCCTGATCCGGTGGCGCCCCACCAGGACCGTGGCCACTGCGGCGGAGATCAGCACCATCGTGACCGTATCGATGGTGGGTTCCTTGCTCACGGCGTCCGCGAGAGCCTGCTTCTCGCTGCGCTGCCAGCGTTCGTCCAGCCGGCGCAGCAGTCCCACCGCCGTCGCGATCAGCGCCAGCACGAGGAAGACGATGACCACGCCCGCGGCGGAGAGCACGAGGTTGTCGCTGGACACCATGGCGGCACCTTCCGGGAGGTCTTCCCCTGTCCGCCGGGCCGTCGGCCCGCGGCCGGCAGCGCCCGCGGATCCTACAGCGGGATGAGTCCGTGCTTCTTGCGGGGACGAAGCTCACGCTTGGCCCTCAGCACCTCGAGCGACTGCGCCACGTAAGCGCGGGTGTCGGCGGGTTCGATGATGTCGTCGAGCATGCCGCGGCCGGCTGCCTCGTAGGGGTTGGCGAACGCCTCGTTGTACTCGGCGATCTTCTGCCGCCGCACCGCCACCGGATCCTCCGCCGCCGCGATCTCGGCCCTGTACAGCAGGCCCACCGCGCCCTCGGCGCCCATCACGGCGATCTCGCCGCTGGGCCACGCGGCCACCCGATCGGCGCCCATCGACTTGCCGCACATGGCCAGGTAAGCGCCGCCGTAAGCCTTGCGCACGACGATGGTGATCTTCGGCACGGTGGCCGAGCCGTAGGCGAACAGCATCTTGGCCCCGTGGCGGATGATTCCCCCGTACTCCTGCTGCACGCCCGGCATGAACCCGGGCACGTCCACGAAGGTGACCAGCGGAATGTTGAAGGCGTTGCAGAAGCGGATGAACCGGGCGCCCTTGCTGGACGAATCGATGTCCAGCACACCCGCCTTCTGCAGCGGATTGTTGGCCACGATGCCGACCGTATGCCCTTCCAGCCGGGCGAAGCCGACGATGAGATTGGGTGCGAAGTGTTCCTGCACCTCCAGGAAGTCGCCGCGGTCCACCACCCGGCGGACCACCTCGTGCATGTCGTACGGCTGGCGCCGGCTCTCCGGCACGATGTCGTTGAGCGCCTCGTCCGGCGCCACGGCCTCGTCGTGCAGCTCGCGATAGAAAGGCGGGTCGTCCGTGTTGTTGCTGGGGAGGTACGACAGGAGACGGCGGGCGATCTCCATGGCCTCGGCGTCGTCCACGGCCGTGAAGTGCACCACGCCCGAGTAGTGCGTGTGGCTGTAGACGCCACCGAGCTGTTCGGAGGTCACCTCCTCGCCGGTGACCTGCTTGATCACCGCGGGGCCGGTGATGTACATCTGCCCCGCCTTCTCCACCTGGATGATGAAGTCGGTGAGGGCGGGCGAGTAGGCCGCGCCGCCCGCGCAGGGTCCGGCGATGATGGAGATCTGCGGCACCACTCCCGAGAGACGGATGTTGTGGTAGAAGATGCGGCCGTAGCCCGCCAGGGAGTCCACGCCCTCCTGGATGCGCGCACCGCCGGAGTCGTTGATGAAGACGATGGGATCGCCGGTCTTCTCGGCATCGCCCATCAGTTCCCACATCTTGCGCGCCGTCGCCTCGCCGACGGCGCCGCCGCCCACGGTGAAATCCTGGCAGGCGGCGTAGAGCGGCCGGCCGGACATCAGGCCGTAGCCGGTCACCACGCCCTCGCCCGGGAACTCCTTGCCCTGCATCCCGAACCGGGTGCAGCGGTGCTGCATGAAGAGGTGCGTCTCCTGGAAGGAGTCCTCGTCGAACAGCAGCGCGAGGCGCTCGCGTGCGGTGAGCTTGCCCTGCTCGTGCTGCCTGGCGATCCGCTGCTCGCCGCCGCCGGCGTAGAGCGCCCGCTTGCGCCGACGCAATTCCTCGATGTGCTTCTCGGCCATCCTGAACGCGTCCTTTCCGGCCGGCGCCGGCCCCCTGCATGCCCGCCGCATCGCAGCCAGGGCGACACGGAACCGGACGCCACAATCTAAGCGGGTGGAACGCGTGCGCGCAAAACCAACTTGGAGGGCGCCCCTCCCGCGGCAGCCGCCGCCGGCGCGGGGCCGCCCACCGGCGCCTCGCCGGCCGCCGCGGCGAGCGAGGTTGGCCTCACACCAGGTTCTCGGGGTTGAGGACCTCGAGCTCCGGCACGACGAAGCGTCCGTCCTTGCGGATGAGCTTGCCGTCGAACCAGATCTCGCCGCCGCCCCACTCCGGCGTCTGGTTGCAGACGATGTCCCAGTGCAGGGCCGACTTGTTGCCGTTGAAGGCTGCGGCGTAGGCGTTGCCGGGCGTCAGGTGGAAGCTGCCGCCGATCTTCTCGTCGAAGAGGGTGTCGAGCATGGGTCGGGTGATGTGGGGGTTGAGGCCGAAGGCGAACTCGCCGAAGTAGCGCGCCCCCTCGTCGATGTCGAGCTGCTGGTCGAGCTTGGCATCGTCGCCGTCACAGGTGGCCTGGACGATCTTCCCGTCCTTCACCTCGAAGCGGACGTTCCGGAAGAGGGTGCCGGCCCGCATGGTGTCGGTGTTGTACTGGATCACGCCGTTGACGGAATCGCGCACCGGGGCGGTGTAGACCTCGCCGTCGGGGATGTTGCGCCGGCCGTCGCACTTCACCGCCGGCAGCCCGGCGATGGAGAAGCGCAGATCGGTCCCCGGACCCTTCAAATGCACCTCTTCGGTGACGTCGATGAGCCCCGCCAGCGGGTCCATGGCCTTGCTCAGGCGCTGGTAGTCGAGCGTGCAGACACGGAAGTAGAAGTCCGCGAAGTCGTCGGTGGCGCGCTCGGCCAGCTGCGCCATGGCCGCGTTGGGGTAGCGCAGGACGCACCACTTCTTCTTCAGCCGCACCGGAATGTGCACCGTGTCCCAGTACGCCTGGTCGTGCCATTTCAAACGCTGGGGCGTCACGTCGGCCAGGTCGAACGGGTTGGTGGCGCCGCGTATGCCGATGTAGGCGTCCACCGCCTCCATGATGGGCCGATGGAACTGTCCCCAGGCGACGAACTGCTCCTCCTGGGCGTGCTTGATGAAGTGGCGGCTCAAGGTCTCGTCGTTGTAGTACCAGAAGGGCACGCCTCCCCTCAGGGTGGCCACCCGGACGATCTCCCGGCCCAGTTCCAGCGCCTCGATGCCCTTGATCTCCAGGTAGAGCTTCTCGCCGCTCTGCAGTTCCACGCTGTAGTCGACGAGCAACTCGGCGAGTTGCGTGTTGCGAGGGTCCATGACGTCCTCCGGACGATGAAACGAACGACGGGGAACCCCGGAATTCTAGCGCCGTGAGCCCCGGGTCACCAGCGCCAGTTGCGCCGCTCCGCCGGCGTGCCGCCGTCGCGCAGCCGGCCGCGCAGCCCCGAACGACCGCGGACACCACGCAGCCACGACTCGGCCCCCGCGCGGCCACCGCGCCGACGGCGCACAGCCGGGCCGCCGCCCCGCCCGATGCCGCTTGTGCCCGCGGGCGGCGCGTTCTTACTTGGTGGCAGGTGGGCGGAGCCGGGTGGCCGCCCCGCTGCGGCCCCTTCCCGAGCGAGGTGGAGCGTGAACGACCGGCAGCAGGATCCGACCGGACTTCCCGCCGGCACCGCCGGTTTCGTGGATCACGTGGGTATCGCCGTCCACGATCTCGACCAGGCGCTCCTGCTCTGGCGCGACCTGCTCGGACTCGAGCTGGAACGGGTGGAAGAGGTGCCGAGCGAACACGTACGGGTGGCGTTCCTGAAGCTGGACCGGGCCGGCGGCCGGGGGCACATCGAACTGCTGGCGCCCACCGGCCCGGAGGGCGCGCTCGCCCGGTACCTCGAGAAGCGCGGCCCGGGTCTGCACCACGTGGCGGTGGCCGCCGAGAACGTCGGCGAGGTGATGCGGCGCTGCCGCGCGGCAGGGTTGCAACTGCTGGACGAGACGCCGCGCACCGGCGCCGGCGGCAAGCCGGTGGTGTTCCTGCATCCGCGGTCGGGCGGCGGTGTCCTGCTCGAGATCTGCGGAGCCGCCGGCCACTGAGACCGGCAGCTCCACCGCGAGTGCGTGGAGAGCGTCCTCCGCCGATCAGGGCCTCGCCGGGGGCAGCTCCAGACGTCGCTCTGGCGATTGCCAGCCCGGGTACGGCGCCACCGCGAACGAGCACGACGCGCTCTCGTCGCCCACCTTCACCGTCACCGTGTACTCGCCCGGTTCCACGAAGTCCGGACCCTGCCGGCGCGGGTCGCCGAAGCGGTGCTTCTCGTCCGCCTGCAGATCCCACACGGCCCGGTTCAGGCCGGGGCGCGCCGGTCCTTCCAGCGTGCGCACCGAGAGGCCGGCGGCGTCCTTCACGGTGATGCTCACGGCTTTCGGGGCCATTTCCCGCAGCCAGTAGGTGACCACCGCGCCATCGGGGGGGTTCTGGCCGCGGAACACGCGGTGGCCGCTGCCGTAGCCGCGGAAGCCGTACAGGCGCGGTGCGGCGTCCTGGATCGGGAACAGGTGCAAAGGCTCGCGGGCCGCCGCCGCCGCGCCGGACAGCGCCGTCACGTCGTCCAGGATCCAGATGCTGCGCCCGTGCGTGGCCGCCACCAGGTCGTTCTCGCGGGGATGCAACACCAGGTCGTACACCGGGACGGTGGGCAGCGAGTCGCCGCCGAGCTTCAGCCAGCGGCGTCCGCCGTCGAGCGTCACGTAGGCCCCCTGCTCGTTTCCGCAGTAGAGGACCTGGCGGTTGCGCGGATCCTCGCGCACCACGCGCACCGGGCTGCCGGCGGGCAGATCGCCGCTGATGTCGCGCCACTTGCGTCCCAGGTTCTCGCTCGTGAACACCCGCGGCCGGAAGTCGTCGCTGCGATGCCCGTCGATGGCGACGTAGACCGTCTCGCCGTCGTGACCCGACGCCTCGAGGTGGGCCACGTAGAGGCCGCCGCCCTCCTTCGGCGTCACTTCGCGCCAGCTCCCGCCGTCGTCGCTGGTCACGTGGATGCGGCCGTCGTCGGTCCCCGCCCACAGCCGCCCGGCTTGCAGCGGCGACTCCGCCAGCGCGGTCACCGTGCCGTACGTCTCGGCATCCGACCCCTCGGTGAGCACCCGGTCGACCTCCCGACGCGAGAGATCATCGCTGATGGCGTACCAGTAGTCGCCCTTGTGGGTCAGCTTGTAGACGCGCGCGCCGGCGTGGTAGAGGACGGTCGGATCGTGGCGGGAGACGAGGAAAGGAGCGTCCCAGTTGAACCGCACCTGCTCCTGTCCCTCGTCGGCGGCCGCTCGCAGCGGCGTGACCAGGTGCGTTTTCAGGTCGACGCGCCCCAGATGACCGCCCTGGGCGGTGGCGTACACCACGTCGGGATCGGTGGGATCGAAGGCGACCCGGAAGCCGTCCCCCCCGTACACCGCGGTCCAGTCCTCGTTGAGGATGCAGGGCTTGTCGTCGCTGCCGGAACGGAACCCGGACGCGGACGGACCGATCCAGGAGCCGTTGTCCTGCAAGCCGCCACCCACCCGGTACGGATCGGACAGGTCCACGTCCACGTGGTAGAACTGGCCGACGTCCAGCTGGTCGAACAGGTCCCAGGTGGCGGCGCGGTCGTGGCTCACGTACAGCCCGCCGTCGGTGCCCAGCAGGATCCGCTGCGGGTCGGCCGGATCGATGGCGATGGCGTGGTGATCGACGTGCACTTCCTGCGATCCGCTGCGGCGGAAGGTGCGGCCGCCGTCTTCGCTGACGGCCAGATCCCAGCCGGGCATGTAGACGCGGTCCGGATCCTCCGGGTCCACCGCCACGCGGGAGAAGTAGAACGGGCGGAAGTTCAACTCGTGCACCCGGCGCCAGGACGCGCCCCCGTCGTCGCTGCGGAACAACCCACCCGCGGGCGAACGGTCGTCCCACGCGCTGCGGCCGATCCCGCCCTGATCGCTCTCGACCACCGCGTACAGGATGGTCGGATCGCCGGGGAACACGGTCAGCCCGATGCGCCCGGTTCGCTCGGGCAGACCCGCGGTGAGCCGGCGCCAGGTGTCGCCGGCGTCGTCGGACCGGAAGATCCCCCCGCGGTCGCTCACGCCCGTGTAGCTCCACGGCGTGCGGCGCCGCGCGTAGAGAGCCGCATACACCGTCTCGGGGTGGGCGGGGTCGATCACCACGTCGCAGGCGCCGACCTGGTCGTCCACCTTCAGGACGTGCTGCCACGAACCGCCGCCGTCTCGGGTGCGGTAGATGCCGCGTTCGGGATTCGGCCCCCACAGGTGACCGAGCGCCGCCACGTAGCAGACGTCGGGGTCGCGCGGGTCCACCGCCAGACGCGGGATGTCGTGCGTCTCGGCGAGGCCCAGGTGCGTGAACGAGCCGCCGCCGTCGGTGCTGCGGTACACCCCGTGGCCCCACGACGAACTGTTGCGGTTGTTGCCCTCGCCGGTGCCGACCCAGACGATCAGGCCCCGGCCGCGCTCCAGGCGCTCCGTCTCCGGCACGGCGTCGTCACCGCTCGCCGTCCAGCCCGGCCAGTCGGCCGGCGCATCGGCCGCCGCCACCGCGCCGATGCTGCTGGTCTCCTCGTTGCGAAACACCTCCTCGAAGGTGGTGCCGAGATTGGTGGTGCGGAAGAGACCGCCGGTCGCGTACCCGACGTAGAAGTCGGTGCGGCTCCCCGGCACCAGCGCGATCGCCGAGACCCGGCCGCTCATGCTCGCCGGTCCGATCGGGCGCCAGCGCAGCGCCGACAGGTCGTCCGCGGCAACGATCCTCGCTTCCTCCGACCGCTCCGCGGCGACCAGGGTCGCGGGCGCCGCCAGGAACAGGCACACGAGACCGGTTGCCAGCACGCGCGATATCAGCGGCCATCGCTCGGCGCTGCTGAAGAGCCGGGTGCTGGGACGGCGATTCGACACGGAAGACCTCCTCGAGGCAGCGTTGGGCGGGGGCGGGCCGGTGTTTATGATCCACCACGAGCGACGCCGAGGCAAGAGCTTACGGTCTTCACGGGCCATCGGCGGACAGCGGTGACGCTCACCGTGCGGCTGGCGACAGCGCGCGCGCCGACCGTAGTTGTGAGAACGGCGGCCGCGGCGGTCTCGTGGCAGGGAGGAACGCCGCCACTGCGTCGCTGCCGATCGTGCCGGAAGGAGGGATGGACATGCCACGGGGTTGGAGCAAGAAGGACGAGCGGAAGTACGAGCACATCAAGGAGAGTTCCCGGAAGCGCGGCGTGAAGAAGGATCGCGCGAAGGAGATCGCCGCCCGCACGGTGAACAAGGACCGGCGTCAGGAGGGCCGCACCCCCAACCAGACGACCCAGGGGACCGGCAACCCGGCCCGCGGACTCGAGGAGCGCAGCAAGCAGGAACTGTACAATCGCGCGAAGCAGCTGGGGATCTCCGGGCGCAGCAAGATGGACAAGCAGGCCCTGGTCCGCGCCATCCGCCAGGAGCAGTGAGGAACGGACGCCGACCCGGCGAGCGCCGTTTCCGGGCGGACTGCGCCCGCGGGGCCGATCCGCGGGCGCGCCCGCTCCCGGTCACTCGGAGCGCGGCTCGTAGATGCCGAAGTCGCGCCAGGTGGGCTCTCCCGCCACCACCTCGACCTCCGGTTCCTGCGTCGGATTGAGGAAAGCCGGAGCCTGGCCGGTGCCGAACATGTCCTTCACCTGGCCCGAGGGCAGGCTCCCCACGTAGATCGCCTGCGCTCCGCTCTCGGCACACCCCTCGGTGGTGACGCACGACGGAACGCCGGCGGGGTCGAGCCGGAAGACCACGTCCTCGACCGGACCGGGGAACATCAGCTTCCAGTTCACCAGGAGGGTCGGGCCGCCGCTGTTCAGCCGGCCTGACTGGGCGATCCCCACGACGCACTCGCCCGCCGAGCGACCGACGCTCAGGACGCGCCACGGGAACGTCTGCTCGGTCACGTGGCCGTCCGCTCCCTCGATCTCGAGCGTCAGCTCGAACGCGCCGATCGCCAGGAACGCCTCGCCGTCCCGCTGCACGGGCTCCACGTCTGTCAGCAGGGCGTGAAGATCCACCACCGTCATGCCCTCGGGGTCGGGGTCGACCTGCGCCGTGGTCTGGACGCTGTCCGGGGCGAACGAGAGGCGGATCACGCCATTGAGACCGCACCAATCGGTCGCACCCGCCGGCTCGGCGGTGCCGCCCATCCCGGTGACGGTCGCCACGATCAGCGACAGCAGGACGGCCAGAGCGGGCCAACGCCGCGGCTGTACCACCGCGAGCGCGGAACACCGTCCGTCGTGCCGGTTCATCATCTGCGCTGGATGCATGGTCTGCTCCTCTTCGCGCCGCCGGTGATCGGATCGCGGCGGCTCAACTGCCTGTGCTCGCGTAGCGGCGCATGCCGCGCCGCCAGAGTGCATACGCTCCCGAGAATACCACGATTCCCACCACCGGTGTCAGCAGAGCGATCTCCCGGAATTCAGGCGTGCCCAGGAACCATGTGGAGGGGTAGAAGGCCACCCAGGCGAAGGGCAGCACGAACGTGAGCAGCAGCCGTACCGGCGTGCTGAAGATGGTCAGGGGATAGCGGCTGAAACGGATCACGTTGTAGACGGGCGGAGAGAGTCCCATGCGGTCCTCCGCCCAGAACGAGACCGACGTGAGGGCCAGGAACACGCCGACGTAGATGAGCGTCGCCGTGGGCACCATCACGAGCAGGGCCAGGACGTCCACCACCCCCGGCGTCAGTTCCAGGCGCGTCCCCGCGTACACCGTCAGGCCGACGCCCAGCAGGATCTCGTTCAGCCCCGACACGTTGAACGACTCGAACATCACCTGCGCCAGGGCGTTGACGGGCCGCAGCAGCACGCGATCGAAGTTGCCGTCGGCGATGTACCGCTCGGAGAAGCGGTACAGGTTCACGCTCACCACGTTGAAGAGCCCCAGCGGGAGCAGGCTGAAGCCGTAGATGAACAGCACCTCGTCGAAGCTCCAGCCCTGCAGGGCCTGGACCTTGCTGAAGATGGCCGTGAGAACGGCCAGCTGCACCCCGATGCCGAACAGGTTGGCGCCAAGGTCGATCAGGAAGTCCACCCGGTACGCCAGGCGGGTCTTGAGGAACTGAGCGAAGTAGGCGGCGAAGATCTCGGCCTGCCGGACGGCGCGGGCGCGGCGGCTGCGGCTCACCGGCGGCAGCGACGGCGGAGCGTGCGGATCGGGGCGGCAGGCGTCGCCCTGGTTCATGGCCCCTCCCGCTCAGCCGCCCTGGAGCGTCACGTGACGCACCGAGCGGTTCCAGACCCAGCGGCCGGCCAGGAAGAGGCCCAGCCCCCAGGCGGCCTGCAGCAGCAGCGCCTCGACCAGATCGGGCCCCGTGCGCTTGCCGAGATAGATGGTCACCGGCACGTAGCCGATGTACTGGAACGGAAGCCTGGCCAGGACCGACTGCACCCACTCGGGAAAGAAGGTGAACGGGATCATCACCCCGGTCAGGAAATCCATGCTGATCATCTTGGCCCGGATCACCCCGTTGATGTTCTTCAGGTAGAACGCGAGGCAGCCCACCAGGAAGTTGATCTGGCTGTTGATGACGAAGGCGAGCGCGAAGCTCAGCACGGTCCAGCCGAGCAGCGCCGGCTGCGCGGGTCCCTGGATGTCGAAGAGCGGCACGATCACCGCCACGATGGGGACGGTGAACATCATCAGCCGGAAGCCCGCCTCCCCCACCGCCTCGAACATCATCACCGTCTGCAAGTGGAACGGTTTGATGAGATGCACCGCGATCTCGCCCTGCTGCACCTGGTAGCTGAGGGTGCGGTCGATGTTGTTGAAGTAGAAGCTGCGGCCGATCCAGGCCAGCCCGACGTAGGTGATCATCTCGCCCAGGGTCAGGCCGCCGATCTCCGCCACCCGCCCCGCGGTCTCCGCCAGATCGCTGCGGCTGGTGTAGAGCGCGGTGTAGAGGTAGTAGTTCCCCGCCACGAAGATGGTGTAGCTCAGCACGCCGGTGTAGTAACGCAGCCGGTAGGCCAGGTACTTCAGGAAGGCCAGGCGTATGAAGTTGAAGTAGAGCGCCCGGCTCGAGGCCCGGCTGCGGCGCCAGGGCACGAGCGTGGGGCGAGCGGCACCCGCCACCGCCGCCGCCGCCAGCACGGCTTCCCCTTGGACCCGGGAGCTCACCGGTTCACGCACCACGCGCCTCCCGGTCCGGCGCCGCACCGCCGGCCTGCCGGCCCGGCAGCGCACCGCCCGCCTGCCGGTCCGGCAGCGCACCGCCCGCTGGGTCGGCGCCGTCGAGGCCGACCGCACCGCTGCCGTCGTCCAGGCGGTCGCCGCCGTCCACGTCGTGCCGGACGGACTCCGCCTCCGTGGCCTCCGGCCCGTCGTCCGCCGGCCGGGCGTCCGGCCCCTCGCGCCCCGGCAGCACGCGGCCCTCGCGGTAGATCCTTCGGACCACCTCCTCGACGTCCGGCTCGGTGATGCGCAGGTCCTGCACCGGATGGGCGGTGAGCACGAGCCGGATGATCTCGGCGCTGGTCACTTCCAGCCGGCTGAAGTCGGCCGTGTGATGACGGCCCTGCGCCTCCGTCCAGCGCACCGGCAGCGGTCCGGTGACCCGGGCGAGCTCGGTGGCCGTGGTCGGCTCGCGCAGTTCCAGCTGCAGCTGCATGCGATGCCCGAGCTGCTGCTTCAGCACCTCCAGGGTGCCGTCGTAGAGCACCAGGCCGCGGTCGATGATGATGATGCGGCGGCAGAGCTGCTGGATGTCGCCCAGGTCGTGCGTGGTGAGGATCACCGTGGTGCCCAGCAGGTCGCGCGCCTCGCGCAGGAAGGAGCGCACCTTCTCCTTCGCCACCACGTCCAGCCCGATGGTGGGCTCGTCGAGAAACAGGATGGTGGGACGGTGCAGCAGCGCGGCCGCCAGATCGCAGCGCATGCGCTGGCCGAGCGAGAGCTTGCGCACCGGCTGGTCCAGCAGCTCGCCCACGCCCAGCAGATCGTCGAACAGTCGCATCTGCTCCGCGTAGGCGGCGTCGCTCACCTCGTAGATCTTCTTCAGCAGCCGGAACGACTCCACCACCGCCAGGTCCCACCAGAGCTGCGTCCGCTGCCCGAACACCACCCCGATGTGCCGCGTGTACTGCTGGCGCTGCCGGTACGGCACCAGCCCGCCCACGCGCACCTCTCCGGCCGTCGGCGTCAGGATGCCCGTGAGCATCTTGATCGTGGTGGACTTGCCGGCGCCGTTCGCGCCGATGTAACCCACCATCTCCCCCGCCTCGATGCTGAAGGAGATGCGGTCCACCGCGCGCAGCACCCGCTTGCGCGGACGGACCAGGTCGACGAGCCCCCCCATGACCCCCTCGCGGCGGCGGGTGAGCAGGTAGTCCTTGGTGAGATCGCGGACGTCGATGAGCGTTCGTGCGGTCATGATCAGAAAGGTAGATCCTCGTCCTGATCCACGCCCGCGGGGGTCTCGCCGGGCGCCGCTCCGCCTGCTGCGCCCGCGTCGATCGCCGGGTCGGGGGTCGCGGCGGCGTCGCCGGCCGACGTCTCCGGCGCCTGGTCCTCGAGCTGCGCCACGAGCTCGCGCACCTCCGTGTCGGTGCGCTCGAGCTTGCGGCGACAGACCTGGATCAGCTCCACCGCGCGCTTCACCTCGCCGGCGAGGTCGTCGATGTCGACGTCGTCTTCCTCGAGGCGGCCGAGGATCGCTTCCACCTCGGCCACCGCCTCACCGAAAGAGAGTTCCCTGGGGCCCTTCGGCTTCTTCTCCGCCATGCTGTCCGCCGCCGCCTTTCCGGCCGGATCGACCGGCCTGCTTCCGTTCTCCGGCACGTACGCCCCGGGCCGACCCGCGGCTGCCTTTGCCGCCACGTGGACCGGTACCGGAGTCCGCCGGGACCACGCTTTCCACCCGACCGTCCGGGAACTGCGTCTCGAGACGCATTCCCGGCGCCACGTCTTTCGCTCGCCGCAGCGGCCGTCCCCGCTCGTCCCGCGTGACGGTGTAACCCCGCTCCAGCAGCCATTGCGGATCGTTCAGGCGCAGCCGCTCCCCCAGCAGCGCCAGCCGCCGGTCGTGCCCGGCGACGACCTGCCGCAGCTGCCGTGCGAGCCGCCGCTCCAGCCCGGCGATCATGACGCGATGCCGCGGCCAGCCGATCAGCAGCCGGCGCGGCTGCAGGACCGCCGTCGCGCGCTCCAGACGCCGGCCGGCGGCGCGCCCGGGTCGCGGCGCCTCGCGCAGGAGACGCGCCGCCAGCGCGCGGCGGCGCTCGCCGGCGGCAGCCAGCCGCGACCGTGCCGCCACCCGCAGGTTCCACTCCTGGCCCTCGAGCCCGGTGCGGGCGACACCGACCCGGCGCGCCACCCGTCCCTCCAGGCGAGCGGCCGACTGCCGCAGGCGTTCACGGGCGGCCTGGGCGGGCCGCCGCGCCACGCGTCCGCGCCGGGTCAGATCGCCGAGGCGACGGTCGGCCTCCTGCAGCCGCAACGGGACCACGCGCAGCACCGCCTCCGCGGCCCGGGCCAGCCGTTCCGCCTGTGCCGCCACCCGCTCGACCAGCAGCTCGGCCGCCGCCGTCGGCGTCTTGCAGGAGACCTGGGCCACCACGTCGACGATGGCCCGGTCCACCTCGTGGCCGATGGCCGTGACCACGGGCCGCGCGCAGGTGGCCACCGCCACCGCCATTCCCTTCTGATCGAACCAGGAGAGGTCCGCGCGCGAGCCGCCGCCGCGGGTGATGACGATGACGTCGACCCCGCGCCCGGCGAGGACCGCCAGGGCCTGCACCACCTGCCGCTCGGTCTGCTCTCCCTGCATTCGGCAGTCGATCAGGTCGACCCGGAACGGGAACGGCGACGCCTCGAGTCCCGTGCGGAAGTCACGCTCCGCCGCGCTGCCGGCCGAGGTGATCAGGCCCACGTGCAGCGGCAGCTCGGGCCAGGGCACCTGCCCGTTGCGGTCCAGCAGCCGTTCGGCCCGCAGGTGGGCGAGCACCTCGCGCCGTAACGCCTCCAGCCTGCCGAGCGAGAAGGCGGGATCGATGCCCACCACATTCAGGCTCAGCTTGCCGAACGGCGGGTAGAAGTCGACCCGGCACTGGAGACAGACCTCCAGCTGATTGCGGAGCTGGAAGTCGGGGTCGCTGCCGTCGAGGTAGCAACCCAGGTTGTAGCGCCGCCGGTCCCAGTCCAGGATGCTCACCGGGATCTGGAAGTCCGCGGCGCCGCTGCCGCCGGTGTCGTGCAGCTCGAAGTAGACGTGCCGTCGCTGCGCGAATCCGGGCCTGAGTCCCTGGACCTCGCCGCGCACCCAGACCGGGTCGGGAAATGCTTGCCGCAGAGCGGCTTCCACGGTCCGGTTGAGCTCCGCCACCGTCAGGATGCGCCGATCCGCGGCAGTCTGCGGCTCGGCGCGTTGGTCGGCGGCGTCGTTCCAGAAGTCGCGCATGGTCCTCCGGTCGGCATCAGGAGAGTCCCACGACGGTCGTCGCCCGGCAGGTCGAGCAGCGCCATGCCCGGCGGGTAGAGGGTAAACCACGACGCCGCGGCCGGCCAGGCGGCGCATCGATCGCCGTGACGTCACGACGCGGCTCGCGCTCCGTCGAGAGCCTCAGCCGGCGAGGATCTGCACCGCTCGTGCCAGCAGCCGCGCGCCGTAGCCGGTGGCCCCCCGCGGGCCGAGACCGTCCTTGCCGTCGCCGAGGGCGGTGCCGGCCATGTCCAGGTGAGCCCAGGGAATCTCTGGCGGCACGAAGTGGGACAGGAAGGCGGCGGCCGTGAGGGCGCCGCCTTCGCGTCCGCCCAGGTTCTTCAGGTCGGAGATGGTGCCCTCCATGGCCTTGCGGTGCTCGTCGATCACCGGCAGCGGCCACACACGCTCGAAGGTCTCGCCCCCCGCTTGCACGAGGATGTCGTTCAGCTCGCCGCTGTGACCCATCAGACCGGCGAAATGCTCGCCCAGCGCGATCTGGCAGGCACCGGTGAGCGTGGCGATGTCGATCACGTGGTCCGGCTTGCCCGCGCAGGCCAGGTGCAGGGCGTCCGCCAGGATCAGACGTCCCTCGGCATCGGTGTTGAGCACCTCGACCGTCTTGCCTGCCGCGGTGGTGAGGACGTCGGCCGGCTTGATCGCGTCGCCGTCCGGCAGGTTCTCCACGGCCGGGATCAGGACCCGCAGATCGACCGGCACCTGCAGGCGCGCCAGGATCAGCGCCGCACCGAGCACCGCCGCGCCGCCGGCCATGTCCGCCTTCATCTCCTCCATCTTCGGACCCGGCTTCAGGGAGATGCCGCCCGAGTCGAAGGTCACGCCCTTGCCCACCAGCGCCACCTTCACCGCGCGGCGCGGAGCCTGCCGGGTCTTCAGGATGATGAGCCGGGGTTCCTGACGGCTGCCCCTGCTGACGCCCAGGATGGCGCCCATGCCGGCCCGCTCCAGCTGTCGCGGGCCGAGGATGCGCGCGCTGTAGCCGTGATGGGCCGCCAGGCGACGCGCCTCGTCCGCCAGATCCGCAGGGGTCAGATGATTGGCGGGTAGGTTCACGAGGCGGCGCGCCAGCAGGGTGCCGGCGGCGAACGCCTCGCCTTCCTGCACGCCGGTGCGGATCTCGCGGGCGGTGGCAGCGGTGGCGACCACGGTCGTCTCGCGCGGGCCGGGACCGTCGGCGCCACCGGGCGCGCCGACGCTGGACTTGAGGATCCCGGCGGGGCTGAGCGCGAGTTCCGCTCCCTCCACCCAGCACCGGGCCTGGGAGCGCGGATCGACCGCCAGCGCGGCGGCCGGCGGCAGCAGCACGGCAACGCGGCCCGCCTCCATCTCACGAGCGCGGGCCGCGGCTGCGGCCGCAGCCCGACGCAGGCCCTGCAGGCCGATCTCCGCCGCCGGGCCGAGCCCCACCAGCAGCACGCAGTCCGCCCGCACGCCCACCGCCGTCACCGGCAGTACGGCGGCAGCCTTGCCCCGGAACCGGGTGGCCCGCGCCGCGGCGGCCAGGTGCGCGGACACGTCCTTCCCCAGACGTGTGCGCAGGGCCGCCGCGAGATCGTCCCGCGCCTCCACCGGCACCACCAGCACTTCGGCCCGCACCGCGGTCGGATCCTTCCGCGTCACTTTCCACTGCATCGTCGACCTCCCTGATGCCCTCGCGAGGCGGGCGGGCCCCACGTTGCCGGCGCCGTGTCCGCTGCAAACTCGCGAATTCTAGCACCTGTCGGCGGAAGGGAAAGTCGGAATGTCCACCGGCGGGAGCGTGGCCGCACCGACGCCGCCGGGAGTGGCGGGCCCGGGCTGGCAGGCCCGGGGCACCCGGCGCGGAACGCGAAAGGCGGCGCCGGTCTCAGATCTCGGTACCCTCGGGGGGCGGGTAGGCGGGCAGGGCCTGGATACGCCGGTTGACCACCGGCGCGCCCACCGCGAAGTGGTAGAGCGTCTGGCGGTCGGCGCGGGTGCCGGTGTTCAACCCGACGGTCTCGTGCACCGCATCGTCGAAGAAGCAGCCCAGGCCGCAGCCGCCCAGCCCGAGAGCCTCCGCTCCCAGGTAGAGCATCTGGCCGATGACGCCGCACTCCCAGTGCAGCCGCGCATAGAACCAGGAGCCGTGGCGGGCCAGGGAGCCGTCGAAATCGGCCAGCATGGCCACCGTGAAGGCGCCGTCGGACGCCAGATCCTGCACGCAGCTCAGGATCCGCGCCACCGGCTGTTGATCGCCGGGCGACAGCCGGTAGAACGGCAGGTGCGCCGGGCAGCCGGCGGGACGCTGCCAGATGTAGTCGCGGCGCAGGTCGGCACGCAGCTTCTCCTCGCCTCCCGGGCTGCGCACCAGACCGTACAGACCCGGGCGCAGGCCGTCGACGCGATGGACGAAGACGAGCAGGTCGACCCGCGGTTCCCACGCCAGCAACGACCAGGGCACGGACGCCGACGCGGGCAGCGTCGTGGCCATCAGGTCGTAGAACGCGTTCTCGCTCAGCTTGCCGGCCGGATCGAACCCGGTGGCGCTGCGCCGCCCCCGCAGCAGGGGGCCCGCGGGCAGGGCTTCGCCCAGCGGTGGGTCGTCCGGCGACGGAGCGCGGGCCGCTTCGTCGCCGTAGATGCCCGGCGTGGCGGGCTTGTCCAGCGCAGCCGCCGCTCCGGCCAGCAGCGGCCACGGCCGGACCTCACGGCTGAGGCGCGACGGACGTCCTCGCCAGTCGAGACCCTCCCAGCCGGCGATGTCCAGGGGCTGCCAGACCGGCGCGGCCGCAGGCGCCGGCGCCACTGTCGGCCCGAGCGCCAGGAGCGCGACCGGCAACTCCGGCTCCGCCGGACCGGTATCGATGAGCCCCAGCAGCGCCGCCAGTTCGGCCGAGCTCGCCTCCTCCAGCAGGCGCGCCCCCCAACCCAGGCGCGCCGCGGCGAGCGCGAGCGCAGCCAGGGCATGCCCCGCGTCGAGGTGGCAGTAACGCAGCCCGCGCTCGCCGTACTTCCAGGCCTGCCGCCAGGGCACCGTGCTCAGGCCCGCCAGGACGCCCTCGCCGCCGAGGCTTTCGCGCAGGCCCGCGAACAGCTCGGCTCCCGGCGTGGCTCGCACCTCGAGCCCGTGCACGCGGGCGTCGTAGTGGAGCACCGCGGGTGCGTCGAGCAGGCCGGGCAGCGGTCCGCCGAGCAGGTAGGCCTCCGTGGGGTGCAGGTTGCCGCTGGATGGAGTGCAGCGGACGGACCAGAGGGTCTCGCCTGCGCGCCGCCACGAGGAGATCGCCAGCGAATGGTAGAGCAGCTCCGAGATGCCGGCGGCATCGAGGTCGTGGACCGGCACTGCCGCGGCCGCGCACGCGGTCGCGAGGTCGGGCTCGCGGTCGGCCGGCCAGGGTCGCGGCACCGACAGCGACAGCAACTCTGCGCCGGCGTGGTGGCGGAAGAGCGCCGGCCGGTTGTCCCAGTCCAGGTAACCCGGTCCGGGCGCATGCCGGCGAAACCGGTGCTTGGTCGCCTCGTGATAATCGCGGATGGTCTGCTGGCGGTGCCGCAACCTCGTCCTCCCACGCTCGGGCAGTCCGGTCTCAGGATGCTTTTCGGCCGCGACAACCCCGTGCTTGAGACGAGGAGCGGATGTCCCTAGACTGGCGCCGGCGCCGGGCCGTCGGCCGGATGCGCCCGCGCCGGGACCATCGGCGGTCCGACTGCTTCCCCGCGCCTGACCGAGGAGCCCTCTTGACCACGCCGCCCCCGCCCTCCCCGCCCCCCTCCGCCGTGCCGCGCCGGCAGCGGCTGCTGCGTCCCTGGCGGTGGAGCCTGCACTGGCAGATCCTGCTGGGTCTGCTGCTGGGCGTGGCGGCCGGAATCGTCTGGGAGCCGCAGGCCGTCATCCTGGGTGCCGTGCGCCCGCACGCGGTGTTCGAGTTCCTCGGCCAGACCTTCCTGCGCGCCCTGCGCATGGTGATCGTGCCGCTGATCGTCGGGTCGATCATCTCCGGCGTGGCCGGAGTGGGGACCAGCCGCGGGATCGGCCGCATGTTCGGCAAGACGTTCGGCTGGTACGTGACCACCAGCCTGCTGGCCATCGTGACCGGTCTGGTGCTGGTGAACATCATCCAGCCGGGCCGCGCCGGCGACCGCGCCGTGGGCGCCGAGCTGGGCTTCGAGGCCACCCGCCGGGACGTGGCCACCGAGCTGCAGGCGGGAGATGCCGGCGACCTGATCGGCGTGCTGCAGCGCATGATCCCGGTCAATCCCGTTGAGGCGGCCGCTTCGGGCGAGATGCTGCCCCTGATCTTCTTCAGTCTGCTCTACGGGCTGGGCCTGACCCTGGTGTCCGAAGCGCACCGCCGGGCACAGCTGCCCTGGTTCGAGGCGCTCTTCGCGGTGATGATGCGCATCACCGGCTGGGTGATCGCGGTGGCGCCGATCGGCATCTTCGGCCTGGTGGCAGGCATCGTGAGCACGAGCGGTTTCGCGGCCTTCGCGCCCCTGGCGCGCTACGCCGGCACCGTGCTGGGGGCGCTGACCATCCACGCGCTGGTGGTGCTGCCGCTGCTGGTGAGGCTGATCGGTGGCGTGTCGCCGCTGCGGCACGCCCGGGTGATGGCGCCGGCGCTGCTGACGGCCTTCTCCACCCGCAGCTCGTCGGCCACGTTGCCGCTGACCATCGCGCGGCTGGAGCAGGGCGCAGGCGTGAGCAACCGGGTGTCCAGCTTCGTGCTGCCGCTGGGCGCCACCATCAACATGGATGGCACGGCCCTCTACGAGTGCGTGGCCGCGCTCTTCATCGCCCAGGCCTACGGGGTGGAACTGGGCGTGGCCGCTCAGTTCACGGTGGTGATCACGGCCCTCCTGGCGAGCATCGGCGCCGCGGGGATTCCCGCCGCCGGCCTGGTGATGATCACGATCGTGCTCGACGCCGTGGGGTTGCCGCTGGAAGGTGTGGCGTTGATCCTGGCGGTCGACCCGGTGCTGGACATGTTCCGCACCACGGTGAACGTCTGGAGCGACAGCTGCGGCGCGGTGGTGGTGGCACGAAGCGAGGGCGAGGAGGACATCCTGCGTCCCTCGCCGCCGACCCGCTCGCCGGCGAGGTCGTGACCGGCCGGAGGCTTTTGCGGCCAGCATGCAACGTCGACCGCTCCGGCTGCGTAATCGGAGCGAAACGGGCCCTCGGGCACCGGCGGATGGGCGGACCGGGGGCGGCAACGGAAGGATCGACGTGAATCACGATGACCAGCGCGAAGACCGTTTCGACGAGCGGCCCCGGGAGGGGCTGGCCCTGCCCGCCTGGGAGGATCGGCACCGTTTCGGCTGGCTGAACGGACTCTATCTCACGATCAAGCACGTGCTGCTGTCGCCCGCCGAGTTCTTCGCCCGCATGCCCACGCACGTGGGGCTCGCGCAGCCACTCTTCTTCGCGGTGGTCGTGTCGCTGCTGGCGTCGTTCTTCGTCTGGATGTGGTCGCTCGCCGGCACGTCCCTGCAGGCCCTGTTCGAGGAGCGGGTGTCCGAGGCCATGGGGGCCCCGCTGCTGTACGGCCTGATGTTCATGCTCAGTCCCGTGATCACCATAGGGTTCGTGTTCGTCTCGGCGGGCCTGCTCCATCTCGGGCTGATGCTCTTCGGCGCCAATCGCCTGGGGTTCGAGGCCACCTTCCGGGTGGTGGCCTACGCCCAGGCGGCCGGCATTCTCGCCGTCATGCCGTTCTGCGGCAGCGCGATCGGCTCGCTGTACGCCATCGCCATCACCGTGGTGGGTCTTTACCGGGTGCACGACACCGACCCCTGGCGCGCCCTGTTCGCGGTGCTGCTGCCCTTGCTGCTCTGTCTGGCCAGCTGCGGCGGCACGCTGGCGCTGGGCATCGGCCTGGGAGCCCTCTTCCGATGAAGCTGCGGCCGGAGCGCACGGCGCTGCCGCGTCTGCTCGCCTTTCCTTATCTCGCCATGGCGGCGGCGGCGATACCGGTGCTGCGGCTGTGGCCCGATCGCGTCCTGGGCTGGGCGCACTGCCCCTTGCGCGATCTCACCGGGATCCCCTGCCCCACCTGCGGCGGGACCCAGGCCGCCGTGGCGCTGTCTCGCCTGCAGTTCGCCGAGGCGGCGGCGGCGAACCCCCTGGTCGCCGCGGCGGCAGTGCTGCTGACGCTCTGGGCCGGGTGGGCCGTGCTCGCGGCGGCGTGGTCCGCGCTGCGCCGGGAGATCGCCCTGTCGCCGGCCGAGCGGCGCACGGCGCGCATCCTCGCCGTGTCGCTGCTGGCGGCCGGCTGGATCTACCAGATCGTCCGGGCCGCCTGAACCGGCCGGGTCTCGCCGGCTCGCCCGGCGGCCTACGGCCGCTCATCGATGATGATGCGGACTAGGACTCCTCCAGCAGCTTGCGGGCGATGACCAGGCGCTGGATCTCGCTGGTCCCCTCGTAGATGCGCGTGACGCGCACGTCGCGGTAGTAGCGCTCGACCGGGTATTCCTTCACGTACCCGTAGCCGCCGTGGATCTGCACCGCCAGGTCGGCGGCCCGCCCCGCCGCCTCGGTGGCGAAGAGCTTGGCCATGGCGGCCTCCTTCGTGAAGGGACGCCCCTGGTCCTTCAGCCAGGCAGCGCGGAATCCCAGCAGGCGCGCGGCGTCCAGCTCGGTACCCATGTCCGCGATCATGGACTGGATCACGGGCTGGGCGGCCAGAGGCTTGCCGAACTGCTCGCGCACCCGGGCGTAGCCGATGGCCTCCTCGAGACAGGCGCGACCGATCCCCAGCGCCTGGAACGCCACCCCCACGCGGCCACCGTCCAGCGCCGTCATCGCGATCCGGAATCCCTCGCCCTCCGCCCCCAGCCGGTTGCGCTCGGGCACCTTCACCCCGTCCAGGTCGACGACCACGGTGTCGGACGCGCGCAGCCCCATCTTGTCCTCCTTCTTGGCCACCGAGAGCCCATCGCTCTCGCGCGGCACCAGGAAGGCATGGATGGAGCGGTGATCGTCGGTGCCGGGGGTACGCGCCATCACCACGAAGAAGGAGGCGCGGGCGCCGTTGGTCACCCACATCTTGCTGCCGTTCAGGACGTAGCCGTCGCCCTCCTTCTTGGCGGTGCAGCGCAGGCTCGCGGCATCGCTCCCCGCGCCCGGCTCGCTGATGCAGAAGCTGGCGATCTCTCCGGCCGCCATGCGCGGCAGGTATTCCTGCTTCACGTCGTCGCTGCCGAACATGGCCACGGGATAGAATCCCACGCTGTTGTGCACCGTCACCATGATGCATACGCCCGCGGAGACGCGCGCCAGTTCCTCCACCACCAGAGCGTAGGTGACGGTGTCCACGCCCATCCCGCCGTACTGCTCGGGGAACGAGAGCCCGAAGAAGCCGTGCTCGCGGATCTTCTCGACGAGGGCCTCCGGAATCTCGGCTCGCTCGTCCATCTCCTGGGCGAGGGGAGCGATCTCCCGGCGGGCGAAGTCGCGCACCATGTCGCGGAACATCTGCTGCTGTTCGGTGAGGTCGAAGTGCATGAGGTCGCTCCCGCTTCGTGACACAGGCTGTCCCGGGCGGTCCGGGGTGGATCCCGCCCAGGATAGCCGAGGAGCGGCCCCGGCCCAAGGATAGGTTGTGCGCGGATGGCGGTGGTCCGGCCGGACACGCCACCGGTCGTCCGCCGAAGCTGTCGCCTCCCGGCTGCCGCTAGCCCGCTTCGTTCATGAGCGGCCTACTGCGGCTGGTCATGAATGACGCGGGCTAGAAGTGGAAGCTGAGCCCCCCCATCAGGTAGAGCGTGTCCCAGTCGAAATCCTCCACCTGACTCGCGAGCTGGTCGTCCAGGTCGCGATCGGCGTCCGCGAAGACGAAGCGCGCCTCGCCGAAGACCGAGACACTCTCCGCCACCGGGAAGTCGACGCCGCCGCCCAGGTGCCAGCCGAAGGTGTCTTCGCTGTCATCGTCGAAGCCGAGTGCCTCCAGGTCATCTGAGTAGTCGTAGATGAGATGGTACCATCCCGCACCGAGCGCTCCGAACAGCCGCAGCTGTTCACTCTGGATGAGATACAGGCGCCCGGTCACGGTCACGGGCACGCTGCGCACCTTCAACTCCGACTCTCCGTCGCCGAAGCCGCTGAATCCGTAGGTGTTGGCCAGCCGGTAGGCGACGGCTCCCTGCACACCCAGCCAGGGCAGCAGGCGCAACTCGGCATGGGCGCCGACCAGGAAGTTGCCGTCGTCGGCGTCCACCTCCTTGGTGTATGCCAGGTGGCCGCCGACATTGCCCAGCGGTTCAGCGGCCGCCCCGCCGGCGACGAGGACGATCAGTGCCGCGGCAATGCCGACCGTGGTGGTGCGGAAGGTGCTCATGGCTCGCCTTTCGATGGTGCGGGTCCGGCGGCAGGACCGCCGCAAGCCGCGGTTGGGAAACGGTCTCCCCGACATGCTAGGGTCGTCGTCGCCGCGGCGCTCATCGGGGCGGGTGTCCGCCCGGCGCTGGGGTCTGCCCCGAGCGGTGGACTGGAGTTGCCGAATGCCGTCGCCAGCCGGCCGTGGCGGACCTATGATGCCGGCGGAAGAATCACCGCAGGGCCAGCCGGCCTGCGCCCCGCGCGGCGCCGAACGCAGGAGGTCTTCCGTGTCACCGATCGCGCTGGTTCTCGTCCTGCTCGTCTCGCTCTCGCCCACGGCCCCAGTGGCCCACGTGCCACCCGAGACACCCGGGGCACCCGAGACACCCGGGGCGACCACGGCCCCCGCGGCCCACGCAGCCCCCGCGGCCCCCGCGGCCGCCGTCGCTTCGCTGCCGGGGGTCGCCATGGCGGCCGCCGTCGATGCGCCCCTGCCGCGGCGTCCGGTGGCCACGTACTCGATCGTGGCGCGCGATTCCACGACCGGCGAGCTCGGCGTGGCGGTGCAGTCGCACTGGTTCAGCGTCGGTGGGCTGGTCCCCTGGGCCGAGTCCGGGGTGGGGGCCGTGGCGACGCAGTCGTTCGTCGATCCCCGGTACGGACCGCTCGGGCTCGAGCTGATGCGGCTGGGCCGATCCGCACCGCAGGCGCTCGCGGCCCTGACGGCCACCGACGAGGGGGCTGCCGTCCGCCAGGTCGCCATGGTGGACGCCACGGGGCGGGTCGCGGTCCACACCGGCGAGCGCTGCATCGACGCCGCCGGCCACCACCCGGGCTCCCAGTACTCGGTGCAGGCGAACCTGATGGAGAGCCCGACGGTGTGGGACGCCATGGCCCGCGCCTACGAGACAACGTCCGGCGACCTCGCCGAGCGCCTGCTCGCAGCGCTCGACGCGGCCGAGCAGGAAGGCGGCGACATCAGGGGACGCCAGTCGGCCGCGATCCTCGTCGTGGTCGGCACGCCGACGGGCCGGCCCTGGCACGATCGCCTGTACGACCTCCGCGTGGAAGACCATCCCGATCCGGTCCGGGAGCTGCGCCGCCTGGTGACGCTGCGCCGCGCCTACCGGCAGCTCGAGGAGGGAGACGAGGCGATCGCCGCCGGGGACGTCGACGCGGCGCTCGAGGCCTATCACTCGGCCCTCGAGCTGGTGCCGGACGAGGCGACCAACGGCGAGGCGGCCTTCTGGGTGGGGGTCACCCTGGCGGCGACCGGACGCCTGCCGGAGGCCCGACCCTACCTGCGGCGCGCCTTCCTGCAGGACGAGCGCTGGCTGGAGACGGCGGGACGCCTCCCGCCGGCGGGATTGTTGCCGGACGATCCGGTCCTGCTCCGGCAGATCATCGACGCCATGCAGGAGGCACGCTGATGACGGCCCGTGGTGACGGACGATGCGCACGCCGCGCTGGCCTCCGTGCGGATGCCGGGACGTTCGCGGCGCCCCCTGCGCTCGCGCTGGGGTTGTCGCTGGCGCTGGCGGCGTGCTCCACCCTGGCCGGTTGCAGCCGCGCCACCCCCGAACAGCGCTTCAGCGAGGGCGAGGATCCCCTCGGACGCCGGACCGCCACCACCGAGACATCCCTGGGCATGCAGCCGAGCGAAGCCCGCGCCGATCTGATGCGCGCCGATGCGCTGTGGCGCAACGGCGACTTCGCCGAGGCGCTGCCGATCTACCGCCGGATCTACGCGCAGCGCTTCCTCGAGCCGGACCTGCGTGCCCGGGCGGCGTTCGCCTGGGCCGAGCTGGAGGGCAACCTCCTCAATCCGCGCCGCGACCTCGACGCGGCGATCGCCCGGCTCGAGTCCTTTCTCGAGGAGTTTCCGGAATCCTCGCTGGTGCCCGAAGCGGAAGCGTCGCTGCTGCGGCTGCGAGCGCTGCGACTGCGCGAGCGCGCGGCGCGCAGCGACTCGCTGCCCGAACCCTGAGCCGGCGCTCCGGCGCCCCGCCGGCCGCAACGGAAAGGACGTCCATGCGCTTCCTCGGCATCGTCCTCGTCATCCTCGGCGTCGTCACACTCGCCTATGGAGCCGTCACCTCGTGGGTGGGCGGCGACGACGGCACCATCGCCGGGCCGAACGTGCAACAGCTCGACCGCACCGACAGCGCGTTCTGGCTGGGCGGGTTCTTGCTGATCGTCGGTCTGCTGATGCTGGTGGCACGATCACGCCGGCGCCGGTGACGGTGGAGAAAACCCCGTAGAGGTGCCCGAGATGGACCGGACGTACCGCTGCGCCGCCTGCGGCGCCCCCAACGAGACCTGGATCGATCCCGGCGGTGGCGACCGCCAGGAGTTCGTGGAGGACTGCCGGGTCTGCTGCCGGCCGATGGTGGTTGCGGCTCGCTGGAACGCTCTGACCGGGGAGTACGAGCTGGAGGTCTACCAGGAGGACCGCGACTAGCTCCTCATCGAGCCGGGATCCGAGCCGGAGTCCTGTGACGCGATCGGCCCGACCAGGCGGGGCGGCCGCAGGGTGGTCCGTGGAGGCGTTGAACCACCCGATCCGGGCTCTCGGCGACGAGCGGGCCCGGCAAGGCGCTCGGCGAGGATGACACATCCCCGCCGACCTCCACGGACCACCCTGCGGCCGCCCCGCTCGCCCGGCCTCCGCCGACCCCCGGACCTACCGCTTGAACTCGTGCCCCGCGATGACCATCCGCTGGGCCTCGCTCGTCCCCTCGTAGATCTCGGTGATCTTGGCGTCCCGGAAGTGCCTCTCGACGGGATATTCCTTCGAGTAGCCGTTCCCCCCGAAGATCTGCACGGCCTCGTTGGTGATGAAGTGGCTGGCCTCGCTCGCAAACAGCTTGGCCATGGCCGCCTCCTCGCCGTAGCGCCCCCCCTGGTCCTTGGCCCAGGCGGCGCGGTAGGTGAGCAGGCGCGCCGCGTGCAGCCGGGTGGCCATCTCGGCGATCTTCCACTGGATGGCCTGGAAGCTGGCGATCGGCTTGCCGAACTGCTCGCGCTCGAGCGCGTAGACGCGAGCCGCCTCGTAGGCGGCGGCGCTGATGCCCAGCGCCTGTGCGGCGATGCCGATGCGACCGCCGTCCAGGGTGGACATGGCGATCTTGAACCCCTGCCCCACCTCGCCCAGGAGCTGGTCGCCGGGTACGCGCACGTTGTCGAAGGCGAGCTGGGCGGTGTCCGACGCGCGGATGCCCATCTTCTCCTCCTTGCGCACCACGGCGAACCCCTCGCTGTCGCTCTCGACGATGAAGGCGCCGATGCCCTTGTGCTTCTTCTCCGGATCGGTCTGCGCGAAGACGATGAGCGTGTCGGCATTGGCCCCGTTGGTGATGAAGTTCTTCATGCCGTTGATCACCCAGTCGTCGCCTTCGCGCCGCGCCATGGTGGCCTGCGCGGCGGCGTCGGTGCCGGCGCCCGGCTCGCTCAGACAGTAGGCGCCCAGCTTGCGCCCCTGAGCGAGCGGCTCCAGGAAGCGCTGCTTCTGGTCCTCGCTGCCGTAGGTCTCCAGCGGCCAGCACACCAGGCTGTTGTTCACCGACATGATCACACCGCAACTCGCGCAGGCGCGGGAGACCTCCTCCATGGCCACGATGTAGCAGATCGTGTCGAGCCCGGCGCCGCCGTACTGCTCGGGCACGTTCATGCCCAGGAAGCCGAGCTCCCCCATCTGCCGCACGACCGCCTGGGGGAACCGCTCCTCGCGGTCGATCTCCGCGGCGATGGGTGCGATGGCGCGCGCCGCGAAGTCGGCCGCGGCCTCCCTGATCATGCGTTGCTGCTCGGTGAGCTGGAACTGCACGGCGCTCTCCTGTTCGCTGAAGACCCGTTGCTGATGGCCCGGGGGCGGCGTCTCGCCGTCCGGCGCGCGCTGCCCGGCGCGCCTATTCGCCGTAGTCGTAGAACCCCTTACCGGTCTTGCGTCCCAGGTAACCGGCGGCCACCATGCGGCGCAGCAGCGGCGACGGCCGGTACTTGCCGTCGGCGAAGCCCTCGTAGAGGACCTCCATGATGTCCAGGCAGACGTCGAGGCCGATGAAATCGGCCAGCGTCAAGGGCCCCATGGGATGCGCCATGCCCAGCTTCATCACGGTGTCGATGTCCTCGCGCGTGGCGACCCCCTCCATGAGGCACTGCACCGCCTCGTTGATCATCGGCATGAGCACGCGGTTGGAGATGAAGCCGGGATAGTCCTGCACCACGACGGGCGTCTTGCCCAGATCCCGGGCCGTCTGCAGCACGCGCTCGAGGGTCTGCGCGTCGGTGGCCTGGCCGCGGATCACCTCCACCAGCTTCATCACCGGCACCGGGTTCATGAAGTGCATGCCGATGACCTTCTCGGGCCGGCGCGTCACCGCGGCGATGCGGGTGACCGAGATGCTGCTGGTGTTGCTCGCCAGCACCGTCTCCGGGGAACAGAGTTCGTCCAGTCGCGTGAAGATGTCCCGCTTGAGCTCGAAGCTCTCGAAGACCGCCTCCACCGCCAGCTGGACGTCCGCCGCGGCGGAGAGATCGGTGGTGGCCTGGATCCTCTGCAGCACCTTCCGGGCGTCGTCGGCGCCGAGCACCTCCTTCTTCACCTGCCGGGCGAGGTTCTTGTCGATGGTGGCCACGGCGCGATCCAGCGCCTGCTGGTCCTTGTCCACCAGGATCACCTCGTGCCCGTTCTGCGCGAAGACGTGGGCGATGCCGTTGCCCATGGTCCCGCCGCCGATCACCGCTGCCTTCATCCGTGTCCCCCTTGCTGGCGGCATCCGCCGCCTTGCCGCCGGTTGCCGGCGGTGGTCCGTCCACCCGTCCCGGCGCCGGCGCCGGGCAGGCGGAGTGTCGATGTCCGGACGCGGGCCGCCCGCCACCCCCCGGTGCCGGGCGACCGCCACCGGTCAGGGAAGGCTGATGGCCATGGCCACCGCATCGCCGCCGCCGAGGCAGAGCGTGGCCAGTCCGTCGCGCTCCTTGCGATCCTCCATGGCGTGCAGCAGGGTCACCAGGATGCGCGCTCCGGAGCAACCGATGGGATGCCCCAGCGCCACCCCGCCGCCGCGCACGTTGACGATCGTCGGGTCCACGTCGAGCTGGCGGATCACCGCCACCGACTGGGCGGCGAACGCCTCGTTCAGCTCGATGAGCCCGTATGCGCTCACCGGCTTGAGGGCCCGGTCCTGCAGGTGCTGGACGGCCGTCACCGGGGCCATCATCACCTCCTTGGGGTCCACCGCGCCGGTGGCGTAGCCCTGGATGATGGCACGGACCGGCAGCGCAAAGCGCTCGGCGAACTCCTCGCTGCAGACCAGCAGCGCAGCGGCGCCGTCGTTGATGGTGGAAGCGTTGCCGGCAGTCACGGTGCCGCCGTCGCGCTTGAAGGCGGGCTTCAGGCGCGCGAGGCCCTCGATCGTGGCGTCGGCTCGCGGCCCCTCGTCACGCCCGACCACGACGGGCGCGCCCTTGCGCTGCGGCACCTCCACCGGCACCACCTCGCGGTCGAACTCGCCCTTCTCCCAGGCCTGCACCGCCCGGCGATGGCTCTCCACCGCGAAGGCGTCCTGCTCCTCGCGTGTCACGCCGTAGGTGTCGACCACCCACTCCGCGGTCATGCCCATGTGGAAGTTGTTGTAGATGTCCCACAGGCCATCGTGGACGAGCAGGTCCGTCACCTGGCCGTGTCCCAGACGGTAGCCGTCGCGCGCCTGCAGCAGGGCGTACGGGATCTGGCTCATGTTCTCGAAGCCGCCGGCGATGATGCACTCGTTGTCGCCCGCCTTGATCGCCTGCGCGGCCAGGGCGACCGCCTTCAGACCGGAGCCGCAGACCTTGTTCACGGTCATGGCGCTGGTCTCGACCGGGACGCCGCCGAAAATGGCAGCCTGGCGGGCGGGGTTCTGCTGCAGGCCGGCCTGGCAGACGTTGCCGAAGATGACCTCGTCGATCTGCTCCGGATCCACGCCGGTCTTCGTCAGCAGTTCCTTGACGACGACGGCTCCCAGCTGGGGCGCGCGCACGCCGGCCAGCCCACCCTGGAAACGGCCGATGGGGGTCCGGAAGGCTCCGCAGATCACAGCTCGCTTGCTCACGTGTGGCTCCTTTGTGTCGTTCGCGCCGGCTCGCTCGCTCGCCGGCCGGGCGGCATGAAGCGGCGAAACCTGGGCGACCGGTCGATGTCCTCGCGGTCAGTCCCTGATGACGCTGCGCCCGATCACCATGCGCTGGATCTCGCTGGTCCCCTCGCCGATGGTGCAGAGCTTGGCGTCGCGGTAGAAGCGTTCCACCGGGTACTCCCGGGTGTATCCGTAGCCGCCGAGGATCTGGATGGCGCGATCGGTCACGAACATCGCGGTCTCGCTGGCGTGCAGCTTTGCCATGGCCGAGTGGTCCGAGAACGGCTGCCCGGCGTCCTTGAGGTTCGCGGACTCGTAGGTGAGGAGCCGCGCGGCCTCGATCTGCGTGGCCATGTCGGCCAGCATGAACTGGACGGCCTGGAATTCGGCGATCGGGCGGCCGAACTGCTGCCGCTGCTTCGCATAGTCGCGCGCGACGGCGAAGGCGCCCTCCGCCAGTCCGAGCGCCACCGCCGCGATGGAGATGCGTCCGCCGTCCAGCGTCTTCATGAAGTACTTGAAGCCCGCCCCCAGCTCGCCGAGCTGCAGGTCCGCCGGTACGCGCACGTCCTCGAGGGTCAGCGGCGCGGTGTCGGACGCCCGCATGCCCAGCTTGTCCTCCTTTTTCTCCACCGTGAACCCCGTGGTGCCGGTGGGCACGATGAACGCGCTGATGCCGTGGCTGCCGGCCGCTTCGAGGTCGGTCTTCGCGGTGATGATCACCGCGCCGGCGTAATGGGAGTTGGTGATCCACATCTTCGTGCCGTTGAGCACCCACTCGTCGCCGTCGCGCACCGCGGTCGTCCGCGTGCCGCCGGCATCGCTGCCGGCGCCGGCCTCGGTCAGCCCGAAGCTCAGCAGCGCCTCGCCGCTGGCTGCCGGCGGCAGGAACCGCCGCTTCTGCTCCTCGGTCCCGAAGGCTGCGACGGGCCAGCAACCCAGGCTGTTGTGCGCCGCGACCGTGAGTCCGTGACTGCCGCAGACGCGCGAGAGCTCCTCCACCACCAGGGTGTAGGAGAGCGTGTCCGCTTCCACGCCGCCGTACTGCTCGGGGACGCAGAGGCCCAGCAGCCCCAGCTCGCCCATCTGGCGCACCGTCTGCTCGGGGAACTCCCCGCTCTTGTCGATCGCCGCGGCGATGGGCGCCACTCTCTCCCGCGCGAAATCGCGGGTCATGTCGCGGATCATCTTCTGATTCTCGGTCAGCTGCATGGGTGCTCCTCGCTCCGGGAGAGCTGCAGAGATGATGCGGGCGGCAGGCCGTGGATCCGCATGCGCCGAGCATGCGACCGGCGCCGAGCCGGTGCCGAGAATAACGGAGATGGCGGGCCGTGAAAAGGCCTTTCCCCGGCGCGGATCACCGAGACAAAGTAGTGAAATACCGTCCAGATAGCCCGTTCCGGACCTCGCGGGCGTCGAGGTCCGGAACGGATGCGGAGGGTCGGTCTGCGAGCGCCGCTCGACGCAGGGTGCGCTTCCCTGCGGCCGGCAGCGGTCAGCCCTCGAAGAGCGTCTTCAGCTCGGTCCAGGTCGTCCGGTTCACGGGCACGTCGCTCTGGCAGAGGTTGGGCTCGCCCGGAGTCGGCGGACAGCCGCTACCCAGCGGCTCGGTGGTACCGCCGTAAGGATTGAGTCCGTCGAACAGGACCCACGCGCCGTTCGAGAGGAGCCGGCCGGACGAACGATCGTCCACGGCCTCGTGACCGAGATAGGAGACGGTGTCGATGATCACCAGCTGGTCGGTCTGCGGTCCCACCACCAGGTGCACGGTGTCGCCGGTGTTGTTCAGGCTCAGCCCCGAGACGCCGTTGCTGGTCTCCGCCTGCCAGCGCAGGGCGTCACTGCCGTAGACGACCAGGACCGCGCCCGGAGCGAGGACGCCGGAGAGGCGCATGTGGGGGTCGTCGCCCAGGCCGTCCAGCAGCCAGTAGTTCGTCAGGTCGACCGGCTCGCTGCCGAGGTTGATCAGTTCCACCCACTCATCGCCGATGGCGGCCACCGTCCCGTCACCGTCCCAGTCGGAGGCGGGATCGGCGAGCACCTCGTGGATGAGGACCTGGGCCCGGAGAGGCGGGGGTGCGGCGAGGATGCCCGCGACGAGGACGCCGCAGAGCAGGACCGGCGCCAGCACGGCGCGACGACGGACATGAACGTGAGACATGGAACGCTCCGTTCCGGGAGGCGTGGCGATGGCGGCCGCCGGCGACCACCGGCGGTCGGACGAGGACGGTGCCGACCGGCACCGGGAGGTTCCGCGGCGCCTGCGAGGACCGTGCCACCGGCGGCAGCTCCTCCGATCTCACTGGCGAAGGCCGTCCGGACGTGCGATGCTGATCGCGGTGGTCCGCGGCGCAGCCGCGGCTGATCGCGAGGGAGAATCACCGTGACCCTGCACGTGGGCTTGATCGGGGCGGGAACCCACGGCGAGCGGTACCTGCGCCACCTCCGCGACGACGTCGACGGGATGATCCCGGTGGCCCTCTGCCGCCGCGACCCGGAGGCCGGGAGCCGGCTCGCCGGCGAACTCGGAGTGCGTCACCACGCGGAGGCGTCCGCGCTCATCTCGAATCCGGGCGTTGACGCCGTGATCGTCACCACTCCTCCTTCCAGCCACTTCCTGCTCGCCAAGCGCGTGCTCGAGGCGGGCAAGGCCCTGCTGCTCGAGAAGCCCATGACCGCCACGCTGCGGGAGGCGCGTCGCCTGGTGGCGATGGAGTCCACGACCTCGGCGCCGCCCCTCATGCTCGCGCAGACCCTGCGCTGGAATCCGGTGGTGCAGCGGGTACGCGAGCTGTGGCCGCGCCTGGGCAAGGTGCACCTGATCCGCCTCGCCCAGCGCCTCGAACCCACCGACCTGGCCTGGCAGCGGGAACGCACCGAGACGGTGGGCGGCTCGGTGCTCCTGACGGGCGTGCATCTGTTCGACCTCGCGCGGTATCTCAGCGGGCAGGAGTTCGTGCGCGTGGCCTCCACGCAACGGCGGGTCCTCAACCCGGCGGTCGAGGACCTCTTCCTCGCCCGCGCCGAGGTGGAGGACGGAACCTGGATCAGCCTCGAGGTGAGCAAGTACACGCGCAGCCGCGCCGGCTGGCTGGAGGTGGTCGGCGAGCAGGCGCAGATCCATGCCGATTATCTGGACGGCCGCGTGGAGTTGCTGGTGGGGCGCGAACGCGAGCGCTTCGACGCCGACGCCTCCGCTCCGACCCTCCCGCACGTGCTCGCGGCCTGGCGTGACGCTCTGGCGACAGGCACGCGACCGCCGGTCACGGCGACGGACGGCCTGCGCACCCTCGAGGTCACCGAGGCGTGCTACCGTTCCTCCCACGCGGGGGGGCAGCCCGTGCGCATCGCCGATCTCGACTGAGAGCGCGGCCCGGCGCGCGGGGTCAGAACGGCCGCGGCCCGATCATCTTCTCCGGCGCGAGCAGGTCGTCGAGCTGCGCCCGGCTCAGCAGTCCCTTCTCCAGCACCAGATCGTAGACGCCGCGCCCCGTCTCCAGCGCCTCCCGCGCGAGGACGGTGCACGCCTCGTAGCCGAGCACGGGGTTGAGCGCCGTGATGAGACCGATGCTCGCCTCCACGTGGCGCCGGCACACGTCGGCGTTGGCCGTGATGCCGTCGATGCAGCGATGCTGCAGCACGGCCATGCCGTTCTCCAGCATCTCCATCGATTCCAGCAGGCTCTGCACGATCACCGGTTCCATGACGTTCAGCTCCAGCTGTCCCGCCTCGGCGGCCAGCGTCACGGTGAGATCGTTGCCGATCACCTTGAAGGCGATCTGGTTCACCACCTCCGGGATCACCGGATTCACCTTGCCCGGCATGATGGACGAGCCGGGCTGCAGCCGCGGCAGGTCGATCTCGTTGAGTCCGGCGCGCGGACCCGAGCTGAGCAGGCGCAGGTCGTTGCAGATCTTCGAGAGCTTCACCGCCAGCCGTTTGATGGCGGAGCTGAACATGACGAACGCGCCCGTGTCCTGGGTGGCCTCCACCAGATCCGACGCCAGCCGCACCTCCAGCCCCGCCACCTCGCGCAGGTGACGGATCACGGTGTCCGCATAGCGGGGATCGGCGTTGATGCCGGTGCCGATGGCGGTGCCGCCGAGGTTCAGTTCGAGGAAGAGGCGCGCGTTCTCGCTCAGCCGCTCGATCTCCTCGGCCAGCGTGTGACCCCAGGCGTGAAAGCTCTGGCCGAGCGTCATGGGCACCGCGTCCTGGAGCTGGGTGCGGCCCATCTTGATCACGCCGGCGAACTCGTCGCCCTTGCGCTGGAAGGCGAGGACCAGGTCGTGCAGGACGTCGAGCAACGACTCGTTGGCGCGGATCAGCGCGATCTTCAGGGCGGACGGGTAGACGTCGTTGGTGCTCTGGGCCATGTTCACGTGGCTGTTCGGTGAACAGTGACGATATTCGCCCCGCTCGTGGCCCAGGAGTTCGAGCGCGCGATTGGCGATGACCTCGTTCGCGTTCATGTTGGTGGAGGTCCCCGCACCGCCCTGTATCATGTCCACCACGAAGTGGTTGTGCCAGCGGCCGGAGACGATCTCGCGACAGGCCTGGTCGATGGCGTCGGCCACCGGCGGCTCCAGGTGCCCGAGTTCCCGGTTGGCGCGCGCGGCGGCGAGCTTCACCATGGCGAGGGCCTCGATGAGCACCGGGAAGTGGTCCAGGCCGATGCCGCTGATCGGGAAGTTCTCGAGCGCGCGCAGGGTCTGGATGCCGTAGTAGAACTCGTGGGGCACCTCGCGGTCGCCCAGCAGGTCGTGCTCGGTGCGGGTGCGGCCGGACAGGTACACCGCGCCCGGATGCGAGACGCGGGCGCTGGCCTGACGCATGCGCCGGGCGATGACCCGGGCCGCCCGCGCCAGCAGCTTAGGCGCCAGTTCGGGCCGCTCGCGCGTGAGCGCGGCGAAGTCGTCGCGGCTCAGCACGTACAGCTCCGCGTCGGCGACCACCCGCGCGCTGGTGGAGTGCGGGTAGTCGTCCATCAGGGCGCCCTCGCCGAGGAAGTCGCCGGCACCGAAGGCGGCGAGCTTGAGGTCGCGCCCCAGCGGTCCCGGCTTGTACAGCTCGATCTCGCCGGCGCGCACGAGAAAGAGGTTGCGGCGGGGACTGCTCTCGCTGAACAGCAGGCTGCCCGCCGGCAGGGACTGCCGCTGGAGCGCACCGACGAGACGCTGCAACTCGTCGGCGGTGAGGTCGCGCAGCAGTTCGATGCGGCCGAGGAACTCCGTGAGATCGCTGTTGGCCATGGTCGCCTCCGCGGGAAACGGCGCCGCCGGCCGGCCGACCGGGCGGCCGGCGGCGGGATCGTGGTGGTGCTCCAAGTTGGTCGTGCGAGGCGGCGGGAGCAAGGGTCGGCCGCCGTCGCCAGCGAGCAGCTGGCGCAGCAGTTCCTCGGCCAGCACCGGGTCGGCGCGTCCGTCTCGACGGCCTGCGCCGGGCACCCTATCATCAGGGAAATCCCGTCCGCTGCGCGAACGTCATCGCCGCCGGAGGTCCCATGACGAGAGTCCGCCTCGGCCGCCACCGCAGCCCGGCCACCCCGATTGCGCCCCGCCCGTGCGTGATCGGCGCCGCCGCTCGACGCTGCGCCCGGTCGGGGACGGCAACGGCTCTGCTGGCAGCGCTGCTCGCCGCGTCGACGCCCGCGGTCCGCCCGGCGCCGGCCGGAGCGGCCGAGCTCTCGGTCCACGCCGGCGGAGCGCCCGCCTCCACGGTCCCGCGTCCGGCGCCCCTCTGCCGCCGGGCGCTCGGCTGGCGCGGCGGACCCGCCGGCCCCGCCGCGAGCGACGACAGCGGCGCCGGCGACCACGCGACGACGCAGCCGGCGACCTATCGCTTTCCCGCGGCGGACGACCGCGGCTACGACGTCCAGCACTACGACCTGGATCTGGTCATCGATCCGGCACTGCAGCGGGTGGACGGCCGGGTGGCCATCACCCTGCAGGCGATCGCTCCGGTGCAGGTGCTGCGCGTGGACCTGGTGGACGAGCTGCCGGCGACGTCGCTGACCTGGAGCGCCGGGGCGGAAGCGCCGCGGCCGGTGGCGTTCACGCAGGCGGGCGACAGCCTGCGGGCGGAACTCCCGGTGGTGCTGTCCGCCGGCGACCGGGGCGTGCTCACGGTGACGTACGGCGGCCGGCCGCCGCGGCACGGTCCGTTCCAGGCGGGACTGCTCTTCCGTACCCAGGGCAGCGGGCCGGACGACCCGCAGGCCGCCACGCCGGTGGTGGCGAGCATCAGCGAGCCGTACTCGTCCCACGCCTGGTGGCCGTGCAAGGACCATCCCCACGACAAGGCCACCCTCCGTCTCGCCGTCACGGCTCCCGACACGCTCGAGGCGGTCTCCAACGGCCGGCTCGAGAGCACCGCGCCGGCGTCCCCGGGCGCCCTGCGCTGGACCTGGTCCACCGATCACCCCATCGCCACCTACCTGGTGTCGGTGGCGATCTCCCGCTACGCGAGCTGGCACCAGCGCTGCGACGGCGCCGGCGTTCCCGTGCCGCTCGACTTCCACGCCTTCCCCGCTGACAGCGCCGCCGCCGCCGTCGACCTCGCGCCCACCTGCGCCATGATGGAGTTCCTGGCGGGGATCCTCGGTCCCTATCCGTTCGCCGACGAGAAGTACGCCCAGGTCATGGTGGTCGCCGGGGTGGCCGGGATGGAGAACCAGACCGCCACCGCGCTGGCACGGTGGATCATCACCGGCGACCGGACCTGGGAGTCGGTGGTGCTGCACGAGCTGGCCCACTCCTGGTTCGGCAACAGCATCACGCCGGCGCGCTGGCGCGACGTCTGGCTCAACGAGGGTTTCGCCCGCTACGCCGAGGCGCTCTGGGTCGAGCATCGCCACGGCGCGGAGGGGTACCGCGCCTTCATGCATGGCATCGGCCCGGCCGCCTGGCCAGACCTCTTCGTCGGCGCGGGCTTGCTGGGAGACCCGGCGCCGCCGGTGCTTTCGGCCACCGGCCTGCTGGTCTACGACAAGGGCGCCTGGCTGCTCCACATGCTGCGCGGCCACCTGGGCGACGAGCGATTCTTCGCCGCCCTGCGCGCGTACGCCGGGGCTCCCGAGCTGCAGGGCGGCAACGCCACCACCTCGGACTTCGTGCGGCTGGCGTCGGCGGCGGCGGGAGAGGACGTGGGGCCCTTCCTCGCGCCATGGCTGCAGACTCAGGCCGTTCCCGTGCTCGAGGTGACGCGGCGGCAGACCCGCCGCGACGACGGCACCGAGCTGGCGATCACGGTGCGCCAGCTCCAGGATCCCATGTTCCCGCTGCGGCTGCCCCTGCGCGTCCACCGGCGCCGCGCCGCGGCCGTCGACAGCACCGTCCTGCTCACCGCGCGCGAAACCCGGCTGGTGTGGCAGGTGCCGGGCCGGGTGTCCGCGCTCGAGGTCGATCCCGACGGCTGGGTGTTGCACCGCATCGCCACCGCGCCGCCGCCCCTGCTGGAACCGCTTCCGGCGGCGCCCAACCCGTGTGCCGGCGGCGCGCTGGACCTGCGCTGGTGGCAGGCCCGCCCCGCGCGCCTCACCCTCTCCCTGCACGACGCTCGCGGCCGCCGCCTGGCCGGCTGGGATCTGGGCGAGGTGGCCGCCGCGCCCGCCGGCGCGGGCGGTGAGCCGGCGCGGTGGACGATCGACCTGGACGGCACCGACCGGCTGCGGCTGGCGTCGGGCGCCTACTGGATGGACCTGCGCGCCGACAGCGGCGAGCACGCCGTGATCGGGTTCACCATCCTGCGCTGATGGATCGTGGCGGCGGAGTCCGCGGCCGCATGCGATCATGGACGTGGGGCGCTGCCGGACTCGCGGACGCTCGGCGCCGGTCCCGCTGCCGCCGCCGACGTTGCAGGGAGATGACGATGTCGAATGTCGCCCACCATCGTTCCGCCCCCGATCCCGGGTCGCCTGCCGACGCGCCGCCGGTGGCTCTCGTCACGGGCGGATCGCAGGGGATCGGCAAGGCCGTGACCCTGGCATTCCACGCCCGGGGCCACGCGGTGGTGGTGGCCGACCTGGACGGCCAGGCGGGCACGGAGCTGGCGGCCGAGCTGGCGACGGACCGCCTGCTGTTCGTGGCCGCCGACGTCGGCCGCGAGCCGGACGTGCGCGAACTGGTGGCTGCCGCGCTGGCCCGGTTCGGCCGGCTCGACGTCCTGGTGAACAACGCCGGGATCATGATCCGGAAGTCGCCCGAGGACCTGCTGCTCGAGGAATGGCGGCGGGTGCTCGACACGAACCTCACCGGCGCCTTCCTCTGCACCCGGCACGCCCTGCCGCACCTGCGGCGCAGCCGCGGCGCCGTGGTGAACGTGGCATCCACGCGGGCGCTCATGTCCGAACCCGACACCGAGGCGTACGCCGCCAGCAAGGGCGGGCTGCTCGCCCTCACCCACGCCCTCGCCCTCAGCTGCGGGCCGGAGGTGCGGGTGAACGCCGTCAGCCCCGGCTGGATCGAGGTGAGCGCCTGGCAGAAGCGCAGCCGGCGGCAGGAGCCGGCCCTGCGTCCCGAGGACCACGCTCAGCACCCCGCCGGCCGGGTGGGAACGCCCGACGACGTGGCGAGGGCCGTCCTCTACCTCTGTGCTCCGGAGAACGGCTTCCTCACCGGCGCCAACCTGGTGCTGGACGGCGGCATGACCCGCAAGATGATCTACGCCGAGTGACGATCGTGGCGGCGAGATCGTGTTCGCGAGCTCGCGGCGCGGTCAGCGGACCAGGACGAGCTTGCGGGTGACGCGGCTCGTCCCGGCGGCGATCCGGACGTGGTAGACGCCGCTGGGCAGAGCGGCGCCGTGGTCGTCGGCGCCGTCCCAGGTCAGCACCCCCGGACCGGCAGGGCGCGGTTCGGCGGCGAGTTGCCGCACGCGGCGGCCGCGCAGGTCGTGCACGGCGGCCCAGAGCGTGGCGTCCCGGGCCAGCCGGTAGGCGATGGTGGTGCGGGGATTGGCTGGATTCGGGACGCAGGGATCGACGTCCAGCGGCGGCGGCGGCGAGGGAACGGCGGTCGGAGCGGCGACGCCGATCTTCATGCGCGCGCTCACGATGCCGGCGGCGACGGCGAACTCCCCCACGACCACTGCGGTCTTCCGGCCGTCGTTGGCGTGACTCGCCGGCAGGCTGCTGTCGTCGAAGACGGCGGCGCTGCTGGCGCCGGGCCAGGGATCGCCGGCGTCGCCGCGGTTCAGGATGCCGCTGCCGTGGAGGTTCTCACGCCCGTCCGCCTGCTCCAGCGCCACCCCGTAGATCGGGCCGTGATTGACGCGGTTGGTCACCAGGTTGGCGGCGATCACCTCCTCGTCCACGTGCCAGATGAGCAGCCCGGCGCCCGGCAGATCAGCATCGTCGCCGAGGCGCTGCCGGTTCTCCACCAGGAAGGACTCGGTATCCCTGGACGCCGGGTCCTGCAGGAGCACCGCCTCCGGGACCTCGGCCACCGGCGCCAGCGCCTGCACGCCGTCCTCGGTCACCCGCCGCGGCTCGAGCCACCCGACGACGGCGCGACTCCACGCGCACGGCGCCACCGGCCGTGCAGGGTGCGCACCGTCGCCACCCCACGAGCCGTGGCCCATCAGGCCCCAGTAGCCGATGCCGTGGCCGTCGAGGCCGTCGGGGTCGTAGAGATCGGGCAGTCCGAGCGCATGCCCGTACTCGTGGCAGAACACGCCGATCTCCACCAGGCGCGGCTTCGCCTCGCAGGACAGCTCCGGCTGCAGCGTGTAGTCGTCCACCCGCAGGTACTCTCCCGGCCGCCCGGTGCGGGGAACCTTCGTGACGTAGCTGCCGTCGCCCCAGCCCGCGAGGTGGTAGCTGTGGCTCCACAGGTAGCCGTTGCCGCCGCACTCGCCGCCTCGGCCCGCGTGCACGACCATCACGAGATCCACGTACCCGTCGTCGTCGCCGCTGTTGGCGACGCCGTCGGGACCGTCGTTGTCGAACGCACCCCACTCGAAGCCGGCGGCATCCGCCAGGGCCACAGTCTCGCGGACGAAGTCGCCGGCATGGCAGGCCGCGAAGATGTCCAGACCGTTGCTCGTCCCCTCGTAGCTGGTCGCCGGTCGGGCCGCACGGTACCAGCCGCGAACCGCTCCGACCACCTCCAGACGGCCGTAAGACACCCGGTCGAAGTACGCGGCGAAGGTCGCGTCGTCCGGGCCGAAGAGCGTCGCCGCGAACGCGAGCGGCTGCTGGGTGCCCGATCGGTCGGGAAAGTCGCCGAGCAGGACCGGAACCGCCTGGCGTCCCGCGGCGCGCAGGCCCGCCGACTTGTCGCCGCGGGCGAGTCCGCCCGCGAGGACCTCCTGCAGGTCCACGCGCGGCCGTTCGACGCGGCCCACCCCGCGCAGGAGCGCGGTCCGCACCGCCGGCGGCACCGGCCCGCCGCCACGCGGCGGCGGCACCGCGTCGGACGGCACCGGCGGCAGCAGCACGGCGACGACCGCGAGCGCCAGCGTGCAAAGTGACCGCCGCGACGGTTGCACCGTTTTCTCCTGTCAGACCAGCAAACGACATTCATTGCTCGACTTGCGAGCAAGACGAAGCACGCCGACACAGGCAGCCTGCACGGCCGGCAGACGGCGGCTCCACCAGCTTGCAGGGGCCGTACCAGTGCGCAGAGCACGTTCTCGCCGGCATGACCGATGGGATGGAATCGCCGGGATTCAGTCGAGCGGTGTCAGCGGGGCGAATCGGGGCAGGATGTGCTTGCGGCCGTGCTCGCGGAACTCGACCGTGAGCGCCAGATCGTCGCCGCTGCCCTCCACCCGGGTCACCACGCCGGCGCCGAAGGCGGTGTGGGAGACGAGTTGTCCCTCGTAGAACGCCGATTCCTGCGAGACCTCGTCGCGCCACCCGGAGCCGCGCGCCGGCGAGCCGGCACCGGCGCCGCCTCGCTGGCGACGCGGCTTCACCCAGTCCTCCGGCGCCACTCTCCGCGGCGGGGCCGTGCGACGCGCGGGCATGTCGTCGCCCGGCCGCCAGCCGGGGCGCCAGCCGCCGGTAGCCCCGCCGCCGGCCCGCCCCGCGGCCGCGCCGCCGGCCACGCCGCCGCCGAAGAGCAGGTCGCCCATGCTCGGCGACGCGCTACCGGGCAGACCCACGCGCTCCACCAGCTCGTCCGGTATCTCCAGCAGGAAGCGCGACGGCAACGTGTCCTCGTAGGCGCCGAACCGGCGCCGGCGCCCGGCGTGCAGGAGGTAGAGCCGCGACCGGGCGCGGGTGATCGCGACGTAGAACAGACGCCGCTCCTCCTCCACGCCGTCGGCCTCCATGCTGCTCGTGGCATGGGGCAGCAGGTCGTCCTCGCAGCCCGCCAGGACGACCACCGGGAATTCCAGCCCCTTGGCGGTGTGGATGGTCATCAGCCGCACCACGCCCTCGCCCTCGCCGATGGTATCGGCGTCCGAGATCAGGGCCACCTGCTCGAGGAACGCCGCCACGCTGCCGGGCGCCGGGCCGTCCAGGTCGGCCGCTGCGTCCGGATCGCCGGGCACCCGGTCGCTCGACATCCCGTCGCCGTCCGGGCGGAGGCCGTCGGATGCCGAGAGCACGACGCCCGCGCTGCCCTCGACGAAGGCGTGCGCGGCGTTCACCAGTTCCGCCACGTTCTCCGCGCGGGCGCGGGCGGTGGCCGGGTCGTCCTCCTCGAGGAAACCGGCGTAGTCCACCTCGGCGATGATGCGCTCCAGGACCCGGGACACCGGCTGCTCGCGGGCGGCGGCACGCCACCGGGCCGCCTGGTCCAGGAACGCGCGCACCCGGGTGCAGGCCGCCGGCCCCAGCGTCGTCTCCAGGAGTCCGGGCTGCGCCGCCGCCTCGCCCGGGCTGAGATCCTCCCGCTGCGCCACCTCCACCAGCCGTTCCACCGTCGTGGTCCCGATCCTTCGCCTCGGCACGTTGATCACCCGCTGCAGGGCCACCAGGTCGCGCGGGTTGTCCACCAGCTTCAGATACGCCAGCAGATCGCGCACCTCGCGGCGGTCGTAGAACTGCAGGCTGCCCACCACCTGGTGGGGCAGGGCGGCCCGCCTCAGCGCGTCCTCCACCAGGCGCGACTGGGCGTTGGTGCGGTAGAGCACGGTCACGTCGCCACGAGTGCGGCCGGCGCGCTGCTCCTCGCGGACGATCTCCACCACCCGCGCGGCCTCGTCCTCGGCATCGGCGGACATCTCCTGGCGCAACAGGTCGCCCGCGCCGTCGCCGGTCCAGAGATTCTTGCCCTTGCGCCGCTTGTTGTGGGCGATCACCGCGTTCGCCGCCGCCAGCACGTTGCCCGTGCTGCGGTAGTTCTGCTCGAGACGGTAGAGGTGCGCGCCCTGGAAGTACTCCTCGAAGCGCAGCATGTTCTCCACGCAGGCGCCGCGCCAGGAGTAGATGGCCTGGTCGTCGTCTCCCACCGCGAACACGTTGCGGTGGACGCTGGACAGCGCCTTCACGAGCACGAGCTGCAGCGGGTTGGTGTCCTGGAACTCGTCCACGAGGACGTGGCGGAAGCGCCCGGCGTACTTCTCCAGCACCGCCCGGTCCTGCTCCAGCAGGTGGACCGTGCGCAGGATCAGGTCGTCGAAATCCAGCGCGTTGGCTTGGCGCAGAGCCTGCTCGTAGCCGGCGTAGATGGCGGCATGCCGCTCGTCCACCCACGTCGAGGCGGCAGCCGCCGCCGCCTCGGGCGCCGTGTCGTCGTTCTTCCAGCGGCTGATGGCGGCGCGGGCGGTCGCCGGCGGGAACTGCTTGGGATCGATCCCCAGGTCCTTCTGCACCCGCTTGATCACCCGCTGCTGGTCGTCGCCGTCGTAGATGCCGAACCCGCGCTCCACCCCCACCGCGGCTCCGTCGGCGCGCAGGATCTTCAGGCCGGTGGCGTGGAAGGTGCCGATCCAGAAGGGCGCGCGCCCATGGCCCACCAGCCCGTCCACCCGGTCGCGCATCTCGCGGGCAGCCTTGTTGGTGAAGGTGAAGGCGATGACCTCTGCCGGACGGGCGCGACGCTGCTCCAGCAGCCAGGCGATGCGGGTCGTGAGCACGCGGGTCTTGCCGGTGCCGGCGCCGGCCACCACCAGCACGGGTCCGTCCGGCGCCGTGACGGCGTCCTCCTGGGCGGGGTTGAGCGAGGCGAGGAGGTCCATCTCCTAGAAATCCATTCCGATGCTGAAGTGGAAGGTGCGCCCGCCCACGCGCCGCAGGTCGGTCGGCCACGCCCAGTCGAAGCGCAGGGGGAGGAAGAGGACGTTGGTCCTTATAGCAAACCCCACGTCGCCGCGCAACTCGTCGAAGCCCCAGTGGCCGGCCGCGTCGGTGCCGAAGAAGCGAATGCGGTCGGTCCACGCCGCGCCCACGTCGAAGTACGCCGCGGCCCCCACGTCGGTGAAGCCCCAGCGGAAGGGCCAGCCGAAGACGAGCGCCTCCACCAGCGGCAGGCGGTACTCGGTCTGCAGCAGGAAGATCTTGCTACCGGCGAGATTGCTCACGGTCTGGTAGTCGTAGAAGTCGTAGCCGCGCAGCGTCCAGGGACCGCCCAGCACCCAGGCCCGGGGGTTGTCGCCGGCGGACGTGGCCAGGTTCAGGTGCACGGCGAAGCTGTTCCGGCGCCAGGGCATCCAGTACTTGCGGTAATCGAGGACCGCGGTCCAGCGATCGAGGCTGTCGTCGGCGACCGGGATGGAGCGCGACACCGCCGCGTACCAGCGCGAGCCCGTCAGCGGTCCATGGCTGCCGTACAGGGCGGTGTCGTGGATGTACGCCAGCGTCGGTTGCACCAGTCGGCTCGTCCTCCGGTCCGTCTCCACCAGCAGGAAGTCGGTGGTCCACTCGTACACGGTCCGCTCGGACGTGAGGAACTGCAGCTCGAGATCGAAGCGCTCGAACGTGTTCAGCGGATAGCTCGCGTGGGTGAAGAAACCGTAGTTGCGTTCCTTGAAGCTGGTGTCGTCGGGCAGCAGTTCGCCCACGGTGGTCAGCACCGAGTGGTAGAAGTTGTTGTAGTGGAAGACGCCCGCACCCCAGTCGAGCCGCCGCTTGAGGTTGTGATAGCTGGCCGCGACGTCGCTGTTCTCGAACGAGCCGAAGAAGTTGACCAGGAAGCGCAGCTTGCGGTCCCCCATCAGGTCGCTCAGGGTGATCCAGTTCGCCAGACCGAGGCCGCCCGCGCTCGTGAAGTAGACGCCGCCGCCGGCCAGAGCCTCGCTCAGGTCCACCTGCCAGCCCGGGCGGTACGTCTCCACCATCCCCACGCGCTCGGGGTCGGTGAGCGGCTGCGGCGGCTCCGTGCGCTCCACCAGGGGCGGCGGCTCCAGGACCGGCGCCGCCGGCGGCCGTCCCCCGGGCACGCGCTGCGACCAACCGGCGAGGAATGCGTCGGCGGCGTACAGGTCGTAGCCCGCAGCGTGGAAGCCGGCGAAGACCAGGCGATCGGACCGTCGCGAGTAGCTGAGCTGGTCGATCCCGCCGAGCACGTTGGTGAGCCGGCGGGAGGAGACCGGCCGCGTGCCGGTTCCGTCCAGCCGCACGATGGCCAGGTTGGCGATGCCGCCGGTGCTCTCGACCATGGCGAGGTCGCGTTCGCCCAGCCAGACGGGATTGCTCCGGCCCGCGTTCACGTCGAACAGCTCGTGGCGCTCGCCGGTGGTCAGGTCGAGCACCTGCACGGCCACGTCGCTCGCCAGGCGGCGCCCACCCGAGTGCGACTCGCCGAGCGGACGAGCCCACAGCAGTTGCTTGCGGCCGTCCGGCAGCACCTCGAACTCGAACTCGATCTCGGCCAGCGGATTGAACGTGAAGGCCAGCCGGTCGCCCGCGGGCGACCAGACCGGCTGCGCCTCGTCGCCGATCGTGTCCGTCAGCCTCACCACCTGCACGCCGTCGGGACCCCGCTCCACGGCCGGGAAATGCGCCTCGAACCGGGCCGCCGCCCGGCCGCTCAGGTCGACGAGGTAGAGGTCCGTGCGGCCGAACCGCGTTCCCGCCACCACGATGGCCTCTCCGTCGGGAGACCAGGCGGGCGACGCCAGGACGTCGAAGCCGAGCCTCAGCGATCGGGTCACCTCGCCGGTCCGCGTGGAGATGGTGTGCAGCGTCTCGTCGTTGCCCGTCTTCGCCACCAGGGCGACCTCGTCGCCGTCCGGCGCCCAGGACAGCCCGCTGCGGAAGCTGTGGAACGACTCGAACCGGCTCGAGCGCTGGCTGCGCCCGAGCTGGCGGATCACGCGGCCGTCGATGGCCGACGCCAGGTAGAGATCCACCAGCCCGTCGCGGTCGGAGAAGTAGACCAGCTCGTCGCCGTCCGGGCTCAGGGCCGGCTGGCCGTTGTAGAAGGCCTGCTCCACACGGTGATCGGTGAGCGGTCGGGCGATGTCCTCCGGCTGCTCGAGGTCGGCGTACTGCGGCCAGTAGCGCCGGCGCATCTCGCGGGCGAACAGCTCATTGAAGCTCTCCATGTCGAGCCCGTAGACGTCGAGCAGCGCGCGCTCGGCGTCGCGCCGCCGCCCCACCTGCCGCCAGAACGCCAGCAGCTTCTCGTGACCGTAGCGTTCGGACAGCAGGCGCATGGCCGCCTGCCCTTCCTTGTACACCAGGAAGCCGCCCACGCGGTCCAGCGGCCACAGATAGTCGTTGATGGTGGCGTCGCGCAGGAACATGTCGGCCTCAGCGTCCCACCCCGAACTGAACCACTCGGCGATGCCCTCGGCGAACCAGAGCGGCACCTGGTAGAAGCGCCTCTGGGCCGGCTCGCTGCCGCCGCCGTAGGCCATGTCGAACATGAACGCGTGCACCAGCTCGTGGCGGATGACGTGCACGAAGTCGGCGTGGGAGCCGTTGTACGGCAGCACCATGCGGTTGCGCAGCGGTTCGGTGAAGCCGCCGGTGCCCTCGCCGATCAGGTAGGGCGAGATGTTGGTCTGCGCGAAGTCCTGGTGCGACGCGTACAGGACGAACGGCACGCGCCAGGGCAAATCGCGCCCGAGCCGGGCCGCGTACTCCTCGTACGCCTGCTCGGCGATCAGGCTCGCGCGTACCGCCAGCTCCTCGGCTCCATCGTAGAAGTGGAGGTCGAAGTGGGGCGTGACCAGCACCTGCCAGCGCAGCGGCTTCACCTGCACCTTGTTCTTGCCGAACATCTGCGCCGCAGCCGGGCACACGGCTCCAGACGCCAGCCAGAGGGTGGTCGCGGCGAGCGCGATGGCTGCCGTCGCGGCGAGGCGCCGCGAGGCGGGCGGGCGCTGGTGCATGGTCAGTACTCGATCCGGTACTTCAGGTCCAGGTTGTACGTGTCCTCGCCCTGGAACTCGTCCAGACGACGGCGGATCTCGGACTGCAGCAGCAGATGGTCCGAGATCTGGTACTCGATGAGCAGGTCGCGGTCGTTCTGGTTCAGGCCCTGGGCGTACTTGATGTAGAGGGCCTGGCCCAGGTACTTCCCCACGCCGATGAGCGGGTCGAACCCGCTGCTGCCATCCTCGGTCTGTCGCGTGATGGGATCGATCTCGAAGGTGTCGATGATGTCCAGCTCCTGGGCGATCTCCCGCTCGATGAGGTTGAAGCCCGCCGCGATGGACGTGTTGCGCAGCCGCTCGACGTCGTCCTCCGCCGGTTCCGGCGAAAGTCCCAGGAGCATGCGTTCGATCCCCGCGCGGGAGTAGCCGCTCTCCGAGCTGTACGAGATGGCGGGCTCCTCGATGGGACCGCTCACGTGGACCGTCACGCGCTCGATCACGCTGGAGTTGAACTTGTTGCGCAGGCGCACGCGGGTCTCGGCGTCGAGATCCACCCAGGGCACGATGCCGACCGCCCGGCTGAAGTCCAGGTCGCCGCGCACCACCTTGAAGGAGTTGTTGAAGACCGGCAGGCGGCCGGCGTCGATGGTCAAGGTGCCGCGCAGGTCGACTCCGGACATGTCGCGCACGAGGGTCACGTCGCCGCTCAGATCCAGCTCCATCGCTCGATTCTGCACCCGGGCGCTGCGCGGTCCGCCGTGGAGGCGCAGATCCGCCAGCCAGTCCGGAGCCACGGTGGCTCCGATCGCGGCGTCGCCCTGCTCGGCGAAGTCGCCCGTGTAGCGCGCCTTCAGCACCTCCAGTTCGCCGGAGAAACGCGGCACCAGCACGGCGTCGGGACCCACGCGCACGCCGTCCATGCGCACCGCGGGAGAGCGGACGAGCACTCGCAGGTCCGGAATGGACGCGACCAGAAAGCGCTCCACCGCCAGTTGCAGCTCGAAGGTCCGCAGCTCCAGCCCGGAGAAGAACAGCCGTCCCTCGCCGGAGAGGGTGCCGCGCAGCCCCTCCTCCCCCTCGATCCTCGAGAGCAGCAGCTCGTCGCCGGTGAAGACGCCGCGGGCCGAGACGTTGCTGTAGATCTCGCCGAACCGGCGCAGCACGAAGCCGGCGTCGCTCACGGCCAGCGTGCCGCTGTAGAGCGGGTGCGACAGCGGTCCCTGCAGCACCATGTCCAGCTCGCCGCGGCCGCTGGTCTCGAGAAAGGCGTTCGTCGCGCCGGCGAGCGACCCGAGATCGCTGTCCGGCGGTACCACCAGCCGCGCGTAGAACGGCCCTTCAAGGGGCATCTCCGGCTCGGCCGTGAGCGAGAAGACGAGCGGCAGCTCCAGCCGTCCGTGTAGCGGCAGCGTCCCCTTCCGGCCACGCAGGCGCGAGAACACCAGGGCGTCGCGGTCCACCAGCACCTCGGCCCGCACGGAATCGAGATGCGCCCAGTGGATGTGGAACGGTGCGCTGACCAGCTCGCCCACCACCAGCGGATCGTCGGTGGTGCCACCCAGGTGCAGACGGGTCGAGAAGCTGCCGGCCAGGCGGTCCAGCGCCTCGAGCCGGAACGGTTCCAGGACGCGCCAGTCGCCGTCGGTCACCGTGAGGTCCAGATCCAGGCTGGCGCCCGGCCAGAACCTCGCGAGCGGCGCCGCCGGGTTGGCCATGCGTCCCCGAACGGATGCGCGCCCCCGGTCCGTGACCAGCCGCAGCGAGGCCACGTCCACGCCGCCGTCGCGATAGGTGACCGACACGTCCAGCGTGTCCACCTGGGCCAGCTCGAAGACCGCGCCGGTGATCGTGGCCTCGAGATCCATCACCGGGCGCCGGGGCGTGCCGGCCACCACCAGCTCCGCCGTGGCCGAACCCGAGAGGAGATCGCCGGTGCGCAGCAGCGGGTTCAAGAGGCCGAGCTCGAAGTTGCGCAGCTGCAACGACGCGGCGGTCACGGCATCCCGCTCGTAGACCCCCTGCAGCACCAGTTCGCCGCGCGCGGACGCCAGCTCCAGTCCGGGCACCGCCACGCTGCCGGCTCCCAGCTCGATGTCGGCGGGCGCCGTCAGGCTCCAGCGGCTCCCCTCCAAATCCACCGCGAACCGCTCCACGTGGAAGCGGCGCAGCGAGTCCGAGAACGCCGCGCGGCCGGCCAGCGTCACCACCGTGTCCCCGCGCACGGTCAGGAACGAGTCGACCCGCGCCTCCCGCGCGCTGATGGCGCCGCGCAGCCGGAAGTCGCCCAGCGGAACGCCGCCGAGCAGCAGGCCGCGGCCCTGGCTCTCTCCGCTGAAGCGCGGCTCGCCGAGCACGTCGGCCACGGTCACGGACGCCTCCGCGCTGCCGACGGCGACGTCCGTCAGTGCCAGGTCGCCGGCTCGCACCGAGCCGCGGAACCGCAGGCTGTCCACCGGGCCGCTGAGCCGCCCCTGCAGCCGCGCCCGGCCGGCGAGGGACGGCCATCCCCACTCCGCCGGCAGGTCGGACAGGTCCTCGCTGACCGCTTCCAGCGAGCCGGTGAAGATCTCGGCGGGATCGGCGCGGCCGGTGAGCACCCCCTGCAGACCACCGCGCCGCAGGGCCACCCGGTGAAACTCGACGCCGCCGTCGTGCGCGGTGACGTCCACGTACGCGCTGTCGAACGGCAGCGGAGCGAGGTGTCCGTTGCGCAGCCAGCCGACCACGCGGGTGAGGCCGGCGCTGTCGGTGTGGGTGATGCGCAGGCGGCCGTGGCCGGAGGTCGCCGGCAGGTCGTCCATGTCGGGCACCAGCCCGCGGCTGAGATCCACGTCGCCGACGTCCCCCTCGAGCCAGAAGCTGAGCGGCCCGCCGGGCGGCACCGCGAAGGCCCCGCCTCCCTCGAACCAGGCGCCGTTGACGCGTCCCCGGGCGCGCGTCAGGCGCACGCTGTCGCCGGCGATCACCGCCACCGCGTCCAGCGGCTCCATGTCGTAGCCCTCGAAGAGTCCCGAGAAGACCGCGGCGATGATGACGCTGTCGTCGCGGACCGTGACGGTGCCGTCGAAGCCGCCCCTGGCCGTCAGGTCCAGCGACAGTCCGATGAGGTTCTCGATGTCCGGCACGGTGGTGCTGTCCGCCCGCACCGCCAGGTGCAGGTCCCCCGACGAGAGGAAGCGACCGGACACGCTCGCCTCGCCGCCGTTGAACAATCCCGTCAGCCCGTCGCTGCGGACTCCCCGCGCGTCGGCCACCAACCGCCCCCGGAGCTGTTCCAGCCGCGTGCGTCGGCTGGGCCACTCCAGATCCGCCGTCCGGATGGCCGCGACCACGCTGTCGCCCACGTCCAGCGCTCCGCTCCAGGCGAGATCCGTGATGCGCTCGCGCAGCCGGCCATCGGGACCGGAGATCTCGATCGATCCCCGCTGGAGCACGAGCTGGTCGATGCGCAGGGGGGGCAGATCGAATCCGGCGACCGGCTTTTCCGCGTCGGAACCGGCCGCGGTCGCGTCGCCGGCGAGGGCATAGACCTCCGTCCGGCCCAGGGACACGCGGCGCAGGCGGCGCTCGGAGCGCATCAACTCGCGCCAGCGGAACTCCAGCCTCAGCGTGTCCACCGCGACCAGGGTGACCGCCCCATCGTCCCCCTTCAGGGTGAACGAGACGTCGTAGGCGTCGACGCCGCGAAACGGGCGCAGGTGGAAGTCGCGCAGCCGGAGTTGTCCCTGGTCGCCCACCAGGTGCCGGCTGAGCATGCGCGACGCCAGCGGCGCGAGCCGTCCCGGGTGGCTCGCGAAATAGCCCACGACGCCCAGGATCACCATCCAGGCGATCAGCAGCGTGATCTGGGTCGTTCTGGGCCACATGGCGGGGGCAACTTTCTTCTGGACGCGACCCGGGAGATCAGAACGGATATCCCAGGGAGAAATGGTACATGACCTCGTCGTCCGTGAAGGTCTGATCGACCGAGGTGTAACGCGCGCGCTTCAACGGGAAGCCCACGTCGATCCGGAACGGGCCGAACGGGGTGTCCAGTCGCACTCCCGTGCCCACACTGTACCGGAAGTCCCACAGCTTGGTGGAGCCCGGATCACCGGGATCGCCCGGATCGGAGGTCAGCCGGAATCCCTTGAGGCGGATGTCTTCCAGGTTCGCCCAGACGTTCCCTCCATCGAAAAACAGCACGCCGGCGAAGTTCCAGCGCTCGAGCACGGGCAGGGGGAACCGCCACTCCAGGTTCGCCAGCAGCTGGTAGATGCCCCCGCGCGCGGGGGAGTCGGGCAGGGGCACGTCCGACCCGAACTCCAGTTCCCGCAACTCGTCCTCGTCCTGCACCTGGGGCCCGAGACTGTTCTCCCGGTAGCCGCGCACGGTGGTCCCGCCGCCGGAGAAGAAGCGGTCCTCGTAAGGCACCCCGTTGGCGCCCCTGGCGGCCGAGCGGCCGTACGGGCCGGCCGCACCCAGCCGCAGTCGTGTGGCCAGGACGCCTCCCAGGAGGGTCGGGCGGTAAGTGTGCCAGGCGCCCCACCATTTCACGAAGCTGTTGTCGCCGCCGAAGGGACCGCCCGCCAGCTCGACCTGCGTGCTCGCCAGGTACCCCACGGACGGCCGGAACGGATCGGCGCGATGATCGTGCAGCAGCGAATAGATGAGCGTGCGGGTCTGCGTGTCGGTGATGTTGGCGCGCTCGAACGCCTCGGCCAGGTCGGGGCCCGCATCGGGGTGCACCGAGGAGCGCGTCTCCCTCACCTGGAACGCCAGACGGTGGTCCCAGCGCTGGGACAGCCGCCGCTCGGTGCCGAGGGCCACCGCGTAGCCGTCCAGGATCAGGCCCGACTCGCCGCGCGTCTCCCGCTTGAGATAGCTGGAAAGGTCGATGCTGAAATCGCTGCCGATCAGGTGCGGATTGACGTACAGCGCCTCCAGCCGGTAGTTGAGGTCGCCGTCCTTCAGGGTCCGCTCGGCGCCCGCCAGCACCGGCTCGACGTTGAGATAGCCCTTTCCCTGCAAGCGCAGGCGCCGTCCCGTTCCCCAGAGATTGTTGTGCCCCCAGGCGCCGGTCAGCCGGATGCGCTCGCGGCTGCCGAGCCCCGCGCCCAGCTCGTAGAACGCAGGCCGGCGCTCCACCACCTGCACCACCAGGTCGGCGGTGCCGGCCGCGCTGTCCACGCGCGCCGGCAGGAGGCTGACGTCCCGGAACAGCAACGTGTTCAGCAGACGCCGGCGCGAATCCTCCACGCGGTTCCAGCGGAACGGGTCGCCGGGTTCCACCCGCAACTCGCGGGCGATCAGTTCGACGTCGGTGCGCTGGTCGCCCTTGATGTCGATGGCGCCGATGGTGTAAGCCCGTCCCGGGCGGATCCGGTACTCCAGCACGGCGCCGTAACTGTCGGGGCCCTCGGGCGTGATGGTCATGGACGGCTCGATGGCCACGTCGAGGAAGGCCTCCGCCCAGTACATGCTGCGCAGGGCGAAGATCTCGGGGCCGAGGTCGTTCAGGTCGGCGGGCACCGGGTCACCCACCTCCAGGCGCAGAGCCTCGCCGACCTTCTCCGGCGTCAGCGGGTCGGTGCCCTCGAGCACCACCTCGCGGATCCACGTCCGCGGCCCCTCCCCGATGGAGATGTGCAGCACGTCGCCGCGTTCGGGCAGGACGGTCACCGAGTCGAGGACCACGTGCACCTGATGGAACCCGCGCCGCCGGTAGAAGCTCTCGATCAGCTCCAGCTGCCCCTCCACCAGATCGGGGCGATACCGCGGCACCGCGAGGGGATGACGCCAGTCGGGCTCGTCGATGGTCAGGACGCTCTTGATGTCGCCGGCGGGGAAGGTCCGGTTGCCGGTCAGCTCGATGCGGGCCAGACGCTCCCTCTTCAGCCCGTAGTCCAGTTCCTCGTCGGCCTGGGCGAGATGCGTACCGGCGAAAGCGGCGAACGCCAGCAGCGCCGCCACCAGCGGCGCGCGGCGAACGCGGGAAATCGGCACTTGCCGGCCGCGCCGCAGGATGCTACCAAGCAAGCGAGTGGTACCGGAAAGCAGCGTCACGCCCATCGTCCCCGAGGTTTCCATGTCGCGGCGGGTTCCGTTCCATGCCGGTCCGCGTTCCCGCCGGGCTCGTCCTTGCGCCCTCGTCCGACCCCTGCCGCCACTCCCCCGTTTCCGCCGCCCGGGCTCCCGCACTCGCCCGGCCGTCCGGTTCGGCGCCCTCGTGTTCGCGACCGCGCTCACCGCCCTGGCCGGCTGCGAGCCCGGCGAACCCACGCTGGACCTGCAGGACCTCACGCCCGCGGAGCGGCGCTTCGTCACGCGCTTCGTCGTGCTCGAGCGCGCCCGCGCCGTGGCGATGGCCGACCCGGACCGGGGAGAGGCCCTGCTCGATTCCCTGGCCGCCGCCTGGGGCGACACCGCCGCCGCCGTCGCGCGGCAGAGCGTCCCCGCCGACCCTCACCGGGCCGGGGCCCTCTACGACCTGCTGCGCCGGGTGCTGGAGGCGGAGCAGGACTCGCTGGTCTTCAGTCCCGATCCTGACCGCCTCGACGCTCCCCTGCCCCGTCCCCTGCCGCCCGCCGCCGGCGAGCAGGACTGAAGCCGTCCGGCTGTCGCGAACCGCGCGGGACACGGCGCCGAACCGGCGCTAGTGTCCCGTCACCTTCCAGAGTTCTAGCACGACCACGAAGGTCATGAACAGCAGCAGGAAGATCAGGCCCATCTGCGTGGCGATGGCCTGCAGGCGCTCGGGTGCGGGCTTGCCGCGCACCAGCTCGTAGAGCAGGAACATCACGTGCCCGCCGTCCAGCACCGGGATGGGCAGCAGGTTGAGCAGGAAGAGATTCACCGAGAAGAAGGCGATGAACGCCACCAGGTAGTCGAAGCTCCAGCGGAGCATCTCGCCGGCCATCTGCGCGATCCGGATGGGCCCGCCGATGGCCTCCAGCCCCAGCCCGCCCGCCACCAGGTTGTAGAGCCCGCGCACGATGGCGCTGGTGGTCAGCCAGAGGCTGCGGGCGCCCAGGCCGATCGCCTCGCCCATGCTCACGTCCCGGCGCAGGAAATTGCGCTCGACCGCCAGCCGACCCTGGCCGGTGTCGGGCGGCGTCGTTACCACGTCCGGAGTGACGAGGCCGGACATCACCCGGCCGTCGCGCTCCCAGGTGACGGTGATCTCCTGGCCCCCGTGCTCCCGCACGATCCCGGCGAGACCCTCGAACGAGCGCACCTCCTCGCCCGCCACCGACAGGATGCGGTCGCCGCGCTGCAGGCCGAGCCGGGCGCCCGGACCGCCCCGCTGCACCAGCCCCAGCACCGTGTCCTCCAGGCGGATGCCCGGATCCCACCGGCCCACCTCCGGTCCGGTGGGCCGCGGCAGGCGAAGCTGCACGTGCTCGCCGTCGCGCCGCACCGTCAGCGGCACCGGCGCCACGTCCGCCACCGGCTCCGGCTCGGCGCTCAGGAGGCCGACGATCACGTCGGTCCACGAGCCGACCGGCTCGCCGTCCACGCTGACGATCTCGTCGCCGGGCAGCAGACCGGCCTCGGCCGCCGAGGAGCCCGGCACCACCTCGCCGACCGGCGCCAGCGGCTGCACGCGCACGCCCTGCGACCAGGCGACGCCCACGTAGAGCAGGAACGCCAGCAGCAGGTTGAACAGCGGGCCGGCCAGGAACACGAGCAGCCGCTGATAGGGCGACTTGTTCACGAAGTGGCGTTCCGGCGGGATGTGCCGGTCCTGCGCGGCCGCCTCGCGGTTGCCCTCCTCCGTGCCCAGCGGGTACTTCCGCTCGTCCCAGATGCCCGTGTCCTGGATCTCCTCCATCATCCCCTCGCCGGCCATCTTCACGTAGCCGCCGAACGGGATCAGCGACAGGGCGTACTCCGTCTCGCCCAGCCGCTTGCGCAGGATCTTGGGCCCGAAGCCGATGGAGAACGTCTTGACATAGACGCCGAAGAGCTTGCAGAAGAGGAAGTGCCCCAGCTCGTGCACGATGATGACGAGCCCCAGGGAGATGACGAAGGCGGCGATGTAGTAGGCGGCGTTGTCCAAAGTCACTTCACCTCGGTTCGCGTTCGGCTCGCGAGCGATCCGTCGCGGGCGGTGTCGGATCCAGAACTGCGTGACGGCCCGCACGGATGCGGGCCTCGCCGTCCACGGCGAGGGCCTCCTCCAGGCTGCCGACCGCCCCGTGGTGCATCTCCGTCAGCGTCGCCTCGATGACTCTCGGGATGTCGGCGTAGCCGATGCGCTCGGCCAGCAGTGCCGCCACCGCCACCTCGTTGGCGGCATTCAGGACGATGGGAGCCCGGCCGCCGGCGCGCCCCGCCTCCCGGGCCAGGGCGAGACACGGGAACCGGTCGGGGTCCGGCGCCTCGAACCGCAGCTCGCCCACCGCCAGCAGGTCCAGGCGCGGCACCGCCAGCGGCCAGCGTTCCTCGCCGGCCACCGCGTAGAGCAGCGGCAGACGCATGTCCGGGGTGCCCAGTTGCGCCAGCAACCCGCCGTCGACCATTTCCACGAGGGAGTGCACCCAGGAGCCGGGGTGCACGACCACCTCCACCTCGTCGTCGGCGAGGCCGAAGAGATGTCTCGCCTCGATGACCTCCAGCCCCTTGTTCATCAGGGTCGCCGAGTCAACAGTGATCTTGGGTCCCATGTTCCAGGTGGGATGCTGGAGCACCTCGGCGAGGCTGGCCCGGGCCAGCCGTTCCCGTGGCCAGGTGCGGAACGGTCCGCCCGATGCGGTCAGGATCACCCGCCGCAGTTCCTCGCGCCGGCGTCCGGTCAGACACTGGGCGATCGCCGAGTGCTCGGAGTCGACCGGCAACAGCTCGGCGCCTCCGGCCAGCACCGCGCGTCGGACGAGGTCGCCCCCGACCACCAGCGACTCCTTGTTCGCGAGCGCGATGCGCAGTCCTCGCTCGGCGGCCGCCAGGGTGGGCCGTAGCCCCACCGCGCCCACCAGCCCGTTGATCACGCAGGCATTGTCGGGCGCGGCGGCCACCGCCGCCACCAGCCCCTCGTCGCCGGGCGGAAGCAGGCGGCCGGCCAGGTCCGGTCGCCCTCCTGCCGCCGCGTGAGCGGACGCGTCGTGGATCGCCACCAGCGGCGCCGGCGCGTCCGGATGCAGCGCGTGCGCCTCGGCCGCCAGCGCCGCCAGCTCGCCCGTCCGGCTGCGGGCGGTCAGCGCGACCACGCGCAGCCGCGCCGGGAAACGCCGCACCAGATCCAGCGCGTGACCGCCGATGGACCCGGTGGCGCCCAGGATCACCAGGGGAATCGGTTCCGGCAGCCGTCGCGGCCGGCGGAACGGGTAGAGGGGGTGCGGTCCGGCACTCCGGGGACCGGCGCTGTCCATGGTATCCTCTCTCGCCCTCCGGCCTGCAGCTCAGACGACGAAGAAACGGAAGTAGTAATAGAGCAACGGTGCCGTGAAGAACAGCGAATCGAACCGGTCCAGGATGCCGCCGTGTCCCGGGATCAGGACGGCGGCGTCCTTCAGCCCCACGTCTCGCTTGAGCAGCGACTCCACCAGATCGCCCGCCATTCCGAACAGCCCCGCCGTCACTCCCAGGAGAGCGCCGGTGGTCGGAGTGACGAACCAGGCGAAGGTCTGAGCGGAGATCACGCCGGCCAGCGCGGCGCCGACCAGGCCGCCCACCGCACCCTCCACCGATTTCCTGGGGCTGATGCGCGGCGCCAGCGGGTGGCGGCCCACCGCCACCCCCACCAGGTACGCCGACGTGTCGCCGGCCCAGGTCACCGCCGCCGCGAACAGCACCAGCCGGGCGCCGAAGTCCTCCGGGGCGCCCACCAGCGCGGGCAGTTCGCGCAGCATCACGAGGTGGCTGCCCAGCCAGCCCACGTACATCACGCCCCAGACGGTCACGGCGATGTGACCGACCGCGCCGCCCACCTCCTTGCGCAGCAGTTCGCCGGTCATGATGGCGAGCAGGCTGCCGGTGATGATGAACGAGACCGCCGCGCCGCCGCCATAGACGTACCAGCTGAGGGCCAGCGCGCAGAAGGTGCCGAGCGCGCGGTAGGGACGGAAGCCCTTCGCCTGCATCAGCGCGTAGAACTCGCGCATCCCCAGCACGATGATCAGGTTGACCAGCAGCAGGAAGAAGACCCCCCCGCGCATGGTGATGATCAACAGGCAGGGCACGCCCAGCAGAATGACCACCGCACGGGGCAGGATGTCAGCGTTGAGGAAACGCCGCGCCGTGGCGGAGCCGCGGGCCCCGTTGCCGGCAGCGCCCTGGCTCACGGGCGCGCCTTCAGGAGGCGTCTCCAGCGCGCGGGATCGAGCAGACCTGCGTCGGTGGGGTGGTGGCCGTTGTCGCCTTCGGAGTCGGGCAGCGCCCCGAACCGGCGCTCCCGCTGCTGGAAGTCGTTCAGGGCCAGCAGCAGATCCCGGTCACCGAAGTCCGGCCAGAGCACCGGGGTGATGTAAAGTTCCGCGTAGGCGGCCTGCCAGAGCAGGAAGTTGCTCAGTCGCGCCTCGCCGCTGGTCCGGATCACCAGGTCGGGATCGGGCAGATCCGGCGCGTAGAGTCCTCGCCGGAGCTCCTCCTCACCGATCGCGGCCGGGTCCAGTTCGCCGTCCGCGACCCGGCGGGCCAGCGCCGCCGCAGCGCGCACGATCTCCTGCCGGCCTCCATACGCCAGGGCCAGGTTCACCAGCAGCCCACGGTTGTCGGCGAGGGCCGCGATGGTCTCGTCCAGCATCCGGCGCACCTGGTCGGGGAGTTGCTCGAGCTCGCCCACCGCGCTCAGGCGGACGTCGCGACGGTCCAGTTCCTCGCGCTCGGTGGCCAGCGTCTCCTCGAGGAACGTCCAGAGCGCCTGGACCTCGCGGGCCGGCCGGTTGAAGTTCTCCTGGCTGAAGGTGTAGAGCGTGAGCACCTCCACACCCGCGCGGCCGCACGTCTGCACGCAGCGCCGGACCGAATGGCGGCCGGCTCGGTGCCCGGCGACCCGCGGCAGCAGGCGCCGGCGCGCCCAGCGACCGTTGCCGTCCATGATGATGGCGACGTGGCGCGGCACGTTGCCGATTCCCCGTACCAGCTCCAGGAGCCGGTCGTCGTCCAGCTCCGGGTGTGGATCCACCCGGCCGTGACGAAGAGGGCCGTGGTGTGTCGACATGTCAGATCTCCATGATATCCGCTTCCTTCGCCTTGACGATCTCGTCGATCTCCGCGGTGAAGCGGTCGGTGAGCTTCTGGACCTCGTCCCGGTCGGCGTGCATCTCGTCCTCGGTGACGTCGCCGTTCTTGAGTTCCTTCTTCAGCGCGTCGTTCGCCTCCTGCCGCGCGCGGCGCACCGCGACCTTCCCCTCCTCGCCCACCTCGCGGGCCTGCTTCGAGAGGTCCCGCCGGCGGTCCTCGGTCAGCTCGGGGATCTGCAGCCGGATCATCATGCCGTCGTTCGAGGGATTGAACCCCAGGTTGCTGGCCTGAATGGCGCGCTGGATGTCGTTGATGGCCGTACGGTCGAACGGCTTGACCGCCAGCAGTCGGGGCTCGGGCACCGCCACGGTGGCCAGCTGCTTCAGCGGCGTCGGATTCCCGTAGTACTCCACCATCACCCCGTCGAGGATGGCCGGCGAAGCCTTGCCGGTCCGGATCTTGCCCAGCCGCTTGCGCACCGCATCGATGGCCGACTCCATGGCCAGCTCGGCGTTCTCCTTCGTCTCGGCACTCATGGCGTCACTCCTTGTTCGATCCTGGCCGGTGGCCCGGCCAGGGCTCCCGGCGATGCCGGGCTTCCCGCAGGGCCGGCGCGCCGACCCGCCTGCTCACGGTTCGATCCAGGTGCCCAGGGGCTCGCCGGCAAGGAGTCGGTGCAGGTTGTCGGGCTGCCGGATGTCGAAGACGAGAATGGGCAGGCTCCGCTCGGCGCACAGCGTGATGGCCGTCAGGTCCATCACGCCCAGCCGGCGCTGCACGGCCTCGTCGTACGTGAGACGGTCGTAACGCCGGGCATCGGGATGGCGACGCGGGTCCCGGTCGTAGACACCGTCGACCTGCGTCCCCTTCACCAGGACGTCGGCACCGATCTCCAGCGCGCGCAGCGCGGCAGCCGAATCCGTGGTGAAGAACGGGTTGCCCGTTCCGCCGGCGAAGATCAGCACGTGCCCCGCCTGGAGCAGCGGCAGGGCCGTCTCCCGGGTGAAGAGCTGGCCGATCGGCGGCTGCTCGCGAGGGGTGAAGACGCGCGCGGGCAGACCCTCCGCCCGCAGGTAGTCCTTGAGGATGGCCGCGTTCATCACGGTGGCCAGCATGCCCACGTGATCGGCGGTGACGCGGTCGACCACCTCGAGATTGGCGGAGCGGGCGCGGAAGATGTTGCCGCCGCCCACGACGACGGCCACCTGCACGCCGTCCTGCACGACCCCGTGCAGGGCCTGTGCCAGCCCCGCGAGCCGCTCGTGGGCGAACTGTCGCTCGCCGTCGCCGAGGGCCTCGCCGCTGAGCTTGAGCAGGATCCTGGTGAAGCGCAGGGGTGATCGGTCGGACCCTGGATCGGATGTCACGGACGTGTCGGACACCGGTCTTCCTCCGCTGCGGATGCGGACCGGCCCGCGGAGGCGGGCCGGCAGCCTGCCGTCCGGCTCACGGCCGGGCGGCAGGACGCGCGGGGCCCGGACCGGCCGGGCCCGGATCCGGGCCGTTTCCGACCGGCCCGGACCGACGACTCAGACTCCGACCTCGAAGCGCGCGAAGCGCCTGATCTGCATGTTCTCGCCGAGCTTGCCGATGACCGACCTGAGGTAGTCCTCCACGGTCATGTCGGGGTCCTTCACGTATTTCTGCTCGAGGAGCGCCACCTCGCTGAAGTACTTGTCGACCTTGCCGTCGACGATCTTGTCGATGATGCTGTCGGGCTTGCCCTGCTCGCGCATCTGCTCCCGGAAGATCTCCCGCTCCTTGTCGACGACGGCCGGGTCGATCTCGTCACGCGAGACGGCCAGCGGGCTGGTGGCTGCCACATGCATCGCGATGTTGTGCACCATCTCCTGGAAGTCGTCGGTGCGCGCCACGAAATCGGTCTCGCACGCCACCTCCACCAGCACGCCCACGCGGCCGCCCGGGTGGATGTAGGACCCGACCAGGCCCTGCCGGGTGGTCCGGCCTTCCTTCTTGCTGGCCGACGCGATCCCCTTCTTGCGCAGCCATTCCTTGGCCGCCTCCATGTCCCCCGCGCACTCCTGCAACGCCCGCTTGCAGTCCATCATGCCGGCATTGCTCGTGTCACGCAGCTCCTTGACCATCCTGGCGGTGATCTCCATCGCTCCTCCGTCCTGCGACAACCGGCGCACCCGGGGGGCGTGCCGGAGGCTGTCTCTGCTGGTGATGTTTCCGGACCGTCGCGGCGCGGCGGTCACCGGAACGCGTCCGGGACCGCGTCGCGCCCGGCAGGGGTCACTCGGCCGCGGGGCCCTCCGTCGCCTGGCCCGCGGCTGCAGCCGACGAGGCGGCGCCGCTTCCGGGGCGCGCCTCGGTATCCTCGCCCTCGAGGGTGGCGCTGGGGGCGGCCGGTTCCGTCTCGGCCGCGGCCATCTCCACGTCGGAGTCCTTGCCCTCGGCCCGCGCGCGCCGTCCCGCCTCGATGGCGTTGGCCACCACCTTGGCGAAAAGGTTGATGGCGCGAATGGCGTCGTCGTTCCCGGGAATCGGGAAGTCGATATTGGTGGGGTCGGCGTTCGTGTCCACGACGCCGATGACGGGAATGCCGAGCTTGTTGGCCTCGCGCACCGCCGTCTCCTCCTCCGCCGTGCCCACCACGAAGACCGCGGCGGGCAGTCCCTTCATCTTGCGGATGCCGCCCAGGTTCTTGTGCAGCTTCTCGTACGTACGGCTGAACTCCAGCTGCTCCTTCTTGGAGAACTGGCTCATGCGGCCGTCGGCCATCATGGCCTCGATCTCGTCCAGCTTCTGCACGCTCTTGTAGATCGTCTGGAAATTGGTGAGCATGCCGCCGAGCCAGCGTTCGGTCACGTAGGGCATGTTGCAGCGCTGGGCGTAGTCGCGCACCGCCACCTTGGCCTGCTTCTTGGTGCCCACGAACAGGACGGTGCCGCCCTTGGCGGACACTTCCTGCAGGAAGTCGCTGGCGCGCTGGATGGCACGCTGCGTCTTCTGCAGGTCGATGATGTAGATGCCGCCGCGCGCGATGAAGATGTACGGCTTCATCTTGGGGTTCCACTTGCGGGTCTGGTGCCCGAAGTGGACGCCTGCCTCGAGCAGGTCCTTCAGTCCGACGCTGGCCATGTCAGCCTCCGATTCTCGACGTGGTTGAGCCTCCCCGGCGTTCCGCGGAGCGGGACAGACACCAGCGGTGCCACCGATCCCCTCCTCCGGCCGGGTGCGTGATTCCGGCCCCGCGTGGCGGGGCCGGTCATGATGCGCCTGGCGGACCGGCGGCCGGCGTGCCGGCGCCGGTCGGGCCGCTCGCCGGCGGTTACCGCTTGGAGAACTGGAAGCGCTTGCGGGCGCCCGGCTGCCCGTACTTCTTGCGCTCCACGGCGCGGCTGTCGCGGGTCAGCAGGCCGCGCTTGCGCAGCGGCCGGCGGAATTCCTCGTTCGCCACCACCAGCGCGCGGGCGATGCCCAGCCGCAGCGCGCCCGCCTGTCCGGAGATGCCGCCGCCCTTGACGGTGCACCAGACGTCGAAATCGCTCTCGACCCCGGCGGTCTGCAGCGGCATCCTCGCGTGCATGCGCAGCGTCTCGCGGAAGTAATCGTCGGCCGGCCGCCGGTTCACCATGAACTGGCCGCTGCCCTGGGTCAGCCAGACGCGAGCGACGGACGTCTTGCGGCGACCCGTCGCATAGTAACGCTCCTCCAAGTTCCACCTCCAGTGGCCCACCGCCGCCAGCCGCCGCCCGGCGGCGCGCCGCGCGCGGTGCGCGATCCCTAGCCGGTGATCTCCATCGTGCGCGGCTGCTGTGCCGCGTGCGGATGCTCCGGGCCTCCGTAGACCCGCAGGTTCGTCAGCAACTTGCGTCCGAGCCGGTTCTTCGGCAGCATGCCGCGCACGGCGTGCATGACCACCCGCTCCGGGCGCGTCACCATCAGGGTCCGGACCGGCACGGTCTTCAGTCCGCCCATGTAGTGGGTGTGGTGCCGGAGGACCTTCTTCTCACGCTTCAGGCCGGTCAGCTTCACGTCGCGCGCATTGACGACGATGACGTTGTCGCCCATGTCCAGGTGCGGCGTGAACGCCGGCTTGTGCTTGCCGCGCAGGTGGATGGCGACCTGGGTCGCCAGCCGGCCCAGCGGGACGCCGGCCGCGTCGAACACGAGCCAGTCCTTCTGGATCTCGTCCCGCTTCATCGAGTACGTCTTCACGGTGTTCAGCCTCCAGCGCCGCGACGCGACGAACCGCGGCGCCCCCGAGCGCTCCGCAGCCATCCGGCAGCAAGACGCAGCCACCCGACCGCGGCTTCTCCACATCCCGCCCGGGGACGGGTACCCGCAGTCGGCCGGACTGCTCAAGTTCTTCTGTCGCAAGCAAAAATGCCGCTCGCGCGGCACACGCCTGCCCGCCGGGAATTCCGGGTCGCAAAAGCTAGCAAACTCGCGGCGGAGTGTCAAGGAGCCCGGCTCCGGCCGGGCCGATCAGCCCAGCCCGCGCCGCGCCCGCCGGCTCGCCTCCAGGACCGGCCGCAGCGATTCCGCATAGGGCGGCCGCAGCACCCCGTGCTCCGTGACATGGGCCGCGATGAGCTCGGCCGGGGTCACGTCGAAGGCCGGGTTGTAGCCGTGGACGTGCTCCAGACCCTGCGGCGCCAGGGGCGCGCCCAGGCACGTGAGCACCTCCTGCGGGTCGCGCTCCTCGATGGGAATGGCGTCGCCGTCGGGGGTGTCGGGGTCGAACGTGGACGCCGGCGCCGCGATGTAGAACGGCACGCCGTGCCGCTGCGCCAGCACCGCGAGCGGGTAGGTGCCGATCTTGTTGGCGGTGTCGCCGTTGGCGGCCACCCGGTCCGCGCCGGTGATCACGGCGTCGATCTTCCCCTGGCGCAGCACCGTGGCGGCGGCCGAGTCCGGGATGACGGTGACGTCGATACCCTGGCTCGCCAGCTCGAGCGCCGTCAGCCGTCCACCCTGCAGCAACGGCCGGGTCTCGTCGGCGAAGACGCGGACGCGCTTGCCCAGCTCCCTCGCCGCATACACCACCCCCAGCGCGGTGCCGTAACCGCCGGTGGCGAGCCCGCCGGCGTTACAGTGGGTGAGCACCACGGCGTCGTCCGGCAGCAGCGCCGCGCCGGCCAGGCCCAGGCGCCGGCTCACCTCGAGGTCCTCGGCGAGCACGGCGTCGGCCTCGCGCTCGAGGGCGGTGGTCACGGCGGCCGCGTCGTCCCCGGCGGCCACGCGGCGTTCCGCCGCCGTCGCCAGACGTTCCAGCGCCCAGAAGAGGTTCACCGCGGTGGGACGGGTGGCCGCCAGGGCCTCGCGCTCGCGGCGCAGGCGCTCCAGGCAGGCGCCGGGCGTGCCACCCTCGGCGGCGGCCCGCGACCAGGCCAGCACCAGCCCGTAGGCTGCGGCCACGCCGATCGCCGGCGCTCCGCGCACGGCCAGCTCGCGGATGCCGGTGCAGAGCGTCGGGATGTCGCGGCACTCGCGCCAGACCAGCTCGCCCGGTAGCCGCGTCTGGTCCAGCAGCACCACGGCGCCGTCACGGAAGCTCACCACCGGGAAGGGAAACGGCAGCTCGATGCGGCTGCCCGCGCCCGGGCCGCCGCCGTCCGGACGGTCCCCGTCCGCAGGACGGCCTGCGCCTGCGCCGCCGTCCTGACCCGTCCGCTCGTCACTCATGCGCGTCCTCCGCGACGGCCGCCGGTCCGCGACCGGCAAGGATGGTCCTCAGGCCCTCACCCAGGCGGACCAGCGGCAGCCCCATGACGTTGAAGTAGCAGCCCTCCAGGCGCCGCACCATCAGGGCGCCGAGGCCCTGGATGCCGTAGGCACCCGCCTTGTCCATCGGTTCGCCGCTGCTCACGTAGCGGCGCAGGGCAGGTTCCGCCAGCGGCAGGAACTCCACCCGGGTCTCCTCGTGACCCACCCAGCGGGCGTCGGGCGCCCGCGCCACCAGGGCGATCGCCGAGATCACGGTGTGCACGCGGCCGGAGAGGCGGCGCAACAGCCGCAGGGCATCGTCCTGGTCGCGGGGCTTGCCCAGGAGCTCGCCGTCGAGGACGACCACCGTGTCGGCGCCCAGCACCAGGCGACCCGGTTTCTGGTGCGAGACCTCCTGCGCCTTGGCCTCGGCCAGCACCCGCGCGTAACGCGCCGGATCGGCTCTCAGTTCCCCGTTGCGGGCGGCCACCTCGTCCTCCACGTCGCCCGCGACGATCACCTCGAAGGGCAGCCCGGCCACCGCCAGCAGCTCGGCTCGCCGCGGCGACCGCGAGGCCAGCACCAGCCGCTCGCCCGGGGGCCAGGGCACGAAGGGGCTGATGACGTGCGGGTCGTTCGGCGCCGGCCGGCCGGTCATGTTCCGGCCTCCGGCGCTTCGCGCTCCAGCAGCAGCGTCACCGGCCCGGCGTTGGTCAGCTCCACGTCCATCATGGCGCCGAAGCGACCCTCGGCCACCTCGGACCAGGTCCGGCGCAGCAGGGACCCGAATCGCCGGTACAGCTCGCCGGCGAGCTGCGGCGGCGCCGAACCGACGAAGCTCGGCCGGTTCCCCCTGCGGCAGTCGCCGTAGAGGGTGAACTGCGACACCAGCAGGATGCCGCCGCCCACCTCCTGCAGTGAACGATTCATCTTGCCCTCGTCGTCGTCGAAGATCCGCAGCGCCGGCAGCTTGCGGGCCATCCAGGCGAGTTCGTCCTCCCGATCCGACGGCGCGAACGCCGCCAGGACCACGAGCCCGCGCTCGATGCCGCCCACCACCTCGCCGTCGATGCGCACCCGCGCCCCGGCGGTACGCTGGACAACGCAGCGCATGACTCTCCTCCCTGCGGCGGCGGAGCCCCGCGGTGTCCGCGAAGCAGGCGCCGTTTCGCCGATCAGCCCAGCTGATAGCGCTCGATGCGCTCCACGTGCGGGATCTGCTTGATGCGGCGGAGGATGTGCTGGAGGTTGTTCAGGTTGCGCACCTCCACCACCAGGGTGGCGCGCGCGACCTCGTTCTCGGAGCTGAACTCGCCGCTCTGGATGTTGGCGCCCTCGTCGCTGCACGCCTTGCTGATGTCGGCGAGCAGATTGCGGCGGTCCCGGGCCATGATGATGAGCTTCACCTGGAACGTCTGGTCCGAGCTGGCGTCCCAGGTCACCTCGATGAGGCGCTCCGGATCCAGGTTGGGATCGTTCAGGTTGGTGCAGCCGACGCGGTGCACGGTGACGCCGCGGCCGCGGGTGATCACGCCGGTGATCTCGTCGCCGGGGATCGGCTGGCAGCAGCGGGCGAAGTTCACCATCAGGTTGTCGATGCCCGCCACCCGCACGCCGCCCTTGCTGCGGCGCAGCACCGACTCGTAGAGATCGCGGCCGCGCTGCAGGACATTGCGGTTGGGCTGGGGCTCCACCGGCAGGAGGCGGTTGATGATCTTCTGGTGCGCCAGCTCGCCGCGCCCCACCGCCGCCAGCATCTTCTCCAGGTCGGAGTAGCCCACCTGCAGGGCGATCTCGTCCAGGTCGCGGTCCACGTTCAGGCGCAGCTTCTTGCGCTGGAACTCCCGCTCCAGGATGTCGTGGCCCAGCCGCACGCTCTCCTGGAGCTGGGTGGACTTGATCCAGCGGCGGATGTGGTGCTTGGCGCGCCCCGTCTTGACGATCTCCAGCCAGCTCGTGGAGGGACGCGCGTTCTTGGCCGTGAGGATCTCCACCGTGTCCCGGTTCTCGAGCGGCGTGCGCAGGCTCACGATGCGGCCGTTGACCTTGGCTCCCACGCAGTGCAGACCCACCTCCGAGTGGATGCGGAAGGCGAAGTCGAGCGGCGTGGAGCCGCGGGGAAGCTGGAACAGGTCGCCCGCCGGGCTGAAGACGAACACCTCGTCCTGGAAGAAGTCGATCTTCAGCGTCTCCATGAACTCGCGCGGGTCGGTGACGTCCTGCTGCCACTCCATGACCTGGCGCAGCCACTTGACCATGCTCACGAAATCGGTCTGGTCGGAACGCCCCTCCTTGTAGCGCCAGTGGGCGGCGATGCCGATCTCGCTGCGCTCGTGCATCTCGCGCGTGCGGATCTGGACCTCGATGTACTTGCCGCCGGGCACCTTCACGGTCGTGTGCAGCGACTGGTACATGTTGGGCTTGGGCGTGGCGATGTAGTCCTTGATCCGGTCCGACAGCGGCGGGTAGATGCTGTGGATCACCCCCAGCGCGTGGTAGCAGTCGGCCTTGGTGTCGGTGATGATCCGCATCGCCAGCAGGTCGTACATGCGGTCGATGCCGATCTGCTGTTCCCGCATCTTGCGATTGATGGAGTAGAAGTGCTTGGGACGTCCGGTGATCTCGCAGCGGATGCCCGACCGCGCCAGGGCGTCGGACAGCGGCACCCGGATCTGCTCGATGAGCCGCTCGCGGTCGGCGCGCGTCTGGTTGATGCCGCTCTCGATCTCGAAGTAGCGCTCCGGCTGCAGCACCTTGAAGGCGCGGTCCTCCAGTTCCCACTTGATCATCGCGATGCCGAAGCGATGCGCCAGCGGTGCGTAGACGTCCAGCGTCTCCTGCGCGATCTCCCGCTGCCGCGGCTCCGCCAGGTACTCGATGGTGCGCATGTTGTGCAGGCGGTCGGCCAGCTTGATGAGCACGGTGCGGGGATCCTGCGCGATGGAGAGGATCAGCTTGCGGTAATTCTCGGCGCGACGGGCTTCCGGGTTCGCGGTCCGGATCTCGCTGATCTTGGTGACCCCGTCGACCATGCGGGCCACCTCGGCCCCGAACTCGGTGCCGATGGTGGCCAGCTCGACGTTGGTGTCTTCCACCACGTCGTGCACGAGGGACGCCACGAGGGTGTCCACGTCGAGACGGAGATCGGCCAGGACGTCCGTGACCGCGATGGCATGGGTGAAGAACGGTTCGCCGCTGCGCCGCTGCTGGCCGGCGTGAGCGTCGTACGCCAGCCGGAAGGCATGCCAGAGCTTCTCCACGTCCGCGCCGGGGTTGTACTCCAGCACCTTCGTCACCACGGCGCCCATGGCCGCGTGCAGGCGCTGGTCATCCGGGAGGTGGACGGCCTCGCTCATGGCGTCGAGGCCGGTCTGATGTCGACCAGCAGCTGCTGGACCGGGTCATAGGTGCCGTTGCGGGGCCGGAAGGTGCTGTTCGAGCTGGGTCGCAGCACCTTCCGGCCCCGCAACGGCACCTATGACCCGGTC
>JAWOID010000098.1:0-59638 GCA_046484865.1 Candidatus Krumholzibacteriia bacterium
ATATAATTTTCCTTTGGTCGGGAGACGTTCTGCATTTGTACGCTATGCTGGGGTTATTAGTGACACTGCTGATTAGGACCTCTAATAGAATGTTATTGATCCTATCTGCCTTCTTTTTGTTATTTCCTTATTATGACAAGATTTTTGGTGCTTTATTTAATTACCTTGATTATCAGCCTCATTTATATTTAAAAGATTATGCCGGAGCCGAAGTGGTAAGGATCATCAGGGAAGGAACCTATTTGGAAGGAATAAAACTCCGGTTCCTGGAATATATGTCTAACATCCCGATTTTATATTCCTTCCTGGCTCCTGTATGCGGGCGAGGATCTCCGGGCGTTCCTGCAGCGAGGTCGCGAGCGACTCGGGCTCGAGGCCGCGGTAGATGGTGTACCCGGGGAACGCGCGCGTGTCCTTCAGATGCTCGGCGTGGGTCTGCAGGGCGAAGAACGGGTCGCCGGTCACGGCGGCGTTGCGGATCGCCCAGGGCGCCACCACGACGAGCCAGACGACCGCCGCGATCGCGGCCGAGACGATCCGCGGCGTGGTCGCCCGGCGCGGTGCGGCCGGGTACGATCCGGCCGGGCGCGCCATCGCGGGAGGCGGGCCGGCACCGCGCGGCGCGGCAGGGCGGATTGCGGTTGCCGCCCACCACAGCACCGGCACCCAGACCAGGTCGACGCGCAGTAGCGTCAGGAAACCCGCGCCGAGGCCGTACAGCAGCCCTGCGCCGCGGTCTCCAGCGGCCGCTGCCGGCCGCCGGCCGAGCCATAGCCCCATCAGGAGCAGCGCCGCCGGGACCTCGACCTCGCCCCACCCCACCGAGAAGGCCAGGAGCGGTGTGGCGGCCACCAGCACCAGCCAGGGCAGGGCGGACCAGGCGCGCCCGCTCCGCCAGGCGGCGTTGATGCCCAGCCAGACGAGCGCGGCCAGCAGGACCGCGTGCAGCGCCCGCAGCCCCGAGAGGCTCGCGCCGGGGTCGCCGCGGGCGGCGGCCACCGGCACCGCCAGGAGGAGCGCGTAGCCGGGCGGACGGTGGATCAGAGGCTGCGGCAGCCGTCGGGCGAAGGGGAAGGCGAAGGACAGCGGGTATGTCACGTCGGTCACGAATCCGTCGCCCGCGACGAGGTGCCGCGCGACCGACAGGTGCGAGTAGACGTCGGCCGTGGGCAGGAGCGGCGGCGGCGGATGCAGGGCGAGCCAGACGGCGGTGAACGCCGCCGCGACCGCCAGCCCGGCCGCCACGGCGCCTGCGGTGGTGTGCCGGCTGCTCATGCGCTCAGTTCCCGCGACTCCCCGGCTTCACCAGCGGTTTGCCGGCCGCGCAGAGAGGGCACTGGTCGGGTTCGTAGGTGGCCACCTCCACGCGCGTGAGGGCCTGCAGCGGCAGCGGCAGTTCCACGTCGGGTCCGGTGCGGTCCACGATCGCGCCCAGGCCGGTGACCACGCCGCCTTCGCGCTCGACCACGTCCATCACCTCGCGCACCGACGTGCCGCGCGTGACCACGTCCTCCACAACCAGCACCTTCTCCTTGGGCTCGATGGCGAAGCCGCGGCGCAGCGTCATGACGCCGTCCTGGCGCTCGGTGAAGACGAAGCGGCGTCCCGCAGCGCGGGCCACCTCGTGGCCGATGAGGATGCCGCCCAGGGCGGGGCTGACCACCAGGTCGCAAGTGACGCTCTCGAGCCGCCGGGCGATCGCCGCGCCCAGTTCCCGGGCCAGCTCCGGGAACTGCAGCAGCCGCGCGCACTGGAAGTAGCGATCGCTGTGACGCCCGCTGCTCAGCAGGAAGTGCCCGTCGTGCAGGGCCTTGAGTTCGGTCATCAGGTCGAGGAGTTCGGTGTCGTTCATAAACGGCGCTTCTCCTTGCAACGGTTCGGTTGCCGGCGGCGAGCGCGGCTCAGGCGCTCTCGAGTTCCCGCGCGATGGCTGCGAGCGCGGCGACGGGATCATCGGCCTGGGTCACGGGCCGTCCCACCACCAGGAAATCGGCGCCTCTCGCCATCGCCGCGGCGGGAGTGGCCACTCGCCGCTGGTCGTCGGCCTGCGCGCCGGCGGGTCGCACGCCCGGGGTGACCACCAGCGGCTCCGGCCCGAGGGCGTCGCGCAGGCGTTCCAGGTCGGCGGGCGAGCATACCAGGCCGTCGCAGCCGCTCTCCCAGGCGATCCGGGCCAGCCGCACCACCTGATCCTGCGCCCCGCCGGCGCCGGGGGCAAGTTCCGCCACGTCGCCGTCGTCCAGGCTGGTCAGGACGGTCACCGCCAGCAGCACCGGACGTCTGCCGCCCTCTTTCGGGCCACCCGACGCGCCGGCGGCCGGGGGGCCTTCCGCCAGGGCGGCCGCCGCGGCGGCGACCGCGCGCCGGCCGGCGGACGCGTGCACGGTGGTGAAGGCGACGCCCAGGGCCGCGGCCTGGCGGGCCGCGCCCGCCACGGTGTTCGGGATGTCGTGGTACTTGAGGTCCAGGAACACCTCGCGGCCGGCGGCGCGCAGGTCGCGCACGATCTCGGGGCCGGCCGCCGAGAACAGTTCCAGCCCGACCTTCACGAACAGGCCGTCGTCGCCCAGGCGCCCGGCCAGTCCGGCGGCGAGGGACCCACCGGCAACGTCCAGGGCGGTGATGACGCGACGCCGCCGGGGCGTCTCGCGCAGGGCGGCCACGAGGTCGCGGCGATCCATCTGGGCTCCCGTCGCCGTTGCATCCGCGATGAGCGGCCACCGAATGACTTGCACGCCCGCGGCTGCAGACTATACCCTTCTAGCAGTCACCCCCGGAAGAGGCAATCTCCAACCAGCAGCGGCCGGTGGCAAGCGACCGCCCCACGGGAGGCGAGCGCCGGCGGACGCCAGGGATGGTACGACGTGCTCGATCGCCGCTTCATCCGCGAGAACAGGGATCTGGTCACCCGTGCCGTACGTCTCAAGCGCGAGACGGTCGACGTGGAGGCGTACTACGACCGTGACGCCGAGCGCCGCGCCGCCCTGCAGGAAACCGAGACGCTGCAGGCGGAATCGAATCGCGCCAGCAAGGAGATCGCCGAGCTGAAGAAGGCGGGGAGCGACGCCTCCGCGGCGATCGCCGCGATGAAGCAGGTCGCCGAGCGCCTCAAGGAACTGCGCGCCCGCACGGCCGAGCTCGAGAGCCAGGTGGAGGCGCTCTACCTGCGCCTGCCGAACGTGCCCGACCCCTCGGTGCCGGAGGGCGGCGAGGAGGCCAACCAGGTGGTGCGCACCTGGGGCGAGCCGCGGCGGCCCGATTTCGCCGTCCTGCCGCACTGGGACGTGGGGGCGGCCCTCGGGATCCTGGAACTGGAGCGCGCCGCCCGCATGAGCGGCTCCGGGTTCACCGCCCTGCGCGGTGACGGCGCGCGGCTGGAGTGGGCGCTCGTCAACTGGTTCCTCGACGAGAACCGCGCCCGCGGCTACACGCAGGTGAGCGTGCCCTACCTGGTGGGCCGCGACGCGATGACCGGCACCGGGCAGCTGCCCAAGCTCGAGGAGGACATGTACGTCACCGGCGCCGAGGGGCTGTTTCTCATCCCCACGGCGGAGGTGCCGGTGACGAACCTGCACCGCGAGGAGACCCTGCCTGACGAGGAGCTGCCGCTGAAGTACTGCGCGTTCTCGCCCTGCTTCCGGCGAGAGGCGGGTGCTGCGGGCAAGGATACCCGCGGCCTGCTGCGCGTGCATCAGTTCCACAAGGTGGAGCTGGTGAAGTTCACGCATCCCGACCGCTCCTGGGAGGAGCACGAGAGCCTCACCGCTGATGCCGAGCACCTGCTGCAGCGGCTGGAACTTCCGTACCGGGTGGTGCTCCTGGCGGCGGGCGACCTGAGCTTCGCCGCGGCCAAGTGCTACGACCTGGAGGTCTGGTCGCCCGGCGTCGGCAAGTGGCTCGAGGTCTCGTCCTGCAGCAATTTCCTCGACTTCCAGGCGCGCCGCGCGTCGATCCGGTACAAGGGAACCGGGGGCCGCGGGTACGTGCACACTCTCAACGGGTCGGCCCTCGCGCTGCCGCGCGTGCTCGTGGCGATCCTGGAGAACTACCAGCAGCGGGACGGTCGCGTGCGCATTCCCGAGGTCCTGAGGCCGGGTCTGGATGGTCGTGAGTACCTTGGTTGACGCGCCCCGGCGACGCCGGCGGCCGCGTCGCGTCCTCGGACTGGCGCGGCGGCACCTGTTCAGCCTCTACCTGCTGGTGGGGAGCGTGGCCATCGTCATCGGGGTCACCATCTACACCATCAACGTGGCGCGGAACGTCGAGCGGCAGAGCTATCTCACCACTCAGCTGTTCTCGGGACTGGCCAGCCGCCTGCTGCTCTCCGAGGACACGCTGGACAAGCAGCAGGTCATCCAGATCATCAACGAGATCGAGGTGCCGCTGATCATCACGGACAACTCGGGGCGGCCGCTGCTCTGGAATGCGCCGGTGATCGGCATCCCCATTCCGGACTATCGCCAGCTGCTCGCCGAGGACCCCGCCGAGCCCAGACACCCCGACGTGATGCGCATCCTGCAGCTGGCGGAAGAGTTCGACGCCGAGCAGCAGCCCTTCGCCATCGTCACGCCGGACGGGCGCCGGCTCGGCACGCTGCACTACGGCAAGTCCGAGCTGAGCCAGCAGATCCGCCTGATGCCCTACCTCGAGCTGATGATCATGGCCCTCTACTTCCTGCTCATCCTCTGGGCGTTCCAGTCGAAGCGGGACGCGGAGCAGCAGGCGCTGTTCGCCGGGATGGCCAAGGAGACGGCCCACCAGCTGGGCACGCCGCTCACCTCGGTCCTGGGCTGGCTGGCGATCCTGCGCGAGAGGGTGGGTCCCGACGACGACGCCATGCACGAGCTGGAGCACGACGTGGAGCGGCTGGGCAAGGTCTCGGCACGCTTCAGCCAGATCGGTTCGCAGCCGAAGCTCGACGATACGGACCTGGCGGCGGTCGTCGACGAGACCATCGGCTACTTCCAGCGGCGGCTGCCGCATCTCGGCGGGCGCGTGCATCTTCGCCGCGAGGGCGAGGTCACGGGGCGCGCGCGCTTCAATCGCGACCTGATGGCCTGGGTGCTGGAGAACCTGCTGAAGAACGGCATGGACGCGCTCAAGCAGGGCAAGGGCACCATCACGGTGCGTCTGAGCGATCTGCCGAGCGGCGCCGTGGCGCTGCGGGTGAGCGATACCGGCTGCGGCCTGGCGTCGGGAGTGGGGAACAAGATCTTCGCACCCGGGTTCACCACCAAGGAGCGAGGCTGGGGGATGGGGCTGGCGCTGGTGAAGCGGATCGTCACCCAGTACCACGGCGGCCGCATCCGCGTCGAGGAGACCGGACCTCGCGGTACGACCTTCCTGATCGTCCTGCCCGGAGAGGAGACCTGACGTGCCCTTCCAGGTGATGTGGGTGGATGACAACATCGAAGAGCTGCGTTCCCACTCGGTCTACCTCGAACAGAAGGGCTACCAGGTGGAGGGGGTGACCAACGGTCGCGACGCCCTGGCGCTGCTGCGGGAGCGGCCGTTCGACGCCATCCTGCTGGACGAGATGATGCCGGGGATGGGCGGCCTGGAGACGCTGGCGGAGATCCGCCGGATCAACGAGCACGTGCCGGTGATCATGATCACCAAGAGCGAGGCCGAGGACCTCATGAGCCGGGCGATCGGCAAGCGCATCGACGACTACCTGGTCAAGCCCGTCTCGCCCCTGCAGATCCTCTCGGCGCTGAAGAAGCAGCTGGAGGCGCGCCGGCTCACCGGCGAGCAGGTGACCCACGACTATCTCAGCCACTTCGCCGCCGTGGACCAGCGCACGGATACCGCGGCGAGCGCCGAGGACTGGGTGTCGATCTACGTCGACATGGTCACCTGGGGCATGGACCTCTTCGAGTACAGCGACCGCGGACTCCTGGAGACCCAGGCCGAGCAGATGGCGAAGGCCAATCTCGCCCTGGCCCGCTACGTGCGCGAGCGTTACGGCGACTGGGTGAACGGCGCCGACGACGCGCCGCTGCTCAGCCCGCAGGTCTACGCCCGCTGGGTGGAGCCGGAGGTGCAGGCCGCGAAGCAGGTGCTCTGGATCGTCATCGACTGCATGCGGCTGGATCAGTGGCGGATGGTGGAGCCACTGCTGGAGTCCTACTACCACGTGGAGCGGCGTTATTACTGGTCGCTCCTGCCGACGGCCACGCCATATGCGCGCAACGCCCTGTTCGCCGGCCTCTATCCGCTGGAGATCGCCCGCCGCTATCCTCAGTGGTGGAAGTCCGGCCACGACGAGGGCAGCCGCAACGCCCACGAGGACGAGCTGCTCGGCGCGCAGCTCCAGCGCCTGGAGAGCCCGGCGGCCGGAAGCTATCGCTACTTCAAGGTGTCCGACGCGCGCGAGGCCGACCCGCTGCGCAAGCAGTACGCCTCGCTGGATCAGCGTCTGGTCACCTCGGTCTACAACTTCCTGGACATCATGGCCCACGGCCGCAGCCAGTCGTACATCCTGAAGGAGCTGGCGCCGGACGAGGCGGCGTTCCGCACGCTCATGCGGACCTGGTTCGAGCACTCCAGCCTGTTCGAGATCCTCAAGCAGGCGGCGGCGCGCCGGGCCACCGTGCTGGTGACGACCGACCACGGCTCGATGTTCTGCAAGCGGGCGACCCAGATCAAGGCCAACCGGGACACGTCCAGCAACGTGCGCTACAAGTTCGGCGACAATCTCACGGTGGACGAGAAGCGTGTCTTTCTGCTGAAGAACCCCGAGCAGTACCAGCTGCCGGCCAACAGCTCCATCGAGAACTATGCCATCACCGCCGAGAACTATTACCTGGTGTATCCCACGAATTACCACGAGTACGAGCGTCTGTACCGCGACAGCTTCCAGCACGGGGGAATCAGTCTCGAGGAGATGATCTGCCCGTTCATGGTGCTCAGGCCGCGCTGATCGGCGCGGAGCCGCCCGCGCAGCGGTTGCCGGACGGCCGGAAGCCGCGGATAATGGCAGCGGGATCGAGCGACTGACGAGAGACGCCCCGAGGGAAATCTCATGCGACGAGCCGCGCCTGCGCGGAGGAGAGCGTGAGCGACCAGCCCCTGCCCAGCCCAGCGGAGTTCCCGCGCCGGTGCGTCACCGACGGAGTGGCCGACACTCGCGCCCTGGGCGCCCGCGTGGCCGGGCGCCTGCGCGGCGGCGACGTGCTGCTGCTCCACGGCGACCTGGGCGCCGGCAAGACGTCGCTGGTGCAGGGGATCTGCGCCGCGCTGGGCGTGGCGGACGAGGTGGTCTCGCCGACCTTCACGCTGGTGCATCGCTACGCCAGCGACCCGCCGATCTATCACCTGGACTTCTATCGCCTCGACGCCGGGGCCGACCTCGGGGACGTGGGCGTGGAGGCGATCCTGGACGAGGTGGATGCGGGCGAAGCGGTCCTGGTCGTGGAGTGGCCCGCTCCCATCCGGCCGCTGGTGCGCCGCTGCCTGGAAATGCTTGCGGTGATGGGACCCGGACCCGAGCAGCGCGTGTGGCACCTGCGCGGAGTCCCCGAGCTGCCCTCCGGCTGGGACGACCTGGCCGGACCCGCGGCCGCGACCGGGGAGGAGGCGCCGCCGTGCTGACGCTGGCCATGGACGCCGCCACCCGCCGCGGGCGCTTCGCCGTGGCGGAGGACGGGCGGCTGCTGCTCGACCATCCCCACGACATGGGGTCGAACTTCGCCGACGCGCTGGTGCCGGTGGCGATGGCGGCGTGCGCGGCGGCGGAGCGGCGCCTCGCCGATGTGCGGGCGGTGGCGGTGACGCAGGGCCCGGGCAGCTTCACCGGAGTGCGCATCGCGGTGGCCACGGCCAAGACCCTGGCCTGGACGCTGGGCGCGCGGCTGGTGGCGGTGCCCACCACCGCCGCCATGGCGGCGGCGCTGCTCGAGGACCATCCGGCGGCGCAGCTGGCCGTGCCGGTGCTGGACGCGCGCCGCGGCGAACTGTTCGCCGCCGTGTACGGGCGGGACGGCGGCGGCTGGGTCCAGGAGATCGTGCCTCCCGCCCCCCTGGCGCCCGACGCCTGGTGGGACCTCCTGCGCGACCGGCTGCAGGACGTGGAGGCTCCCGTCTACGGGGGCGACGGCGTCCCGCTGCTGCTCACGCCGGGGGGCAGGCTGCGCGACGAGCTGAGCGGTCGCGGTGAGCCCGTCCAGCGACTGTGGTCCAGCACGCATCCGGCGACCGCCCGCGCGCTGGCGGTGGCGGCGTCGCGCGCCGATGCCGGCCTGCCCGGGATCAGCCCCTTCGCGCTCGTGCCGCTCTACCTGCGGGGCAGCGACGCCGAGGTGAATCGCCGGGTGGACCTCACGCCGCGCGCGCCCTCGGACCGGTTCGTCAGTCACCGCGCCGGCGACCTGGCGGTCGGCGAGGAGGAGCCGTGAGCCTCGCCGGAGACATGACCGTGCGGCCGGGCCATCTGTCCGACCTGGCGCAGGTGGAGCGGATCGAGCGGACGTCGTTCAGCGATGCCTGGTCGCGCGGCGCGCTCGCCAGCGAACTCACCAGCGACCGGCTGCGGCTGTCGCTGGTGGCGGAACTGGGGGGCGAGGTGGCGGGCTACCTGATGGCGTGGCGCGTGCCCGATCAGCTGCACATCCTGAACATCGCCGTGCGGAACGACCGCCGGCGGAGCGGCGTGGGGACGGCGCTGCTCGTGGCCGCGGCGCAGGAGGCGGCGGCCGACGGACTCTTCGAGGTGACCCTGGAGGTGCGGCGCAGCAATACCGGTGCGCAGGCCTTCTACGCGCGACACGGATTCGCGCCCACCGGTGTGCGGCCTCGTTACTACCCGGACAGCGGGGAGGACGCGCTGATCCTGACCTGCCCGGTGCCCGAGCTGCTGCGCCTGGCCGGCGGCAGGAAAGGCACCGGGGCCGGCGAGCTGCCGGGCTGACGACACCGGCGCGCGATGGCGGAGCCGCCCTTCAGGATAGAGGTTGTCTCGGACGGCCGATTGCGCCACCTTGAGGCAGCGCGCGGCCGGTCCACCGGCCCCGTTGCGGTCGCGCAGAGCGCCCAGCGAAGGAGCGGACCGTGTCCTGGCTGAAGCAGGCCGCCAAGGGCATCAAGGCCCTGACGCAGAAGAAGGACATCCCCGACAACCTCTGGCGGAAGTGCCCGGGGTGCTCGGAGGTGCTCTATCACCGCGAACTGGAACGCAGCTTCTGGGTCTGCGGCGCCTGCGGCTTCCACCTGCCGTTCACCACCGAGCAGTACATCGGCCTGCTGATCGACGAGGACACCTGGCAGGAGACCCACCGCGGCATCGTCAGCCGCGACGCGCTCAACTTCCGCGACAGCAAGCCCTACCGCGATCGGATCCGCCAGAGCCGCAAGAAGACCGGCAAGGATGACGCGGTCATCACCGGACGCGGCGAGGTGGACCACGTGCCGGTGTGCTTCAGCATCCTCGACTTCTCCTTCATGGGCGGCAGCATGGGTTCGGCGGTGGGCGAACGCATCGCCCGCTCCCTGCTGGATGCCCACAACCGGCGCGAGGCGGCCGTCATCCTGTCCCGCTCCGGCGGCGCCCGCATGCAGGAGTCGCTGCTGTCGCTCATGCAGATGGCGAAGACCAGCGCCATGCTGGCCCGGCTGCGCAGCGACGGCCTGCCGTTCATCTCCGTCGTCACCAATCCCACCACCGGCGGCGTGACGGCCAGCTTCGCCTCCCTGGGCGACGTGATCATCGCCGAACCGGGAGCCCTCATCGGCTTCGCCGGCCCGCGCGTGATCAAGCAGACGATCGGCGGCGACCTGCCCGAGGGTTTCCAGTCGAGCGAGTTCCTGCTCGAGCACGGGCAGGTGGACCTGATCGTGCCGCGGCAAGAGCTGAAGCAGACACTGGCGCGCGTCCTGCACTGGTTCGTGGACGGGCGCGAGATCTCCGTCCGCCAGCCGGTGCGCAACTGACCGTGGTCCGGCCACCCCGCCAGGAAGCGTCGCCGCCGACCTCGCCGCCACCCGGCGAGCCCGGCGTGGGCTGCGACTACCCGCCTCCGTTCGCGCCCCACGATGACGCCACCGCGTGGCTGTTCTCGCTGAACCGCTTCGGCATCCGTCCGGGACTCACCCGCATCGAGGGGCTGCTGTCGGATCTCGACCACCCCGAGCGCGCCGTGCGCAGCCTGGTGGTGGCCGGCACCAACGGCAAGGGCAGCACCACGCGGTTGCTGGCGGGGCTGTTGCAGGCCGCCGGCTACCGGGTGGCGACCTACACGAGCCCCCATCTGCTGCGGGTGTACGAGCGCATCCAGGTGGACGGCGTCCCGGTGGATCCGGCCGATTTCGCCGCCCGGGTGCTCGCGGTGCGGCCGCTGGTGGAGCGACGGGGCGCGAGCTGGTTCGAGGCCCTGACCGCGCTGGCGGTGGCGATCGCCCGCGACGCCGACGTCGACTTCCTCTGCTGCGAGACGGGACTGGGCGGCCGGCTCGACGCCACCAACGCCCTGCCGGCGGTCGCCACGCTGCTCACGTCGGTGGGACTCGATCACCAGCAGATCCTCGGCACCACGCGCGAGGCGATCGCCGCGGAGAAGCTGGGACTGCTCAAGCGCGGCACGCCGTTCTTCTGCGCGGTGGATGCCGAGCTGCGGCCCCAGGCTTTCCGGGCGGCCGTGGCGGCCGGGGCGCCGGCCCACTTCCTCGACGAGCTGGCCGCCTGGGACGCGGCGCCAGGACCCTGGGAGCTCGTGATGAGGGAGCGGCGGCTGCGCGAGCTGCCGGACCCGGGGGCACCCGTGCTGCGCCGCAATGCCGCGCTGGCGCTGCTCACGCTCGCCGAGCTGGAGCGACGGGGCGAGCTGCGGCTGCCGGCCGACCCGGCCGCCGCGCTGCGCGGCGTCCTGCTGCCGGGACGCCACCAGCTGGTGCTCCGCGAGCCCGACTGGATCTTCGACACCGCGCACAACGGCGAGGCGCTGGAGGCGGCCCTCGGGGCCTTCCTGAGCCGCCCCGCGCGCGGCAGGCGCCTGGTGCTGTTCGGTTCCATGCGCGACAAGGAATTGCCGGAGCGGGTCGGTGAGCTGCTGGGCCGCTGCGACGGGGTGTTGGCCGCTCCGGTCAGCCTGCCCCGTTCTCGCTCGGACGAGGAACTGGCCCGTCTCTTCGCCGGCTGGGGCCTGGCCGCGGACGCCGCCGTGGCGCTCCGGGGCGTGCGGGCCGATGCCGGACGAGCTCTCGGCGAGCTGGCGGCCCATCTGCAGCCCGACGACACCGTGCTGGTGACCGGTTCCTGCTTCCTGGTCGGCGAGGTCCTGTACCGGCTCGGCTACGCCACGCTGGAGGAGACTCACCCGCCGCAGGCCGCCGCCCCGGTGCTCGCCCGTCTGGCGGCGGGCCGGCCGGCCGCCGGCGCCGCCTGAGACAGGAGGATCGAGATGGGCGATCTCGTCATCGGAGCGGACGTGGGCGGGACCCGGGTGAAGTACGTGCTGGCGGACGCGTCCGGCAGCGTGATCGCCCGCGGCGACATCGGCACCGATCCGGGCGACCCCGGCGACACGCTCGAACGCCTGGTGCGTGCCGCCCGCGAGGCGGCGTCCGGACACGGGGGCCTGGTGACGGCCGCCGGGCTGGCGTGCGCCGGCATCGTGTCGCCGGAGGACGGCTGGCTCGGACGCTCGCCCAACCTGCCGGGATGGGAGAAGCGGGCGCTCGGCGACCTCGCCGCCGGAGTGATCGGCGCGCCGGTGGCGCTGGCGAACGACGTGAACGCCGCCCTGTACGGCGAGGCCCGTTTCGGCGCGGGCGTGGGTTGCCGCGATCTGGTGATGGTGGCGCTCGGCACGGGCGTGGGCGGTGGCTTGCTGCTGGACGGCAAGCTGCGCATCGGCGCCAACAACGGCGCGGGCGAGATCGGACACGTGGTCCTCGACCCGGAAGGACCGCGCTGCTCCTGCGGCAACGAGGGTTGCCTGGAAGCGTACGCCGGCAGCGTGGGCATGCTGCGGCGCGCGACCGAACTGGCGGCCGGCACCGATGCCACGCCGGCGTTCCAGCGGCTGATGACCGGGTCGGGAACGCAGCCCACGACGGCGGCGTTGCACGTCCTGGCCGAGGAGGGCGACCCCTGCGCCCGGAAGCTGTTCCGCGAGGTGGGACTGCGGCTTGGCCAGGCGGTGGCCAACGTGGCCAACCTGCTCGACCCCGAGCGGGTGATCATCGGCGGCGGCGTGGCGCAGGCGGGCGAACTGATCCTCGGGCCCTGCCGTGAGCAGGTCAGGCGGCTGGTCCTCTCGGAGCAGGCGAAGCAGCTTCCAGTGGTGCCGGCGCAGCTCGGTCCCCACGCCGCGGCGCGCGGTGCGGCCGCTCTGGCCGCGGAGAGGGTGATCTGATCCTTGCACGGACGCGGCGGGAGCGGCAGACGAGCCGTTCTCGGGCTCCTCTACGCTGCAGCACTGCTGCTGACGGCACTGGCGCCCGCGGACCGGCCGGCAGCCCGGGCGCAGGCCCGGGCGCCGGGCGCCGCCATGACCGCCCCGGCCCGGGTCGATAGCCCCTCGGTGCGCGCGCGCCGTTCCGCGCGACCGGCCACCGTCGTCGAGGCGGACCGCTTCATCGACCGCGTGGTGGACGGCGAGCCGGTCTCCTTCCTGCTGGGCAATGTCTACATCGACCGCGACAGCCTCACCGCCCGCGCCGACACCGGCTATTACTACCGGGAGCGCGAGGTGTTCGAGTTGCTGGGCGACGTTCGCCTGCGTCAGCACGGGTCGGTGCTCACCGCGGCGCGCGGCGTTTACCGGCGCGACGCAGGCGAGGCCGATTTCTTCGGCGGCGTCCGGGTGGAGGAGGATGGCGCCATCGGTACGGCGCAACGCGCCGAATCACGCCAGAACGGCCGCATCATCCGTCTGATCGAGAACGCGCTGATGGTCACGCCGGAGTACTCGGTGTGGGGCGACACGATCCAGCGCGACCGCTTGCTGGGCCGCGGCGAGGCCTTCGGCGACGTCCGCATCGTCAACCCCCAGGACCGGACGGTGGTCACGGGCGAGCACGCCATCTTCGGACTCGAGGAGGCGGTGCTGACGGTGGACCGCCAGCCGGTGCTGGTGAGTCGCGAGCGCACCGGCGATCTGCTGGAGGCCGTGGCCGGACTCATGCACTTCTACCGCGACGAGGACCGCGCGGTCTTCGTCGACAGCGTGCGCATCGCCCAGGGACGCATGGAGGCCCACGGCGACACGGCGGTGGCCTACGGGCAGAACCGGATGATCCTGCGAGGCGCGCCCTGGGTGCGCAGCGGCGAGGGCAGCCGCATGACGGCGGAGGAGATCGAGTTCCGCTACGACGGGGGTCAACTGCGGGAGATCCTGCTGCGCGGCGACGCCATGATGACCGATACCCAGCCCGACAGTCTCGCCCGGCTCTACGCGGGGCTACCGCAGCTGGACGTCCTCGAGGGCGACACCATCACCGTGAGCATCGATCGGGGGCGCGTGCGGCGCAGCGTGGTCGTGGGAGGCGCCCGTAGCATCTACGTCCCCATGGACCTGGATGACGAGGTCGCGACCAACGATGTCTCTGGCGACACCATCGTGATCGATTTCCATCACGAGCGGGTGCGGCGGGTCCAGGTGCGCGGCAGCATGGAGGGCGTGTACAGGGTGGCGCGGCTGGCGGCACTCACCGGCGCCGCCACCGACACCGCCGCCACCGCCGCTGCTGACACCGCCGATACCGCCGCCACCGATCCCGCCGCCACCGCCGCTGCTGACACCGCCGCCACCGACACCGCTGCCGCCACCGGCATCGCCAGCGTTGCCGACACCGCCGGCTTGGTGATCGTGGCCGATGACAGCCTGGACGCCGTGCTCGCGGATCCACTGGCGACGGAGCCGTCCGACACCCTGCTCGTCGTCCCGGACGGCGGCCTGGCGGCGGCCGCACCGGAGACGCTGATCACCGTGGAGGGTGACACCCTCGTGACCGTGGTCGGCGACACGCTGCCGCCCGGCGCCGTGGCCGATTTCGCGGCGGTGGCCGACGTGATCGAGTACAGCGGCCGGTCGGTCACCTTCGATCTCGAGGCCCTCACGATCGAGATCGTCGGCGAGGCGCAACTCCACTACGTGCCGATGACGCTCAAAGCCGAGCGGGTGAAGCTCGACACCGCGAGCCGCGAACTCTACGCCGAGGGGAACCCGCTGCTGGAGGAGACCGACTCCATCGTCGGCAACCGCATGGGGTACCACTTCGGCGCGCGCACGGGGGCCGTGGAGGACGGCGTGACGAGCTTCGGCAACGAATTCTTCGCGGGCGACGCCATCCGTCGCTTCCCCGACGGCACCCTCAAGATCCGCGGTGGCAAGATGACCGCCTGCGATCTGGCCGAGCCGCACTACCACATCTGGGCGGACCAGTTGAAGATGAAGATGGGCGACGAGGTGGTGGCCAGACCGGTCGTGATGAAGGTGGGCAAGGTGCCGGTGTTCGCGCTGCCGTTCTACTTCAAGTCGCTGGAGAGCGGCCGGCGCTCGGGCATCCTCTTCCCCAACTTCGACTTCGGCTGGTCCGAGCGTCGCGGGCGCTACATCCGCGACCTCGGCTACTTCTGGGCCGTGAACGACTACATCAATCTCCAGACGGAGATCGACTTCAACGAACGCCAGGATCTCGGCTGGCAGGTCATCGGCAGCTACGTCAAGCGGTACGCCTTCACCGGCGGGGTGAACTACGCCCGCAAGGTCAGCCTCGACGAGGCGCGAGGTCTCCGGGAGTGGCAGCTGAAGTGGAACCATAACCAGCCCACGCTCTTCGACGACTACAGCTTCCGCTCCGACGTGAGCATGGCGAGCGCCACCCTCTCGAGCAACGATCTGAGCCGCAATCTCGGACGCGACGTGGTGAACGGGCAACTCCGCTCGAACGTCTACGTCAGCCGCGGCTGGGATGCCGTCAACGCCACCCTCAGGGCGTCCCGCGACGAGTTCGTCAACGCGGCCGACGACGACCCGGCCACCAACCGGACGCTCTCGAACATGACCTTGCCGGCCCTGTCGCTCAGCTTCCGGCAGATCACGCTGGCGCCGGCGCTGCCCAGCGGTCGCGAGGGCAGCGTCGTGGGCGATCTCCTGCGCAACACCTACTTCTCGCAGTCGTACGCGACCAGCGCCCAGTGGGAAGAGCGGGAACAGGACAGCGTCAATCAGCAGACCGCCAACGGCAACTGGTCGCTGGACTTCCGGCCGCGCCCGCTGGGGATCTTCAGCACCACCGCCGGCGTGTCCGGTTCGCAGGCGTGGACGCGTACCGAGGTGGAGAGCGAGCTTCCCGCCGCCGACGACCCGGGCGCCACCGGGCCCACCGAGGGCGACCTGCCGCGCGTGCACGTCGTGCCCGCCCCGACGACCAGCGGGACCACCACCGAGGTCTCCGAGACCACCAGGCCGAGCCTCTCCTTCAACACCAGCCTGAACGCCAAGGTGTACGGTCTCTTCCCGGTTCCGGTGGGCAACCTGCAGGCGATCCGGCACACCCTGAGCATGGGAGCCAACTACTCGCGCCGGCCGCAGCTCGGCACGAAGCAGAACGCCTCCCAGCAGCTCGGTCTCACGATGGGTCACCGCTTCGACGTGAAGTACCTGGGACGCGCCGCCCGGGGCGACTCGCTGGTGACGCGCAAGCTCGACGGGCTGATCGACTGGCAGCTCAGCACCAGCTACAACCCCGACGCGGCCAGCGACCAGCGCTGGGGCATCATCGGCAGCAGCCTCGTGCTCAAGCCGGGCGCGAGCCGCAATCTCTCGCTGCGGGTGAGCAACTCCATCGACCCCTACCAGTGGAAGATCCTCGACACCCAGCTCACGTACGGGTTGAGCCTCGAGGGCCGGCTCGACACGGGCGCCGCCGTCACGGACGAGGAGGACCCCGAACTGAACGCCGGGCTGGAACGGCTCGGTATCCAGGAACTCGGCGCGCTGCAGGACAGCCTGTCGGCGGCGCTGGCCGACAGCCTGGCCGAGGAGCGTGCGCTGGAGGCCGAGTTCGCCGGCGACCTCGTGCCGGTCGACGATTTCTACGGCGGTCGGCGCGACCGGGACGGCGCCGCCGGTCGCGACGGCACCGACCCCACCGAGGACGGCCGCTTCATCCCCTGGCGTCTGGGCGCCTCCATCTCGCTGCGCGACAACGCGGGGGTGGCGCCCACCACGTCGCGCGGCAATCTCAACATCTCGGCCAACCCGACCCGCAAGTGGGAGGTGTCCTACGTGGCCTCCCTCGATTTCCAGGCCGATGACGTCATCACGCGACAGGAATGGAACCTCAGCCGCGACCTGCACTGCTGGCGGCTCGAGTTCAGCCGCATCGTCAGCACCCGTGACGATCAGTTCGCCTTCCGCATCTACCTGCGATCACTGCCGGACGTGAAGCTGACCAGCGGCCAGGAGGACATCCTGGGTTCCATGCACGGTCTCGGCGGGGGGTATTGACGAGAATACCCGCGCCGGGAGCGGCAAAACTGCGGAATTGTCGTTGACAGCACCGCCGGCAACCGCTCTAAATCACTCCCGAAAGGGGGTGAAACCATGAACAAGACGGAACTGACGGAACAGCTCGCCAAGAAGACCGGCATTTCGCTCAAGGAAGCGCGTCAGGCGATCAACGCCCTCTTCTCCACCGCGCCGCGCGAGGGGATCATCGCCAACGAGGTGTCCAAGGGGGAGAAGGTGCAGATCACGGGTTTCGGCACCTTCGACATCCGCAAGCGGAACAAGCGGCAGGGTCGCAACCCGCAGACCGGGGAGGCCATCACCATTCCCGGCGGCAAGTACCCGGTCTTCACGGCCGGCAAGGCGCTGAAGGATCGCGTGCGCAAGTAGCGGACACACGGACGGAGGCGGGCCCGGACGATCCGGGTCGGCGACCGGTTCGCGACCGGCGGCGCTGCCGCGGCCCGCGACCGGCATGGCGGGCGGGCGGCTCCGGGCGGGGCCGCCCGCGTCGTCGAGGGCCGGGGTGGCGGACCGATCGCGCGCCGGCCGGCAGACGATCGCGCGCCGGTCGGCGGACGGCCGCGCGCGCCCCGGGGGCGGCGAGGTTGTGCGGCAGAGGCTTCCGAAGCTATAATTCCCCCGGGAACTCCTTGCCCGTGAAGCTGTTTGGACGTCAGCGCAGGCCCCGCGGCCGCAGCGACGGTCACCCCGTCGTTCGGCGACCGCTGCGGGCCGGGTCCCGTGTCTTGGCCGATCGTGGAGCAGTGGATCACCCGACCGGCGCTCCGAGGAAGGATCTCGCAACATGAAGCTCGCGATCTTCACGCGCGAACGCCTGGCCGTTCCGGCCCTGCTCCTCGCGCTCGTGGTGCTGGCCGGCAGCCCGACGGCCGCCTTCGCCCAGCCGGTGGCTCGCGAAGACGCGTGGGTCCCCGTGGTCCTGGTCTACCACAGCGACGTGAAGGGCAAAGTCGAGCCCTGTGGCTGAAAGGGCAAGCGCCTCGGCGGGTTGGCCCGGAGGGCCACCTATCTCGACGCGATCTGGTCCGAGGGCAAGCCCGCCATCCTGGTGGACGCCGGCGATCTGTTCGGCCGCCGCACCAGCGCGGAGCGGAGCCAGACCGAGTTGCTGGCGGAGGTCACCGGCACCTTCGGCTACGACGCCGTGGGAGTGGGGGAGCAGGACCTGAACTACGGCCTGCCTTTCCTTCAGCGCGCGATGGAGGAGTACGGCATCCCGTTCACCACCGCGAACGTCCGCGACGCCGACGGCAACCTGGTGGCGCCGGAGTACCGGGTGGTGGAGCGGGGCGGCGTGCGCGTCGGAATCGTCAGCGTGGCCGATCCGGCGCAGAGGATCATCACGATGACGGCGCAGGACGCATCGTTCACCGTGGACGATCCCGCGACCGCCCTGAACCGGGTCTTGCCCCGTCTGCGCGAGGAGGCCGATACCATCGTCCTGCTGGCCCACCTGGGTGACGCCGGCACCGAGCAGATCATCCGCGAGGTGGACGGCATCGACCTCGCCGTGGTGGGGCACAGCTACCGGCCCATCAGGACCGAGCGCGTGATCAACCGCACGATCCTGGTGAACGCCGCGCACGAGGGGCAGCACGTGGGCCGGGTGGACCTGCTGCTCGAGCCGGTCTCCGGAAGCATCCAGGCGGCCCAGGTCACGGTGACGGGCCTCGACGACAGCATCGAGGACGACCCGGAGGTGCGGCAGCGGATGGAGCGGCACAATCAGAAGATCGAGGAAGAGAAGCAGGCGCTCCGGGCCAGCTTCCCGCGTGATCTGGGCTCCGAAGACGAGAACTTCCTGGGCGACAACACGTGCAAGACGTGTCACGAGGAGATCTGGCGGGATTACGCCAGGACCGGCCACCGCGGTTCCTTCAACACGCTGGCCACGCGCGGGAGCGCCGACGATCCGCGGTGTCTGGTCTGCCACACCACCGGCTACCGGCATGTCAACGGCTACGACGACGGGCCCGGATCGGGTCACCTGACCGGCGTGCAGTGCGAGGCCTGCCACGGCTATGGTACCGAGCACGCTCGCGACGGCCGCTGGGGAGCACGGGCCCGGCAATCCTGTCTATCGTGCCACGAACTGAGCAACAGTCCTCACGCCAACGACGGATACGAGTTCGATTATGACGCCTACTGGGCCAGGATCGCTCACTGACGGACCGAGCGACCGGCGTATTTCCGGGGCCCCGCTGCCGGCCGCTGCCGGCCGAGCCGGGCCGGCCATCCGGTCCGATCGGGAGCGGCTGCGCCGACCCGCGCGCCGCTTGGCGGTCGCGGTCTGGACGGTCTTCTTCGCACTGTCGCCGGGGGCGGTGACGCCTGCCGCGGCCCTGGACCTCTTCACCCTCTGGCGGCGTCCCGAGGTCCCGCTGGCCATTCAGGTGGGCGCCTGGACCGACTACCGCACCATCCGCAGGGCGGCTGGACGCGTGAGCGACGAGATCGTGCGGCTACAGCTGGTCGGACGGACCGGCAACGGCTCCGGCGACTGGATCGTCGAGGTGCTGCCCCTCGTCGAGGAGGGTGACAACGGACCTCGCCGGCCGCGTCCCGGCGAGGGCGTCCGGCTGCACCTCGACCCGGCGGTGACGGCTCGCCAGGGCGACCTGGCGGACCTCGTGCGCGACGTGATCCAGTGGCGCGACGGCGTGCCCCAGCGTCTGCGACCGGCGGAATGGCGCGATGATCCTCTGGTATCCGCGAGCCTCGCCGACGAGCTGGAGGTCGGTCCGGCCGTGGAGCAGCAGGAGACCACGCGGGTGGTCCAGGGCGAGAATCTCCTCTGTCGCCAGTTCCTCTGGGCCGCCGCCGACACCCAGCGCGTGCGGCTGCCTCACGGTGAACTGCGGCAGGTGACCACGCGCGAGATCACCGCGGCCGTGCACCCGGACGTGCCCCTGCTCGGCGTGGTGTTCGCCGCCGAACGCAGCCGCGCCGAGTCGGAGATCGACCCTCCCAGCTCGCGCTTCCCGCCCCCGCCGCCCGAGGTGGAGGTGCACACCCTGGAACTGGTGGGCTACGGCCACGATGCACGACCCGCGCTCGGGCCCGCATCCGGCGGCGCGGAGGCCCCGCATTGAGCCGGACCCGAAAACGTGGTATGATCGAGTGGAGATGGCGAAAAACGAACTGATGCAGTTGCGCAATAGAGCTCACGAACTGCTGCGCAAGCAAGACCTGCCCCTGCCCACCCCCGCGGTGGCCCGTCACCTGTTCGGGCCGCGGCGCCACGAACTGCCCGAGACCCACGCGGTGGTTCGCACCCTGCTCGAGGACGATCCGCGCTTTTTGCAGACCCACGACGGCCGCTGGACCGTCCGCGGCAGCCGCGCGGTCGATGTGCCGCTGGACGACCTCACGTACGCGGTGGTGGACCTGGAGACCTCCGGCTCGATCATCGGCGTGGACGAGATCATCGAGATCGGCGTGGTGGTCGTGCGCGGTGGCCTGGTGGTGCAGCGGTTCGGCAGCCTGGTCTGGTCGCGCCGGCACATCCCGCCCTGGGTGGCCCGTCTCACCGGCATCCGCCGGCCGCTGCTCAGCGGGGCGCCCCGTTTCGAGGAGATCGCGCCCACGCTGGTCGGCCTGCTGGAGGGCGCCGTGTTCGTGGCCCACGACATCCGGTTCGACCTGCCTTTCCTGCGCTGGGAGTTCGAGCGGCGCGAACTGGCCTTCCCTCCGGTGACGGGGCTCTGCACCCTGCGGCTCGCGCAGGCGCTCTGGCCCGAGCTGGGAGCCTGGAGCCTCTCGGGGCTCTCGGAAACGCTCGGCGTGGGGCACGATCATCCGCACCGCGCCCTGGCGGACGCCGACGCCGCGGCGGGAATCCTGCAACGCTGCCTCGAGCGCGGCGCCGAGCTGGGACGCAGCCGTCTCGAGGATCTCTACCTCCTCGATCACGACCCCACGGTTCCCGGGCGCGACCTCGAAGCGCACGCCGCGGAGTCGTGAGATCGTGGATCGCGTGCGCAGGTTTCGTGCCGGGTCGCACCTCCTTGACACCCCGCGAGTTACCGGCATTCTAGAGCTGTTAGCGGGTTGACGGCTGCGCCGAGATGGCGTAGAATGCCCGCCATCGAGGAACCGCCGCGGCGAAGGAACTCAACCAGAGAGGTGTTCGGCCTGAGGAGGACGTGGTCGTCGGCGGGGACGCTGGACCGGTATCAAGGAGGAACCGATGGTTGGCGTCAAGGGAGAAACGATCCTGGTCAAGGACGAGAGCTTCGTGAAGTACGAGCGCCTCCTGCTCAAGGCCGAGACCGAGGGGCGCATCGACGGGCCCTGCCGCTGCATCACCTGCGGAATGCGCTATCTGACCAAGGAGGAGGCAGAGAGCTGCTGCAAGGTCGCACCCTGATCCATCTGCAACAGTACGCGGCGACGCGGCGCGAGGCCGGGACCTCCGCGAAGTTCATGCAGTGAAAATCACCCAGTACTGCTCCGTCTGCAAGCAGAGCCTCGACATGGAGATCGTCCCCACCGGAGACGGGGACGATGACGGTGTCATCTGGCTGCGCTGTCCCCAGTGCGAGGGATTCCTGCCCAAGATCAGCGGCGAAGGCTTCCGTGGCGTCGCTCCCGATCCGGAAGGATCGGAGCGTGCCGATGAGCCCGTCGGCCGGACCGGCGAGGACGTCGAAGGCGGCCGGGCCTCCGGCGACGCCTCCGGTGATACCGTCGGCGACGCCGCGCACCTCCCTGGCCCTGGTCCCTCCAGCGACGATCAGCGCGACCGAGACGAGCGCGGCAATCGCGGCCACGCCGAGGACGATGACGCCGAGGATGGCGACGCCGAGGATGGCGACGCCGAGGTGGGACGCAGCGCGGCGGCGATGGCTCGCCGGGAACGCTGGGAGATCGCACCTGCCGGCGACTCGGCCTCCGGTGCGTCCGAGATCGAGCCGAGGGACCGGACGGCGTCACCGCGTGATCGCGACAGGCCGCGCGATCGCCGCGATCGCGGCGCTGACGCCGGCGCGGCCGACCGGCCCGAGGACACCGGGGTGGCCCGCGGCGCCGAGGAACAGCGCCTGCAGGCGGAATGGGCGGCGCGACTCGCCGAGTGCGATCCGGGCGACGCGCAGCCATACCGGCCCTGGAACCACTACGAGGTGGGAGACCTGCTGCATCATCTCGCCTGGGACGACTGCGGACTGGTCGTGGAGAAGGAGACGCTGCCGGGCAGCCGACAGGCACTGAAGGTCTACTTCGCCGACCGGGGCATCGTCCGCTTCATCGAGGCCGACCGGAAGAAGCCGTGAGCGAAGACACCGTGAGCGGAAGGCGCAGGTGCGGACGGCGCGGGTGCGGATGGCTGGGGCGTCGGCGACGATCCGGCGACGCCCCGCGAACATCGGCACGGACCGCGAGCGCGAGCGCGGCGGCGGTTCTGCTGGTCCTCGGCTTCAGCACCGGTCCCGTCACGGCTCAGGTGCCCTACCTCGATCCGCTGCCCTGGCTGCCCGCGTTCGGACGCGAGGGTCGACCCGCGCTGGAACTCGGCATCGGTCGCTTCCAGGACCCGTCCACCGGCTGGGCGGCCGGCCGCATCCGCCTGCAGGGCCTGCTCGGTTCCGGTCCGAACAGCGCCGCGTTCGTGCGGGTCTCCTATCTGAGCTTCGACAGCGACGGCTTGCGGGTGTTCGAGCGCTGGCCGGCCCTGCTCGCCCTCGAGGACGAGGATGCCGCCGCCTGGCCGCACGAGGACCGGGTGGCGGGACTCGGCCGGACCGAACTGGGCGTGCTGACGTCGCTGCGCGTGCCGCTGGTGCGGACGTTCCGGGTGGGGCTGGCCGCCGGTCTGCCGATCGGGAACGAGGAGACCTACCCGTTCGGCGGCGCCAGCGTGCCGCTGCGGGTGGACCTGCGCAAGCAATGGACCCTGGGCGGGCGGGCCGTTCTCGCCGTGACGGGGGGCGGCATGCTGCACCTCGACTCGGCCGCCGACGAGCTCGATCCCGGCGCCTATCCCGGCGGCTGGCACGCCGGTGCCGATCTGGTCCTGAACTGGCGCGAGCGTCGTTTCCTGGTGGCGGCCTACGACCGCTGGAATCTGGATGGGCGCCTCTCCGAGCGCGTCGGCGGCGAGCTGTGGTGGCCTTCGGGAGGGTTCGACGCGGTGGGACTGGTCGTGGAGCACGAGTTGACCGGACCGGACCACCGGGCGGCGCAGACCTACCTGGGGGTGGTGGTGAGGCTGGTGCAGCGCCCGGCGGCGGAAACGGATCGTCCCGCGGCCAGCGGAACGGTCGACTCCCCGCGGGCCGGCGAGAGCCGACCCGCGACGTCGCCTACTCCTTGAGGATCGGGGCCACGGCCTGGAACTCCTCCGTCTTCGCCTGCCGCAGGATCTCGAACATGATCATCTCCACGCCCATCGTCTGGACGCCCAGTTCCGACATGCGGCGCAGGCCGAGGTCGCGATTCACCGGCGAACGGGCAGTGACCGCGTCGGCCGCCACGGCCACCTGCTTGCCCTTGCGCAGGAGGTCGAAGGCGGTCTGGTAGACGCAGACGTGAGCTTCGATCCCGCAGAGCACGATCTGGTCGCGTCCGGTGCGATCCAGCGCATCGTTGAACTCCCCGCTGCCGCAGCAGCTGAAGGCGATCTTCTCGATGGGCTGGAACGGATCGAAGAGCTGGCGCAGCTCGGTGATCGTGACGCCGAGGCCGCGCGAGTAGTGCTCCGTGACGAGGACCGGGATCTCCAGCTGGCGGCAGAAGCGGACCAGGCGGCTGCAGGCGGCGGTCACCGCGGGGCCGTCGTCGATGAGGTCACGGAATCGCTCCTGCATGTCGATGAGCACCAGCGCCGCCCGTTGCTTCTCGAGGCGCGGGGGGACGCTCCGGACGGGGCCGGGCTGGGCTGACTGGGGCTCGGGCATGGGCGTATCCTCTCCTGTCACTCTGCTGTTCCTCGCGCTCTGCTCACTCGCCGAGCACGAACTCCCACGCGCAGAACAGATCGCCGGGGTGCGGATCGGGCGGGCAGGTGATGCAGCTCACCCGCAGGCGTGGATCGATCGTCCTGGCGAACGTCTCGTACTCCACCAACCCCACGCTCTTGCAGGGAAAGTCGGGCAGCCCCTTGCGCTGGCGCGCCAGCTGCACGCGGCACTCGCGCATGCGGAGGATGCAACGATCGGGAGCCGGCCGCTCGATCTCCTGGACGTTGAGATGGCTGTAGAGCCGGTACCGCAGGCAGGTGACCAGTGCGTCGATGCCGCCGCCGGGCTCCAGGCCCAGGCGCTTCATGATCCGGCGGGCCTCGATGGGCGAGAAGCGCCCCCAGGCGGTGGCGTCGTGCACGATGGCCACGGTCTGGCCGTCCCTGCTCTCCACCGACTGGAACCAGAGCCCGTCGTGAGCCAGCCACAGCTTGGCCGCGTCCTGCAGCCAGTTTAGCAGTTCCTCGCGGCTCATGGCGGCGAACGGATAGACCGCGGGATCGTTGCGATCCACGAGCACCTCCCTCACTGTCGGCGCGGCGGCGTGTACCGGCCGCACGGGTCCACGGTTGCAGCGTAGGCGCTGTTCCAGCTCTGCTCGAAGAACGCGTCGGGCACGGCGCAGGCACCTTCGCCCTCGAGGAAGAGGCTGAGGTTGCGCGACTCCCGGAAGTAGCCGCCCGACCAGTTCGACGTGCCCAGCCAGCAGCGCTCGTCGTCGACGGTGACGTACTTGGCGTGCTCCACGCGGGCGAAGGGGACGAAGCCGCCGCTCCAGGGCGGGATGCTGGTGAAGCGGATCTCGATTCGCGGCAGCACGGCGAGGCTCTGCACGTACACCAGCATGGACTCGCGCTGGGACCAGTCGGCGAGGATCATCTGCACATCGACGCCGCGGGCGGCCGCGCGCCGCAGCGCGTCGTCGAGTACCGCCCAGTAGCCGCCGTCACGGTCGGACGGATTGTACGACAGCAGTTGCACGCGGATGCGCCGCCGGGCGCCGTCGAGCAGGTGCACCAGCAGGGGCTCGTCCCAGGGAACTCCCGGCGGCAGCGCCTGGGGCGGGCTGGCACCCAGCACGGCGTGCACCGTGTCGCCGGCAGCGGTGACCAGAGGGACCGGCGGCAGGGCGGTTCCCGGGCCCGCTGCCGGTTGCTGCACACCTTCGATCGCCTCGGCCGGCGCGGACGTCCGCGGCGTTCCGCCCGGGGATCCGGCTGCCGCTTCGGCGACGGCGAGCGGCTGGGCCCGGTCCCAGTCGCCGGCGAAGACGGCACGGAACCGGCGGGTGAGTTCGGGACTCTCCACCAGCGCGCCCAGCTCGTGGATGTGCATGAGCGCGCGCCAGTCCCAGTTCTGGCTGCCCACGAAGAAGCGGCGGCCGTCCACCGCGAACGCCTTGGCGTGCTGCACCCCGCCCCAGAGCGCGCGGGCGTCGAGCAGGCGCACCGCGATGCCGGGGGCGGCGTCGAGTTGCCGCGCGATCTCTGGGTAGGTGCGGTGGAAGCCCCGGTCGGCCAGGACTCGCACGACCACCCCGCGGTCACCGGCGGTCTGCAGCGCGGCCAGCACCGGCTCCAGGGGGTCTCGTCCGGCGGGATCCTCGCTCAGGTAGAAGGCCAGGACCTCCACCGAGTCGCGCGCGGCGCCGAGCACGTCGCGCCACACGGCGGCGGTCTCCGGAACTCCCGGCAGGTCGAGGTCCGTCTCCACCGGCGTGCTCTCCACCCAGGTGAGCCGGCCGACATCCGCTACGGCAGGGGCGGCGACGACCCGGTCGGGTGCGGTGTTGCCGACCTCGCCGGCCGCCGCGGCCGGCGACGACCAGGAGAGGAGGAGACAGGTGAGCGCAGCGGGAGCGATCGCCGGCTGCAGCATGGCGAGAGTGCTCATGGGACCTCCAGGGAGAACGGCCGGGTCGAGGTTAGCACCGGCCGCACGGGCACGCCAGCGACGATGGAGCGGTCTGGTGGCGCCGATGCCTGTCCGTGGCAGGCGGCGGGGCTGGAGCCCGGCGGCGAGCCGACGTACCATGGAGGCATGGACATCGTCCGGAGGCATGACGTCGCCGTGGCGGCGCTGCTCGGGGTCGCGCTCGCGCTCGCATTGCCCGGCTGCGAAGCGGACGACACTCGATACCCGCCGCCTGCCTGGCTGGTCCGCGCCGTCGAGCGGGACACCGGCGCGCCGGTGGCCGGCGTGAAGGTCGTGGCGCTCGACGCGCGCCACCGGCTGGCGGCGCCGCCGGCCGCCACCGGCGCCGACGGGACGGTGCTCTTGCGACTCGACGAGACGGCCGCTGCTCCGGTGCGGCTGGCGGTCTTTCCGGGGGACAGCCTGGTGGTGCACCAGCTGCCGCCGGCGCTGGTCTGGCCCGGCGGTGGCGCCGCGCCGGTCCGGCGACCCGGGCCCGGCGGAATCACCCGTGTCGCCGCACCCGCCGTGGCGGCGGCGCCCCCTGCTGCAATGGCCTCCGCCGCGGCGACCTCCGCCGCAACGCCCCTCGCCGCGAGGTCCCCGGCCGCGAGGCCCCCGAACGCGGTGGAGGTCGTGCTGGCGCGGCGGGTGCAGGTCGGGGGGCTGCCGCGGATCCGGGGACACGTGGTGGATGCCACCTCCGGCGCGCCGCTGGCGGGCGCCTTCGTGAGCCTCTCGCCCTATCCCGGCGCCCTGCTCGGCCGTGCCGGCGTGAGCGACGACGTGACCCTCGCCGACGGCGCCTTCAGAGTGAGCGACATCCCGTTCCTCTTGGATCCCGGCTCGGACCGGGTGCGGCAGGTGCTGCCGCTTCTGGTGACCCGCGAGGGATACCGGGCGCGGAACTGGACGCACGAGCCGGGCGCAGCTGCCGAGATCGACGTCACCGGAGCGGTGATCGCGCTCGAACCCGACGAGGGCGGTCCGGGCGTGCTGATCGGCCGGGTGGTCTTCCTCGACAACCCGGTGCCGGGGCTGGCGGTCGGCCTGGGCTCCATCGGCGAGATGCCGGAGGCGGATCCTCGCGACAAGACGGCGGTGGGCTGGCCCGGGCGGCTGGCGGTCACCGGATCCGACGGATCGTTCCGGTTTTCCGACCTGCCTGCCGGCGGCTACGTGGTGTATCCGGGCTTCCGGCCGCAGGACGGTTGGGTGTTCCCGGGCCAGCCGGCGGCTCGCGTCTACGCGGTGACGGGCGACGAGCCCACCGTGACCGACGAGTTGCGCGTGCTGAGGGAGGTGCGGCCGCTCGCGCCGCTCGGCCGGGTGCCGGCGGCGGAGCGCTTCGTCTGGACGGCGGTGGCCGTGGCCGACAGCTACGTCGTCTTTCTGGATGGCGACGAGATCGGCCGGACGGCCGCCCTCGAACTGCAGGCGCCGGAGGCGGCGAGCGCGCCGGGCTGGCACGCCTGGGACGTCGTCGCGTTCACGGCGGCCGCGGGCACCATCGGCGTCACCGAGACACCAGGCCGGTTCCGGGTGCTCGAGACCCGCTGAGGCGATCGCGGCCCCCTGTGACCCGGCGCGGCCACCCGCCCGAACCGGCCCGATTGCGTTCCGCGCCTCCCCTGACGATCTTGGGCGGCCGGTTTCCCGGGTGGAGCCGGCCGTTGCGGCGTCGCCGGCAGATCTCACCGGAACGGCGCGGCGCCGGCGATCGCGTGAACAGGACAGGGAAGACCATGGAAATCCGGAACGTCGCCATCATCGCTCACGTGGACCACGGCAAGACGACGCTCGTGGACCAGATCCTCCGCCAGTCCCAGGTCTTCCGGCCCGGCCAGGAGGTGCGCGAGCGCTTCCTCGATTCCGGCGACCTCGAGCGGGAGCGCGGGATCACGATCACCGCCAAGAACTTCGCCATCCACTACCGCGGAGTGCGCATCAATCTCATCGACACCCCCGGGCACTCCGATTTCGGCGGCGAGGTGGAGCGGGTGCTGAAGATGGCCGACGGCGTGCTGTTGCTGGTGGACGCCTTCGAGGGCCCCATGCCGCAGACCCGCTTCGTGCTGCAGAAGGCGCTGCAGCTGAATCTCAAGCCGGTGGTCGTCATCAACAAGGTGGACCGCAAGGACGCTCGCCCGCGCGAGGTGCTCGGCGAGGTGTTCGATCTGTTCGCCGAATTGAACGCCAGCGACGACCAGCTCGACTTCCGGGGCGTCTATGCCGCCGGCCGTGACGGCTGGGCGGTGGGAGAGCTGGAGGACGAGCGCAAGGATCTGTCGCCGCTGCTGGAGATGATCGTCAACCACATCCCCTCGCCGGTGATCCAGGAGGGGCCGCTGCAGATGCTGGTGGCCGCCATGGACCACAGCGACTACGTGGGGCGCATCGCCATCGGGCGCGTGGTGCGCGGCGAGCTGCAGGCGAAGATGAAGGTGGCCCTGATCAAGCGCGACGGCCGCCAGGTGACGGCCCAGGTCAAGAAGCTCTTCACCTTCGAGAACCTCGGCCGGCTCGAGGTGGATCGCGTGGCCTGCGGCGACATCGCCGCCGTGGTGGGGCTCGAGGACGTGGACATCGGCGACACCCTGTCCGATCCCGAGCAGCCGGAGCCGCTACCCATCATCGCCGTGGACGAGCCGACCCTGGCCATGAGCTTCATGGTGAACGACAGCCCGTTCTTCGGGCAGGACGGCCAGTACGTCACCAGCCGCCAGATCCGGGAACGACTCGGGCGGGAAGCGGAGCGCGACGTGGCGCTGCGCGTGGAGGACACCGCCAGCGGCGACACCTTCCGCGTGAGCGGCCGCGGCATCCTGCACCTGGCCATCCTCATGGAGACCATGCGGCGCCAGGGCTACGAGTTCATGGTGGGCCAGCCCCGGGTGATCTACAAGGAGATCGACGGCCGCAAGGCCGAACCGGTGGAGGTGCTCACGGTGGACGTGGCCGAGGAGTACGCCGGGACGGTCATCGAGTACGCCGCCGGTCGGCGCGGCGAGCTGATCAAGATGGAGCCCTCGGGCGGCCGATCGCGTCTGGAGTTCCGCATCCCCAGCCGCGGGCTCATCGGTTTCCGCAGCAAGATGCTGCGCGCCTGCGGCGGCGAGATCGTCATGCACCACCGCTTCTACCAGTACGAGTACTTCAAGGGGAGCATCCCCCAGCGCCAGACCGGCAGCATCGTGAGCATGGGTCGCGGCGAGGCGGTGGCGTACGCCATCGACGCCCTGCAGGACCGCGGCCGCTTCTTCATCGATCCGGGCGAGATGCTCTACGGGGGACAGGTGATCGGCGAGGCGAACAAGGAGGGCGACATCCTGGTGAACGCCCAGCGCGCCAAGCAGCTGTCCAACATGCGCGCCTCGGGTTCCGACCGGAAGATGCGGATCGCTCCTGCGGTCAAGCTGAGCCTCGAAGAGGCCCTGGAGCACATCAACGGCGACGAGTACGTGGAAGTGACGCCCCATCACATCCGCCTGCGCAAGTCCCTCCTCGACGAGAACGCCCGCAAGCAGGCCGAGAAGCGGCGGCGGGAGGCGGAGGGAGAGGTGTAGGGAAGCCGGCCGCCCCCGGCCTCCCCCGACGGCCCCTCGCACCCGGCGGCTACATGAGTCCCCGCTGCCGCAGCAGCGGCTCGATCCGCGGCTCGCGCCCGCGGAAATCGAGATACATCTGCATGAAGTCGGCCGTGCCGTTGCGCTCCAGAACCGCTTCGCGGAACCGCTGCGCGGTGGCCTGGTCGAAGAGGCTGGTCTCCTGGAACGCCTCGAAGGCGTCGTTGTCCAGCACTCCCGACCAGATGTAGCCGTAGTAGCCTGCCGCGTAGCCGCCGATGATGTGCCCGAAGTAGCTGGCACGGTACCGCGGTGCGATCTCGGGGATGAGGCCGATCTCGTCCAGGTAGCTCTTCTCGAGGGCCATGACGTCGAGGCCGTCGAGATCGTCGGCCGCGGTGAGGGTGTGGAACTTCATGTCGAGCAGGCTGGCGGCCAGGTACTCCACCGTGGCGAAGCCCTGGTTGAAGTGCTTGCCGGCCTTGATCTTGGCGACGAGCTGGTCGGGAATCACCTCGCCGGTCCGGTGATGCCGGGCGTACTGCGCGAGCACCGTGGGCTCGAGCGCCCAGTGCTCCATGATCTGGCTGGGCAGCTCCGAGAAATCGGCCGACCGGTACAGCGTGTTGAAGGTGACGTCGGAGAGCATGACGTCGAGGCCGTGGCCGAACTCGTGGAACAGGGTCTCCACCTCGTCGAGGCTCAGCAGCGCCGGCGTGTCGCCCGAGGGCCGGGTGAAGTTGCACACCAGGTTCACGATGGGATCGACCTCGTGGCCCCGCGCGCGATTCTGCTGGCGGTAGGCGCCGCACCAGGCGCCCTGCCGCTTGCTGGCGCGCGGGTGATAGTCGAGGTAGATGACGGCGCAGTGCGAGCCGTCGGCCTCCCTGACCTGGAACGCCTCGGCCTCGGGATGCGGCAGGGGCAGATCGTCGAGCGGCTGGAAGGTGAGACCGTAGAGCTGGTTCGCGACCCAGAACATCCCGTCCCGGACCTGTTCGAGTTGGAAGTAGGGGCGCAGCTCGTTGTCGTCGAGGTCGTACTTCTCCTTGCGCAGCTTCTCGGCGTAGTACCACCAGTCCCAGGCCGCCAGGCGGAAGTCGCCGCCCTCCCGGTCGATGATCTGCTGCATCTCGTCGACCTCGCGCCTGGCGACCGGCAGGGCCGCCTCCCAGAGGCGGTCGAGCAGCTCGTAGACCCGCTCCGGAGTGCCGGCCATGCGCGTCTCCAGGACGTAGTCGGCGTAGGTGTCGTAGCCCAGCAGCGCGGCGCGCTCGACCCGCAGCTTCAGGACCTCGGCCATGATGCCGGTGTTGTCGTGCTCGTTGGCGTTGTTGCCGCGCATGATGTAGGCGGTGAAGAGCTGCTGCCGCAGCTCGCGATCGTGAGCGTAGGTGAGGAAGGGCAGCATGCTGGGCTTGTGGGTCGTGAACACCCAGGCGCCGTCGTGACCGGCCTCGCGGGCCGCCCTGGCTGCCGCCGCCACCACCGGCTCGGGCAGTCCGGCCAGGTCGTCCCGGTCCTCGATCACCAGCAGGAAGCCGTTGGTCTCGGCCAGGAGGTTGTCACCGAAGCGCACCCTGAGGGCGGACAGGGCCTGGTTGATCTCCTTGAGCCGCGCCTGTCGGGGAGGATCCAGCAGCGCGCCGTTGCGCACCCCGTCCCGGTACATCTTCTCCAGCAGGAAGCGCTGCTCGGCGTCGAGGTCCAGTTCCTCGCGCGCGTCGTGGAGCGTCGCGATGCGGGCGAAGACCCGCTCGTCCAGACGCATCTCGTCGCGGTGGGCCGCCAGCCGGGGCGACACGCGCTGGTTGACCTGCTGCAGTTCCTCGCCGGTGTTGGCGCCGGTCAGGCCGTAGAACACGCTCTGCACCGAGCGCAGCAGTTCGCCCGCGCGATCGAGGGCCGCGATCGTGTTCTCGAAGCTGGGCGGCTCCGGGTCGCCGGCGATGGCGGCCACCTCGGCGCGTTCCTGCTCCATGCCCGCCTCGAACGCCGGCTCGAAGTGCGCGGGCAGGATCCGGTCGAAGGGCGGCACGTCGAAGGCGGTGCCATAGGGGGCGAGGAGCGGATTCTCGGTGTCGGCCAGACTGCTGGAGCCGGCGAGCAGGAACACCGTGAGCGTCAGCAGGCATGTGCGGATCAAGGCGCTGGTCCCTCCGTCTGGATGGGCGGGTGCGGGGCGGGGCGCTTCACGCGGTCGAAATTAACCGCTGGAAGGGGGCGGCACAAATCGTTGATCCCGGGGAGCCCGGCAATCTGCAGGATCCGGAGCGGGACGTCAGCCCGGATGATACATGACCAGCCGCAGCAGGCCGCTCATGAACAATCCGGGTCAGGCCTCGTCGGGCGTTCCCGACTCCATGGGCTCCACGTACAGCGTCTTCGCCATGACCACGGCCACCGCCAGCAGCGGCACGGCCAGAAGCAGGCCCAGGAACCCGAAGGTCACGGCCATGAGGGTCTGGAAAAGGACCGTCAGTGCGGGCGGCAGCCGCACCGCTCCCCTCATGATCACCGGCATGAGGACGTTGCCCTCGATCTGCTGGACCACGATGTAGAAGATGGTGACCCAGAGTGCGGTCACCGGACTGACGGTCAGGGCCAGCGCGATGCCCGGGACGGACGCCAGGATGGGGCCGACGATGGGAATGAACTCCAGCAACCCCGCGATGACCCCCAGCGCGATGGGCGCCGGCACTCCGATCAGCATCAGACCCGTGCCGGTCATCACGCCGACCACGACCATGTTGATGAGCGTTCCGACCATCCAGCGCCGGAGCGAGTGGTTCGCGCGATCCAGCGCGAGGCCGGCTCGCTCCCGGTGGACCGGCGGCGTGAGCCGCTCGAGCCCCCGGCGGTAGAGACCGGGGTTGATGGCGGTGTACACCCCCACGGCCAGCCCCACCAGTGCGCCGGTCAAGGCGCCGACCGCCGTGTTGATGATCGGGATCGCGCCGCTGATGATGGCACCGGGCCGTATGGGCAGGCTCGACTGGACCTCTTCCTCCAGGTCGGGGACCGGCTCGCCCGGCTCGATCACGGCGCCGTACTGCGCCTGGATCCACCGGACCACGTCCTCCACCGCCCGCGGGAGTTCGCGTCCCACGATGCCGAGCTGTTCGCGCACCGTGGGCCAGAGCAGGACGGCGAACGCCGTCAGCAACCCGAGGATCGCCAGCAGCACGAGCAGGACGGCCGCCAGTCGCGGCACGCCCCATCCCGCCAGCCGGTCCGCGAAGACCGACAGGACGATGCCGACCAGGACCCCGAAGAAGAGGATGAAGAGCACGTCCCGGCCCGCCCAGAGCAGCAGCGTCAGGGACATCAGGACGATGGTGATCAGGACGACGCGAACCACCGATGCCGTTCCGATCACCTTCTCCGATCCAGCCATCGCAGCCCCCGGAAACCCGTCAGCCCGGACACCGGCCGCAACCGGGCCGGGCGAACTCTCACTCGGGGCCAGCATAATCGAACCCGGCGGTCGCGGCACGAACGGTGGCGGACGCGGACTCTGCGCTCAGCCTGCGGCCGCCTGCAGTTCGAGTTGCCAGAAACCGTCGCGATCGACGCCGCCGGCCACGCGGACGGGCAGCGGGCGCGACAGGAGCGGTCCATCGACCACCACGGTGTGGAACTCGCCGTTCTCCGCGCACGGGTCCACGTCCGCCGGTAGATCCGCCAGCAGGTCGTGATCGAACCACCGGCCCAGCAGCGTCCGGTCGAGGCGGACGGGATCCACGCAGGTGACCAGGGCTCGCCAGCCGGTGGCGACGATGGCGCTCGCCAGTTCGGCCGTATCGCGCCCCCACAGCGGGAACACGGGTTCGAGCCCGGTGCCCGCGAGTTGCCGTTCGCGATAGGCGCGGACGTCGGCCAAGAAGAGATCGCCGTACGCCACCGCGCCCACGCCCGTTGCTCGGGCTGCGACCCAGACCGGGGCCAGACGCCGCTCGTACTCGCGGTTCGGGCAGGGATGGGGGATCTCCACCACCTGCAGGGGCAGGTCCAGCAGGCGCGCCTGCTCCTCCAGCAGCGGTCGCGGCAGACCGTGGAGGGGCACCCGCTTCGACGCCGCCGCCACCGTGGTCACGAGCCCGACCGGTTCCCAGGCGGGATCGTCGCGCAGCGCCTGCAGCATAAACGCGCTGTCCTTGCCTGTGCTCCAGGAGACGAGCACGGGTCGCCCCGATCGGCAGTGGCGATCGCTCACGACGGTCCCCCTGATCATCCTCGCCGCCGACATCGTCTCGCTACCGACATCGTCTCGCTACCGACATCGTCTCGCTACCGACATCGTTTCGCTACCGACATCGTCTCGCCGCCGACAGCGTCTCGCCCTCGACGGACAGCGGCCCCGGGCGTCGTGCCCCGGGGCCGCTTCCATCCGGTGCGCGGCGGCCGCGCGCCCAGGCCGCTCATGAACGATGCGGGCTAGCCCATGGCCTCGTCCACCATCGCCTTGAGCTTCGCCATGCGGGTCTGGAAATCCTGCGCGAAGCGGATCACGCCCTCGGCGATGCTGTCCGGGTCGATGCCGGCGCTGGCGCACACCTCGTCCACCGAGCCGCCCGGCCGCCAGCGATCGTCGCGGTCGCTGCTCAGGGCGTAGTCGTCGGCCAGGGCATTGAAGGCCCAGTCGCGCATGAGCCGCCGGGCCCGGTTGGTCACGTAGGTGGAGTTCATGCGGTCGCCGGGAGTGAGCACGCGATTGCGGTACTCGTCCGGCTGCCAGCGGAAGAGCTGAGGGCTGGGCACCGCCACCAGCTTCACGTTGACTCCCGCGTCGTCGATCCTCGGCAGCGCCTTCAGCAGGTTGTAGGTGGACATGGTGCCCTGCACGATGATCACGCCCTGCTTCGGTTCGCCGGGCAGGTAGTCGCGCAGGATGTAGGCGCCCCTGGCCGCCTCCAGGTGAGAGGCCAGCCCGAGCTTCCGGCGGTCGGGGATCTCGACTCCCGGGCGGGTGAGGTGCAGCGCCACGATGGGCGCGTCCTGCTGCAGCGCGGCGGCCAGCAGCACCGGCACCTCGTTGTACTCCCAGGGGTGCAGGTCGATGACGTGCCCGTCGGGGAACAGCTGCGTCACGCCGGGGGAGAAGACTCCGAAGTGGGTGCGGCTGTCCTCGGCGGTCTCGGGGCCGCTGTGGCCGGCGACCCAGATCACCTTGCCGCACTTGAGCTGCGTGTCCTGCACGAGCTGGCTGTAAAGGCGCATGGCCCCGTACTTCAGGTAGCTGAACGACCCGTAGGTGGAGCAGGCGCTGTAGAAGCCGTTGTAGCGCTTCTCGGGCTCGCGGGACATGTTCACCGTGCCCATGCCCACGCAAAGACCCGCATTGGCGAACTCGGTGATCCCCTGCTTGAGCACCACGCCGTCGGGGTTCTCGCGCGGGTCGTACCAGCCGGTGTTCTTCCGGCCGTCGTACTCCTCGCCGAAGCCGATGATGTTGGTGGAGCCGGCGAGGTCGGCGGAGCAGACCACGAACAGCGGCCGGCCGTACTTCTCGAGACAGTAGCTGTTGATCCAGCTGCCCCAGCGCGCCAGCGCCGCGCGGTTCGGCTGCTTGTCGCCGGGCTGGACCCACATCGATTCCGGATAGTGCGCGACGTCGAAGAGCGCCGGGTCGTCCAGCGGGTTCTTCTCCTCGGGCAGGACGAAGGTCTTGATGCTGTCCGGCACCGAGTCGCCGATCTCCACCAGGCGGTCGGCCAGGTAGCTGATGGTGTCCTCGTGGTGGCGCAGCACCGACATGGCCGCGTCCAGGTTCTTCAGGCACTGCTCGGTGAGCGCCTGCTTGGTGCTCGGCACCGGCTCGTCCATGCCGGCGAAGGCCACGTCGTACTTCTCGGCGAACTCGCGGCGCAGCTGCCAGAACGGCTCGCTGTTCAGCTTGTGCGGCGACCCGTGGCTGGCCGCGTCGTACTTGCCGTAGCCGCGCCCCTTGCGGGTCGTGCCGAAGGTCATGCCCGGACGGTACTGCGGGTTGTCGCCGTGGGTCATCTCGAGCAGCGCGCGGGTCACGTCCCCCCAGGCGCTGCCGTCGGGCGCCTCGTGCACGTGCCAGCCGTAGGGTTCGAACCAGCTGCGCGGCGTCCCGTGGACGATCGAGGACACGGGGTGCGGATCGATCCCGAAGTCGTTCCAGTCGAGGATCACGTTGAGATTGTCCAGCCCCAGACCGTAGGCCGAGTTCTTGGTCTCGTGCCAGACCCCGGCGGTGTGGCCGCCCTCGCCCTCGATGCCGAACACCTTCACCTCGCCCGCGCCGGCGCGCTTCAGGGCCAGCGCCTCGCCCACCAGCGTGGGCGCGCCGTGGCCGCTGGGTCCGGTGTTGAACTTCACGAAGAGGTTCTTGCCCTCCATCTCCACGTGGCCGGGCAGGCCGCTGCGGTTGCGCAGGGTGGCGAGGTCCTCCCAGGTCATCATGCGCGCCGAGCCGCCCGGCACGCGGTACCGCTCGTCGCCCGTCCGGTCCAGCATGAAGCGCAGCGACTCGTTGAACACCGCCAGCATGGCATAGACCAGGGGCGCCGTGTGGCCGGCCACCAGGATGAACCGGTCGCCGAAGCGCTTCTCGGGCCGCCGCAGGTCCCACCGCATGGCGCCGCTCAGGAGCAGGCTGGTCAGGAAGTGCACCTTGGACCGGCTGCCGCCCGGATGGCCGCTCTGCCGGTAGTTCAGCATGATGTCGATCTGCTGATCGATGACGTCCTTGATCAACTCCCAGTGGTGGAAGTTCGGCTCCTGCTCCTCGACGAGGCTGACGATTTCGGCCCTGCTGGTGTCGGACACGGCTACTCCTCTCACGCGGTCGGAACTCTCTGCCCGGGGTAGGACCCGGGAAACATGCTAGGCGGCCCGGCCGGTTTCAAGTCCTGTGCCGCCCGGTCCCGCGGGGGGCGCCGGCTGTGCGGTCGCCGCCGCTCCCGGGCGGCCGCGGCTCAGGTCAGGGCGCGTCCCAGGTGGAACATCTGCAGGATGGCCGCCGCGGCCCGGGCGTCCTCCACGGCACGGTGCGCGGTGAACCGGTCGGCCAGCCCCATCTTCTCCAGGATGCCGGGCAGCGTGATGCCGCTGGTGCGATGCTCGTGCTCCGCCAGCCACGCGAGGCCCAGCGCACGGATGTCGTAGGCGCCCCCCACCACGTGGGAGCGGAAGTCGATACCGAACCGGTCGCACTCCTTGCGCAGCATGGGCACGTCGTAGTATGCGCCGAAGGCCGCCAGGATGGCCCGGTTGCGGGGGCCGTACCATTCCAGGAACCGGGGTCCGACCGCGGCGAAGGTGTCGCTTTCGGCCACCATCTCGGCGGTGATGCCGGTGATCTCGGTGATGAACGGCACGATCGGGTAATCCACCGGCCGCACCAGCTCGCTGAAGGTCTCCACGATCTCCAGGCTGCGCCGGTGCACGCGCACCGCGCCGATCTCGATGATGCTGCTGCGCTCGACCGTGTTGTTGCCGCGGTCCTCGGGCGGGCAGGTGGCCTCGAGATCGATGACGACGATGTCGGTGGCGTAGCGCATGGAAGGTCGACGTCCTCTCGGGCGCACCCGCGGCGGTCCGGCCCCGCAACACTACCACCCCGGTGGAACGGTGGCAACGGCGGGCCGGTCACACGGCGGGCCGGTCACACGAGCCACGCGGACGCCAATCCGAGAAGCAGGAAGAACCCCGCCAGGTCGGTGAAGGTGGTGACGAATACCGCCGAGGCGACCGCGGGATCCACGCCGATCCCGTCGAGCACGACCGGCACGAGCGCACCGGCGAACGAGGCCACCACGAGGTTGCCCCACATGGCCAGCAGCACCACCAGGCCGAAGACGGCGCTGCCCTGCCACACCAGCCCCACTGCCCCGACCACCAGGCCCAGCACGGCGCCGTTCGTGAAGCCGACCAGTAACTCCTTGCCGGCCACGCGCCAGCGTTCGGGACCGACGTCCCGGTCGAGGGTGAGGCGGCGCACGGTGACGGCCAGCGCCTGCGTGCCGGCGTTGCCGCCGAGGCCGGCGATCAGCGGCATGATGGCGGCCAGGATCACGAGCTGGTCGATCGTGTCCTGGTAGAGGTAGACCACCAGCGCCGCCAGCGCGCCGGTGCCCAGGTTGACGAACAGCCACGGCAGCCGGCCCCGCACGGCTCCGGCCCAGTCGCCGCGCACGGACTCCGCGGGATCTGTGCCGGCCAGGCGCAGGATGTCCTCGGTCTGCTCCTCCTCGAGCACGTCCATCACGTCGTCCCAGGTCACGTGACCCAGCAGGCGGCCGTCCTGCACGACCGGCAATGACGGCAGGTCGTAGTGGTGCAGCCGACGCGCCGCCTCCTCCTGGTCGGCGTCGGGCCCGACCATGGCCGCCGGTGAGGCTGCCAGTTCTCGCAGGGGGGTGGCGGGATCGGCCAGCACCAGTTCGTGCAGCCCGAGGACACCCTGCAGAAGTCCGCCCTCGTCCGTGACGAACACCTGATAGAGTACCTCGCCGATGCGGCGCGCCTGGCGGCGGACCTCGGCCGCGGCCTCGCCCGCCGAGAGTGAGGCCGGCACCGCCAGCAATTCGGTGCTCATGATGCCGCCCGCGCTGTCCTCGGGGTAGCGCAGCAGGTCCCGCAGACCCCGGGCCAGTTCGCCGGGCACGGCAGCCAGGACCGCGCGGCGCCTCGCGGAGCGGAGCTGTCCGAGCAGGTCGGCGGCATCATCGCTGGCCAGCCGCGCCACCACGCGTCCGGCGAACGCGGGGTCGAGCCCGCCCAGGATGCGCTCGGGTTCGGCTTCCGGGTCGATCTCCGCGAGGGCGGCTGCCGCCGCTGCCGGGGGCAACTCCTCCACCAGACTCACGCGTTCGTCGGTGCCGGGGAGATCCTCCAGGAGATCGGCCGCGTCGCTGGGGTGGAGGTCCGCCAGACGCGCTGCGGCCTCGACCACCCGGCCGTCGTCCAGGAGATGGCGGATCGCCGCCTTGGCGGCAGCAAGGTCCACCTGCCGGCGGGCGGGGTCAGTGGTCTCCGGCGGCGGAGTGAGATCGGGTGGCATGGCGGCTTCCCTCCGGAAACGTGAGCGCCGCACGGCGCCGGCGGCGCGCGAAGACGGTTGTCGGCGGTGCGGTGGCGGCTTATCCTGCTCGGCGGCGGCGGCCCTGCCCACGCTAGCAAGGTGTATGGCGGCCGGCCAGCTCACGCCAAGGAGATGCGATGGATCTGCCCTTCACCGGCGAGTACCTCGTTCCGGGCCGCTCGCCGCGCCATCTCGAGGAGGATCACCTGGCGCGGTACCGCTTCGCGCTCGATCACGTCCGTGGGCGCCGGGTCCTGGACATCGCCTGCGGCACCGGCTACGGCGCGCACCTGCTGGCCACCGGCGACGCCGTCGAGGTGGTGGGGGTGGACGTCGACGAACAGGTGGTGGCCTACGCGCGCGACCGGTACCGGAAGCCGAACCTGCGTTTCGCCACCGGCGACATCACCCGCTGGCGCGACGCCGAGCCGTTCGCCGTGATCACCTGCTTCGAGACCGTCGAGCACGTACCCGATCATCGCGCCGCCCTGGCGAACCTGCACGCGCTCCTGGCTGCCGGCGGGACGCTGCTGATCTCGTCGCCCAACCGTCCGGTCACCTCGCCGGCCGCGCGAACGCCGCACGATCCGCCGGCCAACCCGCATCACGTGCGGGAGTTCACGCCCGGGGAGTTGCGCCGCGAACTGGCGGCCGCGGGCTTCGGGGTCGACGATGTCACCTGGGGCCAGCGCCCGCAGATCCGGTTCGGGGTGACGATCCTGCGCAAGGCCTACAAGACCGTGTTCCGTCCCTGGGAGCGCGCCGATCCGGCGGTGAAGCCCGTCGGACGGCTCGTGCCGGAGTACTTCGTGTTGCTGGCGCGGCGGCCGGGCTGAGCGGCCGGATCTGCCGGCGGCGGCATGCCTCGCCGCGGCGCGCCCGTCGACCGGCTCCGACCGGCTCCGGCCGACTCTGGCCGGCTTCGGCCGGTGCGCCCGACCATCTCCTACCGGAGGACCTTCCGCCATGAAGACCCGTCTCGCGCTCGTCCTGCTCGTTCTGGTGATCGTCGTCGCGGCGCCGGCCGTCCGGGCGCAAGGCTACTATATCCTCGAGAACACCCTGTATCTGGAGGCCGGCGGTCCCGGCGGCGAAGTGTCGCTGAACTTCGAGAAGCGCACGGCCGACCGCCTCGTCCTGCGCCTCGGCCTCGGCGGCACGTTCTTCTTCCACCCCACGGCCTACACGGTGCCGGCCACGCTCTCCGTGCTCCTCGGTGGCAGGAACAACCAGATCGAGATCGGTGCCGGAGCCAGCTACTTCGGTCTGCCGGGCGGATGGGAGGACGACGAGGACGACGTGTGGCTCGATCTGACCGAGAGCCAGCTCCTGGGCGTGGGGATCCTCGGATATCGCTTCCAGGGCGACTTCGGGATGTTCATGCGCGTGGCGTTCACGCCGGTATTCACGGATGACGGTGTGGAGCCGTGGGGCGGCGCGGCGTTCGGCAAGACCTTCTAGCATAAGCGAGAGTTTCCCCCGGCTCTGCCGGGGAGGCACTCGGTCGCACCAGCGGGAGGCTCGCGTGAACGATCCCGGAATGCCGGCGGACCGCCTCGACCCCGGTCGCCGCCGCGGCGGCGTGCTGCTGGTGGCGGTGCTGCTGATCGTCATCACGCTGCTGCACTACCAGACGGCGGTGCACCTGCACGAGGCCCACGGGGTCTACCGTCGCCTCTACTATTTTCCGGTGATCCTGGCGGCCTTCGCCGGCGGCTGGGCGGGCGGCGTCGGCGCCGCCGCGCTGGCCTGCGTCCTCTACTTCCCCCACGCGATGGGCTGGGTCGGCCACGATCCCGCGCCCGCGCTGGAGAAGACGCTCGAGATGGTCCTGTACCTGGCGGTCGGACTGGTGACGGGCTTGCTCGTCAGCCGCGAGACCCGGACGCGGCGCTCCTTGATGCATACCACCCGCGAGCTGCGCCGCGCGCTCGACGAGAAGGCCCGCATCGAGAGCGAACTGGTGCGGCAGGCGCGCCTGGCAGCGGTGGGGCGACTCTCGGCGGGGCTCGCTCACGAGATCCGCAACCCCCTGGCTTCCATCCGCGGCGCGGCCGAGGTGTTGCAGGACGAGCGGTCGGAGTCCGATCCCCGCGGACGTCTGCTGCGGATCGTCGTGAAGGAGACGGCCCGCCTGAACAACGTGCTCACCCGCTTCCTCGACTTCGCGCGTCCCCGCGCCGGCCGGCGCGACTCGTTCGACGTGAGCAGCACGCTGCGCGACGTGGCCGATCTGATCCGCAACCAGGCCGACGACCGCGGAGTGACGGTGGAACTCGACGAGACGCCGGGACCGTGCCTGGTCACCGGCGATCCGGAGCAGGTCCAGCAGCTGGTGCTCAACGTCCTGCTCAACGCCGTCGAGGCCGCCGGCGCCGCGCCGCCCGGCCGGGTCCGCGCATCCGTGAGGACGGAGGGCGATCACGTGGTCATGCGGATCGAGGACGATGGGCCGGGCTTCACCAGCGAAGCACGCGAGAATCTCGGCACGCCGTTCTTCACCACCAAGGCGGGCGGGACCGGCCTGGGGCTGGCCATCAGCCAGCGGATCGTCGAGGACCACGCCGGTCGTCTGTCGGCGACGGATCGGTCGGAGGGCGGGACCATCGTCTCGATCCGCCTGCCGCGGGCGTCCGCGGCGACCGCGTCCGGTCACCCCCGAGGAGACCCATGAGTCGCATCCTGCTCATCGACGACGAGGAGAGCCTGCGGGAGGTGGTCGCCTTCATCCTCGCGGAGGCCGGTCACGAGGTGGTGACCGCCGGCGACGGGGACGAGGGGCTCACGCGCTTCGAGGCCGACCTGCCGGACCTGGTTATCACGGACATCCGGATGCCGGGCGCCGGCGGCATGGAGGTCCTGCGCCGGGTGCGGGCGTCGGGGCGGCAGCCGCCGGTACCGGTGATCATGCTGACGGCGCACGGGAGCGTGGAGCAGGCGGTGGAGGCCATGCGCATGGGCGCCTGGACCTACCTGCTCAAGCCGTTCGAGCGCGATGCCCTGCGCCTGACGGTGGCGCAGGCGCTGCACGCGCGGGAACTGGAGGCGGAGAACCGCAACCTGCGCGACCTGTTGCGACACCACCGGCAGGAGGAACTGCCGTTCCTTCACATCAGCGCCCCGATGGCCCAGGTGGCGGAGCAGGTGCGACGGGTGGCTCCGACCGACGCCTCCGTGCTCGTGTCCGGCGAGAGCGGGACGGGCAAGGAACTGGTCGCCCGGGCCCTGCACGAGCTGAGCCCCCGCTGGGACGGCCCGTTCGTGACCGTGAACTGCGGCGCCATCCCGGGCGAGCTGATGGAGAGCCAGCTCTTCGGCCACGCGCGGGGGGCGTTCACCGGCGCCACCGCGGCCTCGCCCGGGCGCATCCGCGCCGCCGCGGGCGGCACGCTCTTCCTCGACGAGATCGGCGAGTTGCCCCTGTCGTTGCAGCCGAAGCTGCTGCGCGTGATCGAGACCCGCAGCGTCGATCCCGTGGGCGAGACGAGGCCGGTGAGCGTCGACTTCCGGCTGGTCTGCGCCACCAACCGGGAACTGCGTGCCGACGTGGCGTCCGGCCGGTTCCGCGAGGATCTCTACTGGCGCCTGGAGGTCGTGCAGCTGCGGGTGCCGCCCCTGCGGGAACGCCCCGGCGACATCCCCCTGCTCTGGGAGCAGTTCACGCGGGAGCATGCCCAGGGCGCCGACGTGCGCTCCGAACCCGAGCTGCTGGCGCGGCTGCGCGAGTTGCCGTGGCCCGGCAACGTGCGCGAGTTGCGCAACCTCAATCAGCGGATGGTGATCCTGCGCCGGGGAGACACCCTCGGCCCGGCGGATCTGGAGCAGGCCTTGTCGCCCGGCGAGACCGTCGCGCCCGCCGCGCGCGCCGGTGCGAACGGCGTCGGTGCGGACGGCGTCGGTGCGGCCTCCGCCGCGGGCGCCCTGCCGCTCGGGCCCTTTCCGCCGGGCGGCTTCTCCCTGGTGGAACTGGAGAAGGAGGTGATCCGCCGCGCTCTCGCGCGGTGCGATGGCAACAAGTCCCGGGCGGCGGAGTACCTCGGGATCCCGCGTCACATCCTCATCTATCGCGTCGAGAAGTACGGCCTCGGCTGACGCCACGGCTCACCTGACGTCCGCCCGGGCGTGACGCTGGGCGTCCACGTCGAGAATTGTCTCGACCAGGAATGGAGAATAGTCTTCACCCACCTCGTTCCCGGTGTCCTGGCCCCATACGTAAAGCTCTGCTAAGTATAAGCATACGATCGCCGGGACCGGTGGCCCGTTCCGTGCACAGGAAAGGCCGGCGATGAACCGCGGAAACCGGCGCGGCGCCGGGAGGAGCGAGTCAACGATGCACAGGAGCGGAGGAAACCCGGAGCGGGGTGCAGGGGCGGGGCGTCAATCCTCGGGCGTTGCCTCCGTCACCACCATGACCGTCACCGCCATGACCGGCATCGCCGTTGCCGTCCTCGCCATCACTGTCATCGTTCTGCTCGCCGGATCGGCCGCGGCGGAGGTCGCGGCGGCGGACGGGCCCGTGGCTGCGGTGGCGGAGCGCTTCGCGATCACGATTCACGAGGATCTGCAGCCGGTCGCCACCCTCGACGACTATCTCGGGTATGCGCTGCAGCACAACCAGGAACTGGCGGCGGAGCAGGCGCGGTGGCGCGCGAGCAGGCAACGCCGCGCCCAGGTGACCGCGCTGCCGGACCTGGAGTTGAGGTACACCGAGTATCTCGAATCCGTCGAGACGCGCGTCGGCCCCCAGCAGCGCGGGGTGGGGCTCGCCCAGGGCATCCCGTGGCCCGGGTTGCTGTCCGCTCGCGGCCGTCAGGCCGACGCGAGGGCATCCGCAGCCGGCGCGCGCGTGACCGCCGCCGCCCTGACGGTGCTGCACGACGTCCGTGCCGCGTACTGGGAGCTGGCATACCTGGAGTCGACCATCGAGGTCACCCGTGAGCACTTCCAGCTGCTGCGGCAGTGGGAACAGGTGGCGCGGAGCCGTTACGCCGCGGGCCGCGGCGACTACGCCGACGTGGTGCGGGCGCAGGTGGAGCTGGGCACCCTCGAGGATCGCCTGACCAGCCTCGAGGACCGTCGCCCGTCGTTGCGTGCGATCCTGAACGTCGCTCTCGGCCGATCCGTCGCCGCGCCGGTGGTCACGCCGTCCGACCTAGCCGCGATCGCGGCCCCGGGCGGTGCGGCGGACACCGCCGACGCCGGGCCCGAGCCGGAGGTGCCGTCGCAGTTGCCGGACGGGCTCGATCCGGTGCGCCTGCTCGCGGAGAACCCCGAGCTGGACGCCTTGCGCAGCGAGGAGGAGAGCTTCGGACACGCACGCACCGCGGCCGTCCGCGAGGGGTATCCGGACTTCGGCGTCGGCGTGGACTGGATCCAGACCGGCGCCGCCCGCATGGAGGGGGTGTCGGACAGCGGCAAGGATCCGGTGATGGCACGGGTGATGGTGAACCTGCCGCTCTGGCGCGGCAAGTACGACGCCCTGCGCGAGGAGGCGGACGCAGGTCGGGTGGCCGCCGCCGCCACCGTGCGCGATCGGGAGCGGGCCCTGGCAGCGCGCCTGGCCGACGCGCTCTACGGCTACCGCGACGCCTGGCGACGCAGCCGTCTCTATGGCCCCACGCTGGTGCCCAAGGGACAGCAGTCGCTCGAGGCGGCGCGGGCCTCCTACGAGGCGGGCCGCGGCAGCTTCTTCGGCGTCGTCGACGCCGAGCGCGTGCTCCTGGAACTGGAACTCTCGTATCGCCGCGCCCTGGCCGACCGGCTCGTGCGGCAAGCGGAGATCGAGATGCTCACCGGCCTGCCGCTGTCGGCGGCCCTGATGGCCGGAGTCACACTGACCGACGCACCGGACACCGACGCACCGGACACCAACGCACCGGACGCGACGTCGCCGGCGCAGGAGGATAACGACCGATGACCCATCCGCGAGACGACCAGCGTCCCACACGTTTCCAGGACCGGCTGCCCGCGCCCCTGCGCGGTCCGGCGGGCGTCGCCCTGCTGGTGGTCCTGGCCTTCGCCCTCGGTCTGGCTTTGCGCGGTGGCGGCTCCGGCGCGCCGGACACCGGGACGGCCACGACCGCCGCCGTGGAGGAGCCGACGCTCTGGACCTGCTCCATGCACCCCCAGATCCTGTTGCCCGAGCCGGGCGACTGCCCCATCTGCGGCATGGACCTGATCCCCCTGGAGGAGGACACCGGCGACGCGTACGATCCGCGTACCTTGCGGCTGAGCAAGGCCGCCGCCGCCCTGGCCGAGGTGCAGGTCGTGCCGGTGCGGCGGCAGCATGCCACGGCCGAGCTGCGCCTGGTCGGCGAGGTGGCCTCCGACGAGCGGTTGCAACGCGTCATCGCCGCCTGGGTGCCGGGCCGGCTCGACACTCTCTTCGTGGACTTCACCGGAGTCGTCGTGCAGCGGGGAGCGAAGATGGTCTCCATCTACAGCCCCGAGCTGTATGCCGCCCAGACCGAGCTTCTGAGCGCGGTGCGAGCTCAGCGGACCCTCGACGACAGCGGTGCCGCCGGCGTGATGAGCGAGACCGGCGCCGCCACCGTGGAGGCCGCCCGCGAGCGCCTGCGGCTCTGGGGGCTCACGCGGGAGCAGATCGCGGCCGTGGAGGCGGGCGAGACGCCCGACCTCCACGTGGTGATCCGCGCGCCGGTGAGCGGCGTCGTCGTGGAGAAGCACGCCCGCGAGGGCGCCTACGTGCAGACCGGCGATCCGCTCTACACCGTGGCCGATCTCGACCGTGTCTGGGTCGACATGGAGGCGTACGAGAGCGACCTCGTCTGGCTGCGCGAGGGGCAGCAGGCCGCGTTCACGGTGGAGGCTTTGCCCGGGCGCAGGTTCACCGGCGAGGTGGTGTTCATCGATCCGGTGCTCGACCGGCGAACCCGCACCGTGGGCGTGCGGCTGGAGGCGCCCAATCCGCAGGGATTGCTCAAGCCGGGCATGTTCGCCACCGCCAAGGTGGACGCCGACCTGCACGACGCCGCGCTGCCGGAGGGCGAGCCGGACTCGCAGCCGCCTCTGGTGATCCCTTCCTCGGCGCCGCTGCTCACCGGCGAGCGGGCGGTGGTCTACGTCCGTCTGCCGGGCGACGAACCGGTCTTCCAGGGGCGCGAGGTGGTGCTCGGCCCGCGTGCCGGCGACGAGTACGTGGTGGCCGAGGGCCTGACCGAGGGGGAACTGGTGGTGGTGAACGGCAACTTCAAGATCGACAGCGCCTTGCAGATCCAGGCGCGTCCCAGCATGATGAATCCGGCCGGCGGCGGGCCGGCGCCCGGACACCAGCACGGCGCCGACGGCGCGACCGGGACCGCCGACAGTGCGACCGGGGCCGCCGACGGGGCAAGCGATGCGGGAGTCCGGCCGGTCCACGAAGCGCCACCGGCGTTTCGGGATCAGCTCGGCCGCCTGCTCGACGCGTATCTCGGGCTGCAGGCCGCGCTGGCCGACGACGATTTCCAGTCCGCCCGCGATGCGGCGCAGGAGACGGCGGCGGCACTGGAGAACGTCGACATGGGCCTCGTCCCGGGTCCGGCGCACGCGGCGTGGATGGAGCAGCAGCAGACCATGCAGGAGAGCCTCGCGACCATGGCCACGGCCGAGGAGATCGAGCAGCTGCGCCGGCCCCTGTTTCCGCTCTCCACCGAACTCTGGCACGCCCTGGCGACGTTCGGCTACCATCACGGCGACACCGCGCGATTCTTCCATTGCCCCATGGCGCGTGGCAACGCCGGCGCCGACTGGATCCAGCTCGCGACCACGGTGGACAACCCGTACTACGGCGCCTCCATGCTGCGGTGCGGCAGCGAGACGGCGACGCTGCCGCCGGCCGCCGCCCTCGCGGAGGAGACGCCCCAGTGAGCACTCATCCGCGTGAACCGTTCGGCGGCGGCCCACCGGGCGCCAGCCCCCCGGGTGACGGCCACCCGGGCGACCGCAGCGGCGGCGGTCCCTTGACCGCGCTCATCCGCTTCTGCCTCGACAACAAGCTGGTGATGGGCCTGCTCGTGCTCTTCGCCGTGGGCTACGGCGCGATGGTGGCGCCCTTCGACTGGGACCTCGGGGGGCTGCCTCGCGATCCGGTGCCGGTGGATGCCATCCCGGACCTGGGCGAGAACCAGCAGATCGTCTTCACCGAGTGGATGGGTCGCTCGCCCCAGGACGTCGAGGACCAGATCACCTATCCGCTGACCGTGTCGCTGCTGGGCCTGCCGGACGTGCGGACCGTGCGCAGCTACTCCATGTTCGGCTTCTCCAGCATCTACGTGATCTTCGAGGAGAGGGCGGACTTCTACGACTCGCGCAGCCGCATCCTCGAGAAGCTGGCCAGCCTGCCCTCCGGCACGCTGCCGGAGGGCGTGCAGCCGTCTCTGGGGCCCGACGCCACCGGTCTGGGACAGGTCTTCTGGTACACCCTGGAGGGGCGAACCCCGGACGGCGAACCCGCCGGCGGCTGGGATCCGCAGGAGCTGCGGACCATCCAGGACTGGTACGTGCGCTACGCGCTGCTCGGCGCCGAAGGAGTGGCCGAGGTGGCGTCGGTGGGCGGATTCGTCCGCGAGTACCAGGTGGATGTGGACCCCGACGCCATGCGCGCCCAGGGCGTGACGCTCGGCGACGTGTTCCAGGCGGTGCGCGGTTCCAACGTGGACGTGGGCGCCCGCACCATCGAGGTCAACCGGGTGGAGTACTTCATCCGCGGACTGGGCTTCCTCGAGTCGGTGGACGACCTGCGCCGCACCGTGGTGAAGGTGGTGGACAGCGTCCCGGTGACCATCGACGACGTGGCGCACGTCGCCCTCGGCCCGGCGTTGCGCCGGGGCGCCCTCGACAAGGAGGGGGCCGAGGCGGTGGGCGGCGTCGTGGTGGTGCGCTACCGGGAGAACCCGCTGGCGGCCATCCGGAACGTCAAGCAGGTGATCGCGGAGATCACCCCGGGGCTGCCGGTGAAGACGCTGCCCGACGGCACCACGAGCAAGGTGACCATCGTCCCGTTCTACGATCGCAGCGGTCTCATCGACGAGACCCTCGGCACCCTGGACGAGGCGCTCAGCCTGGAGGTCCTGGTCACCGTCATCGTGATCATCGTGATGGTGGCCAACCTGCGCAGCAGCCTGCTGGTGAGCGGCCTGCTGCCGCTGGCCGTGCTGATGACCTTCATCGGCATGAAGCTCTTCCGGGTGGACGCCAACATCGTGGCGCTCTCGGGCATCGCCATCGCCATCGGCACCATGGTGGACATGGGGATCGTGATGGTGGAGAACATCCTGCAGCAGCTGCGGACCCTGGCGGACCGCTCCCGCCGCGCGGTGATCCTGGCCGCGGCCAGCGAGGTGGGCGGCGCCGTGCTCACGGCGGTGCTCACCACCGTGGTGAGCTTCCTGCCGGTGTTCGCCATGACCGACGCCGAGGGAAAGCTCTTCCGTCCCCTGGCGTTCACCAAGACCTTCGCGCTGATCGCCGCCGTCATCGTGGCGCTGACGGTGATCCCCCCCTTCGCGCACATGCTGCTGACCCGCCGTGCCGAGGGGGCCGGCGCCCGTCGTCTGGGCGGGGGATTGCTGGTGGCGGCCGCCGCGCTGGCGTTCTGGAAGCTGTCGGTGCTCGTGGGCGCGGTGCTGCTGCTGTGGGGGGCGTACCTGCTCCTGCAGGAGCGCATGCCGGCGGCGGTGCAGCTCCGCGGTCAGGCGCTGACCGTGGCGCTGCCGGTGCTCGCGGTGGGGATCCTGCTCACCCGGGCCTGGTTGCCCCTGGGGCCGGGGCGCGGCTTCCTGATCAACTTCGTCGTGGTGGCCCTGCTGCTCGCCGGCTTCCTGCTGGCTTTCACGATCTTCATGCGCGGCTACATCCCCATCCTCAGGTGGTGCCTGGACCACAAGACGACGTTCCTCGCGATGCCGGTGCTCCTCGTGCTCGTGGCGCTGATGATCTGGCAGGGATTCGCCGGCGTCTTCGGCTGGCTGCCGGGGATGGCCGACGACGAGGACGGCCGCTGGGGGGTGTGGGAGGGTGCCGTCGCGGCGTTCCCGGGTCTCGGCCAGGAATTCATGCCTTCCCTGGACGAGGGCAGCTTCCTGTTCATGCCCACGACCATGCCGCATGCCTCCATCGGCGAGGCCATGGACGTGCTGTCCAAGCTCGACATGGCCATCAGTTCCATTCCCGAGGTGGAGAGCGCGGTGGGGAAGATCGGCCGGGCCGAGTCGGCGCTGGATCCGGCGCCCATCTCCATGATCGAGACCGTGGTGAACTATCACTCCGAGTTCCGACAGGACGCCGCCGGTCGCCTGCTGCGCTTCGCCTGGGACCAGGACCGGCAAGACTTCGTCCGCGACGAGGAGGGTGAACCGGTGCCGGACGCCGACGGCCGGCCCTACCGCCAGTGGCGGCCGGAGATCCGCACTCCCGGGGACATCTGGGAGGAGATCGTCCGCGTCACGAGGCTGCCGGGCACCACCTCGGCGCCGCGACTGCAGCCGATCGAGACGCGGCTGGTGATGCTGCAGAGCGGCATGCGTGCTCCCATGGGGATGAAGATCCGCGGCCCCGACCTGGAGACGCTGGAGCGGGTCGCCCTGCGCATGGAGGAGGAACTGAAGCACGTGCCGGGGATCCGCCCGGAGACCGTGGTCGCGGACCGCATCGTGGGCAAGCCGTACCTGGAGATCGACATCGACCGCGACGCCATCGCGCGTCACGGACTGTCCGTCCGGCAGGTGCAGGACGTCATCGAGGTCGCCCTGGGCGGACGCATGGTCACCACCACGGTGGAGGGGCGCGAGCGCTACCCCGTCCGCGTGCGCTATCTGCGGGAGCGGCGCGATACCGTCGAGGACATCGGGCGCGTGCTCGTCCCCACCCCCATGGGCCAGCAGATCCCGCTGATCCAGCTGGCGGACATCCGCTACCTGCGCGGACCCCAGGCCATCAAGAGCGAGGACACCTTCCTGGTGGCGTACGTCACCTTCGACAAGATGCGCGGAGCCGCCGAGGTGGACGTGGTGGAGAACGCCCAGCGTTACCTGTCCGATCGGCTGCAGGACGGCGCGCTGGAACTGCCGGCGGGGGTGAGCTTCCGCTTCGCCGGCACCTACGAGAACCAGGTACGCAGCGAGAAAACGCTGGCCGTGGTGCTGCCGGCGGCGCTGCTGCTGATCTTCGTCATCCTCTACCTCCAGTTCCGCTCCACCGCGGTGACGGCCATGGTGTTCTCGGGGATCTTCGTGGCCTGGAGCGGCGGCTTCCTGCTCGTCTGGCTCTACAACCAGCCGTGGTTCCTGGACGCGGAGCTGTTCGGGGCCCAGCTGCGCGTGCTGTTCCAGATCCAGCCCATCAATCTCTCGGTGGCCGTGTGGGTGGGATTCATCGCGCTCTTCGGTATCGCGAGCGACGACGGCGTGGTGATGGCCACCTTCCTGGACCAGAGCTTCCGCAAGCGGCGACCGGAGACCGTGGCGGAGGTCCGGCGGGCGGTGCTTGCGGGTGCGGCGCGTCGCATCCGGCCGGCCATGATGACCACGGCCACGACCATCCTGGCCCTGCTGCCCGTGCTCACGTCGACCGGGCGCGGCAGCGACATCATGATTCCGATGGCAATTCCCACCTTTGGTGGCATGTTGGTGGCAGTGCTCACGGTGTTCGTCGTGCCGGTCCTCTACAGCGCGCGGATGGAGTGGGGGGCGCGGCGCGGTGGGCTTCCGGAGCCGAAAGGAGCATGATGCACTGGTTCGACGGCTGGCACGGTGGCTGGATGTGGGTGTGGTGGATCGTCGGCATCGTCGCCGTGGCCGGGGCGATCTGGGCCGTGACGCGGGCCGGACGCAGAGACGGCGGGCGCGGGACGCACCGCTCGGCCGAGGACATCCTCAAGGAGCGCTACGCCCGCGGCGAGATCGATCGTGACGAGTACGAATCGCGCCTGCGCGACCTCCGCTCCTGAGCGCACGATCCGGCGGTCGCAACCAGCAGCCGCAGGGGTTCGAGACACCTCGCCCCGGGGAACGCATGGAACTGATCTCCTGGAACGTGAACGGACTGCGTGCCGCCCTGCAGCGCGGCGCGCGGGAGTTCCTGGCGGGCTGCGGCGCCGACGTCATCTGCCTGCAGGAGGTGCGGGCCACGCCCGAGCAGGTGGACCTGCCGCTGGCGGGCTACCGCGCCGTCTGGAACCCGGCGCAGAAGCCGGGCTACAGTGGTACGGCGGTGTTCCTTCGCGAGGAGATCACGCCGCGCGAGACCGCGCGGGAACTGGGCCATCGCGAGCACGACACCGAGGGCCGGGTGGTGCGGATGGAACTGGACGACTTCCACCTGGTGAACGTCTACACGCCGAATGCCCAGCGCGGACTCGTGCGCCTGGAGTACCGCCTGCGCTGGGATGCCGACTTCCTGGCGCACCTGCGCGTCCTCGACCGTGACAAGCCGGTGGTGCTGTGCGGCGACCTCAACGTGGCGCACCAGGAGATCGACATCGCTCGCCCGCGCGAGAACCGGCGCAACGCCGGCTTCTCCGACGAGGAGCGCGCCGGGATCGACCGCCTCGTCGCCGCCGGGTTCGTGGACACGTTCCGCATGTTCGTCAGCGAGGGCGGCCACTATTCCTGGTGGAACCAGCGACCGGGCGTGCGGCAGCGCAACATCGGCTGGCGCCTGGACTACTTCTTCGTCTCGCAGCGGCTGCGCCCCCGCGTGGCGGGGGCGCGCATCCTCTCGGACGTCATGGGTTCGGATCACGCTCCGGTGAGTCTGACTCTCCGCTAGCCGACCCGCCGCCGGTCGGCCCGCTGCCGGTCGTGTCGTCGCCGGTCGTGTCGCCGCCGGTCGTGTCTCCGCCGGTCGGCTCGTCGCCGGTGGACCCGCCGCCGGCCGGGGCCGGGAAACGGGCCAGCAGGTCGGCCTCCGGACCGAACTGGGCCAGGAATTCGAGGTCGAAGAAGCGCAGCGTGGCCGTGACCGGCAGCATGATGACCGACCCCACGTACGGCAGCGCCAGCAATCCCCAGCCCAGGCAACAGGTGAACAGGCCCAGCGCCATCACCGCGGCGCCGATCACCAGCCAGAGCCCGACGTACAGCAGGCCCACCATCAGGAAGGGCGTGGCGTCGGCGCGGAAGAGGCGGCCGAAGCGCCGCCAGCCCTCGACGACGCCGCAGCCGTGCAGCAGCATCAGCGGTGCCACGAAACGCTCCGCGAAGAACTGCACGTAGGCCAGGCCCGCGCCCAGGATCACCAGCAGCAGGACCAGGAGGCCGCCCGCGAAGATCGCGGTCAGGTCGCCTCCGCCGAACAGGCTCACGGGCACGGCGGCAATCACGGCGCCGCCGACCAGCAGCCCCAGCGCCGCGAAGGAGGCCAGCAGGAACGCCACCTGCCAGAGGAAGAACGAGTCTGCCTGCCGGCTCCAGCGCCGCCAGGGCTCGCGGACGGCGCCGCGACCGTGCAGCAGATCGTCGAGCAGAACGAAACGGCCTCGCGCGTTCAACCAGAGCACCGCCACCGTGAGGACCAGCGCCACGACGCCGAGCAAGAGCAACAGGACCAGTTCGAGTCCGCCGGCGAAGAGGTCCTGCACGCTCTCGCCCGCATGGCGCGCCCGCTCGCGGGGCGTGTCGCCGCCGTCGCCGAGGGCGTAGCGCAGGCCGCCCCAGCTGTCCTGGCCGAGGCCGGCGAGCCAGGCGGCGAAACCCACCACGAGCCAGAGTTGAAGATCGAAGGGCGCGAAGAGCAGCCGCTTCATGCGGGCGAAGCCCCGGCCGAGGGGATCCCGGTAGCCGATGTCCATTGAATCATCTCCAGGCTGAGGTGAGGGTCGGGGGCGGTTCGCAATCCGCCGTTTCTAACCCGCAGGCGGCCGCACTATTCGGCTCGTGCGACCACGCGGCTCCTGCGATCGGTGTCCCGACCACCCGCAGGCGAGCCGTCCTCGCGGAGCCGCCTCGCTCTTGTATTGACTATCATCGATATACCGCCGATGATGGAAACCATGAGTTATTCCACGAAGAATGTTTCCGGTCCCGGTCCTGCAATCCGGGTGGCATGGAGAGCCACGAACTCGAAGATCCGCGCTGGACGGCGCCCCACTGCCCGCCACCTAACTGCAAGTACAACAGCACCTTGCAGCCACACTGGCGATTCAACCGCATGGGCTCGTATCTCCGCCTCGCCGAACCCAGGTGTATCCGCAGGTTCCGGTGCCTCCACTGCGACGTCACCTTCAGTTCACGGACGTTCGCCGCCGCTTACTGGCCCGAGATCTTCTCCCAGCTGAGGACCAAGGGCCTGTTCGCAACGCAGATCGAATTGGAGGGTCGCTGGCGCCAGTACAACCGGGGGGAGGTCAGGACGCGGGCGCTGAAGGTGAACCGGCGCCACGACTTGGAGTTCGCGGAGTGAACGGACAGTCCGGCACCACGGCCAGGAGCCGGAAACAATTTGCGTGGAATAAGGGAAACCATGGCGACCAGACGCTCACAGCGGCGCTCCGGGATCCTCGCTCCGGCGCGCGAGGCGGATCCGGCGGCGAGCCTGGCCCGCGTGTTCAAGGCGCTGGGCGACCCGACGCGCCTGCGGATGCTCGAACTCCTGCTGGAGCAGCCCCGGCCGCTGTGCGTGTGCGAGATCCACGCGCGTTTCGGGCTGGCGCAACCGACCGTGTCGCACCACTTGCGGCTTCTCCGCGAGGCCGGTCTCGTGCAGGCGGAACGGCGCGGCACGTGGGTCTATTACACCGCCGCCACCGACGTGATCGGGATGGCCGGTGAGGAGCTTAGCCGGCGCGCCGCCCGCGCCGAACACACGTCCGCCAACCTGGAGGAGACGACCGTGACCAAGCGACCCGTGCGGGAGATCGTCCGAGAACGTTACGCCGAGGCCGCGCAGGCGGTGACCCGGGGCGACCGGGGCAGTTGCTGCGGTGGCGGATGTTCCGCTCCCGTTCCGCTCGAGGGTGCAGATCCCATCACCCGCGACCTCTACGGCGACGGCGAGCTGGCGTCCCTGCCGGAGGCGGCACGGCTGGCGTCGCTCGGGTGCGGCAATCCCACGGCGCTCGCGGACCTTCGGCCGGGCGAGGTGGTGCTGGACCTGGGCTCCGGGGGCGGCATCGACGTGCTGCTGTCCGCGCGCCGAGTGGGACCGGCGGGCAAGGCCTACGGCGTCGACATGACCGACGAGATGGTGGCCCTCGCTCGCGCCAACCAGGAGCGGGCGGGCGTGACGAACGCCGAATTCCTCACCGGCACCCTCGAGGATCTGCCCCTGCCGGACGCCGCCGTGGACGTGATCATCTCCAACTGCGTGGTGAACCTGGCCGGAGACAAGGATCTCGTGCTGCGCGAGGCCTTCCGCGTGCTGCGGCCGGGCGGCCGGCTCGCGATCGCGGACATCGTGCTGCAGCGGGAACTGCCGCCCGAGGCGCAGGCGTCCATGGCGCTCTGGACCGGTTGCGTGGCCGGGGCGCTCGTGGCCGACGATTACCGCCGCCGCCTGGCCGACGCCGGCTTCGTGGGCGTGGCGATCGAGTTGACCCGGGTGTACACCGGCGGCGACCTCGCGGCCATGGCGCGCGCCGTGCCCGCCGCCGAGGGCGGGCCGGAGGTCCTCGGTTCGCAGCTCGATCTGCTCGAGGGCGCGGTGGCGAGCGCGTTCATCCGCGCCCGGCGGCCGGACTGAGCCCGGGGAGGTCACGATTCGTTGACCACGACCTCGACCGGGTTGACCAGCCGCGACCACGATTCCTCGAGCGTGCTCCGGAAGGGCTCCAGCGAGGAGTGCAGCGGCTCCGGCAGCCCATCCTGCCAGGGCCACCGGTGCGGGCGCAGCTCGAGCAGTTCCACCTCGCGGCGCAGGGCCTCGGCCCAGGCCGGATCCCGCCGCTCGACCGGGCCCGACTCGGCCGCCGCGAGCTGGTCGCGCAGGACCGGTAACAGCATCCGGTTGACCTGCCGGCCGATCTCGGCCTGTCGCTTCCGCCGGGTCGATTCGTCCCCCTCGGGATCGAGGCTCCAGGTCGCGCCATGGCCGTCGTCGTCGGTGCTGGTGATGGTGAACGGCGGCCCCTCGCCGGGGTCGTGACCGAGCAGGCCGTAGAACCCGGCAGCGTAGATGTACAGGTACTCGCCCAGCCCCATCTCCGCCGTGAGGAGGGCCTCGTTGCGAGCATCGAGGTAGGCGATCACGCGCGGGACGAGACGGATCCCCGCCTGCACCTTCTGGAGCACTCGCCGCGGTCCCTGGCGCTCGTCGCTCGCCTCGAGGATCGCCAGGCGGCCCTCGAGCTCGCGGCGTTCCTCGCTACTGCCCTCGCGGGCGGCCAGGAACGTCTCCAGGCGCTCGGCGTCCAGGCGCCCGTCCGCCGGCGCCTCGTACTCGGCGATGGCGCCGAAACGGGCCTCCAGGGCCTCCTGGCTCTCCTGCACGTCGCGAACCTCCCTGGCCACGTCGCGCACGACCATGTAGCCGCCTGCCGTGATCAGCACCACGATCAGCACCAGGGCTCCGCAGCCGATGCCGCACCCCAGCATCCACTTGCGCGTCGACGAGTCCACCTGCACCTCCTCGCGGGACGTCCGGCCCTGCGGCCGCTCGTGCTCCTGCCGGGGCGGCCGCGGTCGCCGCCGCGGTCGCCGTCGCGGTCGCCGCCGCGGTCGCTCGCGCGGCCGCTCGCGCGGCCGCGGCGACGATAGCACAGGTCGTTGCCGCCGGTCCGCCGCCAAATCGCGCTTCCGACCCGGCCTTTCGGCCGTCGCGGCCGTCTGCTATCTTGCAGCCCTGCCCCCGCCGGGGAGCTTCGCCACCTACGGCGCGGACCCGGTAGAGGTTCCCGGATCAGGCGCCGACCCCCGCACCCGCGGTACCGTGCGCGCTCCCCGAGAAAGGACGGACATGGCCGAGATCACCAAGCGCGCCGACGACTACAGCCGCTGGTACCAGGACGTCATCCAGGCCGCCGAGCTGGCCGACCGCAGCCCCGTGCGCGGCTGCATGGTGATCCGGCCCAACGGCTACGCCATCTGGGAGAACATCCAGCGCATCCTCGACGGCAAGTTCAAGGAGCTGGGGCACGTCAATGCCTACTTCCCCCTGCTGATCCCCAAGAGCTTCCTCGCGCGCGAGGCCGAGCACGTGGAGGGGTTCGCGAAGGAGTGCGCCGTCGTCACGCATCACCGGCTGAAGGTGGTGGACGAGGACGGCAAGCGGACCATGGTGCCCGATCCCGAGAGCAAGCTGGAGGAGGAGTACATCATCCGTCCCACCAGCGAGACGGTGATCTGGGACATGTACCGCAAGTGGATCCAGAGCTACCGCGACCTGCCGCTGCTGATCAATCAGTGGGCCAACGTCATGCGGTGGGAGATGCGCACGCGGATGTTCCTGCGGACGACCGAGTTCCTCTGGCAGGAGGGCCACACCGCCCATGCCACGGCCGAGGAAGGGCGCGAGGAGACCCTGCGCATGCTCGAGGTGTACCGCTGGTTCGCGGAGGACGTGCTGGCGATGCCGGTGATCACCGGCGCCAAGACGCCCGGCGAGCGGTTCGCCGGCGCGGTGGAGACCTACAGCATCGAGGCGCTCATGCAGGACAACAAGGCGCTGCAGGCGGCCACCAGTCATGATCTGGGGCAGAACTTCGCCCGCGCCTTCGACGTCACCTTCCAGGATCAGGACGGCAAGGTGGACCACGTGTGGGCCACCAGTTGGGGCATGTCCACGCGGGTCATCGGCGCGTTGATCATGACCCACAGCGACGACAGCGGTCTCGTGCTGCCGCCGCGCATCGCCGGCACCAAGGCGGTGATCGTCCCGATCTGGAAGAACGACGAGGAGATGAGCGCGACCCGTGCCGCCGCCCATGCCATCGCCGACGAGCTGCGCGGCCGCATCGGTCCCGTCGTGATCGATGAACGCGAGAAGATGAGGCCGGGCTGGAAGTTCGCCGAGTGGGAGGCCAAGGGCGTGCCCCTGCGCATCGAGGTGGGTCCGCGCGACGTGCAGAACGAGCAGGCGATGCTCGCCGCTCGCCACGACCGCAGGAAGCAGTCGGTGCCGCGCACGGGGCTGTTCGAGGCCGTTCACGCCGAGCTGGACCGCATCCAGGCCGACCTCTACGAGCGCGCCCGCCGGCGCACGGAGGAGAACACGCACGTGGTCGACACCTGGGACGACTTCAAGGCGCTGTACGAGGGACCCGGCGGCTTCGCCTGGGCGCACTGGTGCGGCGACGCCGAGGTGGAGAAGCAGATCCAGGACGAGACGGGCGTCACCATCCGCAACGTGCCCTTCACGAGGGACGAGACGCCCGGCGCGTGTATCCGGACGGGACGTCCCAGCTCCGGGCGGGTGCTGTTCGCCCAGGCGTACTGAGGCGGACAGGGCGGCGCGGATCTGCGGACAGGACGGCGAGGACCCGCACGGTCGCGACCGGGCGAGTCGCTACTCCCGGATGGACGCGAGCAGTTCCTCGTTGGTGGGATGGGTCTCGATGAGCTTCAGCAGCCCCTCCATCGCCTGGCGCGGCTGGGCGTCCACCAGGCGGCGCCGCAGCGTCGTGAGCGCGGCGTAGTCCTCCTCGCTGAAGAGCAGGTCGTCGCGGCGGGTGCCGCTGGAGCGCACGTCGATGGCGGGGAAGATCCGGTTCTCCGCGAGGTCCCGGTCCAGGACCACCTCGCTGTTGCCGGTCCCCTTGAACTCCTCGAAGATCAGGTCGTCCATCCGTGACCCGGTGTGCACCAGGGCGCTGGCGATCACCGTCACCGAGCCGCCACCCTCCACGTTGCGGGCCATGCCGAAGAACTTGCGCGGGATCTCGAGGGCCCGGCTGTCCAGCCCGCCGGTGAGGGTGCGGCCGGAGCTGGCGCCATGCAGGTTGAAGGCGCGTCCCATCCGCGTGAGGCTGTCGGCCAGCACCACCACGTCGTGACCGCACTCCAGCTCGCAGCGCACCTGTGCCATGCACATCTCGGCCAGGTGCACGTGCGACTTCACGTCCTGATCGCTGCTGCTGGCCAGCACCTCGGCCGGGACGCGGCGCCGGAAGTGCGTCACCTCTTCCGGGCGCTCGTCCACCAGCAGCGCCAGGATGCGCGCCTCGGGCTCCTCGAACACGATCGCCATGGCCAGGTCTTCCAGCAGCTGCGTCTTGCCGGTGCGGGGCGCCGCCACGATGAGGCCGCGGGTGCCGCGCGCGATCGGCGCCACCAGGTCGACGACCCGCATGGAGGTGTTGCCGCCGTCGCCCAGCCGGAAGCGTCGATCGGGGTTGACGGCCTCCAGCTTGGCGAAGGGCGTGCGGTTCCGGAAGGTCGTGGGATCGAGGCCGCAGACCGAGGTCACATCTGCGAGCTGCCGCCCCTTGCGTCCCGGCCGCGCGGGGCCGATGACCTGCGCTCCGGTCACGAGCCGGAACTTCTGGATGATCGAGGCGGGCACGAAGACGTCCTCGGACGAGGCCTGCAGCGAGCGGGCGGGGTCGCGCAGGAAACCACCCGCGCGCGGAAGAGTCTCGAGGACGCCGGTGGCGAGGTCGGCCATGGGTGGTGCTTCTCTCCGGGGTGATGCGGTCCGCCGGCGGTCCGCAGGTGTCAGTAAGCGCGCTCGTACTGGGGCGGGACGGGTGCTTCCCGTCCCAGTGCGCGGGCGGCGTGCAGGGGCCAGTAGGGATGCCGGAGCAGCTCGCGCGCCAGCAGCACGACGTCCGCCTGCCCCGTGCGGACGATCTGGTCGGCCTGGGCGGGAGCCGTGATCAGGCCCACCGCGCCGGTCATGATCCGCGCCTCCGTCCGAATGCGGGCGGCGGCGGGAACCTGGAAGCCGGGTCCGGCGGGAACGGCGGCGTCCGGGATCAGCCCGCCCGAGGAGCAGTCGATCAGGTCGACGCCCAGCGACGCCAGTTCGCGCGCCAGTTCCACCGACCGGCCCAGGTCCCAGCCGCCCTCCGCCCAGTCGGTGGTCGAGATGCGCACGAGCAGCGGCAGGCGTTCGGGCCAGATCTCGCGCACCGCCGCCACCACCTCGCGCAGCAGTCGCGTGCGGCCGGCGTCGGAGCAACCGTAAGCGTCGGAGCGCCGGTTGGACAGGGGCGAGAGAAAAGAGTGCAGCAGGTAGCCGTGGGCGGCGTGGATCTCCAGCAGCTCGGCACCCGCCTCGTGCATGCGCCCGGCGGCGGACGCGAAGGCGTCGATCACCCGCCGGATGCCGGCGTCGTCGAGAGCGTTCGGCACGGGGTTGTCGGGGGTGAAAGGAAGGGCGCTGGGGGCCTGGAGGTCGGTCCAGCCGCCGGCTTCCGCGCCGGCCGGGCCGCACCCCTTCCACGGCGCCATCGTCGAAGCCTTGCGCCCGGCATGGGCGAGCTGGATGCCCGGCGCCGCTCCCTGCTCCCGGATGAACCGGAAGGTGCGCGCCAGCGGCTCCAGCTGGGCGTCGCTCCACACGCCGAGATCGTCGGGGCTGATCCGCCCCTCCGGCAGGACCGCCGCCGCCTCCGCGATCACCCCGCCGGCACCCCCCACCGCCCGGCTGCCGAGGTGCACGAGGTGCCAGTCGGTGGCCAGTCCATCGCGGCAGGAGTACTGGCACATCGGCGAGACGAGGATGCGGTTGCGCAGCCGGACGTCGCGCAGGACGAGGGGGGCGAAGAGGTGGTCGGTCAAGGACGGTCCTTCCGTGGCCGGAGTCGAGGGGGCGATACCCGCCGGCGTCGTGGGTGCACCCCCGCGAGCCTGCGAGTGCGTGCTGACCGACGTGAGCTGGCCCGTGCGTGCGAATCGCGTCGAGCCTGCGGGTGCGTGCTGGCCGGCGTGAGCCGACCCGCGCGTGCGAAATCGCGTCGAACCGGCGAGTGCGTGCTGGCCGGCGTGAGCCGACCCGCGCGTTCAGACCCGCGTCGAGCCGGCCCGCTTCGTGCGTGTCCACTTCGAGCCAACCTGCGCCATGCCTGCATGCCGGCGTCGTGCCTACATAGTAGCTGCCGTTCCCGCAGGAATGCCAGCACGGTTGCCGAGTGCCCGCGGCGAGATCCATCAGGACGCGGATCCCCGAGAGCCGTCAGATCCGATTCGCATCGGGGCAGGCCGCCGTCCCGACGCAGCCCGGGTGAACGAGCCCTCATGGTCGCCATGCGCTCGACGTCCGACGGTCGGGAGCGCAGCGGAAGGAGCCCGATCCACGCGCGGCCGAGCATCACCTGGGTGAGGCGAGCCGGACCACGAGTACCCGGGTACCCGGGTACCCGGGGCGGCCGGGCACCCGGGGTGTTCGGATGTTCGGGGTTGGCCGGCATTCCAGCGGCGGCCGGGTGGATGGGGACTTGCAGTGCGGGCCCCAGTGTACCCGGGTACCCGAGGACTTGAGCGTTCGGGTGCCGCTGGATTCATTCCTGGGGCGGCCGGGCGGACGGGCCCTCGCGGCTTGATCCCCCAGGTACCCGGGTACCCGGGGCGGCCGGGCGGATTCGGTCTTGCGGGATCGGGTCCTGGGTACCCGGGTACCCGGGTACTCGACCCGCCGTCCTTCTGCCGGCCCGCCAGCCCGCTCCGCCGGCCCGCCGCTCCGCCGGCCCGCCGCTCCGCCGCTCCGCCGGCCCGCTCCGCCGGCCCGCCGCCCCGCCGCTCCGCCGGCCCGCCAGCCCGCTCCGCCGCCCCGCCCGACTCCCGCCGACGAGAACAT
>JAWOID010000148.1:0-23070 GCA_046484865.1 Candidatus Krumholzibacteriia bacterium
GATGGCGTGCGGAACACCGGTGATTGCCTCACGGGTGGGCGGACTGGCGCATTTGATCCAGGATGGCGAAACCGGCTACTTTGTTCCTTCACAAGATCCAGAAGCCCTGGCCGCTGCCGTACCCCACGCGAGCCCGGCGCTGGAGCGGCGAGGACTGACGCGCCACCCCGCCGCGGCGGCTTCCGGCCGCCGCGGCGGCGGCAGCCCCGGGTTGCCCCTTGCCCAGCGCGCCACCGGGGCGTTTTCGGGTCGTTTCCGCCTCTGGGTGCGACTTTCCGGCACGAGGAGCGGAACTTCAGACGCTCGCAGGATTCAAGACCGAAAATTCTCCTGGATTCCCCCTGGCCGGGGGGACAGATTTGAATTGTAATGGAAGTGTCACGTCGCGCAGCAGCGGCGGACCTGGTCATACCCCGAGGAGAGTGAAGCCATGCGGAAGATCGTCCTGACCCTCGCGTCGAGCGCCATCATCCTCTCGAGCTTCCTGGTGGCCTTTGCCCAGGAGTTGCCGGAGACGGTCGTCCTCGACGCCTGCGCGGACAAGCGGGCGCCGGTGACCTTCCCGCACCAGGCGCACGTCGAGTTGACGGAGTGCACCACCTGCCATCATACCAGCGAGGGCCTGACGGCGGAGAACTGCGCGGAGATGGAGGTCATGACCTGCACGTCGTGCCACCTGAAGCCCGAGGAAGGCGTGCCGGACTGCTCGTCCATGAGCCTGACCAAGAACGCCTATCACATCAACTGCGTCGGCTGCCACAAGGAGTCGATCAAGGCGGCACCCGAGGGGACCACGGTCGCTGCGCCGACCAAGTGCGACGAGTGCCACCCCAAGAGCTAGGCTCAGTCGGAGAGTTCTCAGACAGAGCCTGGTCCCGCCTGCGCGAGCGATGCGCTCGATGAGCCACAGAGGGGCTGCACGCCACCGTGCAGCCCCTCTGCGTCCGCGCCCTTCCGCACTGGCGGGACGCCGGCGCCGTGGGCAACTTGTGGCCACTCCGAGCGAACTCTGGAACCAGCGAGGTGGACACCATGGCCAGCCACGATCCCTTCCACGCGCGCGACGTCATCGACACGCCCCTGGGACGGCGCGCCATCTACCGTCTGGACGCCCTGACGGCGCTGGGTCCGGTGGACAGCCTGCCGTACAGCATCAAGGTCCTGCTGGAGGCATGCCTGCGGAATCTCGACGGGTACGTCGTGACCGAGGACCACGTGCGCGCCCTGGCCGGCTACGACGCGCGCCACGTGGGCGAGACCGAGATCCCCTTCATGCCCGGCCGCGTGGTCCTGCAGGACTTCACCGGCGTACCGGCGGTGGTGGACCTGGCGGCCATGCGCGCGGCCATGGTCCGCATGACCGGCGATGAGGACGCGGCCCGGAAGGTGAACCCGCTGGTGCCCTGCGACCTGGTGATCGACCACTCGGTCCAGGTGGACGCGTTCGCCTCGGAACGGGCCCTGTTCATCAACGCGGAGAAGGAATTCGAGCGCAATCACGAGCGCTACCGGTTCCTGAAGTGGGGCCAGCAGGCGTTCGACAACTTCCGGGTGGTGCCGCCGGCCACCGGCATCGTGCACCAGGTGAATCTGGAGTACCTGGCCCGGGTGGTCTGGGACGGACAGGCCCCCGCCGGCAGGGAAGACGGTACGAGCGTGCTGTATCCGGACTCGCTGGTGGGGACCGACAGCCACACGACGATGATCAACGGTCTGGGAGTCCTGGGCTGGGGGGTGGGCGGCATCGAGGCGGAGGCCGTGATGCTGGGCCAGCCCATCTACATGCTGGTGCCCGAGGTGGTGGGCTTCCGCCTGACCGGTGCACTGCCCGAGGGGGCCACGGCGACCGACCTGGTGCTGCGGGTCACGCAGATGCTACGCGAGGTCGGCGTGGTCGGCCGGTTCGTCGAGTTTCACGGCCAGGGGCTGGCCGGGATGCCGCTGGCCAACCGCGCCACCATCGCCAACATGGCTCCCGAGTACGGCGCCACCGTGGGGTTCTTCCCCGTCGACGAGCAGACGCTGACCTACCTGCGGCTCACCGGCCGCTCGCGCGAGCTGATCGACTCCGTGGAGCAGTATTGCAAGGCGCAGGGGCTCTGGCGCGAGGACGGGCGCAAGATCCACTACACCGAGACCCTGGAGCTCGACCTCTCCACGGTGATACCCAGCCTGGCCGGGCCCAAGCGACCGCAGGACCGCATCGCGCTCTCGGACATGAAGCGCCAGTGGACTCATGACCTGGAGCACACCTTCGATATCGAGGATACGACCAGCCTCAAGCACAACCCGGTGGGCGGCTGGGTGTTCGACGGCGGCCAGCCCGGCGGTCAGACCGGCAACACGCCGGACCCGGATCATCCCCCGGTGCAGGCGGCGCCGCAGGAGGACCGGGCGGCCACCACCGCCGACCGGACGGCCACCGTCGACCGGACGGTGGGGCTGGTGGAGGTGGAATTCGAGGGGCGGCGCTTCGGATTGACTCATGGTGCCGTGGTCATCGCCGCGATCACCAGCTGCACCAACACCAGCAACCCGGACGTGATGATGGCCGCGGGTCTGGTGGCGCGGAAGGCGCGCGAGCGCGGGCTGTCGCGGCAGCCGTGGGTGAAGACGTCCCTCGCTCCCGGCTCCAAGGTGGTGACCGACTACTACCGGTCGTCCGGTCTCATGGAGGACCTTGAGGCCCTGGGCTTCCACCTCGTGGGTTACGGCTGCACCACCTGCATCGGCAACTCCGGGCCGCTGCCGGAACCGATCAGCAGGGCCATCAACACGAACGGGCTGGTGGCGGCGGCGGTGCTGTCGGGCAATCGCAATTTCGAGGGGCGTATCAGTCCGGACGTGCGCGCGAACTACCTGGCGTCGCCGCCGCTGGTGGTGGCCTATGCGATCGCCGGCAGCGTGAACGTGGACCTGACCAGGGATCCGATCGGCCGCGATCGCGCTGGCAACGACGTCTTCCTCAGGGACATCTGGCCCACGCAGGAGGAGGTGGCGACGCTGGTTCGCGAGCACGTGAAGGAGGCCCAGTTCCACGAGCGCTACGCGAACGTGTTCGAGGGGACCGCGGAGTGGCGCGACATCGACGCTCCCGGCGGGCGCCTCTATGCCTGGGAGGAGCAGAGCACCTACGTGCAGGAGCCGCCGTTCTTCGTCGGGCTCTCCGCCGACGTACCGCCCGTCCGCCCCATCATCGCGGCCCGCTGTCTGGTGAAGGTCGGCGACTCGGTGACAACGGATCACATCAGTCCCGCCGGGTCCATCAAGAAGGATTCACCGGCGGGCCGCTGGCTGCTGGAACACGGGGTCGAGCAGCCCATGTTCAACAGCTACGGCTCGCGGCGCGGCAACGATCGGGTGATGGTGCGGGGCACCTTCGCCAACGTCCGGGTGCGCAACCAGCTCGCGCCCGGCACCGAGGGCGGGTTCACCACCGACTTCACGCGCCACGCGGGCATCGTGCGGGAGCCGGAGCAGGCGAGCACCATCTTCGACGCGGCGGTGGCCTACGGCTCGTGCCGCACCAGCGATCCCGAACTCGTGGCGCCGCCGGCGACCGCCGGGAGCGCCACGGCGGGGCACCGGCGCGGCTCCGAGCCCGGGACGCCTCTGGTGGTGATCGCCGGCGCCGACTACGGCATGGGCAGTTCGCGCGACTGGGCGGCCAAGGGCACCTATCTCCTGGGTGTGCGGGCGGTCATCGCCCGCAGCTTCGAGCGCATCCATCGCTCCAACCTGGTGGGCATGGGTGTGCTCCCGCTGGTGTTCGCGGACGGCGAGAGCGCCGACAGTCTGGCTCTGACCGGTGAGGAACTGTTCGACATCGAGGTGCCCGGGCACCTGAAGCCGCGGCAGGAACTGCAGGTGACGGCCCGCCATCCCGGCACCGGCCGCGAGACGCGCTTCACCACGATCGTCCGGATCGATACTCCGGTGGAGGCGGAGTACTACCGCAACGGGGGCATCCTGCCCACCGTCCTGCGGCGCATGGCGACAGTTATTCCATGAAGAATGTTTCCGGCCCCGGTCGTGCAATCCGGGTGGCATGGACTACCACGAACTCGACGATCCCCGCTGGCCACGGTCCCACTGTCCGTCTGTTAGTTGCAAGCATCACAGCCACTTGCAGCCGGGCTGGCGGTTCAAGCACCTGGGTTCGTATCTCCGCCTCGCCGAACCCAGGCGTATCCGCAGGTTCCGCTGCCTGCACTGCGGCGTCACCTTCAGTTCACAGTCAGTACTCCTGGGAGGAGGTCAGGACGCGGGTGCTGAAGGTGAACCGGCACCACGACTTGAAGTACGCGGCGTGAACGGACAGCTCGGCATCATGGCCAGGAGCCGGAAACAATTTGCGTGGAATAACACTGACCAAGCCGGAACGGGGCAGCGGGGCCCGTCTACCAGTACTTCTCGTACTGCATGCTGCCGGCGGACTCGTGACTGCGTAGCTCGAAGCCGCGCGCGGCCAGCTCGGCGCTCGTGCTCTGGATCATCTCGGGATGACCGCAGAGGAAGACGTAGCAGCGGTCGGGTCGGAGATCGGTCCCGGTGAGTTCGCGGAAGGCGGCGGGCTGCAGGACGTCTTGCACTCGTCCGCGCAGCCCTGGCCAGAGGGAGTCGGCGGGTTCGCGGGTGACCGTGGGCAGGTAGAGGATGGACGGATCTTCGCGACGGGCCGTTTCGATCTCCTCCCGGTAGCCGAGATCGCGCTCGCGACGGGCACCGTGGATGAGGATGAATCGCCGCCAGCGTCCCTGGCCACGGTGGGTCCGCAGCATCGATACGTAGGGAGCGACACCGGTGCCGGTGGCAACGAGCACCAGATCGATGTCCGCGGGTACCCCCTCCAGGGTGAAGCGCCCGCGGGCCCTGGAGTCCAGCCATACCCGTCCGCCCTCGGGCACGTCGAAGAGACCCGGCGTGAGCCGCCCCTCCCGCACGCGCACGATGTAAAACTCCATCACGTCCCGCTCGGCCGGAGACGAGGCCACCGAGTAGGGACGCCGGACCAGGTGCGGCTTGCCGAGGGCGTGCTCCGCGCCGCGTTTCGGCAGACCGACGAGGGCGTACTGGCCGGGCAGGAAACCGGCGACCTCGCCGGAGTCGGGCTTCACGCGCACGATGGCGAGATCGGAGTCGATGTCCTGTCGGGAGACGATCGTGGCATTGTAGGCGTCGTTGTTCATGTCGTTCCGGGAGGCCAAGATAGTTGTGTGCCACGGAGGCGCAACTCTATGGCGGGACCCCTGGGGTACTCTGCCGGGCCCCGGGAATGCCGGCGGTCCGCCGCAGGCGTCGACCGTCCTGCTCTCCCGCCGCGACCCGGATACGCTGGCGGGCGGCGCCGTCTCGCTCTAGCATTCGGCCATGCCCGCCGCCGGGAGCGTTTCGCGGCGTCCGGCCCTCAGGGCGGCGGCGGCTCGCTCATCAGCGTCGGGAGGGGTCCATGACGGTTCGATGCGGACGGGAAGACCGGCGCGCGCTGGCGGCGTGGCGCGCGCTGAGGGGATGGCGCGGGCAGCCGGCATGGCTGCTGCTGCTGCCGGCATGGCTGCTGGCGCTGGCGGGGACCTGGACCCCCAGCGCGGCCATGTCCGCATCGACCCTGTGGTTCGAGGTGGAGTCCGGCGCGGTTTGGCAGGGACGCAACGACGTGGCCGTCCCCAACGAGACGGGCACGCGATTCGCGCTGGACGCGATCACGAGTTCCGGGCCTTACCTCGCCAGCCGGCTCTCGGTCGGCTGGCGGCCGGGTGCCCGGCACGAGTTGCGGGGGTTGTTCGCGCCGCTGGAGGTGAGCGGGACCGGGGCATTCGACCGACCCGTGCTCTTCGATGGCGCCACCTTCGAGCCGGGCGTGTCGACGAACGGCACCTACCGGTTCGACTCCTACCGGCTCACGTATCGCTACCTGCTGCACGGGGGCGAGAGATGGGAATGGCGCGCGGGGGTCACCGCCAAGCTCCGCTCCGCCGAGGTGACGCTGGTGCAGGGCGACCTGCACCGCACCTACGACGACCTGGGCGTGGTGCCGCTGCTCCATCTCGCCGTGATCTGGAAGTTCTCCGAGTACGGGCGGCTGCGCCTGGATGCCGACGCCGCGGCCGCCTCGCAGGGGCGCGCGGTGGACGCCGCGATCCGGCTCGAGCGGCGGCTCGCGCAGCGTGTCCACGTGGGCGCGGGCTACCGTGTCCTCGAGGGGGGGGCGGACGTCAGCGAGACGTACGCCTTCGGGCTCTTCCACTACGCGGTGCTGTCGCTGGCGGTGGGCCTCTGAGAGAGCCGAACGGGTGCTGGCGGTCGGACCGGTGCTGGCGGCCGGGCCGGTGCCGGCGGCCGGGCCGTCGCGTGCGCCTGGACCGGTGAGTCCGGCCTGCGGGTGGGTGGCCGCCTGCGGGTGGGTGGCCGCCTGCGGTGAGTGGCCGCCTGCGGGTGGGCGGCCGGCCTGCGGGTGGGTGGCCGCCTGCGGTGCGCGGTTGCGCGCGCGCCTTGACGCCACCGCCGCCGGAGACCGATACTTGCCCGCGCGGTCGAGCCGTCCCCGTTCGCCATCCTGCCGGAAGCGTCGACATGGAGTCCATCCGCACGCGCGCGGTGCCCTGGCTGCTGGGTTTCTTCCTGGTGGCGAACACCTTCCTGGTGCCGAATCTGTCCTGGTCGCCACGCGCCACGGACCTTATCGGGCTGCTGCTGGCGGTGTGGCTGCTGCATCGCGCCGCGGTGCGGGGGCTGCCGGCGGCGCCCCTGGCGGTGCTGGCGGTGGCTAACCTGCTGCCGCTGGTGTGGCTGGTGCTCGGACTCCTGGATCGCGAGACCGAGACGGTGACGCAAGCGGTTCGCTGGCTGGTGGCGGTGCCCTGGGCCATGACCCTGCTCCTGGTGCTGGCCGAAGCGGGGGCGCGGCGCCGCTTCCTGTGGGGACTGCTGGCCGGCTGCCTGGTCAATGCGGCGGTCGTGGTGCTGCAGTTCGCGGGATTCGACCCGTACCTGCGCCTGATCGGCTTCTCGACCGGCGATTCCGCCTTCCACCACTACGTCTACCACCAGGTGCGGATTCCGGGGTTGCACGGCCATCATAACGCCAGCTCGGCCGTGATCAGCCTGCTCGTACCGGTCAGCCTCTACCTCTACTTCCGCCGCGAGGTCCGGCTGTGGGTGCCGGCGCTGGGTCTGCTGCTGATGTTCGTGGCCCTGCATCTCACGTCCACGCGGTCGCCGCTGGTGGTGGCGTTCGTCACCCTGGGCCTCGCGATCCTGCTGGCCCGGGAGGTGACGCGCGCTGCGGCGTTCGTCACGCTGCTGCTGGCGGTGGGGATCTTGTTCCTCGCCGTGATGGGCCCGCCGGGAGGGGCCGTACGCTGGGGCGATCTGCTGGCGATCGAGGCGAATGCCGGCGAGCGCGTCGAGAGCAATCGACTTGCGCTGGAGCTCTCGGCGAGCCACCCGTTCGGCCTGGGCGTGCAGCGCGGCAAAGAGGAGATGGTGGAGGCCTCGACGATCGAGGCCACCCACAACGCGCTGCTGCAGGCGAGTCTCTTCTTCGGCGGGCTGCTGGCGCTCGTCGTGCTGGCGGCGTTGCTCTACCACGTGCTGCGGCTGCTGCAAGGCGCGCGCAGCGCCGGATTCCTGGCGGGCCTGCTGGCGGTGCACCTGCTCGGGCTCTTCATGTTCGAGGAGCACCTGAGCAATCCGACCTTCGTGATCCTCGCGAGCTGGCTGGTGGCGTCGGCGGCCGCCCGGTGGGGCCGCCGCCCCGAGGACGCCGCGGAGGTGGCGGCGATGGTCACGCCGCCACAGGAGCCGGCACCCACCGGCGGAGACGAGCCGGAGGCGGCCGAGCGGCCCGGCGTCCTCGTCTCCGGAGGCGGACGCCGGTGAACGCGGGCGCCGCGCGGCGACCGGCAGGCGCGGCGACCGGCGGGCGCGGCGCCTCGAGACGGCCGCTCATGACCGGCCGGTCGTGCCGGCGATCGAACTAGTACTGCGCCGCCGCCGCCCGGGCACGCAGCGCGTCCAGCGTCAGCCGCGTCTCCTGCCGCAGCTGGCGATAGAATCCCCAGCGGAGCGCCGCCGCCACCGGAGCGTCGGCTTCATCCTTGTTCAGCATCGACTGCAGCAAGGACCGCTGCTCGGGCAGGTGCACCAGCCGAAGAGGGCGATCCTCCGGGATCTCCGCCAGCTCGGCGGCCAGCCGCACCGCGTCCTGGAAGGTGCCGAGTTCGTCCACCAGACCGTTGCCGGCGGCCTGCTTGCCGGTCCACACGCGTCCGTGGGCCAGCTTCTCGGCCTGGGCGAACTCCATCCCGCGACGGCTGGCGACATCTGCGAGCCACTCATTGAAGCCCTGCCAGTGCGATTCCTCGTAACGCTGCCACTCCTCGGGGGTGGGATCGCGGTAGTCGCCGCCGTAGAGCGCCATCGGGCCGAGGGTCACGTGGTCCTTGGTGATGCCCAGCCGGTCGTACAGGCCGCGCAGGTTGAAGAAGCCGCTGATCGATCCGATGGATCCGGTCACCGTGAGCGGCGAGGCCATCACCCGGGTGCCCTTGTAGGCGATCATGTAGCCTCCCGAGGCGGCCACGTCCACCATCGACACCACCACCGGTTTGACCTCGGCGAGCAGCGAAACCTCATGGGCGATCAGGTCGCTGGCCAGCGCCTCGCCGCCGCCGGAATCGACGCGGAAGACCACCGCCTCCACGTCCTCGTCGAGCCGAGCCCGCCGCAGATCCGCCACCACCGATTCGTGTCCCATCATCACGCCGAGCAACGGATCCACCCGGTTGTTCCGTCCGCCGATCATGCCCTGGGCATGCACCACCGCCACCACGGACTTGCCTTTCGGCGCGACCGAACTCCACTTCACCTTGCGGTAGACGGCCAGATCGACCGTGCGCAGGGCCGGGTCGTCGGCGCCCTTCAGCCGCCGCTCGAGGTCCTGCCAGTAGAGCACGCCGTCCAGCAGACCCGCCGCGGCGGCCTCGCCTGGCTGCAGCGAGGCACGTTCCATGAGCGCTACCAGGTCCGCCTCGGTGAGGTTCCGTTCGGCAGCGAGCGTGGGGACGACCTCGTCCCAGATCCCCTGCATGAGCCAGGTCCGGTTCTCGCGCGCGGTCTCGCTCATCTCCGTCTCCAGGATCATCTCCGCCGCGGCCTTGTAATCCTTGATCTTGGATAAGTGAGGAACCACGCCCAGCTTGGCCAGCGCCGCGCGCAGGTGCATGCTCTCGGCGGCCATGCCCCGCACCTCGACGTAGGCCGACGGGGGAGCGAACACGGAATCGCAGGCGGCAGCCAGGTAGCAGGTGCGCAGATTGTAGGTGTCGCCCCAGGCGAGGACCGGCTTGCCCGCGGCGCGCACGGCCGCGGTAGCGGCCCGCATCTCCTGGAGCTTGGCCCAGCCGGCATCGTGCGAGGCGGACAGTCGCCAGATCACGCCGTCGATGCGCTCGTCACGAGCGGCCTTGCCGAGGGCGTCGAGGATGGTCTGCAACGCGAGACCGTCACGGCCCATCACCTGACCGACCACGCCGCCTGGCGGGTCGTACTCGGAGACCGAGCCGTAGAGATCCACGACCAGCCAGGATCGCTTCTCGATATCCGGACCGCGACCGCTGACCAGGGCGGCCACGCCGCCGGCGAGACCGGCGATGATGACGATGGTCAGGACCGTGAGCGCGAGCGAGCGCAGGAGCTGGCGACCGAAGCTGGCGGCGGCCATGGTATCCCTCCCTGAAGGTGGTCGTTGCGATGCCAGGCCAGAAGACGCAGGCCGGCTGCCGAGGGTTGCAGGAGGCAGTCTAGCACGCCGGCTGCCGAGCGATGCAGGAGACAGGCTAGCACGCCGGCCCCTGTCTCTGAAGACGAGAACGAGCTCTCCCGTCGCCTCGCACGACCATCACGGCAGCGGTCCGAACGCAGCCCACGCGGCCGGCGGCGCGGCTGTGACGGTCTGATCGCGCTCGGTCGTGGGATCGCGGAATCCGAGCAGCCGGGCATGCAGGGCGATGGCGCGGAGCCGCTCGTCCGCGTGTTGCTCGCCGAAGGGGTGGGTGGAGCCGTACTGGCTGTCGCCGAGCACGGCGTGGCCCCGCCCGGCGGCCTGCACGCGAATCTGGTGGGTGCGGCCGGTCTCGAGCGTGACCTCCAGCCAGGACGCCGCGCCGGCGGGCAGGGCGAGCGACCGCAGCGTCCGGTAGTGCAGGACCGCGCGGCGGGCGTCTGGACGGTCGGCGGCGACGACCTCTGCCCGGGGCTCGCCCGGGATCTTGCGCACGTGGTCCTCCCAGGAGCCGTCCGGCGGCTCGGGGAGCCCCGCCACGCAGACCCAGTAGCGTTTCTCGACGTAACGCTTCTCGAACTGACGGGCGAGCTTGCGCACGGCCTTGCGGCTCAGACCCACCAGCAGGGCGCCCGACGCCGGCCGGTCGAGGCGGTGAACCATCTTCACGGCGTCCGGGGCGGCACCGCCGGACCGGGCGACACCGCCGGCTCGACGGATCAGGAAGGCGTGCAGACGGGCTTCGAGGCTGTCGACGCCCGGGGGCGCCTGGGTGAGCAGGCCCGGCGGCTTGCCGAGCACCAGGCAGGGTCCGTTCTCGTAGAGGAGCTCGAAGCCCGGGTCGGCCATGACCTCTCCGTGCCGGACGCCTCTTCCCCGGCACGTCCGGTGGTCAGAGGACGTGATCAAGAGCATTCACGACGCGCTCCATGTCCTCGACGGTGTTGTAATGAACGAAGCTCACCCGCACCACGCCGTCCGCCGGATCGAGTCCGAGCGCACGACAGAGTCGCCAGGCGTACATGTTGCCGTTGCGCACCGCGATGCCGCTCTGTTGCAGCGACGCCGCGATCGCGCGGGAGGCGAGCCGCTCGTGCACGAAGCTCACGGTGCCCACCCGATCGGCCCCGGCCGACGGGCTGCCGATGACGCGCACGGCGGGCTCGTGCGCGAGACGATCGAGCAGCCGCTCGAGCAGCGGCCGTTCCCAGCCGGGGAACCGGTCGAAGGCGGCCACCACCGTCTCCCGCTCGCGCCCGCGGGCCGCTTCGACGCCGGCGACCAGCGCCAGGTAGTCGCCCAGCGCCAGCAGCCCCGCGCAGGCCTCGTGGCTCGGACCGCCGGGTTCGAAGTAGTAGGCGCCCTCGTCTCGGGTGACGAAGAAGTGGTTCGGCCCCGGGAGCTCGGCGAGAGCGTCGTCCCGGCCGTAGAGCACGGCCAGGTGGGGGCCGTAGACCTTGTAGGCGGAGTAGGCGTACCAGTCCACGTCCCAGGCGTCGACGTCCGGCGCGTGGTGGGGTGCGTAGGCCACGCCGTCGGCCACGACGCGTGCTCCGACCGCGTGGGCGGCCCGTACGACGGCTCCGAGATCGGCCACCTCGCCGACGAGGTTCGAGACATGGGGCAACGCCACCAGGGCCGTGCGCTCGGAGAGCAGGTCGGCCAGGCCGTCCATCGTGCAGGTGGCGGTCTCCGGGTCCACGCGCCACCAGCGCACCACGACGCCTCGGTCTTGCAGACGGTCCCAGCAGCCGAGGTTCGCCTCGTGACCGTTCTCGGCCAGGATGATCTCGGCGCCGGCGGGCAGCACCCGGGCGTAGCAGTCGGCGAGCATGCCCAGCAACGCCGTGGTGGAGGGGCCCAGGATGGCCTCGCCCCGGCGCGCGTTCAGGAACGCACGGGCGAAGGCGTGGGCATCGGCCACGGTGGTCGTGCAGATGTCCGAAAGCGGGTAGCCGGCGCCGACCTGGACGTACGTCTCGCGGAGGTATCGGTGCACGGCGTCGGCCACGCAGGCGGGCACCTGCGATCCGCCGGCGTTCTCCATGAAGACGAGATCCGCGGCGAGAGCAGGGAACTCGGCGCGGACCCGGCGCTGGCCGGGCAGCGGCGGCAAGGACTCCATGCGGTCTCCCGGTTGGCGGCCCGGACTAGGCCGAGGCGGCGCTCTCCGTTTGCGTGACGATCGCACCGGCCTCGCGCATCTCCTCGATGGCGCGGCGCCCGTTCTCCGGGTCCACCGGCCGCGTGGCGTCCGCGAGCAGCATGACGGTGAAGCCGAGCCGCAGCGCATCGAGCACCGACGCGCGCACGCAGACGTCCTGGGTCAGGCCTCCCACCCACAGCCGCCGCACGCCGTCCTGGCGCAGACGGGCGCCCAGGCCCGTCTGATCGAAGGCCGAGTACTGGTCCTGGTCGAGGCGGACGCCCTTGATGACGGGCACCGTGTCGGGCGGCAGTTCGAGGTCGGGATGGTAGGCCGCTCCAGGAGACTCCTGGAGGCAGTGCGGCGGCCACTCGCCGCCCCGTTCACGGAAGCTCTGGTGCTGCGGTGGATGCCAGTCGCGCGCCGCGTACACCGGCACTCCGCGCTCCCGGGCCGCCGCCAGCCAGCGGTTGAGCACCGGGACCACCTGGTCGCCCTCCGCAACCGGCAGTGCGCCGCCGGGACAGAAATCCACCTGCGTATCCAGGACGAGGACCGCATCGCCCGGCTGCAGGTCGTGCTGGGGAACCGCCACTGCCCGACCTCCCGCTTTCGATATCGCGCATGCTGACTTACGATGCCACGGGGCACCGACAGCTTAGACGGTGCCGCTGGATGTGGCCAGACAGGATTGGCCTGCAGGAGGTTTCGCGGATGATGCGATCCGGCCGCCCCCTCAGCGAGGGATTCCTGTTCACCGACCAGTACCAGCTCACCATGGCGCAGCTCTACTTCCGCATGGGCTGGCAGGACCGGCCGGCTCTGTTCGAGCACTTCTTCCGCAGCTATCCCGACTACGGGAGTCACCAGGCCGGCTACTGCGTGAACGCCGGGCTCGCCTGGCTGCTGGACTGGATGGAGAGCGTCCGCTGCGGAGACGCCGAGATCGCGGCCCTGCGCGGCCAGCGCGGGCGGACGGGGGCGCCGCTGTTCGCCGACGACTTCCTGTCCTGGCTGCGCGAGCACGGCGATTTCGCCGCGGTGAGCATGCGAGCCATACCCGAGGGACGCGTCGTGCACCCGGGCGTCCCGCTCACGACCGTGCAGGCGCCCCTGCCGCTGGCGCAGATCCTCGAGTCGCCGCTGCTCGCCATCCTCAACTACCAGATCCTGATCGCCACGCGCGCCGCGCGCATGAAGGAAGCGGGCGGCGGACGCACCCTGCTGGAGTTCGGGATGCGGCGCGGGCATGGCATCGGCGTGAACGCCGGCGCACGGGCCGCCCTCATCGGAGGCGCCGATTTCACTTCGAACGTGGGGATCAGCCACGAGCTGGGACTGCCGCCCCAGGGCACCCATGCCCACAGCCTGGTGCAGGTGTTCCTGGGGCTGGGGATGAGCGAGCTGGATGCCTTCCGGGCCTTCGCGGAGCTCTACCCGGACGATTGCGTGCTGCTGGTGGACACGGTGAACACGCTGCAGAGCGGGGTCCCCAACGCCATCCGCGTCTTCGAGGAGTTGCGCCGGCGCGGCCACCGGCCGCTCGGCATCCGCCTCGACAGCGGCGATCTGGCGTACCTCGGCCGGCAGGCGGCGCGCCAGCTCGACGCGGCGGGCTTCACCGACGTCGCCATCGTCCTCTCCAACCAGCTCGACGAGCCCACGCTGGTGCAGATCCTCGGGCAGATCCGCGAGGAGTGCGCGGCGGCGGGCGAGGATCCCGGTCCGCTGCTCGAGCGGCTGGTCTACGGCATCGGTACGCGGCTGATCGTCTCCGAGGGACACGCGGCGCTCGACGGCGTCTACAAGCTGGTCGCTGTCCGCGAGGGAGCCCGCTGGTCACCCGCGCTCAAGATCTCCGAGAACCCGGCCAAGGTGCTGAACCCGGGCGAGAAGGACGTCTGGCGGCTGTACGATCGACGCGGGAAGGCCACCGCCGACGTGCTGACAGCCGCCGGCGAGCACCCGCTGGCGGCCGATCCCCTGGTGCTGCACCACGCGGGCGTGGAAGGCGTGGGGCGGTCGCTGGCGGCCGCGGAGGTGGCGTCGGCGGAGCCGCTGCTCGAGGACGTGCTGCGCGATGGGCGCCGCGTGGCCGACCTGCCGGACATGACCGCCCTGCGCGAACGGGTGCGCCTGGACCTGGAGCGGCTCGATCCCGGCGTGCGCCGGCTCGTGAATCCCCATACCTATCACGTCTCGATCACCGACCGTCTCTGGCGTCTGAAGCGGGAACTGGTCGCACGTTTGCGCCGCTGAATGTCGCCGGGACCACCCTCGCTCCTGTTCATCTGCGTCAGGTGCGTAGCCCGCCGGTCGGCGATATGTTGCCCTGGGGCCGTCACCAGCCACCGGGCCGGTCCGTCCCCGGCGGTGAGCGCGCCGGCGACGACATGAACCGGGATCCGGGGAACCTCAGGAGGTCGTTCATGGCGCAAGAGCAGTCGGCTCACGAGCAGACCGGACACGGGGGCCGGACCTTCGCGCAGGCGGGAATACCCTCGCGCGCGGCCATCGCCGGCCACCCCATCCATCCCATGCTCATCCCCTTGCCTCTCGGGCTGCTGACCATGGTGCCCTTCTCGGACGTGGTCTTCCTCGTCTCCCGCGACCCCTTCTGGGCGCAGGCGAGCTGGTGGCTGCTGCTCGTGGGCGGGGTGACGGCGGTGGTCGCTGCCGGCGTAGGGCTGATGGATTTCGTCGGCATCCGTGCGGTGCGCGAACATCGCCACGGCTGGTTCCACATGCTCGGCAACGTGCTGGCCGTGGCGGTCACGCTGGCGAACCTGCTGGTGCGGGACGGACCGCGGGCCGAGACCGCGGGCGCCGTCGGCGTGATCCTCTCGTTCGCCACGCTGGGCATCCTGGTCTTCAGCGGCTGGTCCGGCGGCGAACTCGTATACCGGCACCGCATCGGAGTGCTCGACCACGCTTCGGCCCAGCGACACGGCGGCGGTTGATCCGCAGCATGCCCGGCCGCGGCCGGACGTGATCACGTCCGACGGCGGGCCTCCCGTCGTCCCGCCAGTCCCAGGTAGATCTGCCCGCCCGCCACGGGGACCAGACTCATGCCCAGGATCACGCCCCATCCGGCGGAGGTCGGCGGCGTGGTCCGCAGCACGGCCGCGAGGAACGGCACGTAGACGGCCGCGAGCAGCAGCACGATGCACAGCGCGATGGCGCCCCAGATCCACGGATTGCGCACGATGTCGTTGTCGAGCAGCGAGGTGCGCCGTTCGCGGAGGTTCAAGGGGAACCACAGCTTGGAAAACGCCAGGGTGAGGAACGAGATGGTCACCGCCGCGCGCTGGTCGAGGCCGAGGACCGCCAGCGCGATGGCGAGCGCGCCCAGCATGGTCCCACCCACGACCACGGCCCAGATCAGCACCGCCAGCCAGTGTCGCCGCGTGAGCACGGGCTCGGCGCGGGGACGCGGCGGTTCCTGCATGATGCGTGGGTCGCCTTCGCCGAGGCCGAGCGCCAGCGCAGGGAAGACGTCGGTCACCACGTTGAGGTACAGGATCTGCAGCGGCAGCAGCGGCAGGGGCGCCTGCGCCAGGGTGGCGGCGGTGATGGCGAGGATCTCCGCCACGTTCGTGCAGAGCATGAACATCACCGAGCGGCGGATGTTGGCGAAGATGATCCGCCCCTGCTGCACCGCCGCCACGATGGAGCTGAAGGCATCGTCCCGCAGCACCATGTCGGACACCTGACGGGCCGCGTCCGTGCCGCGCCGACCCATGGCGATGCCGATGTCGGCCTTCTTCAGCGCGGGGGCGTCGTTCACGCCGTCGCCGGTCATGGCCACGGTTCGGCCGTCGTCCTGGTAGATGCTCAGGATCTGCAGCTTCTGCTCGGGGCTCACCCGGGCGAAGACGTTGGCCGCGAGGATCTCCCGGCGGCGCTCGTCGGAGACGTCGGCGAGGTCTCCGAGATCGCGGGCATGCAAGACCGTGAGTACCCCGTCCTCCTCGGGCAGCCCCGTGTGCTCGCCGATGGCGGCGGCGGTCGCTGGCTGGTCGCCGGTGAGCATGATGACGCGGATGCCGGCCTCCTGGCAGCGGTCGATCGCCTCGCGCACGTCGCCGCGGGCGGGGTCGAGCAGGCCCGCGAGCCCGAGGAAGCGCAGCTCGGTGTAGGGCTCGGCGTCCGCTCCGGACACCTGCTTGTCGGCCAGCGCGAGCATGCGCAAGCCCTCCCCGGCCAGCTCCTGCTGGCGCCCGGACCAGTGGCGGCGGTCGTCGTCGGTGAAGTCCGCATCGCCGTCGGCGCCGGCAACGCGCGTGCAGGCCTCCAGCACCCGGTCGGGTGCCCCCTTCACGGCCACAGTGAACGGCCCGGCGGCTGCGTCGGTCTCGCCGGCGCCCTCCCGGCCGGTGTCGGAGATGCGGTGGAACGTGGCCATCATCATCACGTCGGGGTCGAACTCCGCCACCCGCTCCTGGGGCCGGTCGTGCAGCATTTCGGTGCGCTGCAGGCCCGCGGCCAGGCCGCCATAGAGGAACGCCAGCTCGGTGGGATCTCCCTGGTCGTCCTCCTCGGCGTCCGGATCGTCGCCCAGCGAGGCACCGTTGCAGAGGACTCCCACCTCGATGATCCGGCGGACCAGCGGATCGTCGGGAATGCCGCCGTCCGCACCGGCGTCGTGGTCGGGGTGGCCGGCGTCGCGGCGGTGACCTGCGCCGTCGGGGTGGCCGGCCGGATCGCGACGACCGTCGGGGGGGGCTCCGTCCCGGTCCGGTGCCGGCGGTGCCGCCGCATCGCCCAGGTCGTGGTCGCCCGTCGGCGTGACGATCCGGCGCAGGATCATGCGGTTCTCGGTGAGAGTGCCGGTCTTGTCGGTGAAGATGACGGAGGTGGCGCCCAGGGTCTCGACGGCCGTGAGCCGGTTCACCACCGCGTTGCGCCGCGCCATGTGCCACATGCCGCGCGCCAGGGCGATGGTGGCCACGATGGGCAGACCCTCGGGAATGGCGGCCACGCCCAGAGCGATGGCCGTCTCCAGCATGATCCGGGTATCCCGTCCGGCGAGCAGACCGGCGGCGGCCACGCCGACGGCCACGCCGAGGACGATCCACGCCAGCCGACTTCCCAGGCGATCCAGGCGCTGCTGCAGGGGTGCCGTCGCCCCGCCGGCCGTTGCCGCGAGCTCGGAGATCCGGCCGAGTTCCGTCTGCATCCCGGTGCGTACGACCACCGCGACGGCCTCGCCATCGGTCACGCTGGTGCCCCGGAAGAGCAGGTTGCAGCGGTCTGCCACGGGAGCGTCGGCCTCCACCGGATCCACCGTCTTCGGTGCCGGCACCGACTCTCCGGTGAGAGCCGCCTCGTTCACGCGCAGGCGCTCCACGTCCACCAGCCGCAGATCCGCGGGCACCAGTTCCCCGCCGGCGATCTCCACGAGATCGCCAGGCACCAGTTCGTCGGCGGCCACCTCGCGAACCTCGCCCTCGCGCCGCACCCGCACCGTGGGCTGCTCGAGTACCCGCAGGGACTGCATCGAGCGCTCGGCCTTCCACTCGCTGAAGAAGCCGATGGCGGCGTTCACCGCCAGCACCGCGGCGATGGCCGCGGCCTCGGGGATCTCGCCCATCACCAGCGCGAGGACGCCGGCCACGAGCAGGATGATGATGACCACGCTCTTGAACTGCTCGATCAGGATGGAGGCCACGCTGCGGGTTTCGGCCTCGCGCAGCGCGTTCAGACCATGCTCGCGACGGCGGCGGTCCACCTCGGCTCGATCCAGGCCGCGCTCGGGGTCCACCTGCAGGCGCTCCAGGACCTCAGCCGCCGTGAGGGCGTGAAAGTCGGCAGGATCGACAGCGGCCGTGCCAGGTTCACCCGCGTCCATCAGGCCTCCCGGGCGGCGCTACGCTCGCGACCGGCTCCGGCCGACCAGCGGGCGACCACGTACGGGGGATGGCTGTCTCGACGACGCCATCCCCCGGCTTCAGGCTCGCGATGTCGCGAACTCGCGATGACGTGCACGCGGCCGTGCACGCGCGGAACTCGTCGCGCGACGCTCGCAACTCGGACCTACCAGTCCCGCGGCTGCCGATTCTGGTTCCGCCAGTCGTCCCGCTGCTGCTGGTTCTGCTGCCGCCAGTCGCTCTGCTGCCAGTCGTCTCGATGCTGCCGCGAGCGCTGCTGGTCCTGCCAGCCGTAGGTCGTCGGCCTTCCTCGCTGGTCCAGCACCTGCAATTCCTGCGCGTTGAACATGCGGTCGCCCGCGATGTTGCGCTCGTAACCGGTCACCAGCACCCGGTTGCCCGGCCGCACGCGAGTTCCTCGCGCCTGCAGGTCCCGAGGCGAACCGAGGAGCACGTCGACCGTCCGACCCTCATCCGTCCTCAACGTGCCGACGACGGCCCTGAGGTCGCCCCGCGGCCCGGTCCGGACGGAGCGCACGTCGACCAGTTCCCCGCTGATCCTCCGGTCGAAGGAGTACTGCGGCAGGTCGTAATCGCCGGCGGCGGAGCGCACGCGATTGGCCTTGAAGTACGTCTGACCGTCGCGCTCGACCTCGTTCCCGAGGATCGTCACACGCTCGTTCTTGCGCAGCGCCGGCATCTCGCTCCGCACGTGCTGGACGTCGCCGAGGACCAGCTTGCGCGTCTGCCCGTCCCGAGTGCGCACCTTCATCACCACGGACTCGGGTCGGCCCCGACGCGACTGGACCTTCTCGATGCCGACGATCTCGCCCTGGAGCTGTTTGCTGCGGGTCTGCCGCCGATCCCCGAAGCGCGGGTCGCGCTGATCCATCATGTCCATCGTGTCCCCGCGCCTCATGTCGCCGCGGTCGTAGCTCATCCACTGGTCCCGCCGCTGGCGCATGTCCTGCCGGGGCATGTCCTGCCGGGGCATGTCCTGCATGTGCTCGCGGCGCATGTCCCGCATGCTCTGCCGCTGGCTCGGCTGCCGGCGCCCGGGCATACCGAAGCTGTCGTCGCCGTAGCCGGAGTCGTCGCCATAGATACCGTAACGATCGTCGCGCAGGTCGTCGTCGTAGGTGCCGTGACGGTCGCTGCGCCAGTCGCTGCGCCAGTCGCTGCGCGTGCCGTAGTCGTCGTAGGCGCCGTAGCGATCGTCGCGCATACCGTAGTCGTAGCCCCACTCGTCGTAGAAGCCGTCGTCGTATCGGCCGTGATCCCATTCGTACCAGGAGGTGCTGTAGTCGTCGTACCACATGGCGGTGTCGTCGTCGTACCACATGGCGTCGTCGTCGTCGTACCACATGGCGGTGTCGTCGTCGTACCAGGACCGGTCGTAGGTGATGTCGCTCCAGTGATCGGTCCGCTGATCTTGCTGCCGGTCCTGCGCCACGGCCGGCAACGCGAGCAACGCCGCCGTCAGGACGACCAGCAAAACGAGGCTCATGCGCTTTCTCATGGGTCGACCGCCTTTCGGAAGGAGGTTCACTCGGGCCGGAGCGCGCGAAAGACACGCCGTGCGCGCCGCGGATTCCGGCCCGCTCGACGCGTTCTCGCTGCGCCGCTCTGGGCGACCTGTTCACAGCAAAGCCCCGGACGGCTCCAGGACATATGGGGCGCGGCACCACGGAGCGCTGGTGGCGGTCGCCAATTCGCGGTCGGAGGTCTCCTGACCGCTGCGGCGGGACGCCCGGGGCCTGGGGACCGGGAGACCCGATCGGTCTCGCCCGGGTCGCGGTCGGCGTTCGCCGTCGCAGCGGCCATCGCCTGGTCGTATTAGCTTGCCCACAGATGTTTTCGAGACCGCCGCCGCGGGCCAGCGCTGGTCGAGGCGCCGTCCGCCGCGGATCGGGGGGAGGCGACCCGTGCCGGACGGCACCCGGCAACATGGCACGCTCCACCGGCAGCCGTCCGGGCTCGGCGCTCGCGTGTCTCCAGACCGCGAGAACGACCGCTTGCGAACTCGGGGCAGTCCTGCGCGCCGCGTGCGAGTCCGCGTTCGGCCGCGGGCGCCGGCCAGGAGCCATCGCCACGCGTCGGCGCGCCAGCTCCAAGCGTCGGCGACGGCGCGTCTGCGCCGATTCCGGCAGGGGTCGGTGCTGGTGATCGGGATCACCGCCCTGCTGCTGCTGCTCTGGGATGCGCCCACCACCGGTCAGGATGAAGGGGCCCCGGTGGCGAACCCCGCCGCGGCGGAGACCGGCGCCGCGGACACCGTCGCCGCCCCGGCCGACTCCCTGGGGTTCGGCGAGGCCGCCGACGTCGCCATGAGCCAGGCGAAACGAACGCTCCGGGGGCTCGCCGTCGGTCTCTACGGCTTCCTGCCCAAGCTCGCGATCGCCCTGGTCGTCCTGCTGCTCGGCGGTCTCTTCGCCAGGGGTGCGGCCGCTCTGCTGCGACGGGCGGCCCGCTCCTGGGATCGCGGGAAGGGCGCAGCCGCCCTCGGCACGGTGGCGATCTGGATCGTGACGCTGGGCGCGACCCTCAGCATCCTGGCCGGCGACGCGCGGGCGCTGGTGGGCTCGGTGGGCCTCATGGGGCTCGCGCTCTCGTGGGCGCTCCAGACGCCGATCGAGAGCTTCACCGGCTGGCTCCTGAACTCGTTCAAGGGCTATTACCACGTGGGCGACCGCATCGCCGTCGGCGACGTCTTCGGCGACGTCTACCGGATCGATGTGCTCACCACCACCGTCTGGGAAGCGGGTGGACCGGGCAAGGCGGTGCAGGCGGCGCAGCCCACCGGCGCGCTGATCACCTTCCCCAACTACGAGGTGCTGCGGTCGAACGTCGTGAACTACACCCGCGACTTCCCCTACGTCTGGGACGAGGTCACGGTGGGGGTGACCAACGAGAGTGATCTGAACCTCGCCCTCGAGGTGGCGCGACGCACGGCCGGCGCGCTTCTCGGGGAGGCCATGCGCGGCCCCATCCTCGCCTACCGGCAGTTGCTCGACGCGCGTGGTCTGGCGCACGAGGTCGGTTCCGGACCGCAGGTGTACCTCTCGCAGGCCGACTCGTGGATGAACGTGACCGTGCGCTACCTCGTGGGCGCCCGGGAGCGACGCCACCAGGCCACCGAACTGGTCCGCGCGCTGGCGCGCGACTTCGCTCTCCCCGAGTACCAGGGCCGTTTGAGCGCCGCGTACCCGCGGCTGGAACTGCTCCAACCGGAACGCGGGACCGGCGACGCATGATGAGCCCGGCCGCTAGCCGAGCCGGGCGCTGCGGCCGCAGCGCGAGCGTTCGGCTGCCGCCGAACTGAAGGGAAGGGGGAACGTGCCTCCGCGCGACGCGATCGTGGTGGGGTCGGGGCCCAACGGGCTGGCAGCGGCCATCGAACTGGCACGGGCGGGCTGGTCGGTGACGGTGCTGGAGGCGGCGGCCACGGTCGGCGGCGGCACGCGGACGGCAGCGCTGACCCTGCCGGGCTTCCGGCACGACGTCTGCTCCGCCGTCCATCCGCTGGCGGTCTCGTCCGCATTCCTCCGGAAACTGCCGCTCGAGGCCCACGGACTCGCGTGGCTCCAGCCGGAACTGCCGCTGGCCCATCCTCTCGACGACGGGACCGCGGCCGTCCTGGCCCGGTCGTTCACCGCCACCGCGGCCTCCATCGGCGGCGACGGGCGAGCCTGGCAGCGCCTCTTCCGGCCGTTCGTCGAGCGCTGGGACGAGCTCGTCGTGGACACCCTGGCGCCTCTGCAGTGGCCACGACATCCCTGGCTGCTGGCCCGCTTCGGCTGGCGCGCGCTGGGCGCGGCGCGCGGCCTGGCCGAGAGCCGGCTCGCAGAGCCGCGGGCACGGGCGCTGTTCGCGGGCATGGCAGCCCACGCGATGATGCCGCTGGACCGGCGCCCATCCGCCGCATTCGGCCTGGTGCTCGGCGCCGCCGGCCATGCCGTCGGCTGGCCGCTGCCGCGCGGGGGTTCGCAGGCGATCGCCGACGCCATGACCGCATACCTGGCGACCCTCGGCGGCCGGGTGGAGACCGGTCGCGAGGTGCGCTCCCTGGATGCGCTGCCGCCGGCGCGCGCCGTGCTGCTGGACCTGACGCCGCGGCAGATCGCGGCCGTGGCCGGACGGCGACTGCCGGACCGTTACCTGCGGGCGCTGTCACGCTACCGATACGGCAGCGGCGTCTTCAAGCTGGACTGGGCGCTGAGCGAACCGGTTCCGTGGCGGGCGGCTGCCTGCGGCCGGGCCGGAACGGTGCACCTGGGGGGAAGCCTCGAGGAGATCGCCGCGGCCGAGAGCGACGTCTGGCGCGGTCGCATCCCGGACTCGCCCTACGTGCTCGTCGCGCAGCAGAGCCTCGTCGACCCCACCCGCGCGCCGGTGGGCCACCACACGCTGTGGGCGTACTGTCACGTGCCCCACGGCAGCGAGGCGGACCTCACCACGGCCGTGGAGCGACAGATCGAGCGCTTCGCGCCCGGGTTCCGCGATTGCGTCCTGGCGCGCCACACGCTGACCGCCCGCGGAATGCAGGGCTACAACGCGAACTACGTGGGCGGCGACATCAACGGCGGCGTGCAGGACCTCGCCCAGCTCTTCGCCCGTCCGGCGGTTCGGCTGAACCCGTACACCACGCCCGCGCACGACATCTTCATCTGTTCCTCGTCCACTCCGCCCGGCGGCGGCGTCCACGGCATGTGCGGCTACCACGCCGCGCGCGCGGTGCTGCGCCGGCGCCGCTGAGATCGGGTCAGGGGAGCACGAGGAAACTGCGCCCGGTTGTCACCACGCGGGCGGTCGGCTATGATCGAAGCCACTCTTCCGGCGCGAGCGGCGTCACGGAGAGCGGTGCCCACGACCATGCCGCGCACCCGCGCTGCGAAACCAGGGGATGCGCTCTTGGATTTCCTGGGTCGTCGTCTGCTCTATCCGTGCTGCGGGCTGGGCTTCCTGGTGGCCCTGATGGGTTTTCGCGAGCAGTGGCAGCTCGCGGCCCTGCCGCCTGATTTCCCCTCGGCTCGGCTCACGTATCCCGTCTACGTGGAGCAGTATCCCGCCGGGGATCCCGATCAGCTGCGCTTCCTGTGCGAGAGCTGGACGCCCGGCGAGCGCGTCCTGATCGTCGACGCTCAGGGCGAGCGGCACCGGCCCGGCCTCGTGCGAGCGCGTTCGGCGCTGCCCGTCACGGGTGTGAGCGGGATCATCTTCATGGGCTTCGCCGTGTTCTTCTGTGCGCCTCGCCGTAGGCGGCCGCCAGC
>JAWOID010000088.1:0-36993 GCA_046484865.1 Candidatus Krumholzibacteriia bacterium
GAGGCGCAGATCCGGCAGGAACCGGCCGCGAGCGGCGGTGACGGCGGCCGCGTCCAGATCGCGCTGGTTGTCCGCCAGCAGCAGGGAGAGATTCTGGTCGAGGGCGATCTGCACCGCCTCATCGAATGTCAGCACGCGGGGGGCCGCCAGGGCGCCGCTGCCCGGCAGGACCAGAGCGAGCGCCAGCAGGCTCGCCGCCGCGAAGGTGAGTCGGCGCTGCCTGTCCGCCGTGCGGGAGCTCGAGACGGCACGCATGTCCGTTTCCTCTCTGCGTCACTCGTACCGGAGTGCGTCGATGGGGTCGAGCGCGGCAGCGCGCCGGGCCGGATAGAAGCCGAAGAACACGCCCACCGACCCGGCGAACACCAGCGCCAGCACCACCGTGGCCGGCGAGATGGCGATGGCCCAGCCGGTGAACGCACCGAGCAGGAAACCGCCGCCGATTCCGAGCACCACGCCGATCAGGCCCCCGGCGAGGCTCAGCACCATGCTCTCCACCAGGAACTGGGTCAGGATGTCACCGGAGCGCGCGCCGAGGGCCATGCGGATGCCGATCTCCCGCGTCCGCTCGGTGACCGAGACGAGCATGATGTTCATGATGCCGATCCCCCCCACCAGCAGCGAGATGCCGGCGATGGCCGAGAGCAGCAGCGTCATGACCTCGGTGGTCTCGGCCGCGGTGGCGGCGAGGTCGGCCTGGTTGCGCACCGTGAAGTCGTCGTCCTGGCTGCCGCCCAGGCCGTGCGAATCGCGCATGATCGCACGCACCTCCTCCTGTCCGGCGACGATCTCGTCGGGAGAGAAGGTGCTGGCGAGGATCTGGAAGATGAACTGGCGGCCCGCCAGCCGCGTCTGCATCGTCGTGTACGGCAGGAGCACCACGTCGTCCTGGTCGTCACCCTGGGCGGTCTGTCCCTTGCTCGCGAGCACGCCGGCCACCGTGAACGGCACCCTGCGGATGCGCACCTGCTGGCCCACCGGGTCCTGGTCGCCGAAGACGGCGGTGGCGACGGTCTGGCCGAGGACCACGACCTTGCGCATGGACTTCAGGTCGCTCTGGCTGAAGAAGACGCCGCTCGCCATCTGCCAGTCGCGGATGAGCTGGTAGTCGGTGTGCACGCCGAAGACGAACGCCGGCCAGTTGCCCTGGCTGCCCACGATCCGGGCCCGGGTGGCCACCACGGGCGAGACCGCGGCCAGCAGGAAGCTCTGCTCGCGCAGGCGGTCGGCGTCGTCGATGGTGAGGCGGTTGAAGCTCTGGGCGCCATGGCTCACCCCGCCCGTGCTGGCGGCGCCGGCGGTGATGACCAGCATGTTGGTGCCCAGGCTCTGGACCTTGGCCTGGATCTGCCGGGTGGCGCCCTGGCCGATCGCCACCATCAGGATCACCGCGCCCACGCCGATGACGATGCCGAGCATCGTGAGCAGAGCGCGCATCTTGTTCTTCAGGATGCTGCGACGTGCGACGCGGACGAGATTGGACGTCTTCACCGGACGCCCCCTTCCACGGCGTGGCCGAACCGCGAGAGGTCGGCGGCGGCGTCGCGCCGGTCCGCCACCGGCTCGTCACGGAGGAGGCGCCCGTCGCGCAGTTCCACCACCCGCCGGGCATAGCCGGCGATGTCGGTCTCGTGCGTGACCATCACCAGGGTGGCCCCCTCGCGGTTGAGTTCCTGGAACAGGGACATCACCTCGAGCGATGTGCGCGTGTCCAGGTTGCCGGTGGGCTCGTCCGCCAGCACGAGAGCCGGCCTCGTGACCAGCGCGCGCGCGATGGCCACCCGCTGCTGCTGGCCGCCGGACAGCTCGCTGGGCTCGTGCTCCATCCGGTCGGCGAGCCCCACCCGCTGCAGCGCCGCCGCCGCCGCCGACCGCGGGTCTCGAAGCGCGCCGGCGCGGGCGTAGAGCAGGGGCAGTTCCACGTTCTCCACGGCGCTGGTGCGCGCCAGCAGGTTGAAGGTCTGAAAGACGAAGCCGATCTTCCGGTTGCGGATATCGGCGCGGCGGTCGCGGTCGAGCTGGTCGACCCGGGTGCCGTCGAGCAGGTAGCTGCCGGCGGTGGGCCGGTCGAGACAGCCGAGGATGTTCATGAGCGTGGACTTGCCGGAGCCCGACGCGCCCATGACGGCGACCATCTCGCCGGGCTCCACCCGCAGCGACACGCCCTGCAGTGCCCGCACCTCGTTGCTGCCCATGCGGTAGACCTTCGCGAGGTCCCGCGCTTCGATGACGGCCGGCGTGGTCATGACACGGTGCCTCACATGCCCGGGGGCGGACCCCGGCGGCGGGTTTCCTGGCGACCCTGGAAGGGGTTGGCGGCGGTGGCGGAGGACGAGGCCACGACGGCGGCGATCACCTGCAGCCCCTCCTCGACGTGCGGCCCCTTCAGCTCGGTGTACTGCCCGTCGGTGAGGCCGGTGCGGGCGAAGACCGCGGCCGGATTGCCGTCGTCGTCGAGGATCCAGAGCATGGTGCGGTCGCCGGCGCCGCCACCGCGGCCGCCGGGGCCGTCGCGGCCGCTTGGGCCGCCACGTCCAGCCGGGCCGCCGGGGCCGCTTGGGCCGTCGGCGCCGCCGAGACTGCCGGGGCCGCCCGGGCCGCCCGGGTTGTCGCCAGCGGCGGCGCCGTCGTGCCCGGCCACCTCCCGCGTCCGCCGCAGCTCGGCGAGCATGGCCTCGGTGGGCCGGAAGCGCAGCGCGGCGTTGGGCACGCGCAGGACGTCCCGCGCCTCGGCGATGACGAACTCGGCGGTGGCGGTCATGCCGGGCAGGAGCCGTCCGCTGGGATTGTCCACGGCGATGGAGACCACGTAGTTCACCACGTTCTCCTGGGTCGTGGACTGCAGCCGCACCTGGTCCACCGTACCGTGGAAGGTGGAGTCGGGGTACGCCTGCACGGTGAAGTCCACCGGCTGTCCCGCATGGATCTTGCCGATGTCGCTCTCGTCCACCGCGGCGAGGATCTCCATCTTCGAAAGGTCCTCTGCGATCAGGAACAGCTGCGGGGCGCTGAGGCTGGCGGCGACGGTCTGGCCCTCGTCCACCGAACGGTCGAGGACCACGCCGTCCACCGGCGCCCGGATCTCGCTGTACCCGAGGTTCTGCCGCGCCCGCTCGAGGTTGACTTCCGCCGACACCAGCGCCGCCCGCGCCACGTCGAGCCGGTACTGGGCGGTGTTGTGCTCGCTCTCGGTGGCCGCCTTGCGGTCGTAGAGCCGGGAGATGCGGTCGAACTCGCGCTGCGCCTGGGCCAGCTCGGCCCGGTTGCGGGCCAGGTCGGCCTCCGCGGCGCGCACGGCCTGCTCCAGCAGGACCGGATCGATGCGCGCGATGAGTTGCCCCCGGGTGACGCGGTCGTTGAAGTCGGCGTGGATCTCCGAAACCTTGCCCGAGACCTGGGTGCCCACCTGGACGGTGGTGATCGCCTGCAGGGTGCCGGTGCTGGTGACGACGCTGCGCACGTCGCCGCGGGTGATCTCGACGAAACGGTACTCGGCCGTCGCACTTCGACCCAGGAACCTCGCCCCCAGCACGGCCAGCACCGCCACCACCAGCACCGCGGGGATCACGACCTTCTTCATCTGCACACTCCCGGTTGTCCGATCGCCACCGGCTCCCCGCCGGGAACGCCTGTGGCTGCCGGACGCCATCGCCCGCCGCGCATGCCGCCGTCCGTCAGCCGCCGCCGGTCAGCCGACGCCGAGTCAGCCGATGCCGGTCAGCCACCGCCGGTCACCCGCCGCCGGTCGGCCGACGCCGGTCAGCCGACGCCAGCAAGGGCAGGATCCATGCCCGGAGTCAATCGTCGACATGTCAAGGGATTACATTCCAGCAGCCCGGGTCCTGGCTGCGGATTCGGCAGGAGTGCTGCGGATTCGACAGGGGCGGCCGGGTCACTTCACCCGTGCGTACTCCATCTCCATCCACTTGACCATCTCGCCGTCGGGCCCCGGCGACCACATCTCGAAGACATGCTCGTCGTCGCTGACGAAGCGGGTGACCAGCCTGGCGGTCTGCTCCTGGCCGGTGGCGGCGTCGATGAAGTCGCCGTGGCAGACCAGTTCCTTCCGCTCCGGATGGTACTCGCCCTCGTAGGTCATGATGCCGGTGCCCATGCTGTCGCACCAGGTGCCGACGTACTTCTGCTTCAGGTTGTCGTAGCCGAGCGTACCCTTGCCCTTGAACGGCCCGGTCATCGCCTGGCCCTGGAAGCTCGACTCGAGGTACCGTCCGCCGAGGATCATCTCGGCCTCCTCGGAGCCCTCGGTGATCATGGGCGGCGCCGACGGATCCATCCAGGCCTTGATAGTCACCTTCCACCGGCCGGCACCGTTCGCCAGCAGCTCGTGCTCGGGCCCGGGCTCGGCGGCAGCCAGGTAGGCCTGCATCATCTCGTCCTGATCCATCGCCGGCGCCGTCTCCCCACTCTTCGGATGCTCCCGAGGATGCTCCTGGGGATGCTCCTGAGGATGCTCCTGACCGACTGCGAGCACGGGAAGGGAGAGCAAGACGGCGACGGCAGCGGCCACCAGCGGCCCGCGACGTCGGATCTGCGCACTGTTCATGGTTCGCCTCTCCTGGATCGGGAATCTCCGCGGCCCGGGCGCGGATCTGCGGACGGGCCGGGACCTGGACCGGCCGACAGAGTATGCATGATCGTGGGTTTCGCCAACTCCTCGCCACGGTCGATCATGAACCGGGCCAAGGGTCGTTCGTGTGGGCCGCGGCCACGCCCGCCGGGCCGCCGGCGGTCGGCTCACCTGCCGGGGTCGTCGATCACCTCCGGCAGCTGTTCGCCCTCCGGCACGAAGCGCATCGAGATGGAGTTCACGCAGTGGCGCGTGTCCTTGCTCGTGAAGCCCTCGCCGGTGAAGACGTGGCCCAGATGCGCCCCGCAGCCGGCGCAGAGGATCTCGGTGCGCCGCCCGTCGGCGTCCACCTCGCGGCGCACGGCGCCGTCGATCTCGTCGTCGAAGCTGGGCCAGCCGCAGCGCGCGTCGAACTTGGCGTCCGACCGGTAGAGCGGAGCGTTGCAGCGCTTGCAGATGTAGGTGCCCGGCTCCCAGTTCTCCTCGTACTCGCCGGAGAACGGGCGCTCGGTGCCCTTGTGCAGGATGACGCGCTGCTCGTCCGGGGTCAGTGGGTTGTAGGGCACGGCCTCCTCCTCGGCGGGGGTGGGCGCCTCGGCCGGCGCGGCGTTCTGCTCCTCGGCCGGCGCGGCGACCTGCGTGTCGGCCTGCGCGGCCGCCTGCGCGGCCGCGTGCGCCTCGGCGGGGCGCGGGTCGGCAGCGGTCGTGACCGCCACGGCGGCAGCCGTCACGGCGGCAGCCGCCACCAGCGCCAGCGACGCCAGACCAGACATCGAGCGCTTCATCACGTCCTCCTCCGCGTTACAGGATACGGCGGATCGATCGGTCAGCGAATCAAGGTCACTCTAGTCCGGTGACATGGCGAGGTTCCCGTCTGCCAGCGAAAATGTGTCCGTGAGCTCGAGGCGCCCCACCGCCAACCGGGGAGATCGAACCGTCCATGCACCTGAATTCCCCGCCGGTCGTCGCCGGTGCGCTGCTGACCGTCGCCATGGCGGTTTCGGCGCCGTGCGGGAGCATCGAGGCAGCGGCGGCGGGCGAGGGCCCCGTTGCGGGTCCATCCCTCGCGAGCGTGGAAGACGGCTGGGGCGAGAGCGTGTGGGGCTGGATCCCGCCACCGACTCCGGAGTTGACGCACCGCTTCGAGGGCGTGGACCGGGCGCTGTGGGAACACGTCCTGCTGGTCCCCTACGACGTGCTGGCGTTCCTGCCCCGGGCGGTCGCCACCGCCCTCGGCGGCACGGCCCAGCTGGCCGCCGATTCGCGCGTGCCCTCCTTCGTGTACGACACCGTCACGCTGAAGGGGACCCCCCTCACCGGCGAGGTGTCCGCGAGCCTCGGCGGCACCGACGGTCTGGGGGTCGGCTACGCCGTGACCGCGCCGATCGACCACCGGGCGGGCAACGGCCTGCGACTGGCGGGCGCCCTCTCCACCAAGCGTCACGTCCGGGCCAACCTCGGCGTGTGGCTGGGCCGCCCCGCCCGCGCGCTCGAGCTGGGCGTCGGCTACAGCCTCGAGCCGAACACGCGCTTCTTCGGGCTGGGCCCCGACGCTCCCGAACGGCAACTGTCCTACTACACCGAGGAGACGACCTGGCTGGGAGTGGGGCTGCGCAGCACGGTGGCGCGGGGATGGGTGGTCGGGGGAATGGCGCTGATGTCGTCGGTGGCCGCGCGCGGGCCACGGGCCGAGCAGTCGCCGCCGCTGGAGGCGGTGTTCTTGCCCGGCGAGCGCCCCGCCGGGTACGGAGAGCGGTCGGAGGGCGTCTCTTTGGAGCTGGAGATCGTGAACGATGGGGTGGCCGACGACCGCCGCCCCGACCGGGGCGGGCGGCAGCGCCTGCTGGTCTCCCGTTTCCAGGGCGCCTCCGGCGCCGACGCCGATTTCTGGAGCCTGCGCCTGGACCTGCAGCGCTTCCTGGCCTTGCCTGCGCCGGCGCGGACGCTCGCCCTGCGCGGGATGGTCGCCTGGCTCGTCGCCGAGGGCGACCGACCCATCCCGTTCCAGCGTCTGATGACCAGCGCGCACCCCGACCTGTTGCGCGGATATCCCACCGACCGCTGGCGCGACCGCGGACTGCTGGTGGCCAACGCCGAGTACCGGTGGCCGATCTGGACCTGGAACCGCACCGATGGCCTCGGCGTGGATGCGGTGGCATTCAGCGACCTGGGCCAGGTGTTCGCGGAGCCCGACGGGATCCGGCTCGACCGGCTCACCGTCAGCTGGGGCGGGGGCTTGCGGCTGATCACCGCGACCGGCCTGGCAGCGCGCGCGGAGCTGGGCTGGAGCACCGAGGGAGCCGAAGCGCGCCTGGCCGCTTCACAGCTCTTCGGCTACGAGGAAGGAGGTCTCTTCCGTGGACGCGATCCGGTTCCGGGGCGCTGATCGCCGGGCCGCCCGTTGCGCGGCTGCCGTTTTGGCGTTCGCCGGCCTCGCCGACGCGGCCGAGGCCGGCACCGCGCCGCCGCTGCGCGCGTCGGGTCCGGCGTGGTACGCCGATGACCGGCGCGACATCGACCCGCCCGAAAGCCGCGACCCCGGCCTGATCCAGGACCTGCTCCGCGACGCGGTGGGGGGCCCGCTCGAGCGCACCTTCAACCCGGTGCGCCGCATCCGGAAGGTGGGCGAGCTGTTCGGTCGGGGTACCACGGTCCCCGCCGCGGCCGACGTGAACTCGGTGGGCGAGGTGCCGAACAGCGCCTGGTTCACGAACCGGATCGGACTGTTCCCGCTCGCACCGGAGCGGGCCGGCGTCGGCCCCGGCCCGGGCGTGGGCCCGTCTCGCGACGGGGTGTGGTCGGTGGTCGATGCCAAGACGGAGGGCGACACCCCCGGCTTCGTCATCAGCGACGCTCGCGGCGACAGGTACCTGCTGAAGTTCGACCCGCCCGCCCACGTCGGCATGGCCACCGCCGCCGAGGCCATCAGCACCCGCATCCTCTGGGCCGCCGGCTACAACGTGCCCGACAATAACGTGGTCCACTTCCGGCGGGAGCGCCTCGTGCTGGCCGACGCCGCCAGGGCTACCGGCGAGGACCGGGTTCGCGCCCCCGGGGTGCCGGACGCGGCCTTTCTCGACAGCGTCCTGGCGCGGGTGCCGACGTTGCCGGACGGGCGCTACCGCGCGCTGGCCAGTCGTTACCTGGAAGGCGATCCGCTGGGGCCATTCTCCTGGGAAGGGCGGCGCGACGACGATCCCAACGACCGCATCGACCACGAGCACCGGCGGGTGCTGCGGGGACTGCGCGTGCTGGCGGCCTGGCTGGACCACTTCGACACCAAGCAGCACAACACGCTGGACATGTTCGTCGAGGTGGACGGTCGCCGTTTCGTGCGCCATCACCTCATCGATCTGGCCAGCACCCTGGGCGTGAGCGCGAGCGAGGGTCCCGCCGAGCGGCTCGGCCGCGAGTACACGCTGTCGCTCGGTCCGCTGGCGCGGCTGATGAGTTTCGGCCTCTGGCACGACCCCTGGCGCCACATCGAGCGGCCGCCCGGACTCCACGAGGTGGGCCTGTTCGACAGCGAGCACTTCCACCCGATGGACTTCCAGCCGCAGCAGCCCAATCCCGCCTTCGTCGACATGTCGCTGGAGGACGGCTACTGGGCGGCCAAGATCGTGGCGGCATTCCAGGACGCACACCTGGAGGCCATCGTCGAGCAGGCGCGCTACCGGAATCCCGCGGCGGCCAGCTACATGGTGCGTATCCTGGCCGAGCGACGCGACATCATCGCGCGCTTCTTCTTCGCCGCGGTGACGCCGCTGGACTGGTTCCAGGTGGAAGGTGGCCACGACGAGCCTCCGGTGCTGCGGGGCGTGGACCTGACGGTGCATCACGGCCACGCCGACGCCGCCTCGCTGACCTACCGGTGGCGCCTGGCTGCGTGCGGTCGGGACGGCGAACGCGGCGACTGGTCCCGGTGGCAGACCGCTACGGCGCCGCGGGCACCGCTGGCGCCGCTGCCCGACGGTGCCGCCGGCCCCGCCGACCGCCCGGCCGCTGCCGCCCCCACCGACCTCCGGGCCGGCCCCGCCGACCGCCCGGCCGCTGCCGCCCCCACCGACCGCCCCTGGTTGGCCGTCCAGCTGGCGCGCCGTTCCGGCGGTGGGAGCTGGAGCGAACCGGTCACGGTGTACGTCGATCCAGGCCACCGCCGCGTGCTGGCGCTGGAGCGCTGACCTGCGGTGTGCCCCGGGCCGTGTTTCTCGAGAGGCGCAAAGCTGGCGCACCCTTGCGAACCCGCCTTTCGTTCCAGGAGCGCAGGCCCTTGCTCGCGTTGCCCAGGTCGCCGGTCGAAGGAGGGAGAACCCATGCGAAGGCTCCGTACGCTGCCGCTCGCCGCGCAGTTCGTGTTGATCGTCGGCCTGGCCGGTTGCGCCGGCATGGAAGGTCTCGGCCGCGGCGGCGACCGCCCGCTGGACGAGGCGACCGTGGCCACCGGTCTCAGGGAAGCGCTGCGGGTGGGGTCGGAGCGCGCGAGCCGGAAGGTCGGCGTGCGCGGCGGCTACCTGGAGAGCCCGACCCTGCGCATCCCGTTGCCGCAGGATCTGCAAGAGGTGGCCGGAACGTTGCGCCGGGCGGGTCTCGGCAGCCAGGTGGACGAGCTGGAGGTGGCCATGAACCGCGCCGCCGAGCAGGCCGCTACCGAGGCGGTGGATGTCTTCGCCGGCGCCATCGCCGCGATGACGCTCGAGGATGCGTTCAGCATCCTGCGCGGTCACGACACGGCGGCGACCGAGTATTTCCGCGCGCGGACCGCGACCGAGCTGACGACCCGCTACCGGCCCATCGTCGAGGGCAAGCTGCGCACGGTGGGCGGCTACCGCAACTACGAGCAGCTGGTCGCGAGCCTGCAGTCGCTCCCCCTGGTCGAACCCCCCGACCTCAACCTGGTGAACTACGTCACGGGTCAGGCCCTGGACGGCCTGTTCACCGTGCTCGGACAGGAAGAGCGGCGCATCCGTCAGGACCCGCTCGCCCGCACGACCGAGGTGCTTCAACGCGTCTTCGGCAGGCGGAGTGCGGCGAACCGGCCTTCGGCGAGACCCTCGCCCGGCGAAAGCCAGGAGGTGCTATCGTGGCGCCCTCCGAAGACGGTCGCCGGGCCTCCCGGACCCGGCGACCGATGGAGCGTTTGTCCAGGTGAGCCCCGGGTTACTTGATCAGCGCGACCTTGACCCGCGACTGTTCGCCGCCCGCGGTCATCAGGACCATGTAGACGCCGGCCGCCGCCGAGCGGCCGCCCTCGTCCCTGCCGTCCCAGACCACCTCGTGGAAGCCGGCCCGGAACGCGTGATTCGCGAGCCGCCGGATCAGGATGCCACTGAGATCGAAGACGTTGAGCACGACATGGGCATCCGTCTGCAGCCCGAACTGGATGCTTGTCGTCGGGTTGAACGGGTTCGGGCGGGCGCCGATGATCCGGGTGGCGTCAGGAAGCTCTTCGCCCGTCTTCTCGAAGAGCGTGACCTCCGATTCGAACCCGGGTTCGTCGATCGCGTCACTGAACGCCGCTGCCGACAGTTCGAAGATGTCGGGCACGAGGTAGTCGTCCTCCTGCAGCGTGTAGTGCAGCCCGATCGGGTCGTCGTCGGTCGCGGTGCTCGTCAGATCCTGCACCGCCTCGACCGAGTAGTAAACGACGAGGTCGGCGACGCCGTTGCGGTCGACGTCCGCCTTCTTGCTGCCGAGCGGCGTTGCTACGCCGGACGTGTTGCCGACGTAGATACGCGCGACTTCGAGTTGCGTCGCGTCGAAATCCGGGGTCACGGTCAGCATCCCGCCGGCTCCACCGACCGACGGCACCTCGTACTCGGACGGTATCGCCAGGGCGAACACCCCGGCCTCCGGCTCGAACCCCTGCCCGTCGGCAAGGAAGCCGGCAACGGCCAACGCGAAGCCATCCTGGTCGTGGGGCACCCGCACCGTGACGCTCTCGAACGTCGAGTTGCCCGAGAAGTCCGTGGCGGCGTAGGTGATGGTGTACACCCGGCCGTCGCCACCGCCCGCCCGCTCGGAGCGAAGCTGGAAATGCGTGTCGTCGACGATGACGATGTCGCCGGTCGTGTTGCCGTCGCCGAGTCCGTCGTCCGGCTCGTCGCTGGTCACCTCCACCAGCACGATGACGGGATCGTCGTCGCAATTGTCGGTCGCCGCGACGAACGTCATGATGTCGACCAACTTGTGGTTCGGGGGCCACAGCACGTCGCGGTCGACCGAGACGGTCAGCTCGGGCGGCGTGGTGTCGACGACGGTGACCGGAACGGTGCACGAAGCGGTCCCGCCGCACCAGTCGGTCATGGTGATCTCGACACCATGCACGCCCACGTCGCAGACCTCGATTTCGTCCGCGCAGGGAACGGGAACGCCGTCGAGCGCCGTGATGCAAAACGTCGCGACGTCGTCCGATCCGTCTGGGTCGTAGAATCCGCCGTCGAGATCGGCCACCGACACCGTGATGCAGCAGTCGTCGTCCGCGGCGTCCTCATACGAGGGCGCACAGACCGCCACCGGATCCTGGTTGAGGACCTCCACCGTGGCCGTGCACGAGTCGGAGTCCTCGTAGTTGTCGGTGATGGTCAGCGTCAGCACGTACGTGCCGGGTCCGCCGTCGAGCGTCACGCTCTGCTGGCAGCCGACCGGAACGCCGTCCACCGCGGTGATGCACAGCGAGGCGATGTCGAAGGCCCCGTCCGGATCGTAGGATCCGCCGTCGATGTCGGCGACCGTGACGACCAGCTCGCAGTCCTGATTCGTGGGGTGGGCGGAGTATTGCTGGCACACGGCCACCGGCGCCTGGTTGGCCGGCGGGATGATGTTGCGGATCAGGAACTCGTCGTCCTCGGGGTCGGGACTGCCGGGAATGTTGTCGATGGCGAACCAGCCGGTGTTCGTCCCGCCCCAGCCGTAGTTGATGTGGTACAGGTTCGTGCCGCCGGTATCGCGCCAGCCGTCGCAGACGATCGAGTGGCCCGGGATGCGGTACTGCATGGGCCGGCCGACGTTGATGTCCGCCTTGATGAGGTCGAACCAGCCCGCGGCGTCGTAGTCGTCGCGGTCCTCGCGGTCGATGCTCGAGTCGTACCCGAAGAAGTTCGGAAAGACCACCTGCGCGTGGCTGGTGGACGCGCCCGAGCCGCAGGCGCCGTAGTCCATCTCGTAGGCCACACCGACCTCGTAACACAGCTCGGCGAGGGCGGCATCCTCGGCGGCACTGCAGCCACCGCTGCAGTTGTCCGGCATGTTGGCCCAGTCGTACGTGTCCGAGAAGGTCGCCGACAGGGTTCCGCCGCCGACGTCCCCTTCGCAGGACTGGTCGCCGTTCCATGTATAGGAATGACTGCCGATGCCGCTCACCGGCCGTTGCCAGTAGTGCATGATCATCGCCGAAGCGGTCGCCACGCACCCGACGACGGTCCGGCCGCCGTCGCCCATGGGACACAGATCGTTGTACGGCCCCCGCTGGTGCCAGCTCGAGGTGAGCAGAGGGCCCTCCTCGACCAAGGGCATCAGGGTCTTGCCCAGATCGGCGGCGAACTGCTCGTTGTCGGCAAGCAGGCGGTCCCACTGTTCACGATGTCCGGAACCGAACACCTCGACCTCGGGCGGCGGCACGACGTCCGGGCTGCCGTACAGGTCCTTGAACACCTTGACCCGCCGCAGCAGCATGTCGCGGATCATCTCGGACAGTCCCTCCCGGAGTTGGATGTCGAGGTTCCCGTCCTCCGAGTAGGCGGTGACCGGGGGCATTTCCTTCAGGATCGGTACGATCACGTATCCCTGCGGCGCGATCGTGTAGCACGTGCCGAGCATGGTCTGCTCTTCCACGATCTCGCTGGCGTCGACGACCTCCGGTCGGGTCGATCCCGCCCAGCCGCCCCGCTGCTGGACGATCTGAGTCAGCCAGTTTTCACAGACTTGAGCCATCTCTTCCGGACTCGCCTGCTCGGCCCGCGCCGACGGCGCGCCGAGCAGGAGAACCGCCAGCACTCCGACTGCCGGCCACATCCTGGTAAACACAGTTCTCATTTGCTTCCCTCCCACGCCAGGTCATGTTCTTGCATAGCGACTCGCGGCGTCAGGAAGCGCGGCCACGTGGTTTCGTACCCCCCTTGACAGCAAAACTCGGCGCTGCCACGAAGTGCGCCGAGGACTTCTGCCGCTACGTGGGCCGACTTTCCCCGGTCTCGGCCGTCGGTCCTGCCTGGAGCAAGATGCGCCCGTGTCGGTCTCCCCCAAGAGCGACGGAGCGAAGCATGTCCCATCCGCGCCGTCTCCGGGCGAATTGAACTGCGAGACTCAATATCAGAAATCACTGCACGTGTCAAGGGGGGGTTGCCAAAAGCGCCTCAGCTTTGGGGGCCCCCAATAGGATCTGGATCCGTCGGCTTTCGGGCGGCCGCGGATTCGCCCGAAGTGGGCTGCCGTCAGGGATCTAACTGCACGCTTATGTAGGTATCCCGCTCGTCGCGAGGGTCGGCAACGAACTCCAGATCCGCCAGATCGCCGCGCAGGTAGATGACGTCAGCCAATCCGAACTCGGTGTAGCAGACGTCGCAGTACTCGATGCGGATCCCGGTGATCTTGACCTTCCAGCCCCTCTGCCCGGCGAGGCCAGGGTCGATGGCTGGGTCGAGCTCCCCCTCGAAGTGGAACTCGATCCGATCGCCGCGGGCCAGGGGTGCGGTCGGCTGTCCGCTCAGCACGAGCTTGGTCGGCTGCCCCGGGTTTTCGCCGGGCAGGTTGCCTGTGTCGAGGTATAGAAAGGCGTCGCAGGAATATCGCTCGCAGTCGTTGTCGCCGCAGAAGCAGAATTCGTGGAGTTGTTCGACGAGATCGAATCGCCAGGTCTTCTGGTCATCGTCGGTGGAAGCGCGGCAGGCGATGAGTGCCACGAGGGCCATCGTCGTGAGGATAGCGAAAGCAGTGCGAAGTCTCCTGAATCTGACTTCCCCGTCTCTGAGCATCACGTCCCCCCTCCGTCACGCCCGGTTCCCCGGAATACCGCGAGGGAAGTGTAGCAGAACGTCCTGGACGGTCAATTCCGGGTGGGGCAGGCTCGGGAAGCGTGCACGTGCGGTTGCCGGGCTGGAGTGCGTCACGGCGCCCTCCCGTTGCCGGCCGCCGGAATGTGCGATCATGGGCGACACGACCGCGCCCTCCAGGAAATGCGTGCGCGGGGACGCCAGACCGCTCCCGCCGGAATGGTCACCGACGACGAGGTCCCAGATTCCCGGCGGAACGTGTGGCCTGATCGGCGCCTTCCGCCCCGGCATGCCGGGCGTGACCGCGACGATGACGGTCCTCTCGTCCGGCAGATATCGCCACCAGATACGACTTGCAAGCGCTCCCTGCGAAGTCACTTGCTCCGATACCTACGTGGTTCGCAGCTCCCGCGCGCGAGTGACCGCCACGAGCGCAGCCAGGCCCCTGGCAAGGTCTACCCGACCGGTCGGCTCCGCTCTGGCGGGTCTGACGTGGTACAATAATGACGCGATGGTGTCCTATCCGGCCGTGAGCGTGGAGAACTCTTTTACCGCCCAGAGTCCACCCCGGGGAGCCAATCCTTTTTCTGTCAATGTTCGCGCTAATTCCCCCACCCATGTTCGCGTGTGGTTGGCATGCTTGCCCGTCGAAATCGATCCCCGCGGGCGAGATCGAGAAGTTCGTGATCGACCAGGTGCGCGGCATCGGGCGGGACCCGGCGCTACTGGTGGAGACGCTGAGCGGAGCGCGGGCAGAGGCCAAGGCGCGGATCAAGGAGCTCGAGGCCGAGAAGTCCGGGCTGGAGCGCGACCTGAAGCGCCACAACGCCCAGATGCGCGAACTCGCGAGGGAGATCGGATCCGGCAGCGCGACCACCGATCGGATGGCCGACCTGCTGGATCGCGTCCGCGGGGCCGAGGAGCGCCTCGCCCAGGTGCGCGATGAACTGGCGCGACTCGGACGGGACCTGCTCGACGAGGATGAGGCTATCCGGGCCCTGGCGGCCTTCGATCCCGTCTGGGAGACGCTCACGCTCCGGGAGCAGGCGCGTGTGCTGCAGCTCTTGATTCAGCGGGTGGACTACGACGGCGACAAGGGCACCGTCTCGGTGACCTTCCACCCGGCCGGCATCGAGACGCTGTCACGCGAGTACGCGGATTCTGTCACAGAGAAGATGGTCCGTCCGATCTCGGCAGTTCCGGCCTGGAGGCTTCAGAGGGAGAGGTGTGACGTCAAGGCGATGATCCGCTCCGATAGCGGGGGCGCTACCAATTCGGGGAGAATCGACCACAGCAAGGTGAACAGCGACGCTTTTCATCACCAGGAGCCGAGAACGCCCAAAGGTGAAACAGCAGCGGCGGCAACAGCAGCAATAGAAGCAACAGCAACGAGTTTCACGCATTTCACCATTTTTGCCCCTTCGCGTGGGGAGAACGACAGGGGGTGAAACAGGGTGAAAGGTAGAACAGTTAAGTGTATTTATCTCAACAAGTTCTCTCTATGATTCCCCCTTTCGCCCCTTCTCCCCCTCGCGCTATTTCCTTCTGCTTTCTCGTCTGTATGTGAGGGTGGGTGAAATGGATGAAGGGTTGAAACGGAGAGTCGAGCGAGCCAGAATGCCGCCGGATGCCCATTGTGCATGAGTAAAACAACAGACTTGACCCGTGCGTCATAAGGCCGTATTTAGTCAAGTATGCGAGCCCCCAAAGAACAGCAGGCGTTGCGGCACGTGACCGCGCGTCTCGGTGAACTCCTCGACGTGGCCCCCTCCCAGGTCCACCAGCGACAGGACCGGCAAGCCCCCGCGGCCGACGCCGTCATCGAGATCGCGGGGACCACGTTCGTCGTCGAGTACAAGAGTTCGGGATCGACTGCGCCGGTCTCCGCCGCGATCGAGCAGGTGCGAAGGCTCGCGTCCTCCGCGGGGCCGCACGCCATCCCACTCGTCGTCGTTCCGTTCATGGGCCCGGTCGGCCGCCGTCGGTGCGAAGACGCCGAGGTTGCCTGGCTGGATCTGAGCGGCAATGCGCGGATCGTCGCGCCGGGAATCCGAGTGTTGGTCGAGGGCCAACCGAATCGATTCAAGAGCCGGGGGAGGCCGTCCAGCGCATTCGCGCCCAAGAGTTCCCGGATCTCCCGCTGGCTCCTGATGCACGCCGGGCACCTGATGAAGCAGCGCGATCTCGCCCAGGCGACGGTCATGGACGAGGGCTTCACGAGCCGGATCGTCTCCCGGCTCGAAGAGGAGAACTTCGTCTTGCGGGGGCAGGACGGGGAGATAATGCTCCGGGACCCGGATCTCCTGCTCGATGCCTGGCGCGAGACCTATGATTTCTCGATGCACCAGGTCATCCAAGGCCATCTAACTGCCCGCTCAGGCGAGGAAGCACTACGCCTTCTGGCAGACGGTCTGCAGGGCCAGGGAGTGCGATCCGCGGCGACTGGGCTCGCCGCGGCTTGGGTCATGACTAGGTTCGCGGGCTTCCGGCTGACGACGATGTACGTCGCAGAACGCCCGGCGTCCGAGATGCTGGAAACCCTGGGTTTCCGCGAGGAGGAGAGAGGGGCGAACGTGTGGCTCGTGGTTCCCAAAGATGAAGGCGTGTTCCAAGGGGCCGCCGAGCGAGACGGAATCCCTTGCGTGCACCCGGTCCAGGTATACCTCGATCTCAAGGACCATCCGGAGCGAGCGAAAGAGGCCGCCGAACAACTGCGCTCCGAGTTGCTGAGATGGGGTTCCCGTGCCTGAGAAACCGTCGTTTGCGGACGGATACCGCAGCGAACAGATCGATCTGGTGCGCGCGACATGCCTTTACGTAGCGACGAAGCTGGGCGATCTGATGGACGATCTGGTGGTGGTCGGTGGCCTGGTTCCGTCGCTGATCATCGATCCATCTGGGCTTGCCCGAGGCACCGATCGTCACGTCGGAACGCTGGACCTCGACGTTGGGTTGGCCGCCGCCCTGCTGGATCAGGGGCGCTACCGGACGATCACCGAGAGGCTCCGTCGTGCGGGGTTCTCGCAAGACGTCAACGCGGAAGGTAAACCGACCCGGCAACGCTGGACGATCGAAGGTGTCGGGAGGGTCACGGTCGACTTCTTGATCCCGCCCACGCAACCCGGCGACGTCGGTGGGGCCCTCCGGAACATCAAGGCCGACTTCGCCGCGGTCATCTCGCCGGGGCTTCACCTGGCGTTCCGGGATCGCCGGCGCATGCCGCTGTCCGGCCGGACCATCATGGGCGAGGACGCAGCCCGGGACGTGTGGGTTTGCGGACCAGGCGCTTATATCGTCCTCAAGGCCCTGGCTTTCGGTTCCCGAGGCGAGAACAAGGACGCCTACGACCTGTTCTACGTCGTGCGGAACTTCGGGTCGGAGATCGAGGACATCGCCGAGTGCCTGCGGCCCCTTCTCGATGATCCGGCGGGGTCGGATGCGATGGCCATCTTGCGACGGGATTTCCTGGATCACAACGGCCTCGGCCCGCGGCGCGTTGCTGAGTTTCTGACGCGCGGACCTGACGACGCCATTCAGGCGGACGTGGTCGGATTCGTCAGCCGGCTTCTCGATCGCTGCGATTGATGGCAGTTACCGGCCGATGCTTGCGGCACGGGGACCAGGGTTCGTTGGGTTGAACTGTTGGTCCAGCGATCTGCTGCCGGAGCGGTCGTGTCCTCTTCTGATGCGTTATCTCCCCTTTAATGGTCGCAGAGTCGTGGTCGACGGCATTCCGGCGCTGATTCAGCCGGTGGCCGCTCGCTACACGCTCCGACACCCTGGACCCCGGACTGCCACAGCGTGAACATCGTCTACAGCGAGTCGCTGGCGCAGTGGGTGTACATGGACCCGTCGTTCGACGCGGAGTGGGCCGACGACCGCGGCCGGCCGCTCGACCTGTGGACGGCGCGCGACCGGCTGGCCCGCGGCGAGCCGGTGGTCGTCAACGCCGACGCCGATCGCAACGGCGAGCCGCGCGGCGGGCCGGAGCATCTGGCGTACATGGCCAAGAACCTGTTCCGCTTCCAGGCGTGGGTCGACCGGCGCACGGCGGTGCATCTGACGCCGTGCGGCTACGCAGAGGCGGTGGGCGGCCTGCCGGCGGCGGGGCTGGCAGGGGCGGCGGGTTCGGCCGGGGCGTCGGGTTCGTCGGGGGCAGCGGGTTCGTCGGGGGCAGCGGGTTCGGCAGGGGCGGCGGGTTCGGCGGGGGCGATGGGTTCGGCCGGGGCGACGGCGATCGTGACCCACGATCCGTCGTGGTTCTGGCCGGCGGCCGAAGGCAGGCCGGCGACGGAAGGCAAACTGGCGACGGAAAGCGGGCCGGCAAACGGACGGTGAGCGCCGGCGGCGCCGGGACGCGCAGCCGCGGGCGCGGTCAGCGGCGCCGGCCCCGCTACCCTACCACCCTACCGGGCGTCTCGCCATGACGCGCGGGAGGACGGCACCCGCGGCCGTCCTCCCGTTACTCGATCCATCATCTCGATCCGATCATCTCGATCCGATCATCCAGTCCTCAGAACCCCTTGAACGGGTTCATGCCCATCTCCTCGATCTCGTCGGCGAAGTCGTTCACCAGCTTCGGCAGCCGGTCGTACTCGTCGATGGCGAGGGTGTGGATCTGGACCCGCTCCTCCTCCAGGGCCAGCTGCTTCAGCTTGTCCTGCACGTTCTCCATGCGGGTGTTGGCCAGCTCGCTGCCGCGGATGAAGTGGCACTGGTAATCGTCGCCGTACTTGCAGCCGATCAGCAGCACGCCGTCGAAGCCGGCCGACAGCGAGTCGCCGATCCAGACGGTGTTCACCGACCCGAGGCAGCGTACGGGAACGAACCGCACCCACGGGCTGAGCTGGTGACGCTTCATGGCGGCCATGTCCACCGCCGGGTAGGCGTCGTTCTCGCAGATGAAGCAGAGGATGCGGGGCTTCTCGTCCTCCTCGTCGGGGATCTCGATGCTCTTGATCATCTGCGAGACCATGTGCGGCGAGTAGTTCTTGAAGCTGATGATGCGCTCGGGGCAGGCGCCCATGCAGATGCCGCAGCGACGGCAGCGCGTGGGGTTGGGCTGCGGCGTGCCCTTGGCGTCCTCGTTGAGCGTGCCGAACGGGCACTCCTCCGTGCACCGCTTGCACTGCGTGCAGCGCTGCAGGAAGAACTCGGGCGTCGACAGATCGCGACTGCGCGGATGGACCGCCTCGCCGCGGGACGTCAGCTCCACCGCCTGGATGGCTTTGAGCGCCGCGCCGAAGGCGTCCTTGCGCGCCTGGACCGTGTCCATGGGCGCGCGCACGGTGCCGGCGGCGTAGATGCCGGTGCGCTGGGTCTCGTACGGGAAGCAGACGAAGTGGCTGTCCGGGAAGCCGTACTTGAGGGTGGGCAGGTCGGTCCCCTGGCGGTAGCGCAGGTTCAGGATCTCGGCACCCTTCTCGGCGCCGGCCGCCGGGCCCATCTCCTGCTCGACCGCTTCCCCGGCTGCCGCCGCAGCCGCCGCTTCGGCTGCAGCCTCGGCCGCGGCCGCGGCCGCTTTCTCGGCGGCAGCGTTCTCCGCGGCTTCCACCGCGGCCTCGTCGGTCTTGTCGAGGATGCCGTCGTCGACCCGGGTGGTGGGCACCATGCCGGTGGCCAGCACCACCATGTCCGCGCTCAGTTCGATGTTCTCGCCCAGCAGCGTGTCGGTGGCGCGCACCTGGATGCCGCCGTTGCCCGGCGTGACCTCGGCCACCTCGCCTTTGGTGAGGAAGATGCCCTCGTCGTCCTGGACGGCCTTGTAGAACAGCTCGAACTGGCCGGGGGAGCGCACGTCCTTGTAGATCATGTACACCCGGGTGTCGGGATGCTGGTCGCGGATCATGCGCGCCTGCTTCAAGCTGGTGCGACAGCAGGTGCTCGAGCAGTAGGGCAGGTGGTCCGGATCGCGGCTTCCCGCGCACTGGATGAAGAGCACGCTCCGGGGCGCCTGGCCGTCGCTCGGACGCTTCAGGCCGCCATTGGCGAACATCTCCTCCACCTGCACGTGCGTGACCACGTCGGGCGACTGGCCGTAACCGAGGTGGCCGAGCCTGTTCGCGTCGTAGGGCCGGAACCCGGACGCCTGCACGATGGCGCCGGCCTGCAGCTTCTGGGCGTGGTCGCCCCTCACCTTCACCTCGAAGAGCCCCGGCCCGCCGCTGATGCGGGCGATGGTGGAGCCGGTGAGCACCTCGATGCGCTCGTGCCGCTGCACCGCCTCCGCCAGCTCGTCCACCGAGTTCGGCTCGAGGTCCGTCCACGGCGCATGGGTGGGGAACGAGGTGCGGAACTTCCGCGCCCAGCCGCCCAGCTCCTTCTCCTTCTCGACCAGCACCACCTCGTAGCCGGCGTCGGCCGCCGCCCGGGCGCTGGTCATGCCCGCCACGCCGCCGCCCACCACCAGGATCGTCTTGCTGATCTCGATGGGTTCGGGGTGCGGCAGCTCGCTGTTCTTCACCTTGGCCACGCTCATGCGGATGTAGTCCGCCGCGAGCATCTGCGTGTCTTCGTCATTGGGCGGCCGCACCCACACCACCTGCTCGCGCAGGGGGGTGCGTTCCACCATGGTCTGGTCGCCGAAGTCGAACACGTGCGACATGAAACGGCCGCTGCAGGCGCCCAGGATGAGGCGATTCACGTTCTCGCCCTCGAGGTCGCCCTTGATCAGCTCCAGGCCCTCCGGCCCGCACAGGCACGGATGGGTCTTGCAGACGTGGGCGCCGGCCTCGTCGGCGGCCTCGGTCAGCTCGTCCAGGTCCAGCGCCTCGCCGATCCCGCAGCCCGAACACAGGTAGAATCCGATCCTGGGATCCACGGCTTACTCCTTTCCGAGCCGGAGCAGACCCTTGAGGGCCGCGCCGGTGGCGTCCTGGATGCTGCAGGCCACGTCCAGCGGCTGCGTGCACGTGCCCGCGGCCACCAGCCCCTCGCCCTCGGCGTCCTGGGTGATGAAGCCCATCTCGTCGCGCACGAAGCCCGCGCCGGCGGGCAGGTCGTCGGTCTGCGGCGCCATGCCGGTGGCCAGCACCACCATGTCCACGTTGGCCGTGGTGATCTTGCCGGTGAGGGTGTCTTCGGCCTCCACCTGCAGCTGCGCGCCCTTGCGCACCACGTTCGCCACCTTGCCGCGGTGGAAGACCACCTTCGGGTCGTCCTTGGTCCTGGTGTAGAAGTCCTCGAGGCGGCCGGGCGAGCGGATGTCGATGTAGAAGACGTGGACGTCGGCCTCCGGGTACAGCTCGCGCACGTACTGCGCCTGCTTCATGCTGGCGAGACAGCACACTCCCGAGCAGAACGGCAGGTGGTTCTCGTCGCGGCTGCCGGCGCACTGCACGAAGGCGATGGAGTCGATCGGCTTGCCGTCGGACGGCCGCACGATCTCGCCGGCCGTCGGGCCGGTGGGGGCCGCCAGCCGCTCCATCTCCACGTTGGTGATCACGTCGGCGTTGGCCGCGTAGCCCAGGTTCTCCAGCTTGCTCGCGTCGTAGGGCTGCCAGCCGGTGGCCGCCACGATGGCCCCCACGGTCACCTGGAAGGTGCGCGGCTCCATGTCCAGCTCGACCGCGCCGTACTCGCAGGCGTCGGCGGCCTTGCGCAGACGCTCGTCCTTGGCGAAGCGAGCGTCGACGTGGTAGCGGTAGGGGTAGGCCATCCCGTGCGGCAGGTCGATCGCCTTGCGCTTGCCCACGCCGTACTCGAAGGGGTCGTCGATCTCGATGTCGCAGGCCTCGGCGCAGGCGCCGCAGGCGGTGCAGCGCTCGTTGACGTAGCGCGGCTGCTGGACGATGGTCGCCTGGTAGTTGCCGGCCTGGCCGCTGACCTCGGTCACCTGCGCCTGCGTGAGCACGCGGATGCGGTCGTTCTGCTTGATGCGGCGGAAGTTGATCTCGAGGCCGCAGCTCGGCGGACACTGCTTCGGGAAATAATGGTAGAACTGGGCGACGCGCCCCCCGAGATACGGGTTCTGCTCCACCAGGATGACGTCGCGTCCCACCTCGGCGGCCTCGATGGCCGTCGTCAGGCCGGAGATGCCACCGCCGATGACCAGCAAGGTCGCGGGGGAACCGCGCTCGAGCTCAGCTGCTCCCATGTCGCCCTCCTGTTAAAGTTTCAGCATTGGGTCGGCTTTCTTCCGACGAGCGTCAGGGCTGCGCGTCGACGCCTGCAACCCTTTGAAACTGCGTTTTTTGTGCTCCAGAGGCCGGATCCGGCCGGGCGAGCCGTCGGCGACCAGGGCTGCGAGCGCAGGCTCGGAGGCAGACCCCGAGCCCTCGCAACCATAGCCAACAGGGTGCGGCAAATCAAGGTTCAAACGGCCCGCCGGCGGCGCGCCGGCCGCGGCCCGACCGGATGAAATGTGTTGCAGCCTAACAGGTTGCGCGTCGAGCGGCCGGTGCTTGACATGGCCGCCCGCCTTGAACACATTGGCAGTGATGGAACCTGTCAATTCGTAAACGGCAACTCCCCCGGTTCGCGCGCCAAGGAGAAGGTCATGTCCGACCAGCAGGTCAGGGTCATCGATGCCAACGAGGTCGCGGTGGACGACGTGCCCGACGTGGCCCCCGGCTCGGCGACCGATCTCACCGCCGGCTCGCTGCCCCCGCCTTTGGCCGAGAGGATCGAGCCCGACCTCGCCTTCATCCGCGAGTTGCGGCAGGCCGGCGGCGAGACGCTCAAGAAGTGCTACCAGTGCGCCACCTGCTCGGTCACCTGCGAACTGGCGCCGGTGGACCGGCCGTTCCCGCGCAAGGAGATGATCTGGGCCCAGTGGGGTCTGAAGGACCGGCTGCTCGCCGACCCCGACATCTTCCTGTGCTACCAGTGCAACGACTGCTCGCAGAGCTGTCCCCGCGGCGCGCGTCCGGGCGACGTGCTGGCCGCCCTGCGGGCGTCCGTGTACGCGCGCTTCGCCTTCCCGAGCTTCATGGGCAAGGCTCTCGGCAACCCGAACGCCATGCTGGCGCTGTTCCTGGTCCCGGTGGCGGTGCTGTTCGGACTGCTGGTCCTGCAGCACGCCGGCACCGCCGAGGGCTTCGGCGGACGCATGGCCGGACTGTTCACCGCCGACCACGTGCACTACCACAGCTTCCTGGCCCACGGACTGCTCGAAGGGCTGTTCATCGCCGGCAACGTCTTCATCTTCCTGCTGGCCGGCGTGGGGTTCTATCGCTACTACGACAACCTGCGCCGTCATCACGGCGGCCCCACGACCATGGGCTTCGGCGCGGCGGTCACCGCCACGATCAAGGAGATCGTCATGCACCGGCGCTTCACGCAGTGCGGACAGAACCGCTCGCGGAGCGCAGCGCACATGCTGGTGCTGTTCGGCTTCCTGGGCGCCGCGGCCACCGCGGGCCTGGCGCTCGGCTTCATGCTGGTGTGGATGGCGCGGAACCCGGGCCTCGATTTCGGCGGCATCGGCCTGGCCAACCCCATCAAGTGGCTGGGCGTGACCAGCGGCGTCGCCCTGATCACCGGCAGCGTGCTGATGATCCGCCGCCGGCGGCTCGATCCCGACGCCGTGGGCGCCAACGGCTTCGCCGACCAGCTCTTCGTCTGGATGATCTTCGTGGTGGCGGCCACCGGCATGCTCACCTGGATGCTGCGCCTGGTGGAAACGCCCGCGCTGGCCTATCCCATCTACTTCGTGCACCTGGTGGCGGTCTTCTTCCTGCTCTGGTACATGCCCTACAGCAAGTTCTCGCACATGATCTACCGCGCCCTGGCCCTCTCGTGGGCCCACCAGTCGGCCCGCGTGGAGCCGCGGCCGAAGCTGTAGGCTCGCCGCCGCCAGCACGTCGGGACCGGACACGGCGGATTGGCCCTAGACACGGACACCCGGGTGCACCGCATCGCGTGCACCCGGTTTTCGTTCCATGGCCCCGGGAACGGGCCGCGACAGGCGCCGTGAACGACCGCCCGGGACTCGACTACCTCACCTCGCGCCGGGCGATCGCCAGGTGCAACTGGAGCGCCAGCCACTCCTGCTCGGAGCGGTGTCGGAGCCCCTCGCCGGCGTCGGGCTGGTCCTGCGGCAGAGCGGCTACCGTGCCGTCGATCGCGTCGACGGTCATCAACGGGTCGAGCCACTCCCGCAGGATGCCGATGAGCCGAGCTTCCGCGGACCCTCCGATGTCGAGAGGCATCGCGCCAGCCTTGTCGGGGTGGGTGGCCCCCACATAGAACCGCCGGTATTCCGGAGCTGCGGCGCCCGGCCGGTTGATCTGCGGTGCCGCGAGGCAGAACCGCACGAGGCGTCCGTTCGAGTCCTCGATGTCACCCCCGATGGTTCCGCCGTCCAGGTACATCACGAGCGCCGCGACGGTGCACGGGCACTGCAGACCACCGTCGGTCACGACCCCGAAGGCCGAGGGCGAGACCAGCACTGCCATCCAGAACATGGTCGCCAGACACCACATGGCTCCTCCTTTCGAGTTGCACGGTTGCCGCTCAGTGCAGCCGCTCCTCCCACCGGCCCGACTCGCCCCTGCCGGCGTCGCCCGCTCCGCTCGACCTCGATCCGCCCGAACCTTCGCCGTCCCGCCCGAAGCTCCCGTGCGGGTCCACCGTCGGCTGCTCGATCTTGACCGGGTCGCCGACGCCCACCCGCTCCGAGGCGTCGACCGCCACGAACGACGTGTAGGACGACACCAGGCCGTGGGAGAGCGCCAGTTCGCACATGGCGCCGGGCAGCTCGCGGTCGCCGGTCTGCGCGAGACGGTCGCTCCATTCCTGCAGCGTGCGGCGCGCCCAGAGGACGGCGATCTCGTCGCCGTGCGAGCCGAGGGGGTCCACGCTCAGGGCCATCCGCCGGGGCAGCGTGCCGCCCTCGTGGGCGACCACGGTCAGCGCAGCCCGCGCGAGAGCGCGACCGCCGCGGCCGGCCGGCAGCCGGTAGCGGCCGGTCAGTACGAGAGCGCTGCCTTCGTACAGCGGCGGCACCTGCGCCGGCCGCAGCTCCACCGTTTCCACACCGGTCCACTCGAGCTCGAGATCCGTGAGCATCGGCCGGCGCGCCCGCTCGAAGAAGCCGTCGACGATCCGGTCGGAACTCTCGCCCAGCGCCAGGTAGCTGACCAGCCCCTGTCCGGCCCGGGCCACGCCCTCCATGAGGTGGCGGTTCACCGAGGAGCCCACCCCGAACGCGAACACCCGCGCGTCGCGGCGATGGCGATGGACGGCGGCGAACGCCTCGCTCTCGTTGCCGATGAAGCCGTCGGTGAGCAGCACCACGTAGCGCTGGCGGCCACGTTCGGCGGGCACGGCGAGCGCCTCGCGCAGGCCGCTCACCATCTCGGTGCCGCCGCCGGCGTGCAGCGCGTCGACCCAGTGGCGCGCGGCCGAGATCTCGCGGCCGTTGGCCGGACGCATCCCCTCGGTGTAGCGGCGCGGCTGGTTGCTGAACGCGACGATCGCGAACCGGTCGCCCTCCTGCAGCTTGCCGAGACTCGCACCGACGGCGCGCTTCACCTGCTCCAGCGGCTCGCCGTCCATGCTCCCGGAGGCGTCGACGAGGAACACGAGGTCGAGCGCCGGGCGCGGCCACGGCGGCAGATCGTCGGGCGCGTAGAGCACCATGGTCCAGTAGCCGTCGCCGTCCTGGCCGCGGTGCGTGAAGACGGCGCTGCGCAGCTCGTCGCCCGCCACCTTCCAGCGCACGACCAGGTCCCGGTCCTGTGCGGCGCCGGGCTCGAGCACCAGCTCGGCGTTCGCGCCGTTCCAGGAGGCGACGTCCATGGGGTGGTGGACCGATTCGAGATCCTCGATGGGCACGCCGGCGTCGATCCGCACCGTGACCGCCAGCTCGGGCTGACGGCCGTGGCGCGGCGGGCCGGGCGCGATCGAGCGGGGACGACGGTCCTCGGGAGCGATGATGCGGCGCTGGTCGAGGTGGTCCCGGTCGGAGCCGGAGCCGGTGCCCGGCTCGACGCCGGCACCGATGTCCAGGTCGTCCGGCACGTGGGCGGGGAAGTAGCGCTCGCCGACGGCCAGCGGCAGGTGATACTCGTGCCAGCCGTCCTGGTAGGCGGCGGTGTGCAGGTAGACGAACCGCACCTCGACGTCGCTCAGCGGCGCGAGGTTGGCCACGCGCTGGCGGAAGAGGTTCGGACGCTCCTCGTCGAGCAGGCTGGCGGTGTAGCCCTGGCGGCGGGCCTGCTGGTAGATACGCTGCGCCTCCTCGCGCTCGCGGACGATGCCGCGGATGCGCCGCTCGCCCACGGTGAGCACGAAGTCGCGCACGGCCGCGTCGGCGGGCAGCGGGAACAGGTACTCCACCTCGATCGCCTGGCGATAAGGATTGCGGAAGGTCTGCGCCAGCTCGGTGCGCGCCAGCGGCCCGGTGACCTGGGCCTGGACGTCGATGCGCCGCAGCGGCAACGCCACGTGGCCCATTTCGGGGTCCAGGAAGATCAGACAGCCGGTGCCGGGGACGGGCTCCTGGTGCGGCGGGATCGACGGCTCCGGCCGGGGAACGACGGCCCGCCGTGTCTGCTTGGCGCCTGCGTCGCGGCCGAGCAGGGGCCGGATCGTGGTGGCTTCGCGCCCTTCACCCTGCGGAACGACCCAGATCTCGTCGAAGCCGCCGAGGTCGGTGTCCAGGGCGGGCGGCGCCAGCGCTTCGCCGCCGGCGGCGCCGGAGACGTTCAGACTCCCCATGGTTAATACAGCGCGGCCTTCGCCGGCGCGCATCACCACGCCCTCCTGCTCGCGGATGCGCTGCTCGAGTTCCTCGACGCCGATGCCCATCGCATCGGCCAGCGGCTCCAGCTTCTCCCTCTCGGCGGTCTGTTGCTGCGCCGCCTCCCCGCCCTGCTGCTGCGCCGGGGCGTCCTCGCCCTCCTGCTGTGCCGCGACGTCCTCGCGAGACGTCTCGCGGGGCGGCGTACCGCAGCTCGCCATCGCGAGCGCGAGCACGAGGACGAGGAGCAGGAGCAGGAGCCGCAGCGGAAGCCGCAGCGGAAGCCGACGCGGAAGCAGGCCCGGGAACCGAGCGCCGGTTCGCGTCCGGCGGCGATCGTCGTGCACGACTGTCATGGCTCGTCCTTTCGGTCTGCCTCGCGCCAGGTGACGCCGGCGTCGATGCGCCGGCCATCGGGATCGGCCGCTGCCACCAGCGCCGTGCGCAGGTGCGGCGGCGCGGTCCCCTCGACGGTCAGGTGCAGTCGCGCCACGCGGGTGAGCCCGCGCGGCAGGTCGTCTGCGGTGGAGTAGGCGGCGAGGATGATGTGCCCGCGCTGCAGCGCGCGGGGATCGTGATGAGGAGGATCGGCGAAGGCGGGATGCTCGCCGCCCTCCACTCCGACGATGCGCGCTCGTCCCGTCGGATCGGTGATGTCGAGTTGCCATGCCGCCAGGCGATCGCGCCCGCTATCGACGAGGATGTCGACGGCGACGAAGCGGAGGTCGTCTCCTGATTCGAGCGGCTCCGCCGCGCCGCCGGCGGCGAACAGGACCATGGTCGCGGCGGACAGGACCATGGCCACGGCGAGCGCCACCGGGGCGGTTGGTCGGGCCGGCCGGCTGGATCTGCGCTGCGGCGACGTCATCATCGCACCTCCCCTACGCTCACGATCTGCGCCGTGAGCGCAGCGAGGTCCGCCCGCGTCACCCGGCCGTCGCCGTCGCGGTCGCTGCCGAGCGGCGCTGGTCTCGACGCGTCGAGCCGCCGCGCCAGCAGGAAGGCGTCGAGGACGTCGACCACGCCGTCGCCGTTGAGGTCGCCGCTGCCGGCGGGCGGGACGGTGGGACCCCCGTCGCCCAGCAATCCGAAACCGACCGCCACCAGCAGCACCACCGATGCCGCGGCAGCCCAGGCGGCCGGCAGCGGACGCTGCCAAACCGGGCGCATCAGGCGACCGCGTTCCCGCCGGGGATGCTCCCGCCGAACGCCCAGCCGGGCTCGGGCAGCCGCCAGCACGGCGTCGTCGCGTTCGCGGGGAATCGCCACGCCAGTGCGGTAGAGGCTCGCCAGCTCGGTCCGCAGCGCCTCGGGCAGATGATCGGGAAGATCGCCGGGACGCGACTCGGCCGGGCGCTCGGGCCGCCGGCGCAGGACGTCGCCGGTCGCTCCCTCGGGCGAAGGCTCGAACGTGTCGTCGGAGCGGTCATCGCGATCTCGGTCCACCAGGCACCTCCACAGAGTGAAGCCCGCGAGCGACTCGAAAGGTTCACGCGATGCCCGCGATATTTTCCGCCCGCTGCCCGACACACCTGCTGTGTACCCGGGTGCTCGGGTGCTCGTGGACCCCGGGTGCTCGTGTACCCGGGTGCTCGTGGACTCGGGTGCTCGTGTACCCGGGTGCTCATGGACCCGAGTGCTGTGTACCCGGGTGCTGGTGGACTCGGGTGCTCGGGTGCTCGGGTACCCGGGTACACCGGGCGAGGTGGGGGGAGCGGAGGCTCAGTCGCGGTCGAAGTACTGGCGGACGGCCGGATCGGCGCGCAGCCGCGCCAGGGCGCCGTGCAGGCGCGACTTCACCGTTCCCACCGGCACGCCCAGCGCCTGCGCGGTCTCTTCCAGCGACAGGCCGTCGACATACCGCAGCAGCAGCGCCTCGCGCTGGCCCTCGGGCAGCCCGTCCAGGACCGCGCGCAGGTCGCGGGCGGACAGTTCGGCCGACGCCTCCGGCGAGGGGCGGCCGTTCGCGGTCGAGCGGGCAACATCGTCGAGCGGAGTGTCGCCGCGGGCGCGCCGCGCGCGCTCGCGAGCACGCAGGGCGAGATTGCGCACGGCGGGATACAGGAACGTGGTCAAGCGCGCGCGCAGCTCGAAACCGGGAAACCGGCTCAGCAGGTAGGAGAAGGTCTCCTGCAGGACGTCCAGCGCCAGGTCGTCGTCGCCGGTGAAGTGTCGCGCGACACGGACGGTCCACCCGCGGTAGCGAAGGTAAAGGGTTTCGAACGCGGCGACGTCGCCGCCGTCGATCGCACGCACCAGTTCCTCGTCGGTGCGCGGATCGTGCGACGGATCGCCGGCGCCGACGCCGGCGCCCCGGCCGGCTCCTGTCTCCCGATCGCCGATACGATGACCTCTTCCGCTCCTCGACGCCTGGCCGGGGCCCGATCGCAGAAATCAGCTCCGATCGCCCACGGCCGACAGCGTCCACCGGATCCCGAGCGTCACTCCCACCGTGCGCAGCCGCGCGTCTTCGACGACTCGCGGTGCGTCGGCCTCGGCCTCCACGGTCCAGTCGCCCATGACGTAGTCGGCCCGCAGACTCACGGCGGTGTGGCGGCCCACCTGCCGCTCCCAGCCGATCCCGATGCTGCCGCCGGTCCGGTCGATGTCGCCGCGCAGCTCGGGGGCGTATTCGACCCGTGCGCCCGCCCGGCCGGCTCCGATCTGCAGGTGCGGGCCCGTCCGCCAGGGGTAGACCTGCAGGACGAGGCGCCCGAGGAACAGGTCGGAGTGCAGGAGCCGGCTGTCGTCGGTCCAGCGGCGATGATCGTACGCCAGCGCCACCCTCGTCCAGCGGTGACCGACCATCACCGAGCGCCAGGGTCCCCAGCCGGCATCGTCCTGCTCGCGCCCGTCCCGGTCGCGCAACCACAGGTCGCGGTGGGCCGCCCCGGCGCTCAGCTCGAGGAACCAGGAGTTCCAGGACGGCGCAGCGGGATCATGTAGAACCTCGCCGCGCGGACCCGAGACGCGCCAGTGGATCGACGCCAGGGCGCTCACCGCGGCGTCCACGCCCCGCACCGTCAGCTGCGGATCGGCCGTGCCCGGCGCGTATCGCTGCATGTCGGAGTAGCGCACGTCGCCGAGCACGCCGAGGGCGAGCGTCGCGTCGGACCAGCTCACCACCGGCACCTCCCAGCCGAGGCCGAGGCCGGAGGACCAGCCGGATTCGCTGAGGCTGCTCGATTCGGACAGGTCGAACGTGCGGCTGTCGCTCTCGAGACGGCGCACCGCGAGCAGTCCTCGGACCGTGAACGCGCCGCCGACGGGCCGCCACAGGTACTCGACCCCCCATTCCTCGCCGCGGAACGGCAGGACGTCGCCTTCGTCGAGCACGCTGCCGAAGATCGCCGCCGACCAGTGACGTCCCGCGTGCGTGCCGAAGCGGACGCGCCGGAACGGAGCATCGCCGCGCCAGGTGCCTGGATACCCGCCGCCGTCAACGTCCCAGTCGGCGAACGCGATCCCGAAGTCGACCGACGCGAACATGCGGTGGCGCCAGGATGGGACGGGCGCGCGGGCCGGGGCCGACCCGCCGCCGGCTGCCGCGGAAGAGGCGACGAGCAGGAGCAGTACAGCAGTCACGACGGCCATGACGACCGGCGGTCCCGAGGCGGCCCTCGCATCCTGCAGCGGCCGGCACCGCGCCGGCGGGATCCCGGAACGGGTGGATCCATGGGGGCACAATGGTCTACCTCCGCGAGACGAGGGATGTCCGCAGGGCTGCATGAAGATATGGATCCGTCGATAGCATGGTATCAATGGCTCCTGCCGGACCGCGCTATCAAGATCATTGAAAATACTTTTCATTTCGATTAGGCTCGTGCCTCACCCGGTGCCGGGGGGGAGGTCCCGGGTAGCCCTGCCTGCCGAACCCCGGCGTCCGTCACTCGCCCGCTGGAATCCGGGGGGATGGTCATGCTTCCTCGCCATCGAATGCCGCTTGCCGCTTTCCTGATGCTCGCACTCCTCATCGCCGCCACTCCGTCGTCCGCACAGCCCGACCCGTGGGAGCCCGGCCTCGTCCAGGTCCTCTTCGTGCCGGAGGCCGCCATCCGGATCGAACTGGGCGAACCGGTGGACCTGGCCGGCAACGCCACCGACGGCCTGGCGCTGATTCTCGCACCGCTGCCGTGGCACGAGTGGTCGCCGCTCTGCCACCTGCCGCCGGAGGAACTCGACCGCCTGCACGACGACGGCGAGCTGCAGTCCGGCCTCGACCTCTACAACCTGAACAACGTGGTCTTCCTGCGGACCGATCCGGCGATCGACCCGTGGCTCCTGGCCGCCGACCTCGAGGCGCTGCCCGGCGTCATGAGGTCGTTGCCGGTCCCGCTGCCGCCCGAACCGCCCACGCCGGACTTCGAACCCCAGCAGGCCTACCTCATGGCGGCCGTGGGTACGCCCAAGGGCATCGACGCGCAGTACGCCTGGTCGCAGCCCGGCGGAACGGGCGCGGGCGTGACGATCTGCGACGTGGAGTACAGCTGGAATCGCCTGCACCAGGATCTGCCGATCGGCGCGGAACTGAACACGAACGTGTACGACCCGTTCGCCAACACCGACCACGGCACCGGCGTCGCAGGCGAGCTGGTCGGGATCGACAACGGCTGGGGCGTCACGGGGATCGCCAAGAACGCCGCCCTGGTAACCTCCGGCGCGGCCTCCGGCACCCCGCCGTTCTGGAATCCGGCCGGTGCCATCGCGGCCGCGGCCGCGGTCCTCGGCCCCAGCGACATCATCCTGCTCGAGCAGCAGTACGACATCACCTGGCCCACGAACCTCGGCTGGTACGTGCCGGTGGAGTGGTACGGCGACGGTAGCGGCGGCCAGACCCTGAACGCGGTCTACAGCGCCATCCAGACCGCCACCGCGAACGGCATCCACGTGGTCGAAGCCGGCGGCAACGGCAACTTCGACCTGGACACCGTCACCTGGATCGGAGACTCGGGCGCCATCATCGTGGGCGCCGGGGGCGCCCAGTGGACCAACGACCTGCAGCGGCTCTCGTTCTCGAGCTATGGCTCGCGCTTCGACCTGCAGGGCTGGGGCGAACTGGTGGTGACGACCGGGTACGGCGACCTCTACAACCTCGAAGGGCAGAACCGCTGGTTCACGTCGACGTTCAACGGCACCAGCAGTGCGTCTCCGATGGTAACGGGTGCGCTCGCCTGCTGCATCGGCTACTGGCTGCAGAACGTGCCGACGGCGCTGCCCGGGCCGGCCTACTTCCGGGCCCTGCTGGCGAACACCGGCACGCCGCAGGTATTCGGCGCCACCGGAAACATCGGTCCCCGCCCGAACCTCGGCGCCGCCCTGATCCAGCTCGCGGCCCAGGTCCCGTGGACGGACGTCACACCGGCGGCGGCCACGTCGATGGTGAACACGACCGGTATCGCCTGGGGCGACTACGACCGGGACGGCGACCCCGACCTGTACGTCACCGCCTTCCTCCAGCCGAACATCCTGCTGCGGAACGACCTGATGACCGGCTGGACGCCGGCCGGCCCGCCCGCGGTCCGTGACAGCGGTCCCGGGCAGGAGCCCCTGTGGTGCGACCTGGACGCGGACGGCAACCTCGACCTCTACTTCGCCAACGGTGGTGCGGGAAACCGGCTGCTGCGCGGCGACGGCCTCGGGAACTTCGTGGATGCCACGATGCCTCCTCTGCAGGGGATGGGCACCACCTGGTCGGTCGCCGAGGTCGATCTCGTGGGCAACAAGGCGAACGACCTCTACCTGGGCAACGACCAGTCGCTCCCGAACGAGGTCCTCTGGAACGACATCGGTATGAGCATGTGGAACAACGTGACGTTCCCGCCCCTGGACAATCCGCCCTCGTGCTGGGACGCCGCCTGGTGCGACTTCGATCGCGACGGCGACCAGGACGTGTTCCTCGCCAATCCGGGCAACCCCAGCTACCTCTACGAGCAGCAGGTGCCCGGAGGGTTCATAGACGTTACGCCGCCGCCCCTCTTCGGCATGCCCATGCCCATCAACAGCGCCGCCTGGGGCGATTACGACAACGACGGCGACTTCGACCTGTTCGTCGCCTGCAACGGCGTCTCGTCGCGCCTGTTCCGTCACGACGGAGCGGGCGTCTTCACGGACGTTACCGCCGGGGCGCTGGCGCTGGCCACGGCCGCCATGGGCTGCGCCTGGGGCGACTACGACAACGACGGCGACCTGGACCTGTTCGTCGCGCAGACCGGTCCCAACCTGCTGCTGCGCAACGACGGTCCCGCCGGCTTCGTCGACGATACCCGCGGGTTCATGGCCGACGCGGGCAGCAACCGGGGTTGCGCCTGGGCCGACTGGGACCTGGACGGCGACCTCGACCTGGCGACGGCCGACTTCGCCGGTGCGCCGCGCCTGTTGCGCAACGACTGGGGTTTCCCGGGCAACTGGATCGAAATCGATCTGGTCGGTGCGCCGCACAACACCGACGCCACCGGTTGCCAGGTGCGGATCGTCGCCGGCGGCCTGCGCCAGGTCCGCCAGGTCCTGGTGGGCGAGGGGTTGACGGCCTACGGCCCGCGCCGCCTGCACTTCGGCCTGGGGACCGCCGTCCAGGCCGACACCTTGCAGATCTGGTGGCCGAGCGGCGGCGTCGAACAGCACGTGGCGGTCCCGGCGAACATGATCCACCAGTTCATCCAGCTCCCGGTCGTGGCGGTAGACGAGGATGTTCCCGGACTGCCTGCGATCACCGCCCTGCACGGAGCGGCGCCCAACCCGTTCAACCCGGCCACGGCCATCCGCTTCGACCTGGCCGCCGCGGGCGCGGTCCGGTTGGAGGTCTTCGCCGTGGACGGCCGGCGCGTGGCGACCCTGGTGGACGCGAACCTGGACGCCGGCGCCCATTCGGTGCGGTGGGACGGGCGGGACGGCAGCGGCCGGATGGCCGCCAGCGGCAACTACGTCTGCCGGTTGTCGGCGGCCGGCGCGACGTTCACGTCGAGGCTGATGCTGGTAAAATGACGGTCGCGTCGCCGGACGTGGCCGGGCCCAGCATGCACGAGACGCGCCGGCATCCGCGGCGGAAGCGGGCGCCGACGCGCACGGGCGCGAGCAGGCCGTCTACAGTCCGCCTCGGTCCTCGGCCACCACGGGCTGCTCCCGGACGCCGCCGCCCTTCTTGAGCGCCTTGCGGAAGTCCTTCGCCACGCGCTTGAACATCTGGTCGCCCGACTCGGACCAGCGCTGGACCTGGCCCTCGAAGTTACCGGCGAACACCGTATGGCCGTCGCGCAGGTCCACCAGCGTCAGTTCGGTCACCACCTTGGCCGAGCCGGCGCCGAACCCGACGAAGAAGCGCAGAAAGCCGCTGCCCCGCTTGTAATCCAGGATGCTGCCGCGCAGCTCGTAGACGCAGTCGTCGCCCTCTTCCATCTGCAGTCCGAGATCGTAGTCCTTCGCGACCTCCGTTTGCAGATAGGTGCGGAAGAGCGCGATGTCCTCGGCCGTGGGCCGGTCGTCGAGCGCCGTGTCGGACGGCAGGTTGTCCTCGAACGTCCCCATCCGGAAGGTCGACGGACTCGAGAACGACTCGTCGAGCCCCTGCGTGATGACGTACGAAGGCGTGCAGCCGGTCAGAGCGAGGCTCAGCACCGCCACGGCCAGCGCCGCCCGCAAAATGTCCCGTCTCATCCATCTCTCCTCTCGAAGGGGCCGGCGGTCATTTCAGGAAGTAGACGAGGCCGACCTTGACGTCGACCAGCCACGCCGTCTGGGCGGTCTGATAATATCCGTAGTCGCCGTTTTCCGACCCCAGCCAGATCATGTCCACCTCGGCGCCGAGGTCGACGCCGACGCGGCTGGACAGCATGCTCACCAGGCCTCCGCCGAACGTCGTCATGAATTTGGTCTCGGTGTCCGAAGCGGACTCCGGGTAGATGACGCCGGGGACGGGGTCGTTCACGGTCACGTCGAGGGCCAAACGGTGCACGGCGAGCCCCAGGCCCCCGTAAAGGTGTGCGAAGCTGCCGCCGCCCGACCTGGAAAGGGGCGCCAGCACCTGAGCCGCCGCGGAGAAACGCCACACGGCGAGGCTCAGATCGAAGGCGACGTCCTGAGACGTGAACCGGTCGAGCTCGAAATCGGCGCCGGAGCGCGAGGCGGAGAGCCGCACCGCGATCTTGCGGCTCACGGCGATCAGGGCGTCGCCCTCGTAGCCGATTCCGCTCTCCACGCCCTCGTAGTAGTCGCCGAAGGGGAAGCTGTAGTTGCCGGCCAGACGCAGGGCCAGCGGCCACTCGGACGCCCGGGCGCTCCGGTAGGCCGCGTCCGACTCCGACAGCCAGACGGTTCCGCCGGCGGGAGCAGCTTCATGGTCGCCGTCGTCAGCTGCCGGGAGGTTTCGACCCGCCGGGGGCGCCTCCCCGGACTGCGGGGCGGGCGTGGTACGCCGGGTCGGCCGCCGGTCGATCACGTCGCGCGTGATGTCGACTCCGTCCTCGACGATGCTCGCCACGGCGGAGAAGCTGACCTGCCGCTCGCCCTCGGGCCACCGCATTCTCACGATCTTGAAGCGCCCGTCCACGGTCAGATCGACGTTCTCGTACACCTCGCCCGACGTGAGAACGACGGTGACCTTGCCCGAGCCGGGATCGACGCCGATCTCCTGAGTGGCCGCCAGCCCCGCCTGAAGAAGCACGGCCAGCAGGACACAGCAGAAGCCCGCCAGGCGGCGGGCAGCGGTGCAAGTCATGACTCCCCCTTGGTCGCGACCGTGTGGGCCCCTCCGCAGTCGACAGGATCATATCAATTTTCGCCGCCGGATGTCACGGAGCATGTGCGGGCAGGGGGTCCGGGCGGTGCCCGATGTGCGGTCGAGGGAGCAAGGAAGCGAGGGAGACGGGCCCTGCGCCCGTCTCCCTCCGTGGGGGCTTTCCACTCGAACGCTAGCGCGACGCCGGCAAGGTCAAGGCAAGGTCAGAGTGCCCGACCGCGTCGCTGTCTGGTCGCCGTTGAGGCTGTCGACGGTGATCGTCACGGTGACCGGTCCCGGGCCGTCATCACCGACCGACAGCACCGCCGTGAACTCCGTGTAACCGAGCCCCGACCGCTGGGTGTCGGGCAGTTCCACCGCGATGTCGCCGCTCAGGTCGCCACGGGTGGTCGAGACCGTGATCGTGGTTCCGGCCGTCAGGGGGTTCCCGTTCGCATCTCCGACGTAGAAACGGAAGGGAATCGAGCCCACCGCGGTGAACCCGTTGGCGGGGCTGTCCACGCGCAAGATGGTCTCGCCGCTCCACATCACGTGACCGTGCGTGGTCAGGGAGTCGAGCCTCGCCAGCGCGGGGTCCCATCCCACCGTGCGGGCGGTGATCAGGACCAGCCCGTCGCCGCCCGGGATCGCGGGGTAGGGCGCCGCGGAGTAGTGGACGACCGAGCCGCGCCCGAGGCTGTCCGTACGCGCGGAGCCTTCGACGATCCCGTACTCGGAGCTGAAGAAGACGGCCGTGTGCTCCGACACCGGGTTCCCGTGCAGGTCGCCGACGTGGGCCACCACGCGGGTCTCCTGATCGGCGTAGACGAGACCGGCGATGTTCAGCGTGCTGAACGCGATCGAGAAATGTTCCCGGTCCGGCAACCCGCCGTGGACGGCCACCCGGACGGGCCGGGAGAGTATGCCGAGCGCCTCCGCCGATACCTCGACCACACCCGACGAATCGCCCGCACTGATGGTGGTGGCCGCTCGTCCCATCTGGTTGGTGGTGGCGGTGGCGGGATGGATCGTCGCGTCGACGGCACCGCTCGAGTCTTGCGTGAAGCTCATCGTCACCGCGTGGGTCTCGTCCACCGGGATGCCGTTGCGGTCACGCGCCTCGAACACGATGGTCGAGGTCTCGCGCATGCCCGAGGCGTGCACGTAGATGTGCGCGTGCTCGGTCTCCACCGCGACGATGTTGCTCGCCTCTTCCGAGGTGAAAGCCAGATCGGTCACCGCCTGGTAGCCCGCCGCCGCGGCGGTGACTCGCGCCAGACCGGTGACGAAGCGGTCGGCCCGCAAGCGCATGCTCGCGGCGCCGCTGCTGTCGGTGCGGCTCACCTGCACGGGCGAGCTCTACATGTGCCTCGGGCAGGAGGACATGGCCGACCTCCGCGCGCCGCTCCGCGCCAGCGCAGAGGACGCGCTCCTCGAGGAGGCCATCCGCGCCGCCATCACCCGCAAGCCCAGGGGCCACGACTTCGACTATTCCCGCCAGACCGTCGCGGGCCAGGTCACCCGCCACATGAGCCACACCGGCGGCTGACGGGCGGCGCCTTCCGCTTCGGGCCGGAGCGCAGCCGCGCGCGTCGGGACTGCACCTTCCGGCCGGCGAGGACCTGAGCTGATCCCCGATCTTTGTGTACCTGCCGATCGATGACGTCCGATGCGTCGCGGCCGATACGGTGGCGACAGTCTGCTTCGTGGCGATGAAGGGCTGCGAATCCGTCGACGACGCCATCGCGCGTGGTCTCGATCTCGCGCTCGGCAGGAACGCCGGGCCGTGGCTCTTGCAGGATGAGGAGCGCCGCTCCGTCACCGGCCGGCAGCGGCGCCGGCGATCCTCCTGCCGTCGCGCCACAAGCCGTCCCGACAGGTCATGACGGGACGCCGCATTACAATCCGCCCCCCGCGTCGCCATATGTCACTCAGGCGTTCACCACCGGACGCCGGTGAAAGGCGCCATTCATGACCATGTTCTCGATGAAGCCGAAATTCGATCTCGCCGCTTTCCTTGCCG
>JAWOID010000094.1:0-4063 GCA_046484865.1 Candidatus Krumholzibacteriia bacterium
TTCAGGTGGAAGAGCAGGCAATGGCGTCCGAGGCGGTAGATCTGGCGATCGATGGTCGCGGGGGAAACGCCGAGGTCGGTCGCGATCTGGCTGTTGCACATCCCGCCGGTGACCTTGGTCATCAGCTGGGGGAGGATCTCGGGTTTCTTCAGCCAGTAGGTCGTAGCGAAGGTCTGTGAACTGAAGGTGACACCGCAGTCGAGGCAACGAAACCTGCGGATACGCTGCGGGTAGGCGAGGCGGCGGTAGGAGCCCATGCGCTTGAACCGCCAACCTGGCTGCAAGGGGTTGTGGTACTTGCAGGTAGGCGACGGGCAGTGGGGTGGCGTCCAGCGCGGGTGGCTGAGTTCGTAGGTGTCCATGCCGGCCGAATTGCAGGACCGGGGCCGGAAACATTCTTCGTGGAATAACTCACAGGAAGCGCACGAGACCGCCCCAGCGCCGGTCGATCTGGAACCCCCGCTTCAGATAGAACCCACGCAGGAAGAAGTGCGTCTTGATGATGCGGTGCCCCGCGTCGGCCATGCGGGTGGCGAAGTCCTCGAGAACCGCGCTGGTGACGCCGCGGTCGTGCAGCGCCCGCGCGACGACGATGCCGTCCAGGTGCACGACGCCCTGCCCGGCGAGCTGGTAGCAGAGTCCGCCGACGACTTGCTCCCGGTCGTTGCTGACCACGAGGAAGCGATCCCGCTCGCTGATGGTCTTCGGATAACCGCTGTGCAGGAACAGCCGGTACACCTCGCCCACCTGGGCCGGGCCCGTCGGCTCGTGGATCGCGTACGCGCCGCCACGCCGGTCGGTGACGTGGGTGCGCAGGATCACGTGCTGTCGGTCCCGGTCGCCGACGGTCATCACCTGCACGTCCTCGCGCCGCCGTGAGCGGGGGAACGCCAGGCGCTGGAACGCGGTGCGGTCGTGTTCGTCGGTGAGCAGCGACTGCAGGTCCGACAGTTCCACGAGTTCGGTGGCGCGCCGCCGTGGATCCCGGTGCAGCTTGGCGACGACGCGATCGAGCAGATCGAGCACCGGCAGCGACGCGTTCGAGAAATAGGTGTGCCGGAACAGGTAGAAGCGCGCGATCTCTCCGAAACGGTCGAGACGGTAGAGGCGCAGCAGTTCCTCCAGGATGTCCAGACCTGCCCGCCGCGTGGCCTGCGAGTTCACCCGTTCCCACTCCGCGAACCGGTCCAGGGCGCGCTCCACCGCGAGCGGCGGCAAATAGCGGCGGTCGAACTGCGCGAGGTCCTCCTCCAGGAGCGTGGCGAACGCCGGGCCGGCCTCCGGCAGGCCCTCGCGGGCGAGCGCATCGCGCAGAGCGTGCAGGAAGCTGCGCGCGTCGGCCGGTTCGAGCGCTTCACGAACGGCGTCGAAGATCCAGGAGAGGCGCAGGTGCTCCTGCACCCAGGGATAATGGCTGACGGTCTGGCGGAAGAAGTTCTTCACCAGCGGCCGCACCAGAGAGATGGGCCCTTCGTAGGGCCTCCACCCGACCAGGCTCTGCAGCGAAGAATCCTCGCGGAAGTCCGGTTCGGGGACCACGACGTTGGTGGGGCCGACCAGGCCCGGAACGATGCGGCCGCCGCTGGCCACCCAGCCGCGCAGCACCGTGGCCATGGCGGTGACCAGGAGCCGGCGCCATGCTGCCCCCGTGGGCAACTGGGTGCCGGGTCCGCGCACGCTGCTGAACTCGCGGATCTTCTCCCATACCGTCAGGTCGCTCACATAACCCAGCGAGAGCGCGCCCAGCTCGGGCCGACAGCAGCCGAAGGGGGGTAGCACCGGGCTGCGGTGCGGGTAGCCGCGCAGCGCGATGAACCAGAAGATGGCCATCAGCACCTGATCCTCGTCCAGATCCTCGCGGATGACCGCCTGGATGTCGTAGTGCTTGCCGGCGAGGGTGTTGATGCTGAGCCGGTAGCGGGAGTAGGCGTGATGCGAGCGGATGCGGGACACCCAGATGCCGCCGGGGCCGATCTCCGCCATCTCCACCGACTCGCCGTCCTGGGCGAGCAGCAGCGATTCCTGCAGGAAGGTCGTGCCCACCAGCACGCGGCGCATGCGGTCCACCTCGTGAGCGGCGAGCCCCTCCTGGAACTCGATCTTTCCCTCCCAGGCCTGCGGGTCCAGGTGATCGGGGTAGCGAGAGCGAAGCTCCGCCTCGAACCAGGCCGCCAGCGAGTGGAAGTGGCGCTCGGCCCGACGGGCCAGCTCAGGGTCCTGCTCGTGCAGGACCCAGCTCACCAGTTCCTCGCGCACCGTGCCGTAGTACTCGGGCTGGAAGCGGGCGAAGTCCGCCAGCAGGCGGAAGAGGTCGTCGAACACGCGGCGGCGGGTGTCGTCGGCCGGCCAGCGCAACTGGACGCGGTAGGTGTGCATGCGGCGGCGGAACGCGTGCAGCCGGCGCGGCTCGATCGAGGCGCTGGCGATGGCGCGGATGCTCTCGGGACACAGGAAGGTCCGGGCCGACTCGACGAACGCCGGCAAGAAGCGGTTGTAGTCGGGGACCGGCTCGTCGAGCACCAGCACCTGGTACGCGCGGCACCGCAGCGCAGCCGACGGATGGTTCGCCAGGGCCTCCAGCCGGCGGCGGATGAGGTTGCCGACGCGATCGCCCGCGTCTTGCAGGAGCCGGGCCAGCCGGTCGACCGCCTCCAGGGCGCTCTGCTCGGGTCCGAACAGTGCCTGCTGGCAGAGGGCGTCCACGTCGTGCAACTCCGTGCCGGCCGCGGCGCCGGCCACCAGCGGCCACACCTCGTCTTCGTCCCGGTCCGGCAGACGCACCTGCTCCCCGGCGCCGGCGAAGGGGGCGTCCCAGCCCACCTTGCAGGGACCGAAGGCCGCCAGCGAAGGATTGCCCAGCCAGAGCAGCGGCTGGCGCACGAAGGCGCCCAGATCGAGCACGTCGCCCGCGACGGCGTACTCCAGATCGCCCACGCGCAGGCGCCCCTGAGCCCCTCGCGCCAGCGGCAGCCGGTTCCAGCTGCCGACTTCCACGAGTCCCGCCTGGTCGGCCTGGATGGCGCCCTCGAGCAGGCCCAGGTCGCGGTAGAACCAGCGGGGGATCACCACCGTCATGCCGTCCCAGTCCAGTTCCTGCACCTGCCGCCGGTACATCCCGTCGATGGTGGCGCGGAAGTTCTCCTGGATGGCCTTGCGGCGGAAAGAACCCTTCGGCGTGACCTCGCCGTCTTCCGCCGTGAAGTCCCGGCCGACGATCGCGAAGTTCACGACGCGCTCGTAGGGCGCGAGATCGAGATTGGCCTGCGTGATCAGGCGCTGGAAGTACTCGTGCTCCTCCTCGTCGGAGAGCCCGCGCAGGATCTCGTCGCCGCGATCCGGCACGATCAGCAGGGTGTTGTAGGCGCGGCCGTCGCCCACCAGGAAGGTGCGTACTATGCCGGGCACGCCGGCGAAGGCGGCCTCCACCTTCCGCGGCGCGATGGTCTGGCCCTTGTTGTTCTTGTAGATGTCCTTGATGCGGTCGACGATCCGCAGGTGTCCGCGCTCGATCGTCCGGAAGAGGTCGCCCGTGGCGATCCAGTGCTCGTCGTGATCGGGGTCGGGCACCGCGAGGTCGCCCGGCGTGGCCTCCTCCGGCAGATAGCGCGCGACGTACGGGCCGGCGATCTGCAACTCGCCCGCTTCGCTGAAGCGGATCCGTGTGCCAGGCAGCGGCAAGCCCACCGAGTCCTCGACGTAGTCCTGCGGCGGGGTCATGGTCAGGCCGCCGGTCCCCTCGGTCATGCCGAAGCCGCTGCAGACCTGCACGTCGTGGCGATGGAAGAAGCGGAAGACCCGCGGCTCCAGGTAGCCCGCCGCCGACAGCCCCCAGCGCAGCCGCCCGCCGGTCACCTCCCGGAACAGCTCCTGCTGGCGCGCGCGGCCGGCGACGGTGCCGAACGCATCCATACAGCGCTCGTAGATCTGCATCCAGCGCAGCGGGATGCTGATGAGCCCGGTGGGTCGGACCTCCCGCAGCTGATGCAGGAGCGTCTCGGCCGAGGGATTGCCGGCGAAGGCGGCCTCGTAGTACTCGTCGTGCAGCAGGCCGGCTTCGCGGCGC
>JAWOID010000102.1:0-18155 GCA_046484865.1 Candidatus Krumholzibacteriia bacterium
GTTCTCGTGGAAGTAGAGGATCAACGGCAGCCGGTCCCGCGGGGGCTGCAGCAGCCCCCGCAGGTCGGCCGTGTTCACGTAGCTCGTGGCCAGCAGCACCTCCCACGGTTCGGAACTCGCGTTGATGAGGTCCGCCAGCACCACCGCGCAGCCGCGCATCCGCCACTTCCAGAAGCGTGGCGGCAGCGTCCGGGCGTCGATGCGGTGCCGCGAGTGGGCCTGCAGGCCGCGGCGGAAGCTGCGGTGGGAGCCACCGTCGTAGGGTTCGAGGAACAGGACTCGCCGGCTGCGATCGGACACGCACGGCCTCGCTGACTCGGGAATCAGGACCGGACTGGGTTGAATGACATCCGGTGTTCCTTTATAATGATGTTCGCTCGAAAAGCCAATGACGACCCGCCCGAGGGTGGCGTCGACGCCTGCTCCGGCCGGTCGTTGTTTGAGTTATGGTTCGTTTATTCAGGAAAGGGACTCACCATGCGGAGAATGTGCCTCGCGCTCGCGATCGTCATGGCCGCCCCGGCCGTCGCGCCCGCCCTCGCCTCGGGTGCCGCCGACGACGGCTTCGAGGTCGTCGCCGATCGGGTCGTCCTGACCGTGAGGTCCGGCGTGGAACTCGCTCCGCAGAAGAGCGACGGACTGGCGAAGGTCGGCATCCCGGCTCTCGACGCACTCGCCGACCGCTTCGCCGTGCACGGGGTGCAACCGCTGTACGGCCGCGGCGCGGCCAAGCGCGTGCGCGACGAGCATGCGCAGCGGCTCGAGCGCGTCTACACGGTGGACTTCGATCCGCAGCGAGCCGACGTTCAGAGCGTGCTGGCGGCGTATCGCGCGCTCGATGCCGTGGCCGAGGCAGACCCGGTGCACATCTACCGGCAGACCGACGGCTACCTCCCGGACGACCCCGAGTTCCTGAACGGGAGCCAGTGGTACCTGCGGAACACCGTGTATGGCGGCGGGACGGTGAAACCGATCGGCGCCTGGGCCGCCGGTCTGGCCGACTCCAGCGTGATCGTCGCGGTGATCGACAGCGGCGTCGACTGGCACCATCCCGATCTCGGCGGTACGCACCCCGACCGCGTGAACGGCGTGATCTGGACGAACTGGGCCGAGTACAACGGCACCCCCGGCGTGGACGACGACGGCAACGGATTCGTGGACGACATCCGCGGCTGGGACTTCGTCGACGTGTACGCGGGCGCCGGGTGGCCCGATGAGGACGACGTGGACGAGGACAACGACCCCATGGATTACGGCGGCCACGGGACGATGGTGTCCGGCTGCGTGACCGCCCTGACGAACAACGGTCAGGGAATCGCCGGCACCGCGCCGGGCTGCAAGGTGATGGCGCTGCGGGCGGGCTGGCTGCCCGACGGCGAGACCGGGGGCGTGCTCCGCACCGACTTCATCTCCGCCGCCATGGTCTATGCCGCCGACAACGGCGCCAAGATCATCAACGCCAGCTGGACCTCGTCCTCGATCATCGCGAGTGCCGTCGACTACGTCCAGGCGCGCGGGGTGCTGATCGTCACCGCCGCCGGCAACGACAACACCAGCAGCACCGATCGCAGCTATCTCGGCACGCGCGCGGGCGTGATGGCGGTCGCTGCCACCGACCGCCTCGATCGCAAGTCCAGCTTCTCGAACTTCGGCTCCTGGGTGGAGATCGCCGCTCCCGGCGAGGAGATCTACACGACCTACTACAACCGCAACAACGGCAACAGCGGCTACATCCAGACCCAGGGCACCAGCTTCGCGTCGCCCATCGCCGCCGGCGCCGCGGCGCTGGTCTGGTCGGCCTTCCCTGCCATCCCCTACACGGCCGTGATCGACACCCTGACCGCCCATGCCGACGATATCGACGCCGTGAACCCCGGCTACGTCGGCCTGCTAGGCGCCGGTCGCGTGAACCTGGCGCGCATCTTCAGCGACGGCCGGCTGGAGATCCCGCGCGAGTACGTGGAGATCGAGGACGCTCTGCAGGAAGCCGACAGCGGCGACGAGATCGCCGTGCGGGGCGGCGACGTCTACTCGGAATGGCTGCTGCCGGACAAGGCACTGCAGGTCCTCGGCGGCTACGACGCGGCCTACTCCACGCGCGATCCGGTGAACGACCCGACCATCCTGCGCGGCGCCGGGTCGGGTCCGGCGCTCGAGTTCGCGACCGGCGTCACCGCCACCACCGTGGTGGATGGCTTCCGATGCGAGCAGGGCATCGGCAAGGTGCTGGCCGGTATCCCCCAGGGTGGCCGCTACGGCGGCGGCGTGATCGTGCGGGGGGCCTCGCCGGTGCTGCGCAACCTCGAGGTCACCAACAACAGCGTGGGCCAGGCGGGCGAGCTCGGCGGCGGCGGCGGGCTCGTGCTCGTGAACTCCACGGCGTTGCTGGAGAACGTGCACGTCCACGGCAACAGCGGCATCTACGGCGCCGGCGTGTACGTGTACGGCGGCGCGCCCGTGCTGCGGGACTGCCGCATCGCAGACAACACGCCCATCCAGACCAACTCGACCTACCCGCCCAAAGGCGGAGGCCTGTACGTGATCAGCAGCAACCCGACCCTCGAGAACGTGCAGGTGGAAGGGCACAACGAGCTGGTCGCCGGCGGCGGCGTCTTCGTGGGTACGAGCGCCGCCGGCCCGGGCGCACTCACGATGCGCGGCGGCACCGTGGCGGGCAGCAGCGCCCGCGACAGCGGCGGCGGCATCCACATGACCGGCGGCGGCGCGCTGGTGCTGGAGAACATCCTGCTCCAGTCCAACACGCGGACGGCCGCCAGCTCCTTCATGTCCGGAGGAGCGGTGTACGTCAGCGGCGGTACGGTGGCGCTGGACAGCCTCACGGTCATCGGCTGCACGGCCCACAGCGGCGCCGGGATCCACGTCAGCGACGCCACCGAGGTGGTCGTGACGAATTCGGTGTTCCACGGCAACGGCGCCGATGTCTTCGGTGGCGCCATCGTCGTGCAGAACGCTCCGGCCGGCGAGCTTCGCAACAACACCGTCGCCTACAACAGCGCGGTGGGCACCGGCGGCGCAGGGTTCGCCGTCACCAGCAGCACGCTCGGGTTCAGCCACAACCTCGCGGTCTTCAACACCGGCGGCACCGGGATCGCCAACGGCGCCTACATCAGCGGCGGGTCCGTCGCGCCGTCGTGCAACGATGTCTTCGACAACACCGGCGCCGACTGGGGCGGCGTCGCCGACCCGACGGGCAGCGACGGCAACATCGCCGCCGACCCGCGCTTCTGCGACGTAGCCGGCTTCGACCTGCGGCTCGAGAGCACCAGCCCCTGCGCGCCGGACCAGAGCGGCGGCTGCGGGCTCATCGGGGCGCTGGACGTCGGCTGCGCGGTCGACTCCGTGGAGGACGACGGCATTCCCACCGCATTCCGCGTGGACCAGAACTTCCCGAATCCCTTCAATCCGCAGACCACCATCCGCTTCGCCCTGCCGGAGCGCAGCCGCACCACGGTGACGATCTACGACGTGGCGGGCCGCGCGGTGCGCCGCCTGCTCGCGGAAGAACTGGGCGCAGCGGTGCACCAGGTGCAGTGGAACGGACGCGACGACCGCGGCCAGGCCGTGGCGGCGGGCGTCTACTTCTACCGGGTGGCGAGCGACGAGCACCTGTTCGTGGGCCGCATGGCCCTCGTGAAGTGACACGGGAGGTCAGCATGCCCAGCCAGCCGGCACGGCACCTGGAGACGTTCGTCAATCCCGCGCCCGACCGGGATTACGAGATCGCCTTCGACTGCCCGGAATTCACCTGCCTCTGTCCCCTCACCGGACAGCCGGACTTCGCTCACTTCCACATCGCCTACGTCCCGGACGAGACCTGCGTGGAACTGAAGTCGCTCAAGCTGTACCTCTGGAGCTACCGCGACGAGGGAGCTTTCCACGAGAAGGTGACGAACCAGATCCGCGACGATCTGGTGGCCGCCTGCCGGCCGCGCCGGCTGACCGTCCGGGGCGAGTGGTTCGTGCGCGGCGGAATCACCACCCACGTGACGGTGGAGTACCGCCGACCGCCGGACCAGCGCGGATGACGGAGGAGACGTCTGCCGCGGCCGATCGACCCGGCCGGGCGGATCAGTCGATCCGGATCGGCGCGGCGGCGCCGCACCCCGGACAGCTCGGACCCGCCGCCAGATCCGTCCTGGTACGGTAACCCAGCCGCCGGACCAGGACGCGCCCGCAAGCAGCGCAGACGGTGTCGGTGGCGCCGTCCACGTGCAGGTTGCCCACGTACACGTGCCGCAGCCGCTCCCGGGCGATCCCGGCCGCGCGGCGCAGCGTGGCCGCCGGCGTGGGTGGCGCATCGAACTTGTAGGCGGGACGGTACGCCGACAGGTGCAGCGCGAGATCGGGGTCCAGATCCCCGAGGAAGCGCGCCAGGTCCCGCAGGTGCTCGTCGCTGTCGTTGTGGCCGGGGATGACGAGGTTCGTGACCTCCACGTGGACCCCCGCGCGGTGCATGGCCGTGATCGTGTGGAGGACCGGCTGCAACGACGCGTGGCAGACGCGCTCGTAGAACCGCTCGTCCATCCCCTTGAGATCCACGTTGGCCGCGTCCAGCCACGGCAACAGTTCGGCCAGCGGCTCGGCGTTCAGGTAACCGTTCGTCACCACCACGTTCTTCAGGCCCGCCGTGCGCACCCGCCGCGCCGTGTCCAGCACGAACTCGAACCAGACCAGCGGCTCGCTGTACGTGTAGGCCACCCCGAACGAGCCCGTCTCGTGCGCCGCCGCCACGACGTCCTCGGGCGACATGCGCGTGGTGGGTCCCTGCCCCCGCTGGCTGATGGTCCAGTTCTGGCAGAACTCGCAGTGCAGGTTGCAGCCCAGGGCGGCCACCGAGAGGATCGGTTGCCCCGGATGGTAGTGGTAGAGGGGTTTCTTCTCGATCGGATCCACGCCGGCCGACACGACCAGCCCGTACTGGTGCGCCACCAGCCGCCCGCCCGTCACCCCACGGGTGCGGCAGAGGCCGTCCTGTCCCTCGCGCAGCTTGCAGCCCACCGGGCAGAGGTCGCAGGCGATCCGCCCGTCGGGCAGCACGTGCCAGTACCGCGCGGTCACGGTCACGGTCGACCCTCCCCCGGTGCGCGCGGGTCCTCGAGGCGCCGCCGTGCCCACTCCGCCACGTCGCGGACCTCGGCATCGGGGTCGGAGGCGGCCAGCCGGCGGGCCTCGTCGACAAGCTCGCCGCGCCCCGTGTTGGCCGCCACGACCAGCGCGTTGCGGCGCAGACCGTCGGGGTGGGCCCGCCACAGCGGCGTGCGCCGGAAGCGCTCGCGGAAGCGCTCCCGCGCCATCACGGCCAGGTCCGCCAGCCGGATTTCCGTGTGTTCCGGCGACGGCCGGTACTCCGCGGGCCACGGGGGCAGACCGGTCCGCCGGGCCGAGGCGTGATTCCAGGGGCAAGCCGCCTGGCAGATGTCGCACCCGAACAGGAGCCCTCCCTGCTGCCGGCGGCGGTCCGCCGGCGCTCGCCCACGCCACTCGATGGTCCAGGTGGCGATGCAGAGACGGGCATCCATGACGTGGGCAGCCGCCAGCGCCCCGGTCGGGCAGGCCTCGAGACAGAGCGTGCAGCGGCCGCAGAGGGTCAGGGGCGCAGGACGGTCCCCGGCCGGGTCACGCCCGTACGCGCGGGAGCGGGGCGCCAGCCCGTACAGCGGCTCGGTCGCCGGCACGCCGGCCGGCGGCAAGCCGGAGACGTCGAGGTTGGTCAGCGCCACGCCCAGGAAGAGTCCCGAGCCGAGCCGCTCGTGGATGAGGCAGGTGTTCTTGCCCAGGAACCCGAGCCCCGCCAGCCAGGCGTACTCTCGCTCCAGGTAGGGACCGGTGTCCACCGCCACGCGGGCGACCAGCCCGGGCCAGCTCGCCCCGAGTTCGCGCACCACCCGGCGCACCGCCCGCAGCAGCACGTCGTGGTAGTCGCGGCCGCGGGCGTAGCGCGCCACGCCGTCGATCCAGGGCCGTCCGGGCACCGCTCCGCGCCAGGGCGACCGATCGGCGTGGTCCCAGCCGTCGGTGTACCGCTGCCCGAAGACCAGCACGCTGCGCGCCCACGGGTGCGCCCGGTGCGGGTCGGCTCGCGCCTCGGGGTCCCGCGCCAGGTACTCGAGACCGGCGTGGCGCCCCTCGCGCACGTAGGCTTGCCAGGCGTCGGCATGCGGCAGCGCCGCCGGGAGGGCGACCGCACCCGCCAGATCGACCGCCGCCGGAGGGCAGATCTCCGCCAGGCGCAAGGCCAGCGCGGTCGCCGTCGCCTGCACCGGCTCCGGCCGTGGCGGCGGCACCGGCGGCTGCGCGTCCGCGCTCATGTCACGCGGAGCGCGCGATCGGCCGCGCGTTCACCCAGCGATCGTACAGCCACAGCAGCACCGCCGACAGCAGCGCCAGGCCGGCGAAGATCACCCACATGATGTCGGGACGGTCGATGCCTCCGCGCTCGGCCGGACCGAAGAAGGCGTAAGCCTCGCCCGAGATCAGTCCGCCGAAGAGATTGCCCAGAGCCACGCACCAGTAGAAGTAGCCCATGTACATGCCCACCTTCTCGGGGGGCGCGATGCGGCCGGCGTATTCCTTCGAACGGGGGCTCGCCATCATCTCGCCCACCGAGAAGGTGAGGATGGCCGCGACGATCACCCAGCCGGCCTGGCCGATCGGGTAGAGCAGGAAGCTGACCGCGGTGATCACGCTGCCGACGATGATGGTGGTCAGCGGCCGCAGCCGGCGGGAAAACCAGCTGATGAGGACCTGTCCGAAGATGATGCCGAGCGCGTTGAGGTTGATGAGGTACTCCGGCTTGATCTGGCCGTTCACGAGCATGGCGTTGTCGCCGCGCAGATGGCCGAGGCCGAAGGACTGCAGCAGGTCGCGGGTGTCCACGTAGTCGCGGATGTACTCGGGCAGGGTCATGAAGATCTGGTTGAAGCTGATCCAGAAGAAGGACATCAGCACCAGGAACACGAGGTAGCGGCCCTCGCCCACCTGCATGGGCTGCAGCAGCCAGACCCCACGCGGGCGGGCGCGGCGCAGGACCAGGTCCAGCACCACGTTCAGCGCCAGCCACGATCCCGCCAGGGTGAGGTACTGCGGCGGCGCCAGCCACTTCGAACCCATCACCAGCACCACCAGCACGCCCACCACGAAGGCGAAGAAACGCCCGTTGCCCACCACCGCCACCATGCCGCGAAAGACCTCGGCCAGCGACCGGCGTTGCTGCCCGCCCGCGTCCTGGGGCGGCTCGCGGTAGAACAGCAGCGCCACCACGCCCATCACCAGGATCCAGCCCGCGGAGGCGTAGAACACGTACTGCCAGTCCCAGCCGCGCACCACGCCGGCCACGATGGGCCCCAGGAACCCGCCCACGTTCACCATCATGTAGAAGATGCCGAAGCCCATGCTGCCGGTCTTCTCGGTGGTGGCCTTGGCCACCGAGCTGATCACCACCGGCTTGAACATGCCGTGTCCCACCGCCACCAGCAGGTAGACGGCCAGGAACCCGCCGAAGCTCTGCGGCAGGCTGAGCAGCAGGTAGCCTGGAATCATCACCAGCGTGGACGCCAGGAACATGCGCCGGAAGCCGTAACGGTCGGCCAGGGCCCCGAACACCGCCGGAAACAGGTAGAGGAAGAAGGTCGTGATCCCCTGGATCACGCCGCGATCGGCGCTGCTGAGGCCGAGCCCGCCGCTGGCGATCGAGCCGGTGAGATAGAGGCTGCTGACGGCGTAGAAGCCGTACCAGCCCATCCGCTCGAAGATCTCCATGCTGTTGGCGGCCCAGAAGTAGCCGGGGAACTGCCGCCACACCGAGCGGCGCGGACTTTCCGGGGTCACCGGAGGTATGGGCGAGGGATGCGGCACGGGTCCTCCTGCCGGGGAGAAGAAGGTGGTCCGGAGCAGAAAGCCGGGCGCCGCGACCGGGGCCGCGGCGTCGGGGAATCAGCCGGAAGTATAACGCGAGAGGCCGTCCGCAGACAACCACGGGCGGTGCGAGGTGCGGTGCGATGCCGCCCGGCGGCCGGTCCGCGTTCCGCCCGCCGCCAGACCAGCATCCGGTTCAGCGCCCCGCGAGCCGCGCCAGGGCTACTTCGTACTCCGCCAGCAGCCGCTGCACCAGCTCCGCCACGGTGAGCACGTCGTCGATGAGTCCGGAGACCTGTCCGATCTCCAGCTCGCCGTCGTCGACGTCGCCCTCGAGCATGCCGCGGCGGGCGCGTCCCTCGCCGAGCAGCGCGGCCAGCTCCTCGCGGGAGGCGCAGCGGGCCTCGGCTTCCTGCACCTGGTCGCGGAAGCGGTTGCGCAGCAGGCGCACGGGCACCAGGGACTTCATCACCAGGTGGGTATCGCCGGCTCCGGCCGCCACCACCGCCCGCTTCCAGGCCTCGTGTCCGGCCGATTCGACGGTGACGGCGAACCGCGACCCGATCTGCACCCCCTCGGCACCCAGGGCGAGCGCCGCGGCGATCTGGGGGCCCGTGGCCACGCCCCCGGCCGCGATCACCGGTATACCGACTTCCTTCACGCACTCCGGCACCAGGACCATCGTCGTGATCTCCTCGCGTCCGTTGTGCCCGCCGGCCTCGAAGCCCTCGCAGACCACCGCATCGCAGCCGGCGTCCTCGCACTTGCGTGCCAGCTCCGGGCTGGCCACCACGTGGACGCAGACGGCCCCGGCCTCCTTCAGCCGGGGCACCACCCGCCGGGGTGAGCCTGCGGACGTGAAGAAGATGCGGATCCCCTCCTCCAGGGCGATCTCGAGGCAGTCGCCGATGTGGCGGTAGAGCAGCGGCAGGTTCACGCCCAGGGGGCCGGCCGGCGCGAGCGCCCGCGCCTTGCGGACCTGATCGCGGAAGAGGTCGGGCCGCATGCTGCCGGCGCCGACCAGCCCGAGGCAGCCGGCGTTCGCCGCGGCCGCGGCCAGCCGGGCGCCGCTGTTGTAGACCATGCCGGCCTGCACGATGGGGTGGGTGCAGCCGAGGAGCTTCTGGACGCGATCGGAGGGCCAGCGGGGCATGGTACCTCTCCCGGGTGGTGCAGGTGGCGGGCTGCGCCGGCCCGGTCGCCGGCGGCGACCGGACGCTCGCCAGCGATGCTACCGGGCCGCGGCCCCTGCGGCAAGCGACCGCCGCGGGACCTCTCTATACTGGCGGGATCGACCGCTCTGCGAGGAGGAACCGACGATGAAGATCGCCGTCAACACCCCGACCGGGAACATCGGCCGCCGGCTCGTCCGTCACCTGCTGGACGGCGGCGACGACGATGTGGTCCTGCTGGTCCGCGACGCCGGGAAGCTCACCGGCCTGCCCGCCGGACGGGTCACCGTGCACGAGGGTTCTCTCGAGGACGCCGCGTTCGTGTCGGCCGCCACCCGCGGCGTGGACGCCCTCTTCTGGGTGACCCCGCCCAGGCCCGACGGCGACGACCTCCACGCCTTCCAGAACCGCATGGGGCAGCACGTCGCCGCCGCGGTGACGGACAACGACATCGCCCGCGTGGTTCACGTCTCGAGCGTCGGCGCCCAGCACTCCGGCGGTACGGGTCCCATCAAGGGCTTGCACGACGTGGAGCGGCTGCTCGGAGGTACCGGCGCGAGCGTGACCCACCTGCGCGCCGCGTTCTTCATGGAGAACTACCTGATGCAGGCGGCCTCCATCCGCGAGCACGGGGCCGTGTTCATGCCGATCGCGCCCGAAGTTCGCGTGGAGATGATCGCCACCGCCGACATCGCCGCCAAGACCGCCCGGATCCTGCGCGGGAAGATCTGGACCGGCGAGCAGGTGGTGGAGCTGGCGGGACCCCGCCCGCACACCTTCGGCGAGGCGGCCGCCCTCATCGGCAAGGCGCTCAACCACCCCGTCGAGCACGTGGCCACCGACCCCGAGCAGACCCGCACGGCGTTGCGGTCGCTGGGCTTTCGCGATCCGATCATCGACCTCTACCTGGAGATGTACGACGGTCTGGAACGCGGCCTGCTGGCCTTCGAGGGGCCGGTGCAGCGCACCGGCACCACGCTCACGGACTTCGCGACCGAGGTCCTGGCGCCGGCGGTGCGGCACGGCTGAGGCGCCCGGCCCGGGCGGGCCGAGAACGCGGTGGCTGCACCCGTGCACCCCGCGTCAGAGACCCAGGTCGTCCGCCACCGGCACCAGCGCGGCCAGGACGAAGGCGATCAGGTCGTCCTGCTCGAGCCCCACGCCGGCTGCGCCCTCGGCGATCTCGCCGCGGTTCACCTTCGCGGCGAAGTCCTTCTTCTTCAGCTTCTTGCGCACCGACTTCACCTGCACGCTGGCGATCTTGCGGTCGGGCTGCACCATCGCGCAGGCCATGCAGAAGCCGCAGAGCTCGTCCACGGCGAAGAGCCAGCGGTCACGGTCGGTGTCGCGCGGCACGCCCGTGTAGCTGGCGTGCGACAGCACGCTGCGGACGAAGTCCTCCGGATAGCCGCGCTCGCGCAGGATCTCCGCCCCGCGCCACGGGTGGTCGGCCTCGGTGGGGAACCGCTCGTAGTCGAAATCGTGCAGCAGACCGACCGCACCCCACTCGTCGGGGTCGTGGCCGGTGCGTTCGGCGGCCGCGCGCATGGCCGCCTCCACGGCGTAGGCGTGCCGGCGCAGCGACTCGGTCAGGGTGAACTCGTGCAGCAGGGCGAGACAGCGCTCGCGCTGGTGGAGGTCGTCCATGGCGTCCTCTCATCGCGGAGGATCGCGCGGGACGGACGCCCGGCGCGGCCGGTCGGACGGCAGCGGGGCGGCCGCCCGGTCGCGACCGCCCCGCTGGTGCCGGGTGGCTGGGTGCCGCGCTGGCGCGGGCTAGATGAGCCCCTGCAGCAGCGCATCGGTCACGCTGGCGGTGTGACCATTGAAGCGCACCACGCCCTCGGTGTCGATGACCAAGCTGTGCGGCACCTCGGTGATGCCGTAGGCGCTCTGCACCGCCGGGTCGCAGAGCAGGTTCGGGAAGGTGCAGCCGAATCCGGCCAGGTAGGTCTCGATCTGCGACGCCGTGGCGTAGAAATTCAGGCCGAGGACCTGCACGTCGCCGGCATGGTCGGTGTGGATGGCCTGCACACCGGCGAGTTCCTGCTCGCAGTACGGACAGCCCATGAACCAGAAGAACAGCACCACTACCTGTCCGCGGTAGCTCGAGAGGGTCCGGTCCACCCCGCCGGTGTCGACGAGGGTGAAGTCGGGCGCGAGCTGTCCCAAGGCGGGGCCGACGGTGAGGCCGGGGTCGCGGGGCCCGACGTCGTCGTCGCCCGGCGGGGGCGGCGGATAGGTGACGGGGTCCTCCACCTCGCACGCCGCCAGCAGCAGCGTGCCCGCCAGCAGGATGATGCTCGCCGGTATGATGAGCCAGCGCCGCCCAGCCATGGCGATCTCCTCTCGGTCCGGTGCCGGTTGCGGCCGGTGGTGGCGTCCCGCGACCGGGGGTCGCCGGAAACCGCTCGCCGTGCGCGCGCGTCTCCCGTTCCCATCGGCCGGCGGGGACGTCGATTGAGAAGAGAAGGCGACCGGCGACTGCGCCGCGCGGCGCGCGCCGCAGGCCGCGTCCGGCGCCCCGAGCCGTGCGGAAGGTCATGCACCGTCGATGGCGATCGGCCGCGCGGCCGGCCTCACACCTCGAGCAGTTCGCCGTGCTCGCGCAGCCAGGCCATGCAGGCGTCATGTTCGGGGCAGGCCAGGCGCACCAGGCGCTTGAAGCGGGGACCGTGATTCAGGTGCCGCAGGTGGCAGATCTCGTGGGCGACCACCGCGTCCACCACCTCGGGCGGTGCCATCACCAGCCGGTAGCAGAACGAGAGGGTACCCCGGCCCGAGCAGCTCCCCCAGCGGCTGCGGCGCTCGCCGACGATCACCCGCTGCGGTTCCAGTCCGATCCGGTCGGCGAGCACCCCGACGCGCTCGCGCAGGTGGCGGCCGGCGAAGGCGCGCAGGAACCGCTCCAGGGCCGGCCGGGGATCGAGCAGATCCGCCCCCGGCAGTTCCATCCGCAGCCGGTCGTCCTCGAGATCGGCGCGGGCCCGCTTGCGGTCCGGCGGCAGGTGCCGCAGCTCGAGCCGCCGCGGCCGTCCCAGGACCATCAGCTCGCTGCCGCTGGCATACGCCGCGTGAACCGGGCCGCCGGCCACGCCGTGGCGGTCCACCTCCCGGGCCAGCCACGTGGCGAGCGCCGCGATCACGGCGCCCGCCTCCGCGAGCGGCGCGCGGCGCGGAATCGTGACCACCACCCCTTCGCGCCGGCTGACCGTGATCCGCGAGTGGCGCGCACGCGGGCTGCGGCGCACGCGGTAGCGGATCGGCCGGCCCTCCACCAGGGCGACGTCGTGGCGCTCGGAGCGGCGGGCAGGGGGACGCGGCACGGGTTCTCCGGGGTGGAGGTGACGAATTCGCGTGGTGGCCATGGCAAGAATACGCCCCGACACGGAACGTCACCAGCGAAGTCCGCCGGAGGGCGACACCCGGGCCGTTGCCGCCGGGACCGGACATCGTTACCAAGTGCGGGAGCCGGGTCAAACCGACCCCGGACGTGGACGCGCGCCGGCGAGGCTGTCGCCGCCGGGCGGCGCGTCGTGGCGCCGGAACACCGTCATCCCTGGATGCGAAGGAGACCGAGATGAAGCTCGAGGGCAAGCGCGCGCTGGTGACCGGCGGCACGGAGGGGATCGGCTGGGGCATCGCCGAGGCGCTGGGCGACCGGGGCGCGCAGGTGGGCGTGGTGGGACGCGACCAGCAGAAGCTCCGGCGCGCGGCCGAGGAGCTGGGCGTGCACCCGCTGCGGGGCGACGTGGGCGTCGAGAAGGATGCCGTGCGCGTGGTGCGCGAGTTCGTCGAGCAGTTCGGGGGCATCGATGTGCTGGTGAACAACGCCGGTTTCGGCCACTTCATGCCCCTGCTCGAGACGGACGCGGCCCGCTTCGAGGAGGTGTTCCGCACCAACGTCACCGGCGCCATGCTCATGGCCCGCGAGTGCGCCCGCCACTTCGTGCAGCAACGCAGCGGCAGCATCGTCAACATCGGCTCCACGAGCGGACTCTACGGCGGCAAGAACTCCACCGCCTACAGCGGCTCGAAGTTCGCCCTGCGCGGCATGACCGAATGCTGGCGCGCGGAACTGCGCCCCCACGACGTGCGCGTGACCCTCGTGAACCCCAGCGAGGTGCAGACGCCGTTCTTCACCAAGCTGGGTGTGGAGAAGCCGTACTCCGAGAAGAAGCTGCGCGCCGAGGACATCGCCGTCGCCGTGGTGGCCGCCCTCGAGCTGGACGATCGCGGCTTCATCCCCGAGTTCGCGGTGTTCGCGACGAATCCGTGGGAGCCCGAGGGTTAGCCCGGATTATTCATGAGCGGCCTGCTGCGGCTGGTCATCCTCGCTACGGCCGCTCATGAATAATCCGGGTTAGCGTTCCCGGGGGTCATCTCAGATGCTGCGGGGGGACGACGAGGTCTGCCTGGGCCGCCACGAGACCGCGCACGCGGGTCCGTGCGCCCGGAATCCATTCTCCCTCGCGCAGGACCTGGAGCACGACCGGCGACTCGGCGGCCGTGTCCGCCATCGAGCACGCGAGCGACAGCTCGAACCGGCGATGCACGACGGGAACGCTGGCCAGCGGGTGCGTGGAGGCGGCTGAGCAACGCCCCTCCGGGGTGTCCGCGTCCGCGGCGAAGGCGGCGACCGAGTCACCGTCGGCCGTGCCTTGCCAGAACACCCACCATCGATCCTCCTCGAGCCAGAGCGCCGACATGACCGGATCCACCCCGATCACGCGCTCGATCAAGCAGACGACGTGCAGCCCATGCGCTGCGGCCGCGACGACGTGCGTCACGGCCGCATCGAGAACGTCAGCGAGGAAGCGGGGCTCCCGCGCGAGACGCGCCAGCGCGGTCCGTCCGTCCGGCGCCTCGACGGTGAAGACGTCCTGGCGACAGTCCGGGATGGCCGAGATCCACGGCTCGTGTCGCCGCCTCGGATGTCCGGACAGACCATCCTGCCAGAACCGGGACCATTGCGGATCGAAGACGAGCGGTTGGATTCCTGATTCCGTGCGCACCGAGTCGAGCCCCGAGAGTAGCGAGGCGACCTCGGCGGGCGGCGTCGGATCGTAACCGGGTCCGGTGGGCGCGATTTCGGCGGGCAGCGTCGAACCGGAACCGGAACCGGGGCCGGCGGGGGCGACCTCCCCCCAGCCGACGCCAGCCATGCCGGCGATCAACAGGACCGCTGCGTCGTGCGCTCGCATGGTGACCTCCGGTCAACAGGCAAGCTGCGCTCCGGGCGATCCGCCAGGCCGCCATGCGACCGGCGCTGGCGGCGTCGCCGGCCCGTGGCGCGCTGACGGCGGTTCCGCAGGCAGCCGCCCTGGCCCGCATCATTCATGAGCGGGCTAGCTTCGGAGCCCGTAGTTGGGCGCCTCCTTCGTGATCTGCACGTCGTGCGGATGGCTCTCGCGCACCCCCGCCGCCGTCACGCGCACGAGCCGCGCCCGCGCCTGCAGCGCCGGGATGTCCGCCGTGCCGCAGTAACCCATGCCGGACCGCAGGCCGCCCACCATCTGGTAGAGGACGTCGTGACAGCCGCCCTTGTGGGGCACGCGCCCCTCGATCCCCTCGGGCACGAGCTTGTCCGCCTCCGCCACGTCGCTCTGGAAGTAGCGGTCCTTGCTCCCCTTCTGCATGGCGCTCAGCGAGCCCATGCCGCGGTAGGTCTTGTAGACCCGCCCCTCGAAGAGGATCTTCTCGCCCGGCGACTCCTCGGTCCCGGCCAGCAGCCCGCCGATCATCACCGCGTCCGCACCCACGGCCAGCGCCTTCACCACGTCGCCGCTGTAGCGGATGCCGCCGTCGGCCACCAGGGGCACGCCGGCCGCCCGCGTGACGCTCGCCACGTCCATGATGGCCGTGATCTGGGGCACGCCCACGCCGGCCACCACCCGCGTGGTGCAGATGGAGCCCGGCCCGATGCCCACCTTCACCGCGTCGGCGCCGGCGTCGATCAGGGCGCGGGCCGCCTCGCCGGTGGCGATGTTGCCGGCCATGACCTGCTGGTCGGGCCAGCGCCGCTTGATCGCGCGCACCGCCTCGATGACGTTGCGGCTGTGGCCGTGGGCGGTGTCCATGACGAGCAGGTCGCAGCCGGCTTCCACCAGCGCCGCCGCCCGCTCCATGCCCTCCGGCCCGGGGCCCACCGCCGCCGCCACGCGCAGCCGCCCCAGCGCGTCCTTGCAGGCGTCCGGGTAGTCCAGCTTCTTCTGGATGTCCTTGACGGTGATCAGGCCGCGCAGCTCGCCTTGCTCGTTCACCACCAGCAGCTTCTCGATGCGGTGCTCGTGCAGTTTCTCCGCGGCCTGCTCGAGGGTGGTGCCCTCGGGGACGGTGACCAGGTTCTCGCTGGTCATCACCTCGCGCACCGGACGCGACGCGTCGCGGCAGAAGCGCAGGTCGCGGTTGGTCAGGATGCCCACCAGGCGCGTGCCCTCGGTGATGGGCACGCCCGAGATGCGGTAGCGCTGCATCAGCGCCATGGCGGCGTGGATCGGCTCGTCGGGGCCGAGCGTGATGGGCCGGGTGATCATCCCCGATTCCGACCGCTTCACCCGCTCCACCTCGCCCGCTTGCTCCGCGGGCGTCATGTTCTTGTGGACGACGCCCACGCCGCCGGCCCGGGCCATGGCGATGGCCATCTCGGCCTCGGTCACGGTGTCCATGGCGGCGGAGAGGAACGGGATCCGCAGCGGGATGCTGCGGGTCAGGTGCGTGCTGGTGGCGATCTCGCGGGGAATGACCTCGCTGTAACCCGGCACCAGCAGCACGTCGTCGAAGGTGAGCGCCTCGCGGAAGCCGCCGCCGCGCCGGTCGTCCGGCCGGGCGCCGTCGCGCGGTTCGTGGCCCCTGTCCATGGTCGGTTCTCCATCCTCTGCGGCGAATCGGGCGGTGGGGCCGTCCGGAGGTCGGCGCGGGTGCGCCGGTCCGGGCGGCGGCTGCGCTAGGGCTTCATGATGCCGATGAACGGCAGATTCCGGTACTTCTCGTCGTAGTCCAGCCCGTAACCGATGACGAACTCGGCGGGGATCTCGAAGCCGCGGTAGTCGATGCGGGCGGTCTTCTTGCGCGCAGCCGTCTTGTCCAGCAGGGCGCACACCCGGATGCTGCGCGGGCTGCGGGTGTCCAGCAGTTCCACCAGGTGATTGATCGTCAGCCCGGTATCGATGATGTCCTCGACGATGATCACGTCCCGCTGGGTGATGTTGGTCTTCAGGTCCTTCTCGATCTTCACCACGCCGGTGGACTGCGTGCCGCCGTCGTAGCTCGAGACCGCCATGAAGTCGATCTCGTGCTCGATGGTCAGCGAGCGGGTCAGATCGGCGAGGAATGTGAACGCGCCCTTGAGGATGCAGACGAACACCGGCACCGTGTCGCGGTAGTCGCGGGCGATCTCGTTGGCGATCTCCTTCACGCGGCGCTGGATGTCCGCCGAGGGGATCAGCACCCGATCGATGAACGGATAGCGCCGCAGGTAGTCCTGGTCGTCGAAATTCAAGCGTCGCCTCCCGGTGCGGGGCTCTCGGGTGCGGCCAGCGCCGGCGGCTCCGGCAGCGGCGAGGTGGCGGCGGTCCGCTCGCGCCAGCGGGTCCGCTCGCGCTGGATGTCCGCGATCTTGGTGGCGATCAGGTCGATGGCCACCCGGTTGTGGCCCCCCTCGGGGATGATGATGTGCGCGTAGCGCTTGCTCGGCTCGACGAACTGGTCGTGCATGGGGCGCACCACGTTCAGGTACTGCTGGATGACCGACTCCACCGAGCGCCCCCGCTCGGCGACGTCGCGGCGCAGCCGGCGGATGAAGCGCTCGTCAGGCCCCACGTCGACGTACAGCCGGATGTCCATCAGTTCGCGCAGCTCGGGGTTCTCGAGCACCAGGATCCCCTCGACGAAGAGGATGTCCGCCGGCTCGATCCGCCGCGTCTCCGGCCGGCGCGAGTGGGTGGTGTAGTCGTACTGCGGGATCTCCACCGCCTCGCCGCTGCGCAGATCCAGCAGGTGCCGCACCAGCAGCGACGACTCGAACGCCTCGGGATGGTCGTAATTGATGTGCTCGCGCTCGGCCCGGGTCAGGTGGGAATTGTCGCGGTAGTAGGCGTCGTGCGGGACGATGGCCACGGTGCGGCCGCGCGAAACCTCGCACACCCTCAGGGCGACGGTGGTCTTGCCCGATCCCGAGCCGCCGGCGATGCCGATGATCACGGTGGGAGGTGGCTGCTGCTCCGCGGGAATCATGGCCGGTAAAATACCCGCCACCCGCGCCAGCGATTTGTCGTTTGATCCCGGGTTCGGGACGCATGTTCTGAATGTCGGTGTCCCTCTTTGGGATGATCAACGCCAGCATGTGGTGGGAGCAATTAGTATTCTCCTGCGGCGGGACTCGTTATTTCGTTCAATTTCTGAAGTGGCCGCCGGCAAAACAGGTCATGCCATGTTAGTGGCTTCCGATGGAATGCCGATCCTGTGCCCGGTCCTTTCTTTAGAAGAACACGTGATGCCGGCAAATGTGGTCAGTGCGTTTCAACAGGGTGATGCTGGGTGGTTGGTCGCCGATCCAGACTCGCATGGCGCGCAGAATTCCATCGTCGGATATGCTCCCCTGCATTTGGGGGTCACGCTCTCCCCTGAAAGTTTTGGGGGCAAGTTCTGGTATATGTTGGCCAGCCAGGATCCTGCTGAAACCTATGCTCCGCTGGATCAGTTATTGACTAAAGTGGTCTCCTATGGAGTCGGGGTTTTCGTCATCTTATGGGGAGCGGGAGTGGTGGTCGCAGGCCGAATTGTGAAGCCTATTCAGGCGTTGTCTCAAGGAGTTGAGCAATTCGGGGGTGGCAACTTTGCAGAAAAAATAGCCATTCGTACCGGAGATGAAATTGAACGCTTAGCTGAGACGTTCAATGGGATGGCAGAGAATCTTCAACATTCGTTTTCTGAATTGAACCAGACAGTCGATGAAATTGGACGATTGGAACAGAAATATCGTGATCTGATCGAAAATGCTCCGGAAATGATTCATCAATTGGATCCCTCTGGACGGTTTGTCCATGTCAATGCAATTCGGTTGCATTGACATGGACAAACCGTCCAGAGGGATCCAATTGATGAATC
>JAWOID010000076.1:0-11648 GCA_046484865.1 Candidatus Krumholzibacteriia bacterium
CCCGCAAGGAGAGCGACGATAAGAGCCGGCGCATCTCTCGCAAGGCGCTCGAGCGCGCCCAGGCTGGCCGCCGGGTCGGAGGTGGCACACGACCGTACGGCTTCGAGGCCGATCAACTCACCGTTCGCGAGTCGGCCGGGTCGGGGACAGTGTGTGGTGGGTAGTTTGACTGGGGCGGTCGCCTCCAAAAAAGTAACGGAGGCGCACAAAGGTTCCCTCAGCGTGGTTGGCAATCACGCGTCGAGTGCAAAGGCATAAGGGAGCTTGACTGCGAGAGAGACATCTCGAGCAGGAGCGAAAGCTGGTCTTAGTGATCCGGCGGTCCCGCATGGAAGGGCCGTTGCTCAACGGATAAAAGGTACGCCGGGGATAACAGGCTGATCTCCCCCAAGAGTCCACATCGACGGGGAGGTTTGGCACCTCGATGTCGGCTCATCACATCCTGGGGCTGAAGAAGGTCCCAAGGGTTTGGCTGTTCGCCAATTAAAGTGGTACGCGAGCTGGGTTTAGAACGTCGTGAGACAGTTCGGTCCCTATCTGCCGTGGGCGTAGGAGACTTGAGGGAAGCTGACCCTAGTACGAGAGGACCGGGTTGGACATACCTCTAGTGTACCAGTTGTCCCGCCAGGGGCATCGCTGGGTAGCTACGTATGGCCGGGATAAGCGCTGAAAGCATATAAGCGCGAAGCCCCTCCCAAGATAAGGTCTCCCGGGCGCAAGCCCCATAAGGCTCGAGGAAGACTACCTCGTTGATAGGCTGCAGGTGTAAGTGCAGTGATGTACTCAGCCGAGCAGTACTAATAAGCCGAGCGGCTTAATCATCTTCTTGCTTTCGCAAGGAGAACGGTGTGAAGAAGATTCTCCGCTACCCTCTATACTCGGTTGTCGAAGAGCAGTGTCTTTTCGGCGGCCATAGCGCAGTGGAACCACCTGTTCCCATTCCGAACACAGAAGTGAAACGCTGCCGCGCCGATGGTACTGCACGGTAGCCCGTGTGGGAGAGTAGGTCGCCGCCGAATCATCCCGGGACCCCCGGCCGCAAGGTCGGGGGTTTCGCTGTTTTGGCCCGGGAACCCGCCCGTGCTCGCAGTCCCGCGCAGCCCGGCGCTTTCCGGAATGCCCGGTACGAGTTAGCTTTGGTCGCGATGTCGCGGACCCCGAGGTTGCGGCGCACCCGGACATCGACCCGGCGCAAGGAGGACGCGCGCATGGACACGGGCGCTCTGGAGGCGGTGCAGAAGGTGATCGAGGCGGCTGCGCGGCGCGCGTTCCCCGGCGGAGGCGCACGCGAGGAGGCCGGATCGTTCCGTCTGGACGAGCGCGAGGTGTACGAGCTGCTGGACGCCGTCGGCCTGAAGCACGCGCCGGCCAGGTTCCTGGCCGCCGCCGACGCGGACCGCGACGGGCCGTCCTGGGTCGCGCAGGCCCGCGAGCTGGCCGACCCCGGCGGGCGCGTGCTGCTCAAGGCGGTGGGACGGTCCATCCTGCACAAGACCGAGGCCGGAGCCGTACGGGTGCTCGGCCCGGACGTCACCGGGGACGCGGAGGGGCTGCTGGATGCGGTCGCGATCATGCGCGCGCACCTGGCAGCGACGGGACAGGCCGAGGGTGTGGAGGGCTGGCTCGCGGCCGGGTTCGTCCCGCACCGCCCGAACCAGCCGGGGCAGGAGTTGCTGCTGAGCGTGCGGCTGGACCCGGCGTTCGGTCCGGTGGTGGTGGTGGGCATCGGCGGCACGCTCACCGAGTGGTACGGTCGCGGCAGCGGCGGACGCAGCCGCCTCATCTTCCCGGCCGCGGGGCTCACCGCGGCGGCGGTGGCGCGCTCGCTCGCGGAACACCCGTTGCTCAGCCTGGCGGTGAGTCCGTCGCGGCTCCATACGGTGGCGCCGCTCTCCGCGGAAGTCGTCGGCGAGGCCGTGGCGACGCTGGCGGCGCTGGCCGTGGCGCTCGGACCGGGGGATGGTCGCCGCGACGGGTGGACGCTCGAGGAACTCGAGATCAACCCGGCCGTGGCGTCCGGGGGCGAACTGGTGGCACTGGACGGGGTCGCGCTGGCGTCCCGGTTCCGGTGGCCGGCCGCCGACCGGCCGCTGGCGAAGATCGGCCGTCTGCTGGAGCCGCGCAGTGCCGTGGTGCTGGGAGTCAGCACCCGGGGTTCGAATCCCGGGCGCATCATCCTGGACAACCTGCGCCGCTCGCCCGGCATCGACCGGCAGCGGCTGTACGTGGTGCATCCCAAGGAGACGAGCATCGACGGGATCGCGTGCTTCCCGGATGCGGCAGCGCTCCCGGAGACGTGCGATCTGGCCGTGGTGGCGATTCCGGCCGAGGGCGCCCTGGCGGCGATCGAGGACCTCGTGCGGAACGATCGGGCGGAGTCGATCATCCTGATCCCCGGCGGCTTCGCCGAGGCCGGGCACCACGATCTCGCCGGACGGATCGAGGCGGTCCTGCGGCAGGGACATCGCGGCCCGGGCGGCGGGCCGGTGATGGTGGGCGGCAACTGCCTGGGCATCGTCAGCCGCGATCGCTACAACACGTTCTTCCTGCCGCAGTACAAGCTGCCGTTCCGGCCGGGTCTGGGCGACAACCTCGCGATGGTCAGCCAGTCGGGGGCCTACCTGGTGACCTTCGCCAGCAACTATGACGGCATCATCAGCCCGCGCGCGAGCATCAGCTTCGGCAACCAGATGGACCTCACGGCGGCGGACTTCCTGGCGCACTACGCCGGCATGCCGGGTCTCGACGTGATCGCGTTCTACGTGGAGGGCTTTCGCCCCGGCGACGGCGAGCGCTTCCTCGCGGAGGCCCGGCGGGCGCGGGCTGCCGGGCAGCGGGTGATCGTCTTCAAGGCGGGCAAGACGCCGCTGGGGGCGAAGGCGGCCGCCAGCCACACGGCCTCCCTCGCCGGTGACTACGACGTGGCGCGCGCGTGCCTGGAGTCGGCGGGCGTCGTCGTGGCCGCCACTCTGGACGGGTTCGAGGACCTGATCAAGACGTTCACGCTGCTGGCTGGACGGCCGGCCGCCGGACGCCGGGTCGGAATCATGAGCAATGCCGGCTTCGAGTGCTCCACAGTCATGGACGCGCTCGACGGCCTCGATCTGGCGGTATTCGACGACGAGACCGGCGCTGCACTCGCGGAGTTGCTGCCGCCGTTCGCGCATCGAGAGAATCCCATCGACTGCACGCCCATGACGGCCACCGATGCCTTCGTCCGCAGCGCCGCGGCGGTGCTGGCCAGCCCCGCCGTCGACCTGGCGATCATCTCGTCGGTGCCGGTGACGCCCGCCCTGGACAACCTGGCCCCCGACCCGTGGGGCCGGCACCCCGAGAACCTGCACGCGCCGTCCTCGCAGCCGCGGCGACTCGTCGAGACGCTCGGGGCGTCGCCGAAGCCGGCGGTCGTGGTGGTCGATTCAGGGCGCCCGTATGATCCCATGGCGCTCGCGGTGGAGAGGGCCGGTATCCCGGTGTTCCGCAAGATCGACCGGGCCGCGCGGGCCCTGTCCGCATTCTGCGCCGGTCCGGGGGTGGCGGGCGGTTCTTGACTCATCCCGGGCCGCCCGCGGCCGATGATGGAGGGTGGAGGAACGACATGAAAAGGTTCTGGATCGTCTTCCTGGTCCTGGTGGTGGTCGTGGTCGGAGGGTTCGCCCTGGTCTGGCGGACCGTGGACCGCTTCGCGTCGGAGCGGAGCGTGGACGGCGGCGTGCTGGTCTGGCGGGTGGAAGGCGGCTACCCCGATACGCGGGACGACTCGATCATGGCGCTGCTGCGTCGGGGCGATCGTCCGATCATGCGCGAGGTGGTGTTCGGTCTCGAGCGCGCGGCAGGCGACCCGCGCATCAGCGGGCTCGTGCTCGATCTGCAGGGCCTGGAGACCGACTGGGCGAAGGTGGAGGAACTGCGGGCCGGCGTGCAGCGGTTCCGGGCGGCGGGCAAGCCGGTCCTGGCGGTCATCACGGGGGCCGACACCCGGGACTACGCGCTGGCCGCGGCGGCCGACCGGATCGCGATGGTCCCGGAGGGTTCGCTCATGGTGATGGGCGTGGCCGCGGACCTGCTCTTCTTCGCCGAGACGCTGGGCAAGGTGGGGGTGGCCGCGGATTTCGTTCACGTCGGCGACTACAAGTCGGCGCCGGAGCAGCTCACGCGGGTGGAACCGACGCCCGCCAATCTGGAGATGACGCGCGCCATCGTGGACGACCAGTACCGGCGATTGCTCGACATGCTGGCGACGGGCCGGGGAGTGCCCGTGGTGGAGGCCCAGGCCTGGGTGGACAGCGGCTTCTTCGACGCTCCGATGGCCCTGGCGGCCGGACTGGTGGATACGGTCGGCTATCGTGAGGACCTCATCGACGGCTTCCTGCCGGACGAGGAGATCACCGAACTGGCGGACTACGTGCGCGAGCGGCCCAGCGGCCGGACCCGGAGGGGAGTGGCTCTGATCCACGTCGACGGGACCATCATGCCCGGCAAGTCGCGCAGCGACTTCTGGCAGGGTTCCGTGGCGGGAGCCACGACCATCGGCGAGCGGCTGCTGCGCGCGGCCGAGGACGACGACGTGGACGCGGTGGTGCTGCGCGTGGACAGCCCCGGCGGCAGCGCTCTGGCGAGCGACGAGATCTGGCACGCCGTCAACGAGGTGCGCGACCGCAAGCCCGTGGTGGTCTCGATGTCCGGTTACGCGGCGAGCGGCGGCTACTACGTGGCCTGCGCGGCGGACTCCGTGTTCGCGGGCCTGGGCACTCTCACCGGATCCATCGGTGTCTTCGCCGGCAAGCTGGATCTCAGTGGGCTGTACGAACGGCTGGGCGTCCACCGCGAGCTGGTCGCGCGCGGGGAGAACGTGAGCTTCTTCTCGGATCATCAGCCCTTCACGCCCGCACAGCGGCTGCGCTTCCGCGTCCAGCTGGAGCGCTTCTACGACCGCTTCCTCGAGAAGGTGGCCGCCGGGCGCGGGCTGGAGCGGGACGCCGTCCATGCGGTGGCGCAGGGACGGGTCTGGACGGGAGCGCAGGCCCTGGAACGGGGGCTGGTGGACGCCCCGGGCGGACTGCTGCGTGCCATGCGCGCGGCGAAGAGCCTGGCCGGGATTCCGGTGGAAGAGCGCGTGGCCGTGGTGACGTACGAGCGCCAGCTCACCTGGATCCAGCGGATGCTGCTGGAAAGTTTCGGTTCGTTCCCGACCGCGGGTCTGGCGGGGAGCGACCGGCCGCTGCCGCCGGCCTTGCTGGGCTTGCGAGACGATCTCGACCGCGGGGGTGCGCTGGCGCTGCCGGCGCTCATGGACGGACAGGCCCTGGCCTTGCCTCCCTACCACCTGGTGGTCCGGTGAGGCGAACACCGCCCGGGTTGCGGGAACGCGGCGGATGCTGTAGCTTTCGCGGTCGGGCGAAAATCCGGCGGTGGCCGCGAATCCCGCCCTCCACCGAAGATCGCCGGAAACGCACGCAGGGAGAATGGTGACGACCGATGAAGAACGGAACCATGGATGCCCTCTTCGCGGAGGAGAAGTCCGGGCGCAGCCTCGATCCTACCGAGCTTCTCCGCGTCTTCCTGCGTCGCAAGTGGCTGTTCATCGTCCCCTTCATCCTGTGTCTGGCGATGGTGGCGGTGGCCATCAAGACCCTGACGCCCATCTACGCGTCAGCGGGTCAGATCCGCGTGGTGATCGAGGGGCCCGCCACGCGACTCATCGAGAACGAGTACGGAGGCCATCGCCGCGTGGGCGATCTGAACCGGGAAGTGGCCTTCCGGATCGAGAACCTGCTGACGTCGCCGAAGTTTCTCGAGGGCGTGGTGACCTCGATGGACCTGCACCTGCCCTACCTGGGGCTGGAGGCGATGGGTCCCGGCACCGAGGAGAACGTGCGCTCGCCGGGCGAGCAGCAGGCCATCGACTCCGCGGCTCGCGACCTGCGCCGGCGGATCCGGGTGAATTCGCCCTCGCACCTGCTCTTCGAGATCGAGGTCCGTGATACCGACCCGCAGACCGCGTACGTGCAGGCCCACGCTGTGCTGGACCACTTCCTCCTCGAGGATCGGCAGCGACGGATGGAGCGGAGCACGACGACCCGCGACTTCCTGCTGAAGCAGCGCGATTCGAAGGAGCAGGAACTCGAGCAGGCCGAGCAGGAACTCCTGGCGTTCCAGCGGCAGATGCTGTCGGCGAACCTGGTGGGAACGTCGGTGAACTACCAGAACCTGGGTCAGGCCGAGGAGGCGCTGGAACGTCTGCGCAGCCGCTTCATGAACGAGGATGCCCAGCAGATCGCCGAACTCGAGCAGCAGACCCGTCAGGTGCTGGGGGAGCTGCCGCCCGTGTCCCGTTACCTGCAGAGTTCCGAGATCGGACCGCTGGTGCGCGAGTTGCAGGACCTGGAGTTCGAGCAGTCGGCGGGAGGCGCCGGCCGCGGTGGGGATCTCGGCACCGAACTCGGGCGGCTGCGCATCCGACTCAACAGCGCGGTCGAGAACCGGGTGGCGCTGGATTACCCGCAATTGCCGATGCTGGACCGCAACGCGGTGACCCGGTACATCTACTTCTCGATCTACCGGCAGATCCAGCAGCGGCTCATCGATCGGCTCGCCCGGGACATCCGGGAGTTCCGCGAGTTCTCGACGCGGCAGCCCGAGCAGTCGGCCCGTCTGAACGAGCTGCAGCAGAACGTCGGCGCGGCGCGCAACCTGCTCAATGCGATCGAGGGCGAGATCACGCAGCTGAACATGAATCTCGATGCCAGCGCTTCCGAGATCGGCTACCGCGTGGAGGTCCGGCAGGAGCCGCAGCTCAGCTGGAATCCCGTGGAGCCCGACAAGATGAAGCTGTCGATGATGGGGTTCGTCCTGTCGGTGGGCCTCGGCATCGGGCTGGTCGTGGTCTCGGTCCTGCTGGACCGCTCCTTCACCTCGGTGGAGGAGATCGAGGCGACCCTCGGACTGCCGGTGATCGGGACGCTCCCGGTGGTGCAGGACGACCATTTCGAACGGCGGCGGCGCCTGCGTCTGCTCCGCTGGCTGTTGCTCATCGCCGCCATCCTGGCGGTGGCGGCGGTCGGACTGCTCTACATCTATCCGAAGTTCGTCTAGGAGAGCGCATGGCCAGGAGTCGCAGATCGTCGGGAGGCGTCGGCAGCCGGCTGTTCGACATCGAGTCGCCCATGGCCATCGAGTTGCGGCGGATCATGATCCGGCTCGGGCGCCATCTCGACCTCGATCGCAAGCGGGCTCTGATGATCACCAGCGCCGAGCGAGGCGAGGGCAAGAGCCTCTTCTCGCTGCACTTCTCCCTGGTGCTCACCTACCACCTGCGCAAGAGCATTCTGCTGGTGGACGGCGACATCCGCCGTCCCGTCCAGCACACGGTGTTCCAGACGGCGCCGTCGCCGGGGTGGGCGGAGGTGCTGGCCGGCGACGTCGAGGTCGAGCGGGCCGTGCGGGCCACGAAGGTGGAGAACCTGCACTTCATGCCGGCGGGGTCGGGCGGCGGCAATCCGAGCCGCCTGTTCTCGGAGCACCGCGTGCGCAGCGTGGTGGAGACGATCCACCGCACCTTCGACATCGTGATCATCGACGCGCCGCCGGTGGTGCCGGTGAGCGATCCGCTGCACTACCTCGACGGCGTGGACGGCGTCATCTTCATGGTGATGGCGGGCGAGACGTCCCGCGACGTGGCCAAGCGGGGGGTGTCGATCCTGCGCAGCGCCGGGGCCAACGTGCTCGGTGTGGTGGCGAACAACCTTTCCGAGGTCCTTCCCTACTACTACGACCAGAAGTACTACGGCTACGATCGCTTCGCATCCCGCAAGCCCCGGCGCGCCTGACGGAGTGCCGGCCCGCCGCGCGGGGACGGTCCCGGACAGAATCGGAAGGGCCGGATCCACGGATCCGGCCCTCGTCGTCAGCAGCGTGGCGGGCGGTCGGTCTGGTCACTCGGATTTCGTGCGGAAGTCCTTGCCGACCCAGCCGCGGGCCACCACGAGCAGCACCGTCGAGAACATGGCGATGGTGGCGAAGATCAGCCACATGGCCTGCGGGTCCTTCTCGCCCAGCGCCGGTACGTAGCGCTGCAGCATGATGCCGGTGTAGAGCGGCGCGATGACCTTGGTCAGGAACCACGGGAACTGCGCCACGCCCATGTACGCCCCGGTGCGGCCTTCCGGCGCGATCTCGGCGGCGTACTGCAGGAAGCGCGGCTGCCACATGGCCTCGCCGATGGTCATGATGAAGAGGTAGGCCAGCAAGGTGTAGATGCTCGTGTCCACGGCGAGCAGGTAGGCGGGAGCCGCCATGATCAGCGTCCCCCAGACCATCATGTCGTAGACCTTCCGCCGCTGGGTCAACGCCGTCACGATCGGGACCGCGATGAAGATCAGGATCGGGTTGAGGTTGGAGAAGAGTTCGAACCGGTCGCTGATCCACTCGGTGTAGGCGCGCTCGATGTACTGCGGCAAGATGAGCCAGTTGTAGGTGAAGAGGGTCTGTACCGGGATCAGGGCGAAGATGAAGAAGAAGAACTTCACGTCCGAGAGGGGGTGGTTGGCCAGCCAGCGGCCCGCGGCGCGACGCCAGGTCTCCGGCACGCCCCGCATCAAGATCATGACCGCCACCAGCAGGCCACCCCAGATGTACAGGGACCACGGCGTGGGCACGAACCCGATGCAGGCCACCAGCAGCGCGATGGTCACCCAGATGTGGATCGGGATCCGGGTGCGTTCCGAGGCCACGGCGGCCGCGGGCGCGGCATCCCGCGGCTGCGCGGCCCGGGCGGCCGTTTCGGCCAGCGGGTCGGCGGCGGCCGCGGCGGTCCGGCGCTTCTCCTCGGCGCGCTCGGCCTCGGCGCGCTCGGCGGCGCGCTTCTCGACGGCGCGCGTGAGGATCAGGGTGGTGACCACGAGGGCCACCCCGGTGAGGGCGGTGTAGACCCAGAAGACCCCGGTGATCCCGATGCCCAGGTACTTCTCGTCCCTCAGGAGCCACGCGAACGACGGGAAGTAGCCGCCCAGGTTCATCAGGGCGTAGAGCATGGCGTAGCCCATGGCGGCGGTCTTGGCGCTGGTGAACTTGCGGACGCCGGCGTAGGCGGCGGGCTGGTACATGCCGTAGCCGATGACCACCAGCAGGATGCCGGCCACGGTGGTCAGGTGGAGAGGCGACCAGAGCCCCGCCGGTTGCATCCCCAGGAGGGTCGGCGCGGAGGAGATCACGATGCGGCCCGCCAGCAGGAACACGAAGGCGGTCAGCAGCGACCAGCGCACCCCCTTCTTGTCGGCCACCCCGCCGAGAAAGAACATGGAGATGGTGATGCCTGCCGTGAGCACCAGCACCATCCGGTGCGACCAGATGTCGTTGTTTTCCATCCCGGCGAAGACGAAGTCGGAGAAGTGCATCGCCAGATAGCCGAGGACGCCGAAGTAGGCCAGTCCCTCGAGGAAGTAGGACAGGTTGATGCCCCACAGCGCCCGCGGCGCGTGCACCAGATCGATGAACGGCTGCACGATCTCGCGCAGCGGACTCTTCTTCTGCGACGGTCCGGTGGTCGGGGACGCCATGCTTGCGTGTGGCTCCTTCGAACGGGAAATCGGCGGCGGTTCCGCGAGAACCTAATACCTGTGCGGATGCATGGTCAAGGAGCGCCCCCGGTGGAACGCTCCCGAACCTCTGCGGGGGGGCTTGGCGGGTCAGGCTCCCAGCGCGCCCTCGAGGCGCTGGCGGACCGATCGCCGGAGATCTCCCGCCAGACCCTCGCATCGCTCCAGCGCGGCTGACGCCTGCCGCCGGGTGGCAGCGGCGAACCCGGGTTCCTCGCTCTGGTCGAGCTCCTGCAGGGACTGCAGGTTGATCAGGACGTTGTAGTACGCACCTTCCGCCGCCGCCATGGCGGTGAGCCCCGCCACGCCGGCGTCCGAGAGCGAGTTCTCGTTGCCGATGCGGGCGATCTCCTCGGCCAGCTCGAGGGTGGCGGGCACCTGGGCGAGCACACCCAGCGGAACCCGGGTGGCCTGGCGGGTGGCCGCCGCCACCGCCCGCTCGCGAGCGGCCTTCTGGTCGGCCGTCTTCTTCGGCAGCCGGAACGCGTCGAGAACCGAGTTGAATGCCTCGGTATCGGTGTCGATGGCCACCAGGAAACCGTCTTTGAGGGCCTGGGCCCGCTCGGCGATCTCCTTCACCCGGTCCTGCACGTCCGGGTACGCCTTCTTGCCCACGGTGAGGTTGGCGACCATGGCGACGAGGGCTGCCGCCTGTGCGCCGCAGAGCGCCGCCACCGAGCCGCCGCCCGGCGCGGGCGAGTCGGTGGACAGCTCGTCCACGAAATCGCGGCTGGTCATGCTCACCAGCGGCCCGTCCACCAGTCCGGCCTGGTACTCGACCACCTTCTCCAGCGGGTCGAAGGGGCCCAGCTCGCGCAGGCCGAGACTCTGGATGGCCGACTCGATCACCAGCCGGCGCGGCAGTCCGGCCGACCGGCCGCTCGCGCGCAGGTAGTGGCGGCCGGCCGCCAGCAGGTCGCCCTCCGGGACCAGACCGACGAGTTCGCTGCCGGTGACCCGCACGCCGCGCTCGCGAGCGGCTCCCCGGCACGCCTCGAACGCCTCGTGAGGCTTGGTGACGGCCGTGTCCACCAGGTTGATCGAGATCTGCGCGCGATCGTAGGCGGGGATCGTCCAGCCGACCGCCTTGCAGGCCTCGAGCTGGAACTTGCCCGGCACCTTGATCATCTGTCCGTGCTCGTCCCGGACGATGTTGCCGTCCCCGTCGCGCTTGGCCCGGCCCGCCTCCTTGATGTCGAGGGCGATGTCCGACGCGATCGCCTTCTCGCGCGTGTTCAGGTTGACGTTGTAGGCCACCAGGAACCCGCGCGCACCGACGTTGGTGGCGCCGGTCCGGGCAGTGTGGTCGTTCCACTCGTTCGGTCCGAAGTCGGGCGCCCACTCGTCGCGGCCGAGCTTGTCGGTGAGAGCCTCGTACTCGCCCTTGCGGACGTCGGCGAGGTTGCGGCGCGACTCGCGGGTGGCGGCGTGCTCGTAGAGGTAGACCGGGATCGCCAGCTCGCTCCCGATGCGCTCGCCCACCTGCTGCGCCAGCGCGACGCAGTCCGCCATCGTCACCCCGCGCACCGGGACGAAGGGGCAGACGTCGGTGGCGCCGTGGCGGGGATGGGCTCCCGTGTGCCGGCGCATGTCGATGAGCTGTGCCGCCTTCTGGACCACCCGGAACGCAGCCTCGGCCACACCTTCGGGAGGCCCGATGAACGTGATCACGGTGCGGTTGGTGTCGGCGCCCGGATCCACGTCCAGCAGGCGGACCCCCGCGACCTCCTCCACGACGCCGGTCACCGCGTCGATCACGGCCCGATCGCGGCCCTCGCTGATGTTGGGTACGCATTCGACGAGCTTCGCCATGGCTTCCTCCGGGAGACCTGGCCGCGAGCGGCCGGCGTGCACAGGAGTCGAACTCTCCCCGCCGGGGCGGAACCCACGGTCCTATATTATCGACGACCCCCCGCCGGCGGTTCCGCCCCGGCGGGGGGTCGTCGATAATATAGGACCGTGGGTCGTGATGCCAGGAGCGGCCGTGGGGAGCGGCCGTGGGGAGCGGCCGTGGGGGAGCGGCGGGGCGCGACAGTGCCGGCGGCGCGCGCT
>JAWOID010000130.1:0-31422 GCA_046484865.1 Candidatus Krumholzibacteriia bacterium
TCCCCCCGGTTGTACTGGCGCCAGCGACCCTCCAATTCGATCTGCGTTGCGAACAGGCCCTTGGTCATCAGCTGGGAGAAGATCTCGGGCCAGTAAGCGGCGGGGAACGTCCGTGAACTGAAGGTGACGTCGCAGTGGAGGCACCGGAACCTGCGGATACACCTGGGTTCGGCGAGGCGGAGATACGAGCCCATGCGGTTGAATCGCCATTCTGGCTGCAAGGTGCTTTTGTACTTGCAGTTAGGTGGCGGGCAGTGGGGCGCCGTCCAGCGCGGATCTTCGAGTTCGTGGCTCTCCATGCCACCCGGATTGCAGGACCGGGACCGGAAACATTCTTCGTGGAATAACTGGTGACCTGTGCGCGGCGCGCCCGTCAGCCGGGCCTCCCCCCGCCCAGGCCGCGAGATCCTCCGGTTCGATGTACCGTGACAGCACGTGCTGGTCACGCCTGTCTCGGAGGTGGCGCCGTGCATCTGCAGCGCAAGCTCGGTCCCTTCGCGCTGACGAGCATCGTGGTCGCGAACATGATCGGCGCCGGCATCTTCACCACGTCGGGCCTGCTGCTGCAGGAACTGGGCGACCCGGCGCTGATGCTCGTGCTCTGGGCGGTGGGCGGCGCGGTGGCGCTCTGCGGGGCGCTGGCGTACGGCGAGCTGGGAGCCGCCATACCGCGCGCAGGCGGCGAGTACGCATTCCTGTCGCGGCTCTACCATCCGCTGCTCGGCTTCCTCACCGGCTGGGTCTCGCTGTTCGCGGGCTTCTCCGCGCCCATCGCCGCCTCGGCGATCGGCTTCACCGCCTACCTGACCCGCGCGTTCCCGGCGCTGCTCTCGCCGGGCTGGCTGCCGCCGGACCGGGAAGCGGCGCTGTTGCCCCGGATCTATGCCGTTGCGGTGATCGCCGCCTTCACGCTGATCCACCGGCGCGGCCTCGACCTGAGCGCGCGGGTGCAGAACGGCCTCACGGCGCTGAAGGTGGCGCTCATCGTCGGACTGCTCGCGACGGGCTTCGCCCTGGGTGACGGCGACTTCGGCCACCTGGAGCAGGACCTCGCGTACCCGGCCGATCCGGCGGGGGCGAAGAGCGTCGGCCTGGCGCTCATGTGGATCATGTTCTCCTACAGCGGCTGGAACGCCGCGGCCTATCTCGGTGGGGAGGCGCGCCGGCCCGAACGCAGCCTGCCCCGTTCCCTGCTTCTGGGCACCGCCCTGGTCACGGTGCTCTACCTGGGGCTCAACCTGCTGTACGTCTACGCCGTCGATCCGGCCGCGATGGCCGGGGTGATCCCGGTGGCGGCCCTGGCTGTCGATCGGCTCTTCGGTTCCGGCTGGGAGCGCTGGCTGTCGCTGCTGCTGTCGGCGGCGCTGTTCTCGTCGCTCAGCGCGTACATCATCCTCGGACCGCGGGTCTACTACGCCATGGCGCAAGACGGTCTCTTCTTCCGCTTCGCGGCGCGCGTGCACCCGCGCTTCGGCGTGCCGTCGCGCGCGATCGTCCTGCAGGGTGTGCTCGCCTCGCTGATGGTCCTCGTCGGCACCTTCGACCAGATCCTCACCTACATGGGGTTCGCGCTGGGCATCTTTCCCGTGCTGGCGGTGATCGGACTCCGCCGTCTGCGGCGGCGGCCGGGAGGCTCGCCGCGACTGCCCGGGCGCCGCTGGGCTCCGCCGGTCTACGTGATCGCGAGCATCACCGTGCTGGCGCTGGCCTTCCTGGAGCGACCGCTCGAATCGTCGATCGCGCTGGCGACGCTGGCCGCGGGCGTGCCGGTCTACGGTTACTTCCGGAGCCGCAGTCGCGGTCATTCGTGATCGCGATCGCGACCCCCGGATCCGGCATCCCGGATCGGGGATTACCCGATGGGCCAGTGGCCCTGTCCTTGATAGGTTCGTGGGTCAGTGAGCCGCGCCCGCTGCGGCCACACCACTGGTTTCGCTCGCTCCGGCAAGAGGATGACATTCATGCCGCGAGACCTCCCGTGGCCGGATGCGGGCGGCGACATGGCCGCACGGATCCGCGTCCACGACTGGTCGCAGACATCCCTGGGATCGCTCGACGGCTGGCCGCCGGAACTCAGGACGGCGGTGGACGTCGTGGTGCGCGCCCGCACCGGGATGGCCGTCGGCTGGGGCCCGGACCTGATCCTTATCTACAACGACGCCTGCCGCGACCTGATCGCGGGCGAGCATCCGCTGGCGCTGGGGCGGCCGGCGCGCGAGGTCTTCCACGAGAGCCGGACGACGTTCGCGCCGCTGTTCGCCGACGTCATGAGCAGCGGGTCGAGCGCCGAGGTCCGCGGCCACCGGGTGCCGGCGGACGCAGGCGGCCAGGCTGACGACCGGTGGTTCGACATCGACCTCGCCCCCATCGTCCGCGCGGACGGCTCGGTGGGAGGCGTCCTCCTCGTCGCCACCGCGACGATCGAGCCGGCTGCGCACGACGCAACCGGACCCGCCGGCCGGGATCGCGAGCATACCGAAGCCGAGCTGCGGCGGAGCGATCAGCGCTATCGAACCGTCTTCGAGGCCATCGACGAGGGATTCTGCGTGCTCGAGGTTCTCTTCGACGAGTCCGGGCGCGGGATCGATTACCGCTTCCTCGAGACGAATCCCGCCTTCGAGCAGCACACGGGCCTCGTCGGCGCCGTGGGCAGGACCATACGCGACCTGGTACCGGACATGGAACCACGCTGGCCGCAGATGTACGGCCGCGTCGCCCTCACCGGCCGACCGGAACGATGCATCGAACACTCCGAGGCCATGGGCCGGTGGTTCGAGGTGGGCGCATTCCGGATCGGGCGGCCGGAAGACCGGCAGGTGGCGGTGCTGTTCACCGACGTCACCGCGCGCAGGCAGGCCGAGAATGCGCTCCAGGAGACCGAACGGAAGTACCAGGAACTCGTCCGGCGCGCGCCGGCGGCCATCTACGAGATCGACTTCCGCCAGCGACGATTCACCTCGGTCAACGAGGCCATGTGCCGGATGACCGGTTATGACCCGGAGGAACTGCTGCGCATCGATCCGCTCGACCTCACGGACGATGCGGGTCGCGCGCGTTTCCGCGCGCGGATCGCCAGCTGGCTCTCGGGTGAGCCGCCCGACCCGAACACCACGTATGCGATCGCGACGAAGGACGGCCGGATCATCGACGTATCTCTGGACGTGACGTTCGCCGTCGATGCGGAGGGCCGGCCGCTCGGCGCGACGGTGGTCGCGCACGACATCACCATGCTCAAGCGCACCCAGCGGCAGCTCGAGCAGGCCAAGCGGGAGGCGGAGGAGCTGGCGGAGTCGCTCGAGCAGCGCGTGTCCGAACGCACGACGGTCGCCGAGCGGCGCGCTGAGCAGCTCCAGATCCTCACTCTCCAGCTCGCCGAGGCCGAGGAGCGTGAGCGGCACCGGATCGCCGACCTCCTGCACGACGATCTCCAGCAGCTGCTCACGGCCTCCCGCTTCCACCTGTCGGTGCTGCGGCCGCTCGTGCACGGTCATCACACCGGCGAACGGATGCTCGAGCAGGCCGATGCGCTCCTCCAGCGGTCGATCGCGAGATCGCGCGAGCTCTCGCACGAGCTGAGTCCCGCGATCCTGCACCACTCGGGGCTGGTCGCCGCCGTGCAGTGGCTGGCCCGGGAGATGCGGAAGCGGCAGGGGCTACGGGTCACCGTCGAGACCCGCAACTGGGTGCCGCTGGGCAGCGACGCCGTGCAGGTGTTCCTGTTCCGCGCCGTCCAGGAGATGCTGTTCAACGTCGTGAAACACGCCGGTGTGAAGAGCGCCATCGTGCAGCTGGACGGATCCCTGGGCCGGATCCTCGTCCGCGTGCAGGACGCCGGTCGCGGCTTCGACCTGGCCGAACTGGATCGGCCCGGCCACCGCGGCATGGGGTTCGGTTTGTTCAGCCTCCGGGAACGGGTCAGCTACATGGGGGGAAGCCTGGAGGTGGAGACCGCGCCGGAGCGCGGAGCGCGCCTGACGATCGTGCTGCCCATCGGCGTCGGCGGGCTCCCGCTGGAGCATGTACCGCAGGAGCTGCCCCCGGCACCGGTCGGCCTGCCGGCCGGCGATCACGAGAGGTCCGCCGGCGGCGCCCACCGGATCCTGATCGCCGACGACCACCAGGTGCTGCGGCACGGGCTGGTGGCGCTGCTGGAGGAGGAGCCCGACATGGTCGTGGCCGGCGAGGCCGCCAATGGGCGCGAGGCGATCGATCTCGCCCACAAGCTCCGTCCCGACGTGATCCTCATGGACGTGATGATGCCGGTGATGGACGGCATCGAGGCCACCCGGCGCATCACGGCCGAGTTGCCCCGGGTGCGGGTGATCGGGCTGTCGATGCTCGAGGACGAGGAGATCGCCGATCAGCTCCTGCACGCCGGCGCCGCTGCCTATCTCAGCAAGACGGCCGATTCCGAGGATCTGATCGCGGCCATCCGCGACGTCCCGCACCAGGAGGAGTCGGGCGGTTGAGACCGCCGCCCGTGCACCTGTGCAGGCCCGGACGGCCGGGCGCGGGGTTCACGAGCGCACGAGCCGGCAACCCAGGGCGATGGACAGGAACTTGGACTCCTCGCTGTCCGCCCGCGACGTCAGCACGCAGGGTGCGGTGGTCCCCACCACGGCCGCGGCCAGCCGCAGGTTCCCCAGCAGCGTGGAAGCCTTGTAGAAGACGTTGCCGGTCTCGATACCGGGGAAGACGAGGATGTCGGCCGCGCCGCCCACCGGCGTCACGAGGCCCTTGATCGCGCAGGCCTCCGGCGAGAGCGCCCCATCCAGCGCCAGCGGCCCATCCACCACCACGCCCTTGATCTGCCCGCGCGCCCCCATCTGGGTGATGAGGGCCGCGTCCACACAGGCGCGCATCTTGACGTTCACCTTCTCGGTGGCCGCGATGAGCGCTGCGCGCGGCGTCTCGATGCCGAACGAGTGCGCGGCCTCCACGCAGTAGGAGAGGATCTGCAGCTTGGCCGCCAGGTCGGGCTCGGGGATGATGGCCACGTCACTGACGAAGAGCAGCCTGCGCTCGCGCTGCATGTGCGCCGGCAGTTCCAGGACGGTCAGGTGCGACAGCACGGCCCCGGGCGGCAGCAGGCCCGTCTCCTTGTTCAGGATCTGCTTCATGTACTTGTCGGTGCCTATGAGCCCCTTCATCAAGACGTCGGCCTCGCCGCCGCGCACCATCTTCACCGCGCGAGCGCCCGCGGCCTCCTCGTCGTCGATGTCGATCACCTCGAAGACGCCCGGGTCCAGGCCCTTCTCGCCACAGAGCCGATCGATCCGCGCCCGGTCCCCCACCAGGGTGACGTCCGCGATCCCCTCGCCGGCCGCCCGCGCGGCTGCCTCGATGGTGTTCGGATCGTGACCGGCCGCCACCGCCACCCGCCGCGAAGGGCTACCGCGCAGCTCGCTCACCAGCTGATCCAGGCTCCTGATCTCCGCCATCGCTCGCGCTCCCGTTCTGAGGACTCGACCCACCGGCGCCCCCGGCTCATCGGCCGGCACCCCGGTTCATTCGGCCGGCGCCCCGGCTCATCGGCCCGCGCCCCCGGCTCATTCGGCCGGCGCCCCCGGCTCATTCGGCCGGGGCGTACTCCCGGACCGGCTCCTTGCCGTCGAGCACCCGGAGGGCGCCCTTCACCAGGGCGTACATCTCGTTCTCCCCCGCATACACCGTCACCCCGCAACCCAGCGCACCCACTCCCCTGGTGATTCCGTCGACGAGCAGTTCGCTCCGCGCGAGGCCGCCCGTGAGCAGCACCCGGTCCACCGGCTCCCCGTCGAAGGCCGGCACCAGCGCGGTGATGTTCTTGGCGATCTGGTAGACCATGGCCTCGAACACCTCCGCCGCCTCCGGATCGCCGTCCTGCACGCGGCGCTCCACCTCGCGGAAGTCCGCCGTGCCGAGCAGGTCGACGAGGCCGCCGCGACCCTTGTTCTTCACCAGCAGTTCGTCCCTGGTGTACCGGCCCGAGAAGCAGAGCCGGATCAGATCGCCGGTGGGCAGCGAGCCCGAGCGCTGCGGCGAGAACGTACCCTCGCCGTCGAGGCCGTTGTTCACGTCGATGTAGCGGCCTTTGTGGTGCGCGCCCACCGTGATGCCGCCGCCCATGTGGGCCACGATCAGGTTCAGATACTCGTAGAAGGTCTCGTTCTCCTCGGCGTACCGGCGGGCGGTGGCGATCTGGTTCAGCGCGTGACTGATCACCCGGCGGCGAAGGTCGGCGAAGCCCGTCACCTTCACCCGCGCGGGAACCTCGTCCACGACCACCGGGTCCACGATCCAGGCCGGCGTCTCCGTGCCCGCCACCATCTCGTGAGCGATCAGGGCGCCGAGGTTGGAGGCGTGGTCGCCCCCCACGCCCCCGAGCAGGTGCTCTCGCATGCGGGCGTTCACGGCGTAGGTGCCATGGCCGATGGGTCGCAAGAGGCCGCCGCGTGCGCTGATGCCGTCGAGATCATCCAGCTCGAGGCCGTGGTCGGCCAGCACCCTGCGGATGACCTCCTGCCGCATGCCGTACTGGCGCACGATCGGCTGCCCCTCGAAGGCCGCCAGCTGCTCCGTCGAATGCGGGATCTCCTCGCTGAACCGCTCCTCCTCGCCCTCGTACACCGCGATCTTCGTGGAGGTGGAGCCCGGATTGATCGCCAGGATGCGGTGGCGCGGGAAGAACGTGTCCTTGGGCGTGCGGGTCCAGTGGCCGAACCGTTGCAGCCGCAGCAGCGACGCCTTGATGGCCAGCTCCGCGTCCCCGGCGTTGCAGTCCATGGGCAGGTCCACGCCCTGGAAGCGGATGCCGAACATGGCGCTGAACTTCTTGGCCTGCGGGAAGCGCGTGGCGTAGAGGTGGAAGAGCAGGTTGCCGGTGTCCAGGTTGGGCGCGATGATCACGTTCGTGCCGCCGATGAACGTGTTCTCCTGCCCCCTGCGGTAGAGCGCGGCGGCTCGCCTGGAGAGCGCGACCGAGATCTTCACCTCGCCCTCGATGCGGATGGACGCGTAGCGGCGGCCGCGGCGGACCCTCTCGGCGAGGATGCCGGGCACCAGATCGGTGGCCTGCCGCACCATCTCGGCCGACGGTCCTTCGTCCGACCCCTTGTTGGAGTAGCTGACGATGGCGCCGTTGATGACCGGCAGGATGTCCTCGGGGAAGATGTCGCGAGCCACCGCGCAGGTGCCGACCGCCACGTGGGCCAGGGTCTCGGGCGTCATGGCGGCGTTCACGCCCACGTCGCCCACCACCATGATGTTGTGCGGGAAGATGTCGCTGGGGTGTTCCTCCGGCAGCACGAACACACCTGCCTCGCAGAGCACCTCCTGCTTCGCCAGCAGCCGGCACATGGGCCGGAAGAAGTCGCGTGGTTCGTGCAGGATGCCGCCCACCACCATGTCGGCATGGCCCTGCCGCACCGCCATGACGCCGAAGCGCGCCGGCTGGGTCATCAGTCGCCGGGCGGCGTCCAGGTCACGGGTCGTCGAGATGCTCTCGGGCAGCTCGGTGCACGCCTGCGCGAACTCCTCCAGGAGATCGGTCCGCTCCTCCGGGTCGACGAACCCGGCCTCGGAGAGGGTGAACTCGATCCGGCTGGGGTCGACGTGTCGTAGTTCGCTGGTGATCACGGCCTTCACGTCTTCCTCGGGAGCGAGGAAGACGGGGTGGGCGAAGCGTGGCAGATGGCAGGCCGCCTCGATCACGCGAGCATCGAGAGCCTCGCTCAGCAGCACCGTGGGACGGTTGGTCTGGACCGCGATGATCTGCCGGTCCAGGGCCCCGTGGATATCGTACATGTCGGCGGAACCTCCGGAACTCCCCCCGGCCGGGACCGCCGCCGTCTCACCGCCACCCGCGGTGGGGCGATAACATTAATCATTGCAGACGAATGCGGCCCGGACGTTAATTCTCTAACCGGGCTCAAGGTGGTCACCGTGGGCGGGTAAGGCAAGTGAGATCGCCGGGTCGGCGGCGCACCGGTCGTTGCATGGCGACCGCCCCGATCGATACATTGGCTGCAGGAGCGGGGGCCGGCGAGCCCCGCGGAAGGAACGTGCATGCCTGGGCGGAACCACATCCTCGAGCGGGCTCGCGAACGGCTGCTGTCGGTGCTCGCTCACGAACCGCCGCGCTGGTTCGTGGTCGACGTGGTCAGCCAGGAGTTGCTCCTGGTGTCCCGAGACACGGTGGCCGACCGCTGGCGGGTATCGACGGCCGCCGCCGGGCTGGACGCCCGCGAGGGATCGGGCGGCACCCCGCCGGGCGTGCACCGCATCAGCCGCAAGATCGGTGCCGACCAGCCCGTCGGCGCCGTCTTCGCCAGCCGGGAGCCCACCGGCGACACCTGGCACGCCGGCAGCCCGTCGGCGGAGGGACTCGATCTGATCGTCTCGCGGATCCTCACCCTCGAGGGACTCGAAGACGGCGTGAACCGGGGTAGCGGGGTCGACTCCGAGTCTCGGTACATCTACCTGCACGGCACCAACCACGAGTCCGAGCTGGGGCGGCCGGTCTCCCACGGCTGCATCCGGCTGGGGAGTCGCGACGTCCTCGAGGTATTCGACGCCGCCGTCGTTGGAGACCCGCTGGTGATCCTCTGACGGCTCCGCCCCCACCATCCAGCCGCAGGAATCGGCGTCCGCATGTGTCTCCTGATCCTCGCCCATGACGTTCACCCGCACCTGCCGCTGGTGGTGGCCGCCAACCGCGACGAGTTCCTCGACCGGCCGACCGCGCCGCTGGCGGAATGGTCCGACGCCCCCGGCGTGTTCGCCGGCCGCGACCTGCGTGCGGGCGGCACCTGGATGGGCGTCACCCGGTCCGGCCGCTGGGCCGCGGTGACCAACGTGCGGGAGCCGCACGATCGGCCCGAGGCGGCGTCGCGAGACGGCTTCGCGGCGGCTGCGGACGCGTCCGAGGACGGTGGACGACGACTCTCCCGCGGCGCGCTGGTGGCAGACTACCTGCGTTCGACCACCGCCCCGGCGGATCACCTGGCCGCCGTCGCCGCCCGGGCCCGCCGCTACGACGGCTTCAACCTGCTCGTGGGGGACACGCGCGGGATCTGGTACCTGAGCAACCGGGTGCACCAGCCGCTGGCGGCGCGGGGGGATCCAGCAGCGCCGGAAGACCCCGCGGCGGTAGGATCTGCCCGGTCGCTGCAGCCGCCCCCGCGGGTCCGGGTTCAGGCGGGCGTGGCCGGCCCGCTGGCGGTGCCGGCGGGAATCCACGGGCTGAGCAACGCCGGCCTCGATTCTCCCTGGCCCAAGCTGATGCGCGGTCGCGAACGTCTCGGCACGCTGGTCGCGGGCGCGTGCGCACCGAGTCCGGCGGACGCCCTCGTGGAACCGCTCCTCGCCCTGCTCGCCGACCGCACGGTCCCTCTGGATCGCGAGTTGCCGGACACGGGCGTGGGACTCGCGTGGGAGAGGACGCTCGGGTCCTCCTTCATCGTCGCCGAGGGGTATGGCACGCGCAGTTCCACCGTGCTGATACGCGACGGCGGCGGCGCCCTGCTCCTGGTGGAGCGGACGTTCGCCCACGAGCCGCACGACCCGCCGCTCGCCGGACTGCCGGTGGTGTCCGGCGAGCGGCGCCTCCGGATCGGCCCGGATCAGCCCGCCTGATTCATGAGCGGCCGTAGCCAACGTGCGGCAAACGCCCGCCACGCTCATGAATCATGTGGGTCAAGCCTGCACGGCGTGCTCGCGGAGCGCGTGGACCGCCCGCTCGGGCTCGCTGCCGTCGCCTGACGCCGGCGCGGGCCCCACCGCGCTCTCGTTCAGCAGTTCGCGCAGCCGCGCCTGCTGGTGAGACCGCAGGTGGTGCACCGACGCGGCGAAGGCGCGCACCCGGGGGTCGGCGGCGCTCCGGCTCGCGGAGCGGCTCAGGGTCAGGGCGCCGCGCTGGTGATCGGCCATGAACGCCAGGAACTCCTCCTCGAAGACGCGCCCGTGCTGGCGCCCGAGGTGCTCCAGCAACTCCGGTTCGAGCGCTCCCGGCAGCCGGGCCAGCTCGTCCGGACCCGCCCCGGGCAGCGCGCCTTCGAACCACGACTGCCACCAGTCGCGCATGAGGTCGCACTCGGCCTCGAGCTCGCCCAGCATCTGGGCGGCGAGACGGCGCACCTGCCGCCGTTCGGCCCGCTCCATCGCCAGGCGCGCCATGCGAATCCCCGCCTGGTGATGCGCGTGCAGGATTCGCAGCAGGTCGCGGGTGCGACGCCAGCTCCGCTCCGATCCCAGAGGCCAGCGCGGCTCGCCGTTGCTCCGAGCCCAGACCTCGAGTCCCGTGAATGCCCCGAGGGCGCCGAGCAGGCCCGCGAGCGTCCGTCGCCCCTCGCCGCGCGGGCGCTCGCCGGCCAGCAGCCGCTCGAACAGCGAGTGCAGCCCATAGGTGGACCCGGCCGCCACGTGGATCGCGGCGACCACCCCGTACGGTATCCTCATGCGCACGAGGGGCTGCAGCCACGGCAACACGACCCAGTACTCGACGGCCGACGCCAGGAATGCGTAGGGGAGATCGACGCCCAGCCAGCGCCGGCTTGCCGTGGCGGCCGGCATGCGCGCCGCTCCGGTGGTCCGGTAGAGCACGGCCCAGCTGACCTTGCTGGCCTTGTGGACGAGCAGCCCGGCGGCGACATCCCGCAAGCCCGGGTTCCGCCGCTGCCCCGAGGTGCGCGTGAGCACCGTGCCCTTGCTGGCCCAGTCGCGTCGGGCGTCGCGCCCCAGACGCGGCGCCGCCAGCGAGAAGATCGCCGACGAGAACGCCGCCGCGGCGAATCCCGTGAGCGCGGCGGCTGCCCAGCCGGTGCCGCGCGCGTGATCGCGGACTGCCCGCCAGTCGCGCCACGGGCCCCGGACCCGTGCCCGTCCGGGTTCCCGTTCCCGTTCCCGTTCCTGCGCGTTCCGCTGCCGCCGGCGCCGCCTCCGTTCGCGCGCCCGGCGCGCCCGTCGCTCCCGGCGCCGGGCCGCCGCGCGCCCGGCCGACGATCGGGACGAGCCCTCCTCCCGCAACGTCACCGCAGCCGCGGCCACGGCGCTGGTCACCGCGCGGGCGGTTCGGCGGGCACCGCGCCGGGTCCACGGCAGGCTCGCCGCCAGCCCGGCGCCCACGCCGCCGGCGATGGCCATCCAGGTCCTGCTGTCCACCATGCCGCCGTCCTTTCCTCCGGCTCAGCCGGTTGCTCCCCCCAGCTCGTTGTTGCGCCGCGCTGCCCGGTCCGCCAGCCACGTGAGCACCGAGGGCGTCGAGCGGGACCGCTGCTCGCTCGCCGGACGAGACTCGCGGCCGTCTTCCCGATCTCCGCCGCCGTCGCCGCCTCCACCGTCGCCGGCGGCCTCGGGCAGGATCCGGTTGCCCTGGCGCATCCCCCAGGCCGTCAGCCCGGGCACGAGCGCATTCGCCGCCACGAGCATCCGGGCCTGGACGGTGATGGTGAGGGCCGGGTCGCCATGCCGAGCCGCCTCGACGATGCGCCGCGCCGACCGGCGCGCGCTCGCGGACGTGAGGGGAGAGGCGGCGAGCACCGAGAACCAGGCGGACTCGCGGGAGCGGTCGCCCTTGAACTGCGCATTCACGTGCGAACCGGTGCGCATGAGACCCGGCGTGACCGTGGTCACCCTGATGCCGTCCTGTGCCAGCTCCGCCCGCAGCGCGTCGGAGAGTCCGGTGAGAGCGAACTTGCTGGCGCAGTAAGGCGCCATGTGAGGCACGGCCACACGGCCGCCCACCGACGAGATGTTGACGATCCGCCCGTAGCCCTGCCGCCTCAGGATGGGCAGCGCCGCCCAGACGGTGTGCAGCGAACCCCAGAAGTGCACGTCCATGGCGCGGCGGAAGTCCTCCAGGTCCATCGTCTCCAGCGGTCCCACCTGCACGATGCCGGCCACGTTGAAGATGGCGTCCAGCCGCCTGGTGCGGTGGTGCACCACCGTGATCACGTCCTGCACCGTCTGGCGGTCGGTGACATCGCAGATGTACGCGTCGGCCGCCACGCCGCGGTCGCCGAGTTCGGCCGCGGCGCGGTCCAGCTCGTCGCGATCGCGGGCCAGCAGCACCACGTGGGCACCCTCGCCGCCCACCAGCCGGGCGATCTCGAGCCCCAGCCCTCGCGAACCGCCGGTGATCACCACGGTGCGACCGGTGAAACTCCAGCGGCGGCGGCGGCGGATCGTCCGCCGCGCGAGATACCCGAGCCCCACCAAAGCCCCGCCTCCCGCGGCGATCCGCGCGATCTGGTCGGTCATGCCGGTCTCCTCTCCCCGGCGCCGCTCATGCGGAGGCCGTCTTGAGCACGACCTTGGTGCAGCCGTCCACCTTGTCGCGGAAGATGCGGTAAGCCATCGGCGCCTCCTCCAGCGGCAGCGCATGGGACACCACGAACGAAGGATCGATCTCGCCCTTCTCGATGCGCTCGAACAGGGGCTTCAGGTAGCGGTGCACGTGGGTCTGCCCCATGCGGAAGGTGAGCCCCTTGTTGAAGGCCGCCCCCATGGGGATCATGTCGAGGAAGCCGCCGAACACGCCGGCCACCGAGAGGGTTCCGCCCTTGCGGCACGCCTGGATGGCCTGGCGCAGGGCCGACGGTCGGCCGGTCTGGACGTGCAGCGACTGCTTCACCCGGTCCACGGCGCCGATCACGCCCATGCCGTGCGCCTCCATGCCGACCGCCTCGATGCAGATGTCGGGTCCCCGACCGCCGGTGAGCTCCTTGAGGACCTCCACGACGTCGTCGCTCTCGACGTCGACCACCTCGGCGCCGGCCTCGGCGGCCATGTGGAGCCGGTCCGGTTCGAGGTCGATGGCGATCACCCGCTCCGCCCCGAGCATGAATGCGCTGCGGATGGCGAATTGCCCCACCGGGCCGCAGCCCCAGACCGCCACCACGTCGCCGGGATGGATGTTCCCGCTCTCGGCAGCCTGGTAGCCGGTGGGGAAGACGTCGCTCAGGAAGAGCACCTGCTCGTCCCTGAGGCCGTCGTTCTCGATCTTCAGGGGACCGACGTCGGCGAACGGCACGCGCACGTACTCCGCCTGCCCGCCGGCGTAGCCGCCCATCAGGTGGGAGTAGCCGAAGATGCCGGCAGGAGCATGCCCGAACAGCGCCTCGGCCATCCAGGACTTCGGATTGGAGTTGTCGCAGAGCGACCAGAGGTCGTGGCGGCAGAACCAGCATTTGCCGCACGAAATGGGGAACGGCACGACGACCCGGTCGCCGGTCTTCAGGTTCTTGACCTCGGTGCCGACTTCCACCACCCGGCCCATGAACTCGTGGCCCAGGATATCGCCCTTCTGCATCGCGGGGATGTGGCCGTCGTAGAGATGGAGGTCGGAGCCGCAGATGGTGGTCGTGGTCACCTCGACGATGGCGTCGCGAGGGTTCAGGATCGCGGGATCGGGCACCGTCTCCACCCTCACGTCGTGGACGCCGTTCCAGCAGACCGCCTTCATGACGCACCTCCCTGCTCGGGCTCACGCACGCCGGTACCGCCGCGTTCCTGCGCCCGTGCCACCTCGCCGGCGTGGCTGGCGCTGCTCCGCGCCCGCGCTGCCGCCGACTCGTGTTCGGGCCCCGGTTCCTCGCCGGCGAGTTCCGATCGCGGAGCGTCGGGCGTCGCCTCGCCGGTTTCGGCGCCGATCTCCACGTCGCTCGGCTCCTCGCTCCCGCGGGCGCGCCGCCGCCTCGGCTCACGAATGGCCTCGCGGCCCGACGGCTGGCCCTCGGTGGTGGCATCTTCACCGGTCTCGAGCACCCGCTTCAGGCGACGCAGGTCCTCGCGGATCTGCGAGTCCGGATCGCGGCCCAGGAGCCGCGCCATGCCCGCGGCCATGCGGCCGCCGGGAGCGGTGTACTCCAGCGTGACGTGCACCTCGGTGCCCCGCCCGCCCGGCGCGTCCCGGAACTGCACCCGCCCGCGGGTCTCCACGTCGGAGTCGGGCAGCGAGCGCCAGGCCACGTGCTCGTCGGCCACCTCGTCGACGACCTCCGCCTCCCACGTGACGGTGCCGCCGAGCGGACTCTCGGCCGTCCAGCGCGAGCGCCGCTCGTCGATCACCTCCACCGATTCCAGATGCTGCATGATGCCCGGCAGGTTCGAGAAGTCGCGCCACAGCCGGTAGAGTTCCGGCCGCGGCCGGTCGATGGTCACCGCGCGTGCGACCTGCACCCGCCCTCGCGCCAGGTCCAGCCGGGGCAGGCCGTCCACCACCTCGCGCCAGGTGCGCGGCCCGGCCAGACCCCGGTACGCCAGGTACACCGACCCCGCGGCCAGCGGCACGCCGAGCCGCCAGGAACGGGACATGGCGAGCGCGAGCAACGCTCCGCTGCCGAACGTGGCGAGCAGGCCTCCCTGGCCACGGGAGGTGTGGCGACCCTCCGGTTCACGGTTAGCCATGGGTTCTCCCTCGGGGTCTGGACGTGATATCGCTACCGCCCCGCCGCACTCCTCCGGGGCGCGCCGGGCGGATCCACGGGCACACGATAGCCCCGAGTCCACGGGGCCGCCGTCGATCACCGGTACCTGCCGCACGGGCCGGCGAACACGGCTGTGGACCGTCGAGAACACTGCTCGCGGAGGTTGCGTCGTCGCTGCCGATGCGCCAACCTGCAGCGGTGGACCCGCCGCACTCCACCTCTGCAGAGCGCCCGCGCCCGGACGGGCGGGAGGGGTCATGGACGACACGCCTCGGAGCCTGCCCCGGAACCTGCACTTCGTGGGGGTCGGCGGCAGCGGGATGAGCGCCCTGGCGCAGCTGCACGCGCTGGCCGGGCACCGGGTCACCGGCAGCGATCGCGCGTTCGACGCCGGCGAGCGCGGGGAGATCCGCTCGCACCTCGAGCGCACCGGCGTCACGATCCTGCCGCAGGACGGCAGCGGCCCACGTCCGGGCACCGAGGCGGCCGTGCTGAGCACGGCGGTGGAGGAGGGCATCCCCGACGTGCGCGCCGCCCGCGAGCGCGGGGTGGCCCTCTGGCACCGTAGCGAGCTGCTGTCGGCGCACGTTCGCCGGCACCGCACCGTGGCCGTCACCGGCACCAGCGGCAAGTCCACCGTCACCGCCATGATCTTCGCCATCCTGCGCGGCGCCGGCGCCGACCCGGGGCTCCTGACCGGCGGCCCGCTGGTGGACCTGCAGGCGGAAGGCTACCTGGGCAACGCCTGGGCGGGCGCCGGCGCGGGCGCCGGCGGCTGGCTGGTGGTGGAGGCCGACGAGAGCGACGGCACGCTCGTACGGTACCGCCCGTGGGCCGGCGTGATCCTGAACCTCGGCCGCGACCACAAGGAGCCCGCCGAGGTGGCGGCGATGTTCGCGACCTTCCGCGACCAGGTGGAAGGACCGCTCATCGTGGGCGAGGACCCGGCTCTGGATTTCCTCCGCGTTTCCGCGCGCGGCGCGGCGGCCACGACCTTCGGCCTGGGCGCGGGTTGCGATCTGCGGGCGGATCAGGTACGGCTCTCGGGCGACGGCAGTCGCTTCTCGGTGGAAGGCGTGGAGTTCGTGCTCCACCGCACCGGCCGGCACGACGTGCTGAACGCGCTGGCGGCCCTGGCGGCAGGCCGGGCCTGCGGCGTCGACCTGGACACGATGGTGCAGCCGCTCGCCCGCTTCGGCGGCGTGACCAGGCGCTTCCAGTCGCTCGGCACGGCGGCGGGCGTGGAAGTCGTGGACGACTTCGCCCACAACGCCGACAAGATCGCGGCCGCGCTGGCGGCGGCGCGCGCGCGGCTGGGGCATGCGGCTGCCGCCTCGGCCGCGCCGACCGGCGCCACCGCCGCCCGACCTGACGGCGCCGGCGGCCGCGTGCTCGTCGCGTACCAGCCGCACGGCTTCGGCCCGACCCGTTTCCTGAGGGACGACCTCATCGCCGCGTTCGCCGCCCACCTGCGCGGCGGGGACGTCCTGTGGTTGCCGGAGATCTACTACGCGGGCGGCAGCGTCACGCGCGACATCTCGTCCCGCGACCTCGCCGAGGGGATCCGGGCCCGGGGTCGTGACGCCCGCTTCCTGCCCGACCGGGACGATCTGCCGGCCACCGTCGCGGCCGAGGCCCGCCCGGGCGATCTGGTGCTGATCATGGGTGCCCGCGACCCGTCGCTCACCGGGCTGGGCCGCGCGGTGCTCGCAGCGGTCGCCGCCGCCGGCGATCCTGGCCCGGTCTGACCGGCCGGTCGCCGCCGAGGTGCGTCCGCGGGACGAACGCCCGGGCCGCTCAGGACGTGCGAGTCGCTGCCGGTGACGACTGCGGGAGGATCTCCGGCGCGTGCTCGCCGCCCGCGGACGGGCGGTCGCGTCCGGCCGGGCGCCGCCAGTCCTCGTCGAACTCGCCCTCGGCGAAACCTTCCTCGCCGGCGAGTCCCCGCTCCTCCCGCAACGCGGCCCGCGTGATCGCCAGGCTGCCGCCGGCCACCCGCTCGGGCTCCACCCGGGGCTGCTCGGCGAGCTCGTCGCGGCGGTCCAGGAAGATATTGCTGCCCGGGAGCCGCTTGGCGCGGTGCTTCACCTCGGCGCAGACGTCGGCCGCCTCGATGTACTTCTTGAACCTGCGGCGGCTCAGCATGACGCCGCCCAGCGAGATGCTGACCAGCGGAAAGACGGCGTGGTTGCCCTGACGATCCTCGCTGACGATGTAGCCCCGGACGGCGTCCTCGTCGGTGTAGAAGTCGGGCACGCCGGAGTCGAAGCGGCGGATGACCTCCTCGCCCACCTGCACGGCCGCTCCGGCCGGCACCAGAAGCACGAAATCGTCGCCGCCGATGTGCCCCAGGAACCCCTCGTCTTCGCCGCAGACCTTGCGGATGGCCGTCTGGAGCGTCTCGGCCGTGAACAGCAGCAGATCGTCGCCGTCGGAGAACCCGTAGCGGTCGTTGTAGGCCTTGAAGTTGTCGAGGTCGGCGTAGATGGCGCAGAGGTCGCTGCCCTCGTCGATGCACGCCTGGATGGCCGCGACGACGCTGTTGTTGCCCGGCAGGTGGGTGAGCGGATTGGAGTCGATGGCGAGCTGTCTGAGCCGCTCGTTCTCCTGCAGGAGGCGGTGCAGGCGGAGGTGAGTGTTCACGCGCGCCAGAAACTCGCTCAGGTGGCACGGCTTGACGATGTAGTCCACGCCGCCCACCGCGTAACCGCGGTCGATCTCCTCGGCGGTGGGCGTCTCGGTGACGAAGACCACCGGGACGGTCGCCAGCCGGCCGTCCTCCTTCAAGCGCTCGCAGAGCGTGTAGCCGTCCATGCCCTTCATGCGGGCGTCGATCAGGAACAGGTCGGGCGTCGCGGCCGCGACCTGCCGCAGTGCCTCCTCGGCACGCCGGGCGGTCGCCACCTCGTAACCCTGAGCGCGCAGGGTCGCGGCGTGGATCCGCAGTTCCTGATCGCTCTCGTCCACCACGAGAACCCTGGCGCGGGGCTCGCCCACGTCAGAGCGCCGCGTTCACGGCCAGCTCGTCGACGGCGTCCAGGAGCCGGTTGCGGTCCACGGGCTTGGCGAAGGTGTGCTGCACACCGAAGGTGCGTGCCCACCGCAGGTAATCCTCGGGGTTCACGCGTCCACCGCCCGAGATGGCGATGATCTTCACGTCGCGGTAGGTGCGCCGCAGTTCCATGATCGTCTCGATGCCCTCCTTCTCGGGCATGACGATGTCCATGATCACCAGGTCGGCGGGTTCCGCCGCGTACCTGGCGAGGGCCTGGTTGCCGTCGGCCGCCTCGTCGATCACGTGGCCCTCGCGCTCGAGCGTGAGCCGAAGCATGGCGCGGATCTGATCATCGTCGTCGACCACGAGAATCCTGGGCATGTCGTCATCTCCTCCAGGTGACGGCTGGAGCGGCGAGTTCGTCGATGGCCGCCGCCAGCTCGCGGGTGTTGACCGGTTTCTGGAGGAAGCGCCGCACCCCGGCGACCCGGGCGCATTCGGCGCCGGCCTCGGCTGAGAAACCGGTCGTCATGATGATCGGCACGTCCGGGCGCACGTTGAGCAGCGCCTCGGACAGTTCGAGCCCGGTCATGCCGGGCATGGTCTGGTCGGTGATGACCACGTCGAAGGCGTCAGGCTCGGCGGCGAATGCCGCCAGCGCGGCGGCGGGCGAGACGTGGCCCTCGACGGCGAAGCCGAGCCGCGAGAGGGCCTGCACCGCCACCTTGACGATGACCTCCTCGTCGTCCACGACCAGCACCCGGCACGACGCCGCCTCGCGCGGCCGGTCGTCGTCCTGTCCGGTCGGGTTCGCGCCCTGCACCGCGGCCACCGCCGGGAAGAGCACCGTGAACTCGCTCCCCTCGCCCGGCCGGCTCCACGCGTGGATGGCGCCGCCGTGTCTCTGCACGATGCCGTGCACGATGGCCAGGCCCAGTCCCGCTCCCTCGTTCTGCGGACGCGTGGTGAAGTACGGCTCGAAGATCCGGGCCATGACCTCGTCACTCATGCCTCGCCCCGTGTCGGCCACCCGCAGGCGCACGTGGGGACCGGGAGCCAGCTTGCTCCACGCGGCTGCCTCGCCCGCGTCCAGGTGGCACGTGTCCAGCCGGATCGTCAGACGGCCGCTGTGATCCGACATGGCGTGGATCGCGTTGGCGCAGAGGTTCACGACCGCCTGATGGATCTGGGCGGCGTCGGCCAGGACCGGCGGGCACCGGGGATCGATGCGGGTCTCCACGGCGATGGTCGCGGGGAAGGAGCCGCGGATGTGGACCAGCGCTTCTTCCACCACCGGCTGGAGCGGCTGCGGCCGGCGCTCCTGTTCGCTGCCCCGGCCGAAGGCCAGCATCTGCTTCACCAGCTCGCCGGCCCGGCGGGCGGCGCGCAGCACCTCCTGCATGCTGCGCGAGGCGGGGTGCCCGGCGGGAAGATCGTCGAGGGCCAGCTGCGCGTACCCCTGGAGCGCGTACAGGATGTTGTTGAAGTCGTGAGCGATGCCGCCGGCGAGCGTTCCCACGGCCTCCAGCTTCTGCGACTCGCGCAGGCTCTGCTCGAGAGCCACCTCGCGGGTGACGTCGCGCTTCACGGCCACGAAGTGGCTCACCATGCCGGCGTCGTCGCGAACCGGGGAGACCGTGACCTCCGCCACGATCAGACGGCTGTCCTTGCACCGGGTGGTCACCCGCCCGGACCAGATGTCCCCCCGCGTGATCGTGTGCCACAGGTGGTGGTAGAAGTCCGCATCGTGCGCGCCGCTGTCGAGCATGTGCGGCGTGCGGCCGACCGCTTCGTCTCGACCGTAGCCGGTGATCCGCTCGAAGGCGGGATTCACGTACTCGATGATGCCGTGTCGGTCGGTGACGACGAAGCCCTCGGCGGCCTGCTCGATGGCCGTGGCCAGCCGCCTCAGCTCCAGCTCGGCGGCGAGCCGCTCGCTCACGTCCCGCGCCACGACGAAGACCGCCTCGCGGCCGTCCCAGAGGCCCAGGACGGCCTTGGTCTCGGTCGGCAGCCAGCGACCATCCCGTCCGAGGAAGCGCAGGTGGCGAGCCACGGCCCGTCCGTCTCTCAGTTCCGGCACGAGCGCGCGCGCCGCCGCCAGGTCGCTCTTGCCCAGGAACCTGCCGATGTGCCCACCGTGCAACTCCCGGTCCGAGTATCCCAGCTTCTCCCGTACCGCGGGATTGTGATGCTGCAGGCGCCCCTCGAGGTCCACGACCAGGATCAGGTCGTCGACGGTGTCGAACAGGGTCTGGAGATTGAGGCGCGTCTCCTGATGAGCCTCGGCCGAGCGCTGGCGGGCCAGCAGGTTTCCCACGTGCGCGACGAGGCTCTCGAGGATGCGGCACGAGTTCTCCGGCACCTCGGCGCGCGACGTGCCCGCGGTGAGCGCGGCCACCACGCGGCCACCCACCCGCACCGGCACGCCGACGGCGGCACGCATGCCCTCGTCCACCATGGCGGGACCGAACTGCGCCCGCATCTCGGCCGCGGCCAGCCGGGTTCCGAGCAACACGCGGCGCCCGAACGACGAGTCCTCCGCCACCCGCGCCACGGCCCTGGCGAAGCTCGCAGAGATCCCGGTGTGGGCGACGAGGCGGAACTCCCCGGTGCCGAGATCGCGCTGGTAGACACCCACGCCCTCGATCCCGTCGCACTGGGCCGCGGCCATCAGCAGGGAGCGCAGCGCCGCCACCGGGTCGCTGGCGGCACCCAGGTCGCGGGCGATGTCCTGGTGCAGGCGCAGCAGCCGCTGCAGGTCGGCCCTGGCTGGCTGGTCGCCGCGATTTCCCTTGTCCCTCTTCAACGCGCTCCTGCTTCCCCGAACGGACCTGGGATCATCCGGCGCTCGTCACCTGCGGGCGGCGCGGACGGACGGCGACGCCGGCGTCGCCGGCGGTGTCGGCGGGCGGAGCCCCGGCACCGGGACACCGGAGGGACTGGCCGTCCCTCCGGGTCGTCGTCGTCGCGCGTTGTATCGGATGATTCCGCAGGGCGTTGAGCGCGGGATATCCCTAGCCTGCTGCCGCGTCATGCACGGCGGCAGACCCCCGGGGATCTGGCAGCGACCGTCACGTCCCCGCCGGCCGACGCGGCCCCCACCCCTTGACCAGCAGGTAGACGCCGAGGGCCACCGCTCCCAGCGGCCACCACTCCTGCAGCCACTCCAGCGACACGTCGAACCTGGTGTGGAGGAACAGGATCGAGCCCGCGACGATGAGCCCCACGCCCCAGGCCCGGCTGGCACCGCCGGCGGGGAGCGCGATGTGCTCCGGCAGTTCCTCCGGGGCCAGCCCGTCGAGCAGCCGGTTGTAGGCGCTGGCCCGGCGTGCGGCGTCGATCATGTTGAAGAGCCAGAAGAACGCCAGAAACAGGCCGAAGAACGGCTGGAGCCCGGGGATGTCGCCGGAGGCGAGCAGTGCGATGATCGCCGCCACGGTGGCGATGTGCAGGAACGCCTGCTGGTAATAACCGACGTAGACCTGGCCGAGCCCCGGCATGAGCGAGAGGAAAGCCGCCAGTTGCGGCACCTTGTACGGGAGATCCTCGCGGCGGGCCCGGCTGTGCGCCCGGCCAGTGCCGGCGGGGGCAGCGCGCTCGGTAGAGCCCTCGAGCGCCGCAGCGGTTGCGGGATGGCTGTTCTCGTGATCGCGGGTGCTGTCCATGTCGAGACTCCTTCTCGCGGCGACGTGCATCGCCGCGCGCATCAGCGGCCGCGGGTCCCGGGGGCGGATCCCCCCGGCACACTCCCGGCCCCGTCGTTCAGACCCTCCGGATGCCACCACCGACGCCAGGTCGACCCGAGGGACGCGCCGGCGGCTCTCGCGCTCTCCAGGGCCTGCGGCCAGCGGCCGTCGCGGATCTGCTCCAGCGCCGCGCCGGTCTGCCGCCGGAAACGTCCCCAGGCTGGATCGGCCGCGGCGGTGCGTCGCCGCAGGTCGCCGCGCACCGAGCCGGCCGCGCCGTCCAGCTCCCGGCCCACGCTGCCCAGCGACGCCGACGTCCAGGTGGCGAGATGGACCGGCAGCGTGCCTGCCACGCCGATCTCGCGCAGCTCGCCGGGCCCCGCCCGCACGATCGTCAGCGCCTGGTCCGGAACCTGGCGCAGGGGCGACGCCGGCGTTCCGGCGAGCGCCACCACAACCAGCGTGGCCACGTAGGCGAGCTCGAGCGCGAAGCGCGGCCGCTGCCACCAGCGATTCCACGTCTGCTCGGTGCGCGTCCGCTGGCATCGCGCCCACCGGACGGCGCGACGCTCCAGCGAGCGTCGCCGCACCAGCGGCCGCGTGCGCGCGAGGATCGCGTCCGTCAATGCGTGCGCGGGCTCCACCTCCGCCAGCTGCGGCAGCACGGGCGTGATCCAGCTCAGAACCTCCGCCAGATCGCGACAGGGGCCGCAGTTCTCCAGATGCCCGCGCAACAGCGCCCGGCTGCCGGGGTCGACGAGGTCGGCGTCGATGTCCGACCCGGCGCAGCCGCTTCGCGCCGGCTCCCCTGCCGCCGGCCCGGCCTCCCCCGCCAGGGACAGCAGCGCCTCGGCGCGAGGACAGGCGGAACCGCTGGTGCGCGCCAGGACGTCGCCCACCAGATCGGGCGTCGTGCCGGAACTCAGCGCCGCGAGGGCATCCGCGGCCGCGTCCATCAGTCGCCGGCAAGCGGCACAGGTCGCCAGATGCTCCGCCACGGCGTTCCGCTCGGTCCGGGGCAACGTCCCGTCCAGATAGGCGTCCAGCCGTGCGGCGGTCCTGGCACAGGCTCCGCTCACCACGCCACCTCCACGCCGGCGTCGAGGCCATCCCGACCGGTGCCGCCGCCCTGCTGCATCGCCAGGACCGCCCGGGCCAGTTCCACCCGCGCACGGCTCGAGCGCGATTTCACCGTGCCCAGCGGCAGGTCGAGGATCCTCGCGATCTCCTCCAGCGGCAGCCCCTGGATGTCCTTCAGCAGGACGATCTCCTTGTTGATCTTGCTGAGAGTCTGCAAGGCTCTCAGCACCAGGCGCTTGCGCCGATCGCGGAGGAATTCCTCCTCCGGGTCGGGGCCCCGATGGACCAGATCCACCATCTCCTCCGCCGGAATGTCCTGCCGGGGCGGGCGCGCTCGGCGGCGGCGCAGATGATCGATGCCGGCGTTCCGGGCGATGCGCAGCAACCAGGAGACGAACCGGTCCGGATCCTCGCAGGTGTGGAGCTTGCGGAAGACGCGCACGAAGATCTCCTGGGCCAGGTCGCGAGCCTCGTCGACCGCGCCGGTGTAGCCCAGCGCCACGGCATACACGCGTGCCTGATGCTCCCTCACGAGCGCCTCCCAGGCCAGTTCGTCGCCGTCCCGGCAACGTTGCAGCAGTTCCGCGATCTCCATGCCGCTCCGGATCGTCGTTCCCGTCCCAAGCTCCGCGTGAGTCCGATCGCCGGGATGCCTCGACTCCGTCTCAGCGATCCGCATTCCAAACCATACAGACGCACGGTAGCGAACCCGGGTTCGGTCGGAAAACGGAATTCTCGCGCTGCCGTCGGGGTGCATCCGGTCGGATCGTAGGGCCGCCACCCAGGGCGGGCGGACCGCTCGCCGGATAACCTGCCTGGGTTGGAAGGCTCGAACGGGAAGATCGATCGGGGAGGGGACCATGAAGAAGACCGGAATGGCGACCCGCCGTGTGGCCGGGCTGGCGGCGGCGATCGTCCTGCTGGCCGGCGGCGGCTTGATGGCGACCGGATGCGGCGGCGACGACACCGAGACCACCCAGCGCACCGACCGGCCGGGTCGACAGGGCGCGGACGAGACCGCCGAGGTGGGCCGGACCGACGATCAGGCCGACGGCACCCTGGCATCCGAAGAGCAGCCGGACCGCCACGGCGAGACCGGCGAGCGGGACCAGGTCACGGCGGAGGACCTGGCGCGCGAGGAACCGATGGTCTCCGAGGAGTCCGTCGAGCGCGAGGGCGACCGGACCCGTTACAGCCTGGCGTTTCCCACCGGCGAGCGGGAGTCGAGCGCGCTGCTCATCGAGAAGTCCATGCCCGAACGTGCCCTCGCCGGCGAGCTGGTGGACTACAGCATCCAGGTGACCAACCTGACGGACGCGCCGCTGGCCGACGTCTGGGTGGCGGAAGCCATGTACGGCGGCGTCGAGTTCGACAGCTCGCAGCCCCAGGGGCAGCCCAGCCCCGACGCTCCGCAGGACGTGCGCTGGCAGGTGGGCATGATGGAACCGGGCGAGAGCCGGACCATCGACGTGCGTGCGGTGGCACGCGAGCCCGGAAAGAACCTGACCTGCGTGACTGCCGGCTACGCGCCGGCACTGTGTGCCATCATGCAGGTGGTGGACCCCGAGCTGGAGGTGAGCAAGGCCGGCCCGGACATGATCTACGCCTGCGAGGAACTGACCTGGAACTACCGGGTGACCAATCAGGGCACCGGTTCGGCCCGCGAGGTGGTGGTCCGCGACGAGTTGCCCGAAGGCCTCGAGACCACCGATGGCGATCGCATCGTGGTGCAGGAGATCGGCGACTTGTCCGCCGGCGAGACGCGCGAGTTCTCGGCGGCGCTGCGTCCCACCTCGCCGGGCGAATTCGGGAGTCGCGCGGTGGCGGAGTCGCAGACCTCGCGATCGGCGTCCGAGAGGGTGACCACTCGCGTGGTCGAGCCGCAACTGGATCTGCGGGTCAGCGGCCCGGAGTACGCCTACCCCGGCCGTCCGACCACCTTCACGGTGGAGGTCACGAACAACGGCGAGGCGCCGGCGCGCGAGGTGACGGTCCTGCTGGAGACGCCCGATCTCGACCGCGATCCGGAGCCGCGCCGCATCGACCAGATCGAGCCCGGAAACACCCGCAGCTTCAACGTCACCCTCGAGGCGCGCGAGCCGCAGCAGTTGCGCCTGGCGGCCCGCACGGAGTCCTTCTGTGCGCGCGAGGCCGAGGACACCATCGTGACGGCCGTGCGCGGCCTGCCGGCCCTCCTGGTCGAGGTGGTGGACGAGCGCGACCCGATTCCCGCCGGTGAGAACACGGTCTATGCCTTGACCGTGGAGAACCAGGGTTCGGCCGAGGCCACCAACGTCCGGCTGCGGGCCGATGTCCCCGAGGGCATGAGCTTCGTCGACGCCCGTGGTGCTTCCCAGGTCGACGAGAGCGGCGGACAGCTGGCGTTCGAGCCGATCGACCGGCTCGGCCCCGGCGACGTCGAGGTCTGGCACCTGCTCATGCGCGGCGATGATCCGGGCAACAAGCGATTCCGGGTCGAGGTCCTGAGCGACTTCCTCGAACGCCCCGTCCCCACGGTCGAGCCGACGCGGGTGATCGCCGCCGGACAGGCTCCCGAGCAGGACCAGCCCCGGTACGGGAGCGGCAGCGATCAGCAGTGGTGGCAGAGTTATGACGATGAGCAGCTGGACCGCGATCGACAGCCGGACCAGGACCGGAGCCGGTACCAGCAACGTCCTCAGCGTCCCCGGGCGCAGGACCCCGATCCGTGGTGGCGTGAGTACCAGGGCCGCGGGTCGCAGGAATCCGGCGGCGGCCGCTGACCCCGAGCCGAACGGCGTCCGGCGGTGACCACCGCCCCAGCGCCGGTTCACGCAGAAGCCCGACCCGCAGCCACGGGTCGGGCTTCTTGCTCTCTGTCCGCAGCCGGTGCGAGCCGCCTCGCCCGCTCCCGGCCGCAGGTCCTCTACATCCGCTCGATGATGGCCTTGCCGAAGCCGCTGCAGGACACCTCGGTGACGTCCTGCCGGCCTTCCCGCTGCATCAGACGGGCCAGGTCGTAGGTGACCCTGCCGTCCGTGATGGAGCGTGCCATCCCCTGCTCGATCAGCACGGCGGCCTCGCCCCAGCCCATGTGGTTGAGCATCATCACCGCCGAGAGGATCAGCGAACCCGGGTTGACCTTGTCCTGACCGGTGTACTTGGGAGCCGTGCCGTGGGTGGCCTCGAACAGGCCCACGTCGTCGCTCATGTTGGCGCCCGGGCCGAGGCCCAGGCCGCCCACCAGGGCGATGGCCGCGTCGGACAGGTAGTCGCCGTTGAGATTGGGCGTGGCCAGCACGCTGTACTCGTCGGGTCGGGTCTGGATCTGCTGGAAGATGGAGTCGGCGATGCGGTCCTTCACCAGGACCTTGCCCGCGGGCATTTTCCCGCCCAGTTCGTCCCACAGCTTCTTCTCGGTGACGACGTGCTCACCGAACTCCTCCTCCGCCACCTCGTAGCCCCACTTGGCGAAGGAGCCCTCGGTGAACTTCATGATGTTGCCCTTGTGCACCAGGGTCACCGACGGCAGGTTCTGCGACACGGCCCACTCCAGCGCCTTGCGCACGAGGCGCTTGGTGCCGGTGACGGAGATGGGCTTGATGCCGATGCCGCTGTCGTGGCGTATGTCGCGGCCGGTCTTCTGCTTGACCAGGTCGATGATGGCGAGCGCCATGTCGCTGCCGCGCTCGTAGTCGAACCCGGCGTACACGTCCTCGGTGTTCTCGCGGAAGATCACGAAGTCGACCTTGTCCGCGTACTTGTTGGGGCTGGGCACACCCTCGAAGTAGCGCACCGGACGCACGCACGCGTAAAGCTCCAGGTGTTGCCGGAAGCGCACGTTGATCGAGCGGAAGCGCTCGGTCACGCCGTCGTCCTTGTGGCAGCTGTCGCACTCCCCGGCGTGGTACTGCTGGTGCGCGCAGTACAGGCAGACATGGGTCTCCTCGCCGATCGGGGTGGTGAATGGCCCCTTGATGGCGACGCGGAGGTGCCGGATGGCGGCCACCGTCTCGTCCGGGAATTCGCTGCCGTAGTGATGCAGGCCCTCGAGCCCGGCGTAGAGATGGCACCAGGCGATCTTGCGCTCGCCGCCGTAAGCCTTCTGCACGGCCGCGTCCACCACGTCCTTCATGGCCGGGGTGATGTCGATGCCGATGCCATCGCCGCGCAGGACGCCGACGATGGGGTGTTGACCGATGACGAGCTTGCCGTCCCGGTACTCGATGATGTCGCCCTCAGGCAGCTTGACTTCCTTGAACTCCATCGCGCCCTTCCTTTGCAGGGTTTCGGCCGGGTCGAAGCGGGTCGGCCGAGGCCGGTCGGATTGCTCGCCGGGGCGCATCATACCGAGCCGCTCGCCGGTTTTCAACCACGACCGTCGGGAACCGGCGGTCCCCGCCTGCCCGGACCATCCGCTGGCGGTGCCCCTGAACCGCGGCTTCGTTGTGCCGCAACGGAAAGGAGCCCCGAACGGTGCTCGACCTGGTGGTCGTCCTGGCATTCGCGATCTACGCCGTCGGTTCCGGTCTACGGGCGCGCAAGCAGGCGTCGCGGAACCTGCAGGAGTACTTCCTGGCGGGCAAGACCATCCCCGGCTGGAAGGCCGGCTTCTCGATGGCCGCCACCCAGTTCGCCGCCGACACCCCGCTGCTCGTCACGGGCCTGGTGGCGACCGCCGGAGTGTTCGCGCTGTGGCGGCTGTGGATCTACGGGCTGGCCTTCCTGATGATGGCTTTCGTGTTCGCCGCCGGCTGGCGCCGGGGCGGGGTGCTCACCGACGCCGAGTTCACCGAAGTCCGCTACAGCGGCCGGGGCGTGCTGCCCCTGCGCGTGCTCAAGGCCATCTACTACGGCACGGTGATCAACTGCGTGGTGATGGCCATGGTGCTGGTGGCCGCCGTCCGCATCGCCGAGATCTTCCTGCCGTGGCACCGGTGGCTGCCGGCCGGAGTGCACGACGCGTTCATCGGACTGGCGACGGGTCTGGGCCTGACGTTCGGCGGCGTCACCGGACTCGCGCCGGAGATCGCCACCGCGAACAACCTGATCTCCATCCTGGTGGTCCTCGGGTTCACCGCCATGTACTCCACCACCGGCGGCCTGCGCGCGGTCGTGAACACGGACGTGGGGCAGTTCCTGCTGGCGATGGTGGGCACGGGCGTCTATGCCGGATACGTGGTGGCGGAGGTGGGCGGGCTGGGCGCCCTGTCCGGCCGGGTGGTCGAGCTCTACGGGCGCGAGCAGGCCGAGACGATGCTCTCGTTCGGGCCGCAGGACGCCAGCGCGCAGGTGCTGCTGCCGTTCCTGGTCATCGTCGGCCTGCAGTGGTTCTTCCAGATGAACTCCGACGGCACCGGTTACCTGGCCCAGCGCTCCATGGCGTGCCGCACCGACCGCGACGCGCGGACGGCGGGCGTCGTCTTCGCCTGGGTCCAGATCTTCCTGCGCAGCCTGTTCTGGCTGGTGATCGCGGTGGGGCTGCTGGTGCTCCATCCGATCGAGAGCGCCGCGACCGCCGGGGATGGGTTCGCCGCCGCTCGCGAGATCCTCTTCGTCACGGGCATCGACGAGCTGCTTCCACCGGGCCTGCGCGGTCTCATGCTGGTGGGGCTGCTCGCGGCGCTGGCGTCCACCGTGGACACGCACCTGAACTGGGGCGCTTCGTACTGGAGCAACGACGTCTACGACCGGTTCGTCTGCCGGCACTGGTTGCGGCGGGAGCCGCGCGGCGGCGAGCTGGTGATCGTGGCGCGTCTCTCGAACATCCTCATCCTGGCGATCGCCATCGCCATCATGGCCAATCTCGGATCCATCCAGACCGCCTGGTTCATGTCGCTGCTCTTCGGAGCGGGGATGGGGTCGGTGCTGGTCCTGCGCTGGCTCTGGGAACGGATCAACCTCTATTCCGAGCTGGCCGCCATCGGCGCCTCGCTGATCACGGCGCCCCTGCTGCTGCTCGCCACGGGCACGCAGCCCGAGGACGAATGGATCCGGCTCGGCACCATGGCGCTGGTCACCACCGTGGCGGCGGTGGGCGTGACCTGGATCACCCCCCGCACCAGCGAGGCGGTTCGCCTGCGGTTCTACCGGCGGGTGCGGCCGGTGGGGTTCTGGGCGGAGACCGCGCGGCTGGCAGGCGACGCCCCGGGCGCGCCATTGCGAGAATTCGCGCTGCGGGTGCGGTCGCTGGCTTTCACGGCGGCCTCGCTCTTCCTGGCGCTCCTGGGCGTGGGACAACTGGTGATCCGCGCCCCCGACGCCTCGCCGGCGTGGAGCTGGGCGATGGTGGTCATCGCCGCGGCGCTGGTCCCCGTCTGGTTGCCGGCGGTGCGCAGGCGGGATTTGACGATCGATCGCTCCGCGTCGCCGGATCACCCCTGAGCCTGGAATCTCTTCAAGCGCAACGAGTTGCTCACCACGCTCACGCTGCTGAACGCCATGGCGGCGCTGGCGAGCACCGGACTGAGCAGCAGTCCGGTGAACGGGTAGAGCGCGCCGGCGGCCACCGGGATCCCCACCACGTTGTAGACGAACGCCCAGAACAGGTTCTGCTTCATGATGCGCAGGGTGCGCCGCGAGAGCCGGATCGCCTCGACGATCGCCAGGGGGTCCCCCCGCATGAGCACCACGTCACCGGCCTCGCCCGCGATGTCGGTGCCGGTGCCCATCGCCATGCCCACGTCCGCCTGCGCAAGAGCCGGCGCGTCGTTGATGCCGTCGCCCACCATGGCGACCACCTCTCCGCTCTCCTGCAGCCGGCGCACCTCCTCCACCTTGCCCTCGGGCATCACCTCGGCCACGACGCGTCCGATGCCGGCGGCGCGGGCCACGGCCGCCGCCGTGCGACCGGAGTCGCCGGTCAACAGGACCACCTCCAGCCCCAGGCGTTTCAGGCGCTGCACGGCGGCCGGGGCGGTCGGGCGCAGCGGGTCGGCCACGGCCACGATGCCGGCCAGTTCACCGTCCACCGCCACGAACATGGCGGTCTTGCCGGCGGTCGCCAGCTCCTCGGCGCGACGAGCCAGCGGCGTCACGTCCACGCCCTCGGCGACCATCAGAGCGCGATTGCCCACCGCCACCAGGCGCTCGCCCACCCGGCCGGTCGCCCCGCGGCCGGTCACCGACGCGAACCCCTCGGTCTCCGCGAGGACGATGCCCCGCCGGCGCGCGTCCTCCACGACGGCCTCGGCCAGCGGATGCTCCGAGACCCGTTCCACCGAGCCGGCCAGCCGCAGCAGCTCCGCCTCGTCCGCCACCGGACCGGCGTCCGCCACCACCAGGTCGGTGACCACGGGCCGCCCCTCGGTCACCGTGCCCGTCTTGTCCAGCACCACGATGGTGACCGACCGTGCCCGCTGCAGCGCCTCGCCGCCCTTGATGAGCACGCCCAGCTCGGCGCCCTTGCCGGTGGCCACCATCACCGCGGTCGGCACCGCCAGCCCCATGGCGCAGGGACAGGCGATGATGAGCACCGCGATGGCCGCCGCCAGCGCCCGCACCGCGGGCGCCGTGTCCGCGGCCACGAACCAGACCACGAACGTCACCACCGCGATCTGCATGACCACCGGGACGAAGACGGCGCTGATGCGGTCGGCGAGCCGCTGGATGGGTGCGCGCGAGCTCTGGGCCTCCCTCATGAGCCGGACGATCCGCGCCAGGGCGCTGTCCGCGCCGAGCGCCGTGGCGCGCAGGCGGAAGCTGCCGGTACGGTTCACGGTGCCGCCGAACACCGGATCGCCCGGACCCTTGGCCACCGGCAGCGACTCGCCGGTGAGCATCGACTCGTCGACCGCGCTCTCGCCAGTCACGACCTCGCCGTCGACCGGGATCCGCTCGCCGGGGCGGACCACCACCAGGTCGCCGTGCCGGACGTCCTCCACGGGAATGTCGCGCTCGAGCGCCATTCCCTGGCCGCCGTCGGCGCGCAGGACGCGCGCGGTCCTCGGCTGCAGGCGCGCCAGCGCCCGGAGCGCCGACGAGGTCTGCAGCTTCGCGCGCGACTCGAAGGCGTTGCCCACCAGCACGAGGGCGATGATGAACACCACTGCCTCGTAGTAGACGTCGGCCGCCACGCCGCGCGCGAGGAAGAAGCCGGGCACGACGGTGGCCGCCACCGAGAACAGCCACGCCGCACCGGTGCCCAGCGCGATGAGCGTGTTCATGTCGGCGGAACGGTGGCGGAAGGTGCTCCAGGCCCCCACGTAGAAGTGGCGACCCGCCCAGGCCATGATGGCGGTCGTGAGCGCGAACAGCCCCCAGGCCAGCACGGCCGGGTCCACCCGGTACAGCCACGGCAGCGTGCGCTCGAGCACCGGGTGCAGCTGTTCCATCTGCCAGCGCATGAACGGATCCAGCGACCTGACCACCTCCGTCGCACGGCCGTGACCCGCGTCGTGAGGCGCGGCCGTCATCAGCGGCATGGAGGCGGCCATCGACACGACGGCGGCCACGAGCGCCACCAGCGCCTTGAGGCGCCGGTCGCGATACTCCTCGGTGCGCCGGCGCTCCTGCTCTTCCTGCTCCTCGAGGGCCGTGCCGGCGGGGGACGGCAGTTCGGCGCCGTAGCCGGTGCCGCGGATCTTCTGGACGATCTGCTCGGGAGTGATCGTAGCGGGGTCGAAGGTCACCGTGGCATTGCCGACCATCAGGTTCACGGTGGCATCCTGCACGCCCTCGGTGCGCTGCAGGACGCGCTGCACGCGTCCCTGGCAAGCGGCGCACGTCATGCCGCTCACCGGGATGGTGACCTTCTCGGCGATCTGCTGCGGGTTCACGATCGGGTCCGTGGGTGGCGCTCGGTCGATCCGAGCGGGTGGCCGCGGCTGCCGCCGTCTCCGCCATCGCTGCGATCGTCGCCGCCGCGGCCGCCGCCCCCGAAGAAATGGAGATTGATCGCGACGACGGCGACGGCGCCGAGGATCACGACGAGCCACTCGATGGCGGTCACGCGGTCACGCTCCGGGTTCGCGGCCGATCACGTCGTATCCGGCGTCCTCCACCGCGGCGACCAGCCGATCCACGTCGGTCTGATCGGGGTCGTAGGGGACCAGCGCGTTGCCGACCTGGACCTCGTGCACCCGAGAGCCGGGCACCTCGGCCAGCGCCTGTCTGACCGCGGCCACGCAGTGCTGGCAGGTCATGCCCGAGATCTAGCCATCCTGTGCATCTACGAGTCCCGGGCTGTCGGGAGTGCTCAAATTCCGATCCGTATATTCATAACGTAATCCGGCATTCACTCCGACAGTTTCTCCGGGTTTCCAGCTTCCTGAAA
>JAWOID010000145.1:0-2811 GCA_046484865.1 Candidatus Krumholzibacteriia bacterium
CCGGCGCATCCGAAACGTCGATCGAACTCGAGACCGGATGCATTCTGCAGGCCGCGCATGCCCAGCTTGTCCCGCACCTGGGTCCAGGTGAGGCCGCCGTCCCCGCTCAGCCACATGCGCACGTCGGCGTCGACGACGATCATCTTGCCGTCGGGCAGGCGATGGATCACCTCGATCGGCTGGTCGACCACCGTCAGCACCACCGACGCGGTCTGGCCCAGATCATCCGAACGGTACACGTGGAAACCCCAGTGGTCGTGCCACAGCAGCACGTCCGAGGTCACGAAGGTCACGTCGTTGGTTAGGCCCGAGCGTCTGAGCTGCCAGGTGTCGCCGCCGTCGAGGGTCAGGCGCAGGCCGCTCACGCTGCCGGTGGCGTAGCCGCCGCCCCAGAACACGCCGCGGTCCGCATCCCACCAGTCCATCGCGTTCACGCGGTCGATGCCCGACGCGGGGAAGACCGGAGTCCAGCTCGCGCCGCCATCGGAGGTCTTCTGGAGCTGCCAGGTCGAGTTGAGGTACGCGACGTCGGCCGTGATGGGGACGATCTGCTCGTTGTTCCCGCCCGTCGAGTCCATGCTCTGCCAGGTCTCGCCGCCGTCGGTGGTGCGGTAGTTGACGTTGCCGACGGCCCAGCCGTGCTGCCCATCGACGAAGGCGAGATCGTAGAACGTCTGCTCATAGAAGTCGCGGTCGTGGGGCACGTCGGCGACGCGCGCCCAGGTGGCACCGCCGTCGGTCGTGCGCATCAACACGTGGTCTTCGCCGCAGATGAAGCCGTGTGTTTCGGACAGGAACCAGACGCCGCCGAGATCCCACGCGGTGGGTAGGGCCGACTGCTGCGACCAGGTCTGGGCGAGCGCGGGAACGACCGAGGCGGCCAGGGCCAGCAGCACTGCGCCCGCGCAGAGCGGGCGAAAGTTGACGATCTTGTCTTTCATGGCATGGCGTCCTCTCGATCGGCTCGCGATCGCGCCGCTCGGTGATACCGGACGACGCATTTGGCTGGCAGGGATCGACGATCCTGGACGGATTGTTTGAATAAGGATGATTATAATCCACAATCGTCGTGTCGGCTACCGTGGAACCGCGCCAAGCGACTACGCCTGCGCCCGGCGACCCTCATGATTCCGGAGTGACCCAAGCCGGATCATGGGAGGAGATGCGCCCTGACGCAGAACATCAGAAGCGATTCGCGCGAATCCATCTAGAATGTTGGATGGACCACGATGCGATGTCCCGCCTCCTGCGGTGTCCGTGGTCCGGGGAATCGGTGTCTTTTTCGTGAGCGAAAGGCAGGTGCGATGATGGATCGGGATTGCATTCGGCGCGGGCTGATCCTGTCCTCCCTGGGTGCGCTGCTGGCGGCTGCCCCGGCCGGCGCCCAGGTCGTGGTCCATTCGGCGGCGGAGCCCGACGGTCGGGTCGAAGGCGTCCGTCCGGACGGTCTGCTGCTCGAGCTGGGCCTTGTGGCACCGTCCCACGGCGACACCGGCCTGCTCTACGGAGTGCGGGTCGGCATGGGGACATTCCCGACCCGCCATCTGGATTTTTCGCTGGGTCTGCGCCGCTGGTCGGCTGACATCGACCGCTCGGCCTTCGGATCCAGCACCCCGGGCAGCTTCAGCGACACGTCCCTGGACGCGGTCGTGTCGTACCCCCTGATGAATCTCAGGGAATTGCGTCCCTACGTAGGCGCCGGCCTGGCCGGGCACGTCGTGGGCGCGGATGTGCCCCAGGACGCCAGCCTCGAGGACGCGCTCAGCGGGTTCAGCGTCGGCGCGCTGGCCGTGGCGGGCGTGGGCACGACGCGCCCCGGCATCAACTTCCGCCTGGAGGCCAGGCGCGATTTCGTCGAGGACGTGGGAGCCTGGAGCTACGCCCTGGGCTTGGGCTGGTGGCCCACGACCAGGGCTGCCGAGGACCGGCAAGTCGTCCGCGTGGGTTCGAGCCGGACTGCGGTGCGGACTGCGGCCGCCCCGGCGGCGACCACGCCGGCACCGCCGGCGGCCGGGACCGTCGCCGGCCCCGCGCTGGTGACGGCCCTCAACCACCTGAAGGCCCAGAACGAGGCCCTGGCGGCGGACCTGGCCCAGCTGAAGGCGCAGGTGGCCGCCGCCGAGGGGTCGGGGGCTCCGGGGGTGACGCCGGTGGCCCCGGCGGCTCCGGCCGAACCGGCCACCGACCGCAGCTCCCAGCTGTTCGAGTCCCTGGAGCGGGTGACGGCCAGGTCGGGCCACGCCGGCAGCCTCCGGCGCGACGGTGACGCCGGCCTGCTGACCCTCGACCAGTCCCTGCTCTTCAGCGTCGGCGAGAGCGAGTTGACCACCGGCGCCCGGGAGGAGCTGCGCCGCCTGGCCGTGGTCTTCCTGCGCTTTCCCGAGGCCCGCGTGGTCGTGCAGGGGCACACCGACGCCACAGGCGCGGCCGAGTCCAACCAGGTGCTGAGCCTGCGGCGAGCCGAAACCGTGCGCGCCGAACTCCTGGCCATCGGCATCCGCCCCGACAGCGTCGCTGCCGTGGGCTTCGGCGAGACCCGCCCCGTGGCGGGCAACGACACGCCGGCCGGCCGCGCGCGCAACCGCCGCGTCGACCTGCAGATCACGATGCCGTCCTCGTCCTCCAACTAGGGAGACACGCTGATGAACTCGCTCCTTGTTCGAATCGCGGGCGGCGCCGGCTTCGGTGCCCGCGCGGCCCTGTGTGCCATCGCGTCGGCGGTCCTGGCGCTGGGCGCGGGACCCGCCGCGGCGTTCAACGAGACCGGCGGCTCGGGACTGCTCACCACGGAGCAGGCCTACAGCCTGCCGA
>JAWOID010000037.1:0-20635 GCA_046484865.1 Candidatus Krumholzibacteriia bacterium
CCCGCAACGGACTCGGAAGTCCCGTTGCGGAGATGTCTCGCACTTCGAGGAGGATCAGCCTACTGTTTACGGTCCCGGCAGTCCACAGGTCAAATGCCCGCTCGGGTGTAAAGAAACCCTTAGCGGCCGTCGGATTTTCCGGGGCCGGGCCGGGGCCGGGGTTGACCGGCCGCGCGCCTACTCCACCTTCCTGCCCCAGCCGCGGTACGTGCGGCCCTCCAGCTCGGCGACCACCGTCAGCGGCATCTGCCGGCAGGTGGCCGCGTCCTGGCTGGGCCGGTCCATGATGGTCACCACCATTTCCCGTCCCTCTTGCTCGCAGTGGTAGGTGCGGCTGCTGCCCTCACCGTCCACCTCCGGCTCCACCCGCGGAAACTCGTGCCGGGAGTTCTTGCCCGCGACCATCACCAGCCGGTCGTCCAGGAACTCCAGTCGCCAGTTAGGCGCGTAGCCGGCCGCCAGCAGCTCGACGCCGCGCCGCCGCGCGTCTTCCCACAGCGCCAGCTCCGGCTTGCTGTCGCAGCCGACGTACACGGTCTGCGGCGACTGGAGCCGCGCCTGTTTCCCGTCCAGCCAGAGCGTGTAGCCCTCCGCCTCGTAACGGGTGCTCGTGGGGGTCACCACTTTCTGGAGCCGGACGGTCCCCTCCGGCAGGACGATCCGGACGGCGTCGTCGCCGTCGGCCAGCACCAGGAACGTGACGTCGCGGCCACAGTCATACAGCCACGTCCCCGCAGGCACCGGCACGTCCGGCCTGGGCGCAACCGCGTTCCGCGGCGGCGGCGGCGGTTCGTCCGTGCACCCGGCGAGGGTGACGGCGAGGGCGACGGCGACGGCGACGGCGAGGGCCGTCTTGGCGGCGGCGGTGGCGGCTCTGGCGGCGAGCGCCGGCGCGACCATCGCGGGCGACGATTTCGGGCGTCGGTCCATGGCTCCCTCCTCTGCGGGGCTCCTCGCGAACTCGGACACCAGGGTCTCGTGGCGGAAGAGACTAGCACGACCCCCGCAGATGGTCTTCCACAGTTCGGCAGGAATCGGCGGAGTTTTAGCGCTGCTCGGAGGCGGTGGAAAACGGCTCGGGGCGGGCGGGCCAAGGCTCAGACGGCCGGGCGGGCGGGCTGGCGGGCGCTCGGACTAAGGCTCGGACGGGCGCTCGGGCTGGCCGACGGGTTGGCGGGCGGGCCAGGAGGACGCAGACGGGCGGGCGCTCGGGCTGGCTGGCGGGCGGGCGGGCCAGGGCGCAGACAGGCGGTTGGGCGGGCGGGCGGGCGGGCGCTCGGGCTAAGGCTCGGGCGGGCGCTCGGGCTGGCGTTCGATTCCTCGGGCCGACAGCTCCCGCTGGTAGGCCTCGAGCACCTCCTCGCGGAAGCACGAGAACTCCACCAGATCGAGCGCGTCGCTGCGTCCCGTGAAGTCGACCACCTCGTCCACGGCGATGGCGACGGCCTGTTCCAGCGGAAAGCCGTAGGCCCCGGTGCTGATCGCCGGGAAGGCGACGCTGCGCAGGCCGTGTTCGGCACAGAGCGCAAGGCTGGTCCGGTAGCACGAACGCAGCAGCTCCGTCTCGCCTTGCCCACCGCCGCGCCAGACCGGTCCCACCGTGTGGATGACGTGAGTCGCCCGCAGGCCATGGCCGCGCGTGATCTTGGCCTGGCCGGTCTCGCAGCCACCGAGGCCTCGACACTCGTCCATCAGGTCGGCGCCCGCCGCCTGGTGGATGGCGCCGTCCACCCCGCCCCCGCCGAGCAGCGACTCGTTCGCCGCGTTCACGATGGCGTCGCCCTCGAACCGGGTGATGTCCCCGAGCACGGCACGGATCACGGTCTCCGCCATGGAGATCTCCTTCGACTGCCGGCCGGTTTCGGCTGCCTGCCGGCGGGTTCGGGCGCCTGCCGGCTGGTCTCGGCCGTCCAGGGACCCGGGCGACGGGGCGCCGAAGCCGGCGGGCCGCCGGGTTTCAGCGCGGCACGGTGCCAGCGCGGCGCCGGGTGCCAGCGCGGCGCCGGGTGCCAGCACGACGCCGGGTGCCAGCACGGCGCCGGGTGCCAGCACGGCGCCGGGTGCCAGCACGGCGCCGCCGCTCGGAGGCTCGGTCGCCTCCCTGATCCCAACTTACCCCGGTCCACCTTCCCCGACCAGGCGAGCCCCGACCGCCGGCCATCGTTGCACCCGGGTACAACGGGCGGAAGGTGGCGCGGTCCGGCCTAACCCGAGTACCCGGGTACAACGGGCGGAAGGTGGCGCGGTCCGGCCTGACCCGAGTACCCGGGTACACTCGGCGGGAATTCGGCTTAACGGTGGGCGGTGGGCGGCGGCGGCCCGACTCCGGGCTGCGCCGATCGAGTACCCGGGTACCCGGGTGCACTGGGCGAAAGGCGTCGCGGTCCGGTTCGTGACCCGAGTACCCGGGTACACTGGGCGGAAGGCGACGCGGTCCGGCGGCCCCCACGCCCCGGTTGTCCTGGACGTTTTCGGCAGCGATGTGCGGCGGCCGGTGGCCAACCACAGGCGGCATATATCCGACTTATCATGTCTGTTATTATCCCATCGGCCCGAATGGACCAGCGATGCGTCGATCGGTCGATCGGTCGATCGGTCGATCGGTCGCGATATCAGGCGCGCTGCTCGGCAGCGGCCATCTCCTGGAGGAGATTGTCGAAGGCGCGCACCACCACGCCTCGCGTCCAGATGTACATGATGGGCATCAGGGCCACCCAGACGCCGAGGGGTAGCACGAAGACCAGCGGGTTGGCGTTGGGCACGTCGGAGAGCATCATGGCCGTCGCCAGCGCCACTCCGACGAGGATGAGCACCGCCGCCACCGTGGAGAACAGCCAGCCCACGCCCTGGAGGTCGGCCTGGACGTGCACCTGACCGCCCTTCACCGTCACCTCCACCCGGCGGGCGCCGTTGAGGGGGGTCTTGCGCTTGTCGAGCATGCGCGGTCCGAGGAACCGGAGCGACCGCGGCTCTTCGTGCACCACCCGGAAGCCCGCCTGGGTGAACGCCGTCACCGCCACCGCCAGCGCCTTGCCGCCGTCGCCGGCGATGGCGGCCGATCCCTGGTAGGACGTCATCGAGTCACCTCCGGCCGGACAGTATACCCTGGGCCCGTGCAAACCCGCAGTCCTGTCTCGCTGCCACGTCGCGGAACCTTGCTTCCGACCCGGGTTACCCTAAATTGGTCACCGCGGCGCCTCCGTGACTGCACGGCCGCGCCACCGTGACCCGCACCGCGGCGCCTCTGTGACCCGACCGCGGCGCCATCGCGAACGCTCCCGGGCGGTAGGAACGGCCTCGACGTCGCCGGTGGGCGCCGGCCGCCGGCGGACCCGCCGGCAGATCCCCGAACCTTGAGGAAGTCGTCCATGGCTCAGCCGTACATCTTCACCATGAAGGGCCTGAAGAAGGTCGTGCCCCCCGGCCGCGAGATCCTCAAGGGGATCTGGCTGTCGTTCTTCCCGGGCGCCAAGATCGGCGTCATCGGGCTCAACGGGGCTGGCAAGTCGACGCTGCTGCGCATCATGGCCGGCCAGGACGACGACTTCTATGGCGAGGCGTTCCCCGATCCTTCGGCGCGCATCGGCTTCCTCGAGCAGGAGCCGCAGCTGGACGAGGACAAGGACGTGCACGGCAACATCCTCGAGGGCGTGGCCGACACCAAGGCCAAGGTCGACCGCTTCAACGAGATCTCGATGAAGATGGCCGAGCCGATGGACGACGACGAGATGACGAAGCTCATGGAGGAGATGGGCGAGCTGCAGGACCAGATCGACGCCGTGGACGGCTGGGAGCTGGACCGCAAGGTCGAGATCGCCATGGACGCGCTGCGCTGCCCGCCGCCGGAGGCGGAGGTGAGTACGCTGTCGGGCGGCGAGAAGCGTCGCGTGGCCCTGTGCCGGCTGCTCCTGCAGCAGCCCGACCTGCTGCTGCTCGACGAGCCCACCAACCACCTCGACGCCGAGTCGGTCGCCTGGCTCGAGCGGCACCTGCGCGAGTACGCGGGCACGGTGGTCATCGTCACGCATGACCGCTACTTCCTCGACAACGTCACCGGCTGGATCCTCGAGCTGGACCAGGGCAAGGGGCTGCCGTGGGAGGGCAACTACTCCTCGTGGCTGGAGCAGAAGAAGGCCCGGCTCGAGGAGGAGGAGAAGAAGGACGAGCGCCGCCTCAAGACCCTCGAGCGCGAGCTCGAGTGGGTGAGCGCGTCGCCCCAGGCGCGGCGCAAGAAGAGCAAGGCGCGCGTGCAGCGCTACGACGAGCTGGTCTCCCAGGAGCGCGACCTGCGCCAGAAGGCCGCCCAGATCCGCATCCCGCCCGGCCAGCGCCTGGGCGATCTGGTGGTGCGCGCCGAGGGCCTGAAGAAGGTGTACGGCGACCGCGTACTCTTCGAGGACCTCTCGTTCGACCTGCCCAAGGGCGGCATCGTGGGCATCATCGGTCCGAACGGCGCCGGCAAGACGACGCTGTTGCGCATGATCACCGGGGCGGAGCAGCCCGACGCCGGCACCCTGCGCGTGGGCGACACGGTGCAGGTGGCGCACGTGGACCAGTCGCGAGCCGATCTGGTGGACGACAAGACCGTCTACGAGAACATCTCGGGCGGCGCCGAGGTGCTGGACCTGGGCGGCGTGGAGGTGAACAGCCGGGCCTACTGCGCCGGCTTCAACTTCCGCGGACCCGACCAGCAGAAGAAGGTGGGCGCCCTCTCGGGCGGCGAGCGCAACCGCGTGCACCTGGCACGGCTGCTCAAGAGCGGCGCGAACCTCATCCTGCTGGACGAGCCGACGAACGACCTCGACGTGGACACGCTGCGCGCCCTCGAGGACGGCCTCGAGGACTTCGCCGGCTGTCTCGTGGTGGTCAGCCACGACCGCTGGTTCCTCGACCGCATCGCCACCCACATCCTCGCCTTCGAGGGCGACAGCCAAGCTTACTGGTTCGAGGGGAACTTCAGCGAGTACGAGCTGGACAAGAAGCGCCGCCTGGGCGTGGACGCCGACCAGCCGCACCGCATCAAGTACAAGAAGCTCACGCGGTAGGAGGCGGTGCGAGGCGAAGCACGGCCCGAGACCCGCTATCGCGAACCGTTCCCAAAGTGGCGCCGGCGCCCTGGGCCAGGAGGCTCGGGGCGCCGGCTCTTTGTTCCCTGGGAGACCCGCGGCGGTCGCCGCTTCACGTCGTGAGGCCCGAGAGGCCGCCACTCCAGCCAGCGCCTGATTTCCGCGGGGAAACTCGCGGATTGTTACGCGCTCCCGAGTGCACCCGGGTGCACTCAGTCCCGACAGTCGTCGCCGGGCATCACGCGCCGCATGAAACCGTCGAACAGGGGAACGGTGAAGGCCGTGTCCCCGTGGCTCGGGCTCCAGACCATGCCTTTCCTGATGAGCTGGGACCGCGTCGGCGCGACCGACTGCACGGTCCTGTCGAGCACGCCGGCGACGTCCCCCGAGCGGTGCGGTCCCCGACCGAGCTGGGCCATGGCGCGCAGGTACCGCTTCTCGGACGAGGTGAGGCGGTCGAAGCGGACGCGGAAGAACCCCTCGTCGAGCGCGGCGATCACCGTTATGGTCGCCGCCTCGACGTCCTGCAGGGTGATGACGGGTCCGTCCGCCACGTCCCAGCATTGCATCCCCCACTCCTGGATGAAATAGGGATACCCCTCGGTCTGAGCGATGATCCGGGCGAGGGCTTCGGTCGTGTAGTCCGCCCCCTCGCGGCGTGCCGGCACGACGAGAGCCGACTCGGAATGGACGGGGGATAGCGGGCCCACGGTCTCGAAGTCGAACAGTCGCTCGGCATAGGACTTGGCGCGCCCGAACTGGCCGGCGAGTTGCGGCAGCCCTGCCCCCACCAGCGTGACCGGAAGCTGGAGCTGCGCCGCCCGATGCAGCGCCGTGATCAGGGCCGCCAGTTCGGCCTCCTCGACGTATTGCAGCTCATCGATGAACAGGGCCAGAACCGTGTCGGCCCGCGCTGCGGCCTGGCCGACGACCTCGAAGAGGTCCTGCAGGTCGTGCTCGAGGTCGCCGTTGTCGGCCAGACCCGGCTCCGGCTCGAAGTCGATCCCGACCTCGATATCGTTGTACTTGACCTTCAGTGCGCCGACGAAACCGGCCAGCCCCCTCAAGGCCCGCCTGGCCAGGTCGTGGGCCTGCTCGTTCTTGGAAAGACGGAGCAGAGCCTGTCGCAACTGCGGAGCGAGGATCGCGGGCAGGGAACGGGACTCCGGAGCTTCCACGCGCATGGTCCTGATGCCGGCAGATTCGGCGTCCTTCCGCAACTGGTCGAGCAGCACGGTCTTGCCGACCCCCCGCAAGCCGACCATCAGCACACTCTTGGCAGGGCGGTGCGCCCGGATCCGAGCGAGCGCGATGCTCACCTTGTGGCGGAACTCGTCCCGTCCGGCGAGCTCCGGCGGCGGGGTCCCCGCACCGGGGGCATAGGGGTTTTTGATCGGGTCCATGATGGAAGTATAGCAGAGTTAGGAGAGTTAGCCAAATTAGATAACTTCCCTAAACTCCCTATATTTTCCATCGGGCGGCGAACGCTGGGAGCCACCGGAGGACCGAACCTGCGTTTCCCCGGGGATACTCGCCGGCGCCCGGCAACGACATCTTCGTCCTCGATGGGGACACGGGGATCAGCAACCAGCTGACCGCCCCCTGGCACTAGAGCAGCCCGGTCTGGCTGCCCGCAGCGCGTTCGTGTTCGCCCGCGACGCCGGCGATCGCACGGAGGCGCACTCGTTCACCGTGGTCGAGAACTGGTTCGAGGCTTTCCGCGAAAAGCGAGCGCATTGACAGAATCTACCTTTAGACGTAGTCTATCCTCCATGAAGCGCGATGAGGCATCCGTTCTGCTCGATCACGGGATCAAGCCTTCGGCCCAGCGGGTCGCGGTGGCGCAGTACGTCCTGAACACCGATGCGCACCCCTCGGCCGATGAGGTGTGGACCCGGGTGCGAGAACACTTTCCCTGCATCTCCCGGGCGACCGTCTACAACACCCTCCATCTGTTCGTCGAGAAGCGGTTGCTGCGCCAGCTGGTTCTCACCGAGGGACGCGTGGTGTTCGACCCGAGGACCGACAACCATCACCACTTCATCGAAGACGACTCCGGCACGATCCACGACGTGGCGTGGGACGCCGTCAGGGTGTCGGATCTCGCGAAGATCCCCGGATTGGAGGTCCGGGAGTACCAGGTCGTCATGCGCGGAAAGAGGACGCGCAAGAGAGGCAAGAGAGGAAGGAACTGAACGGTCTGCCGCGCTTCTTTTTTTCGCTGCTGTTTCGAAAGAGTCTAATTCTGGAAAAGGTCCAGAATAGACGAACGACCGAGCCCGATGCGTGGACACCGACCACAGCCGCCTGGCTGAGCAGTGCGGCGTCCCGATCGAAACCCTGGACCGAGGCCTTCCGGCCTCAGGAGGAACCATGGAACGGAAGATTCTCGTCGTGGGGTCTCTGCTGGGCCTCTCGATGCTGCTTGTCGCGCTTCCCCTCTCCGCGCAGGAGGGTGAAGCTCTCGGCAACCACGACCAACAGGGGAGCGGCCACGGCATGATGAGGAGCAGCCACGGCATGATGACCGGCAAGGCCATGTCCAACCAGGACTGGTGGCCGAACCAGCTGGACCTCGAGATCCTGCATCAGAACTCGCTCGAGAGCAATCCGCTGGGCGACGGCTTCGACTACGCCGCCGAGTTCGCGAAGCTGGACCTGGCGGCCGTGAAGAAGGACATCGTCGCGGTCATGACGACCTCGCAGGACTGGTGGCCGGCCGACTGGGGGACCTACGCCGGGCTCTTCATCCGCATGGCGTGGCACAGCGCCGGCACCTACCGGGTGACCGACGGCCGCGGCGGCTCCTCGGTCGGCATGCAGCGCTTCGCGCCGCTCAACTCCTGGCCCGACAACGCCAATCTCGACAAGGCCCGCCGCCTGCTCTGGCCGGTGAAGAAGAAGTACGGCCAGAGCATCTCCTGGGCCGACCTCATGGTCCTGGCGGGCAACTGCGCGCTCGAGTCGGCGGGTCTGAAGACCTTCGGCTTCGGCGGCGGTCGCGAGGACCTCTGGGAGCCGCAGAAGAACATCTACTGGGGCCCCGAGGGCGAGTGGCTGGCGGACGCCCGCTACTCCGGCGACCGCGACCTCGCCAATCCGCTGGCCGCCGTGCAGATGGGCCTCATCTACGTGAACCCCGAAGGCCCGAACGGCGAGCCCGATCCGCTCGCCGCGGCCAGGGACATCCGCACCACCTTCGCGCGCATGGCGATGAACGACGAGGAGACCGTCGCCCTGATCGCGGGCGGTCACACGCTCGGCAAGAATCATGGCGCCGGGCCGGCGAGCCACGTCGGTCCCGAGCCGGAGGCGGCTCCGCTCGAGGAGCAGGGCTTCGGCTGGAAGAGCAGCTACGAGAGCGGCAAGGGCGCCCACGCGATCACCAGCGGTCTCGAGGGGGCGTGGACGCCCACCCCGACGAAGTGGTCGAACGCCTTCCTGAACGGTCTCTTCGCCTACGAGTGGGAGCTGACCAGGAGCCCGGCCGGTGCCTGGCAATGGACGCCGAAGGACGCCCCCGAGAATGTTCCCGACGCGCACATCGAGGGCAAGAAGCACAAGATCGTGATGCTCACGACCGACGTCGCGCTCATCAGGGATCCGATCTACCGGAAGATCTCCGAGCGCTTCGCCAATGATCCCGACGCGTTCAACGACGCCTTCGCGCGCGCGTGGTACAAGCTCACGCATCGCGACATGGGGCCGCCCGTCCGCCTGCTCGGTCCCGAGGTGGCGCCGGCGCAGCTCTGGCAGGACCCCGTCCCGCCCGTCGACCACGAGCTGATCGACGACCAGGACGTCGCCAGGCTCAAGCGCGAGATCCTCGACTCGGGCGCGTCCGTGGCGCAGCTCGTCTCCACCGCCTGGGCGTCCGCCTCCACCTATCGTGACAGCGACAAGCGCGGGGGCGCCAACGGCGCGCGCCTGCGCCTCGCACCCCAGAAGGACTGGGAAGTCAACGAGCCCGCGGAACTCGCGCAGGTGCTCGCCAGGCTCGAGAAGGTGCAGAAGCGCTTCAACGAGTCGCAGAAGGGCCGCAAGCAGGTGTCGATGGCGGACATGATCGTCCTCGGCGGCGGCGCCGCCGTGGAGGCCGCAGCTCGGAACGCCGGTCACGACGTGACCGTTCCGTTCACGCCGGGCCGCACCGACGCCACGGCGGAGATGACCGACGAGGCCTCGTTCGAGTTCCTGCGTCCGGGGACCGACGGCTTCCGCAACTACATCGGTGAAGAGCACTTCCGCCGGCCCGAGGTGGAGCTGATCGACCGCGCGAACCAGCTCACCCTCACGGCTCCCGAGCTGACCGTGCTCGTGGGCGGCCTGCGCGTGCTGGGCGCGAACCACCGCGACAGCGAGCTGGGCGTCTTCACCGGCGAGACCGGCGCGCTGACCAACGACTGGTTCGTGAACCTCCTCGACATGAGCACCGAGTGGAAGAAGTCGGAGCAGGGCGATTACGTCTACGAGGGGTACGACCGCGAGACGGGCGAACTGAAGTGGACGGCCACGTCCATGGATCTCGTCTTCGGCTCGAACTCGCAGCTCCGCGCCCTGGCCGAGGTCTACGCCGGCGACGACGCCCGCCGGAAGTTCGTCGACGACTTCGTGGCGGCATGGGACAAGGTGATGAACCTGGATCGCTTCGAGCTGAAGCGGACGGCAGTCGCCGGCCGCCAGGAGACGCGACCGGAGATGTGATCCGGTCGGTCACCGGGCTCAACGACGCTCGCGGGCGAGGGGCTGGGTCCCCTCGCCCGCGGCGAAGCGGACGCGTTCGCGTCGACGACGGTCTTATCGCAGCAGCGCCACCTTCCGCACGCTGCCCCAGCCGGCGCCCTGACCCCGGACCAGGTACACCCCGCTCGCCAGCGCCCGGCCCACGTCGTCGCGTCCGTCCCAGGTGACATCATGCCGCCCGGCCGGGTACTCGCCGGCGATGAGCGTGCGCACCTTGCGCCCCCGCAGATCCGCGATTTCGATCAGCACACGGCCTGCTGCCGCCACCTCGAAAGCGATGCACACCAAAGGGTTGAAGGGGTTAGGCGCGGCCGACAGCAGACGTCCGGCACCGTCCATGCCCATCGTCGCGCGACCCGTCGGTACGTCCGTCGGATCGGCCGCAGCCACCGGCACGGACGGCGACGCAAACCCCGGCTCGCCGGTCGTATCCACCGGCACGACGCGGAACTCGTACTCGGTGTGCGGATCACGGCCGGTGTAGACGAACGTCGTGTCAGTCAGCCCCTCCGCCACCGTCACGTAACCATCCGACAGGCCTCGGCGGCCGTCGAACCAGTCGATCAGCCGCACTTCAATCCGGTAGGTCGCATGAGGCAGCGATCGCCAGACGAGTCCAATCCGGTCGAGGAACTCGTTCACCTCGAGGACCACGACTTCAGCGGCCCAGCCCAGCGGACAGTGCGACGATTGCGTCGGGCCGAGGTTGTGCATCTGGAGCGCCAACTCGATGTCGAGCGCGTGGACGCCACCGTGGGAGCGATCCTCGGCGATCAGGGCGTTGCAGAAGTCCTGCATTTCGAACCGCCCCGATGCGCCAGGTCCCGCCCGCAGCATTCGGTGCAAGGACGCGAGCACGAGCCCGTCGGTCGCTGGCGCGCTGGGCACTCCGACGCCGTCGATGGCGTCGCGCAGGTCCCAGAGAGCTCCGCTGAGGATGCGCGACCCCGTGTAGTGGTCTTCCGGGAAGACGCAGGTGGCGTAGAGGAGCTGCTCGGCGAGGTTCCGCAGCGGCTGGCAATCCTCGCGGTCGACATCGCAAGTCGCCACCATGGGCTCGCCGACGAAGCTGGTGGCGAAGTAGTCGGCGAACGCCTCGTCCATCGCCGCCCCCTCCCGGTCGTCGTCATCGGACATGATCTGCGTCCGACCGAGAATGGCGTGGGCGACGTCGGCGACCATGCAGTGCCCCAACTCGTGATAGACCGCGAGGTCCGCCTGCGCAAGACCCTGCAAGTACTTCGTTGTCAGGCCGCCCGGCTCGGCGAATGATCCGCCGAACTGCTGCCAGTAGGGATTCGACTCCATCAGGACGCACCCGATGAAATCCTCGCAGTCCTCACCGGTTCGGCGGCTGCGGAGGTTCCACTCGTACTCCAGGCGATCTAGCCAGTACTCGAGTCGGAACTTCTGCACGAAGTACGCCGCTTGCAGCGAGGCCGCGCCGTACAGGGCCTCCGAGGAGGGCCAGGTGAACTCCGTGACCGACTCTCCGACGACGGGTTCGACTACGATAGAGACCGGATCCTGGTCCTGCGCATCGTCTACAGCGTCCGCCACAATGCGGTACAGAGGTCCCTGCAGGAACAGCTCGAAGCTGTCGCCGTCGGCCGAGGCCGCCGGGAAGCTTGCCATCCCTGACCGGTCGGTGAAACTGGTCAGGGTGCCGCCTCCCTCGCGGTGCAGGACCACGGTCACGCCGGGCAGAGGCGGCGGCGGGTCCAGGAAGGCGTCCGTGGCGTACCGCGGCCGCACCTGCGCGGTCACCCGGATGCCACGCAGTCCGCGCCAGGCGCAGTAGAGTTCGCTGCCGCCGTGGCGCGCGTCCTGCCAGACGAAGCAGCAGATGCCGTCAGCGTTCTCATCGACATCCGGCGCGGATGCATCTGCCGGCGAGGCGCTGATCGGCAAGTCGGTGATCAACAAGGTCCCATCGGCACTCCATTCCGCGCCGCGGATGCGGCAGTTGCCGCTGGACCGATCCTCCCAGACGGCGCGGGCGGGCTGATCGATGGCGGCGGCGATCCGCGGGCGCCGCGCGGGGCCTGGGCCGGGGTCGAGTACCACCGGACTTCCCGAGCTGGACATCTGCACGACTCGGTCTACGCCGGCAATCTCCTGCTGGTAGACGAGCCAGTTGCTCGAGGAGGCCGGGCGGCAATGGTCGGGCAAGGCGATGCCGCTGCCGCCTACGAGCTTGTAGGTGCCGAACGGGCTGCTGCCCCAAATCCATGCCTGCCAGAGCCCCATCCCCAGGATCGGGTCCTGGTCGCACCAGTGCACTAACACCAGGCCGGCGCTCACGGCCACGCACGGACTCTTAGCCACACCAACGTCGGAGCTAGAGGACAGGGTCGCATCGTGGACGATTTGCCCCGACCAGTCGAGGCCGATGTAGCGCACGCGGTCCTGAGCGCCGTCGAGTTCCTCGATCGCGAGATGAATCTGTGTCGAGTCCGTCACGTCGATGTCCACCTCGGTGGCGATCACCAGTCCGAGATCGAGCCCATCGGGCCAGCCGGTAACGCTCCCAGCGGGACTCACTCGCCGGGTGAAAACGTAACCGGAGTTCGTCCAGACGACGTAGCTGAACCCCTCGGCGTCCAGGGCGATCCGTGGCCGGCCGGTGCCCTCTCCCGCCGGCCAGAGGTCTACCGGCCCATGGACGAAATTTCCCGCCGGGTCGAAGCAGGCCCAGGTGACACGGCTCATCCCGGGCGGATCGTCGGGAGACTGGCGCAGCCAGACGACCCGTGCAAGGGCGTCGGGTCCAACGGCGATGGCAGGCTCGGTGCAGACGCCCAGGTCGGCCGTGAGCCGTTGTTCTTCCATGGCGGACGCCGCCGAGATCAGGAGCATGACGGACAGGGCGACAATTCCCGTCGCAAGACATGTCGATTTTCCCATGCCGGATTCCCCCCGGGACCGAGTCTCAACCGCGACCGGCCCGGAACCGGGCCCTCGTCCCAGGGTGAGTGTATCACATGACGCGGACGGTCACCGGTCGTCCTGCTCGTCGCGGAGTTCGTCACGCTGCCGGTGGCGTTTGTCACGATCGCCGCGGCCGCGGACAAGCACGGCCACTCGCTCTCGAGCACCACCCCTCCGGTGGTCCCGTCGCATGTACCCGGGTGCACCGGCCGGCGCTCCAGCCGGTCGGCCCGTGCCCCGGCTGGCTACCCCAGCGGCCCAGCGTGAGGCGGAACTGGGGCACGCGGGTCCCTCCGTTCACCCCTCGCGCCCGATCACCGCCGGCATCGGCGATCGTTCCGTGTCATGGAACGTTTAGGCCTCGCCCAGCATCGGATCCGCATCCGCCAGCGTCCCGCCCATCTGCTCGCAGGTGGCGCGGCAGCCGCCGAAGCACCTCGCGAAGCGTTCGCAGCCGGCGCAGGCGGCCGGTACGGTGTCGCGCCAGGCACGCAGGTAGGCGGAGTCGAGCAGCGTCGCCGGCGGATCGCGGTGGATGTTCGCGAACACCACCGGCGAGTGGTTGCAGAAGCGTAGGTCACCGTCGAGGTCGAGCGCGAGCGGCCGGCGGTCCAGGTCGGCGGAGCAGCTCGTGAAGCGCACGCGCAGGTACTCGTGCGGGTCCACGAGGCAGTGCGGCAGCGCCACGTTCGACGTGATGTTCAGTCCGAGCGGGCGGGCGAGACGGTCGGCCGTCGCGAAGGCGGCGCACAGGTCTTCGGCGGCGGGCGTGAGTTCGTCGAGATGCCGCAGCCCCCGGCCGCCCGGGTTGAAGCGGTTCAGCATGACCTGGCGAACGCCGAGGGCCGCATGCAGGGCGAGCGTGTCGGCAAGCGACGGCGCGGTGTCGCGGGTGAGGACGACCACCCCCACCACATCGGCCGCGAGCGCCCTCAGGGTCCGGATCGACGCCGCCGTCGCCTCCCAGGCGCCCCGCCGTCCGGAGAGGCGGTCGTGCACCGCGGCATCGGCCGCGTGCAGCGGCAGCTCGAACAGCGCCACGCCGAGGCGCGCCAGACCGCGCCAGCGTTCCGGCGTGCCCAGCGTGCCGTTGCTGATGATGTTCACGCGGCTGCCGGCCAGCCGCGAGCGCAGCACCAGCTCCTCGAGCCGCTCCTGCGCGAGCGGTTCGCCTCCAGTCATCGTCACGCCGTCCACGCGCGCGATCCGGTGCAGGCGGGCGAGCGTCCGGTCGGCGCGCTCGAACTCGTCGCGGGCGCGGCCGGGTCGGCCGCGATTCATTCGCGCCTGCGGCGCCTCCCAGGGCACGTAGCAGTGCCGGCAGGCGAGATTGCAGCGCGCGGTCACCTCGAAGAGGACGTTCCGGAGCCGCAGCGGGGACGTGCCGGAACTCATCGCAGGCCTCGTCCCGGAACTCGTCGCGGCGGTCGTCGACCTCGTCGCGGAACTCGTGGCGGACCTCGTCGCGGAACTCGTGCCGGACCTCGTCGCGGAACTCATCGCGAGCCGTCCACCACCATCAGCGTCACCCGCAGGAGATAGGCGCCCGGCTCGATCACGTCGGGGGACCCGGGGTAGATCTCGAGCTTGTACTCGCCCGGGGCCACGTCCGCACCCAGGTCGAGCACGAACGGTTCGGTGTTCTCGTCGAATGCGCCGTCGGCGGCGATGAGGGCGCCCCGCGTCACCTCCTGCTCCCCGGCGGAAAGGAGCCGGAAGGCGAACGCGTCGAAGTCGCGGTCCACCACCTCGCCGGTCAGCTGCGTTCCTGCACCGACGTCGAGCTGCAGCGTGCCCGCGGGCAGGAACTGCTCGTCGAACTCGAAGGTCTGCATCTCCGGAGGCTGGGGAGCGTAGCAGGTGGCGTCGGGACGGTCGTCGCACCCGCTGGTGGACCAGGTGAGCGACAGCAGCAGGGCGCCGACGGCCAGCTTGCGCCGCACGAACCAGGGATGGCCGCGCGAGAGGCGCACGAGCAGGCAGACCAGCGCGAAGACGACGGCGAGCACGATGATGGCGAGCGGAACCCAGACGAGATGGCGCGGCATGGCGACCTCCCGGATGAAGCGGGCGACGGACGATGGCTCATCGATCGACCAGCAGGGGCGGTAACCAGGGCCGTGTAAAACCTCGGCGGCGGTGGTGGCGGATCGGCTCCGTGCCGTGATGCTACCGCGGTGAACAGGTCCTGTCAATTCCGGGCCGCGCCCCGGTGCCGCGCGGAATCGCGCTTGGAACCGCCGGCCCATCCGCGTTAGCTTGGCCCCGACATGAATAGCCCTCGTACCCAGCCCACCGTGGGCGACGTCGTCGACCTCGCCCGGCAGTTCGCGCTCGACGCCGACGCCTCCGGCGCCGCCCTCCGCCACCGCGACCGCGCCATCGGCCGCGAGCTGGACGGACTCCAGTCGCGGCCTCTCGCCCAGCTCCTCGCCTGGCTCGATCGCGTCCGCGCGCAGCGGGGCGAGCGGCTCGGCGACCGCGTGGTCGCCCTGCGCCGGCTGGGCATGGTGGTGCTGACGCTGGTCGGGCTCGCCGCCGGGTGGGGCGCGGCGGCGGTGGTCTTTCGCTACGACGGCACCCACCCGGTCAACGTGGTGCACGTGCTCGCGGTGTTCGTCCTGCTGCCGGTGGTGTTCCTGCTGGGGTTCGCGATCGGGCTCTTGCCGCCGCGCGTCCTGCTCCGCACGCCGGGCGCGGGGGCGCTGCAGGAAGCCGCGGGCCTGGTGAGTCCCGGCAGCCTGCAGCGCCTGCTCGCCCGCCGCCTGCCGCAGGAGTCGCGCCACGCCCTGACCGCGCTGGCGGCGCGGGGCGAGGTGCACCGGCGCCTGTTCGGCCGGGTCGACCGGTGGATCGTGATCCACTCGTCGCAGGTTTTCGCGGTGGCATTCCACGTCGGGGCGCTCGCCGGAGCGGTCTACCTCGTGGTGTTCTCCGACCTGGCGTTCGCCTGGAGCACCACGCTCGCCGCCGACGGCGCCGACCTGCAGCGCTGGACCGACGCGCTCTCCTGGCCCTGGGCGTGGGCCTGGCCGCAGGCGCGGCCGAGCTCGGAGCTGATCGCCGCCACCCGCTACTTCCGCCTGGGCGCGGGAGCGTTCCCGCAGGCCCCCTCGCCCGCCGGGCTGGGCGGCTGGTGGCCGTTCCTTGTCGCCTGCATGGCATTCTACGGGCTCCTGCCGCGGCTCGGCACGCTGATCCTGGCCCGGGCCCGGCTACGCACGGCGATCCGCCGCACGTTCCTGCACCTGCCGGGCATGAGCGAGCTGCGCGAGCGCCTGAACGCGGAGCTGGTGGAGACCCGCGCCGATTCGCCCGACGAGACGGTCGCGACCGCGGCGGGCGACAGGATCGCCGAGACGGGACGACTCGAGAGCCACGCTGCGGTCGTCATCGCCTGGGCCGGAGCCGCGGGCCGGCGGGAGGCCGTCGAGCCGTGGCTGGCGGCGGAGGTCGGCGCCACGGTGCATCGCTGGCACGAGGCCGGCGGGACGCGTTCCCTGGCCGACGATGCGCAGGTGCGCTCCGCCGCCGGCTCCGCCGATGGCGACCTCGTCGTCCTGGTGAAGGCCTGGGAGCCGCCCACGGGCGACCTGCTCGATTTCCTGCGCGACCTGCGCGCCGAGGCGGGCCAGACGCGCCCCATCCATGTGCTGCCCGCGGACGCGGACGCCGCGGAGATGCCCACAACCGCCGGCGCCCGCCACGTGGACGTCTGGCGGCGCTCGCTGGCGGCCCTGGGCGACCCGTGGCTGCGCCTGCTCCATCCCGGAGGCCGCACGGCATGACGAGCGCGAGCGGCAGCGGCGCCGACCGGCCGACCTTCGCGGTGGTCGGCCACCCGAACAAGGGCAAGTCGAGCATCGTCGCCACGCTGGCACACGACGACAGCGTCCGCATCGGCGAGCTGCCCGGCACCACCACCACCTGCCGCGCCTACCCGATGAAGGTGGACGGCCAGGTGCTCTACACGCTCATCGACACGCCCGGCTTCCAGCGGGCGCGGGCCGCCTGGGAGTGGCTGCGCGCCCGCGAGACCACGGTCGATCGCCACCCCGAGGTGGTGCGACGGTTCCTGGCCGAGCATCGCGGCACGGGCCGATTCCCCGACGAATGCGAGCTGCTCGGCCCGGTGATGGAGGGCGCCGGCATCCTCTACGTGGTGGACGGGTCGGTGCCGTACGGGCCCGAGTACGACGCGGAGATGGAGATCCTGCGCTGGACCGGTCAGCCGCGCCTGGCGCTCATCAATCCGATCGGCGAGGCCGACCACCTGGCCGCCTGGCGCACGGCGCTGGGACAGTTCTTCAGTGTCGTGCGCGTGTTCGACGCGGTGACCGCCGACTTCACCAGACGGGTGGAACTGCTGCGCGCATTCGGTCAGCTGAAGGACGAGTGGCGCGCGCCGCTGCAGAAGGCCGCCGACAGCCTGACCGCCGACCGACGGCGTCGGCGCGAGGAGGCCGCGCGCGTGGTGGCGTCCACCCTGGCCGAGATGCTCTCGCTGCGGGTCGACCGCGTCATCGGACCGGACCAGGACACCGAGGCGCTGAAACCGGAACTCGTCACCGAGTACCAGCGACGCCTGCAGGATCTCGAACGCCGGGAGCGGCGGACCGTCGAGCGGATCTACGACCACCATGCCCTCGACCGTCGCGAGGCGGGGCTCGACGCGCTGCGTGCGGAGGACCTGTTCTCGAGCGAATCGTGGCGCGTGTTCGGACTCACCCGCATGCAACTGCTGGGCCTGGGCGCGGTGGGCGGTGCGGCGGCCGGCGGCGCCATCGACCTCGCCACCGGCGGCGCCAGCTTCCTGGCGGGCACCCTGATCGGCGGCGGCATCGGCGCGGCGTCCACCCTGCTGGCGGCGAACCGGCTGGTCGACGTGAAGGTGCTGCACGTTCCCATGGGCCGGCGGCGGCTGGTGGCCGGTCCCTCCCGCAACCGCAACCTGCCGCACGTGGTGCTGGGCCGGGCCCGCCTGCACCATGCGCTGGTGGCAGGCCGCTCCCACGCCGAGCGCAACGCTCTCGACCTCGACGCCGGGGCCAGGGAACTGCTCGCACCGCTGGACGACGCCACCCGCCGGTCGCTCGAGAAGGCGTTCGGCCGCCTGCGCGGCGATCGCGAGGTGGCGATCACCACCCAACATCTGGGCCAGGAGATCGCGGCCATCTTCGCCCGGGACGAGGAGGTCTCCACCAACTAACCCGGATGATTCATGAGCGGCCCGAGGGTTCTCAGTCCAGGTTGACAGCGGGCGGCAAGGCATCGTACAATCATGGGAGATCCGCTCCACCGAGCGTCAGGACCCCCGGAAACGCCGCCGGAGCATCGAGAGGAGTTCGCAGGCATGCAGTTCCCGACCGCGAGCGCCCAGCGTCGCTGGTGGTGGCGTCTCCGCCGGTCGGTGAGGTGTGCCTTGTAGCTTCCAGCTAGCAGCAGCAGACACCCGCCGCCGGTCTCGACAGAGGCCGGCGGATTTTTTGTTCGATCACCCGATCAGCGAGAGGCCCGGCGGCGGGCCGGCGGAGGCAAGGTCATGGCGATGCCGAGACGAGACGAGACGAACGTACAGAACGTGCAGGCGCTCCCCGATGCGGACGGCTTCTTCGGGCCCTACGGCGGCCGCTTCGTGCCTCCACCGCTCGAGGCGCCTCTTCGCGACCTGGAGAACGCCTTTCTGAGCCTCCGCGAGGACCCCGACTTCCAACGCGAGCTGGACGCGGAGCTGGCCCTCTACTCGGGCCGCCCCACGCCGCTCTATCACGCCGAGCGGCTGAGCGCGCGGATCGGGGCCACCATCCTGCTCAAGCGCGAGGATCTCAACCACCTGGGCGCCCACAAGCTGAACAACTGCCTCGGGCAGGCGTTGCTGGCGCGCCGGATGGGCAAGACCAAGCTCATCGCCGAGACGGGCGCCGGACAGCACGGCGTGGCCACCGCGGCCGTGGCCGCCCGCTGCGGCATGGAGTGCGACATCTACATGGGCGAGGAGGACATGCGCCGCCAGGCGCCCAACGTGCGGCGCATGGAGTTGATGGGCGCCCGCGTGGTGCCGGCGCTCAGCGGCGACCGCACGCTGACCGCCGCCGTGGACGAGGCGATCGTCGCCTGGGTGGGCGACAGCGAACGCACCCACTACCTGCTCGGGTCGGCCGTCGGTCCGCATCCCTATCCCTACATGGTGCGCGAGTTCCAGGCGGTGATCGGTCGCGAGGCCCGCCGCCAGTGCCTGGAGCAGCACGGCCGGCTGCCCGATCTGCTGGTCGCCTGCGCCGGCGGCGGCAGCAACGCCATCGGGTTGTTCCACCGGTTCCTGCCGGATGCGGAGGTGCGGATGGTGGGCGTGGAGGGTGGCGGCAGCGGCCCGAAGTCCCGGCGCCATGCCGCGACCATGACCTGCGGCAAGCCCGGCGTCATCCATGGCATGATGACCTACCGGCTGGAGGACGGCGAGGTGGAGGACGGACACAACCACTGCATCGCCGCCGGTCTCGACTACCCCGGCATCGGTCCCGAACACAGCCACCTGAAGGACACCGGGCGCGTGGAGTACGAGGCGGTGAACGACGACGAGGTGCTCGCGGCGTTCGAGACCCTCAGCCGCCTCGAGGGCATCATCCCCGCCCTCGAAAGCAGCCACGCCCTGGCCTACCTGGAGCGCCTGCGGGGAAACCTGCGGCCGGACACGCTGGTGATCGTCAACCTGTCGGGGCGGGGCGACAAGGACCTGGAGGAGTACCAGCTCAGGAAGCCCGCGCCGGCGCCGCGACCCTCCATCTAGCTTCGTCGCGCGCCGCCGGGTCTTTTCGCCTGGATTTCGTCGAACCTCGCCGGAGGGTCGCAGGCCGCCCGTGCGCCCGCCGCCGTCTGCCGGCGGCGGGCGTACGCCACGGCGGCGGGCGCCCTCGCTGCCGTGTCAGGGCGCCCCGCTGACGGGCACCGCCGCTCACCCGCCGCTCGTCCGGTGCTCACCGATTTTTTGCTATTCGAACACAGCCACGCACCGGCTCGATGTGCTAGAATGCGTTCCGTTCCACACCTGCCCGGCGGCGGCAGAACAGTTCACGGCGACCAAGGAGATGATGGAATGCGTACCTCACGAACTCGCGGGAGACTCGGCGTCGGGTCCCTGATGGCTCTGTTGTTGGTCTTCGGGGCGGCGGCGGCCGCCCAGGGCCAGGTGCTCATCAACGAGGTCGATGCCGACACGCCGGGCACCGACATGGAAGAATTCGTCGAGCTCTACGGCCCGCCGAACACGTCCCTGGACGGGCTGGTCCTGGTCTTCTACAACGGAAACGGCGATCTCTCGTACGCCGCCTATGACCTCGACGGCTACACCCTCGATGCCAGCGGGTTCTTCCTGCTGGGCAACGCCGGGGTGGTGCCGACGCCGTCGATCATCTTCGGGAGCAACGGGCTTCAGAACGGGCCCGACGCCGTGGCGCTCTACACCGGTCACGACGTCGACTTCCCGTCCGGCACCCCGGTGACGACGGTCAACCTCGTGGACGCCGTGGTCTACGATACCTCGGACGCCGACGACGCCGGCCTGCTGGTGCTCACTCCTGGCCAGCCCCAGATCGACGAGAACGCGAACCTCAATGGCGCGTACGAATCGATCCAGCGGAATCCCGACGGCGCCGGCGGAGCGCTGGTGACCACGTCATATGTGGTCAAGGCTCCCACGCCGGGCGTGAGCAACGCGACCGTCGTCCTGCAGGCGCCGCAGGTCACCAACGTGTACCACCGCAGCCTGCTGCCGGTGCCCGGCGAGCCGGTCACGGTCTATGCCGACGCCACCGACAGCGACGGTACGGTCACCGAGGTGCGGCTGTACTGGCAGGTCAACGGCATGGGCCTGACCTCGGTCGCCATGACCCTGTCGG
>JAWOID010000092.1:0-6915 GCA_046484865.1 Candidatus Krumholzibacteriia bacterium
GTTTGTTCAAGGTCTACAGGCCGTCCGGAACGAATAACCGCCATTTGTTATTATATTTAGGGCTTTTTATATTATAGTCAAGATAAAAATCGAATTTATAGTCAAATTTATCCTGGAATGCGCTGACTGCCTTATCTGAATAGGCTCCGGATTGATCAAGATAAAATCCATCCTCACCCGTGGTTTGAGGCTCTGCGGATCGGCGATCCAGCCGGCCAGCACCCCGCGGCTGTTCTCGAGGGAGCCGGCGCCGAGCGTCCGTCGCGAGCCCACGTGCGTCAAGTCCGGGCCGGTATCGGCCTCGCTGATGCCCCGGATGGCGTGGCAGGACGCGCAACCGCCACCCTGGAACACGTCCCGGCCGCGCTGCAGCCACGGATCGTCGGGCTCGGGCGGCGCGGCCGAACGCCGGGCGAGCCAGATGTCGAACTCGTCTGGCTCGTGCGCCACCAGACGGAAGCCCATGCGGGCGTGCTGCCCGGCGCAGTACTCGGTGCACACGCCGTGGTAGACGCCCGCGCGGGTCACGTCGAGGCGCAGCTCGCCGGGATGATCGGGCAACTGGTCGCGCTTGCCGCCCAGGCGGGGCACCCAGAAGCTGTGCAGCATGCTCTCGGCGCTCAGTTCGAACAGGACGGTGGTGCCGGCGGGTACGTGGATCTCGTTGGCGTCCACCAGGCCGTGGTCGGGATATCTCACCTCGAACCACCAGCCGTGACCGATCACCTGCACGTGGAAGTCGTGGGTGTGGCGGGTGATGCTGCGATGGACGTCGAGTTCGCGGTAGAGCATGAACACCAGGATCACGGTCGGAACGACGATGCCGGCGATGAAGACGAACCGGGTGCCCAGCACGGTTCGTTCGCGCTTGCGCGCCGCCAGGGCCAGCACCACCAGCAGCAGCGTGACCAGGAACACCGCCCCGTAGACGGCGAACATTTCCCACCACAGCCCGGTGATGTGCTCGGCGATGGGTCCGGCGGGATCGAGGATCGACTGCGGCCGCTCGGCGGCACAGCCGCCCAGCAGCAGGGCCGCCGAATACGGAAGGAAGCTCGTGCGCGCTCCCACCAGGTGCTCCTCGCTTCCGGGCCGGCAGGCCGCCGGCCGCGCTGCGACCTCCGGGCGACTCACTCGCGGGCGAGCAGGTAAGCGGCGATGTGGCGCGCGTCGGCCTCCGACACGCCCAGGTCCGGCATGGCCGTCGCCGGCGAGAACTCCGGGGGATCCTGGATCCAGAGGCTCATGTTGCGCGGCGAGTTCGGCAGCACGCCACCCAGGTAGATCTGGTGCTCGATGTCCTCGAGCTTCGGGCCAACCCGGCCGGTGGCCTCGCGCAGGCCGTCGATCACGTGACAGGCTTGGCACCCGTGCCGGAGCATCGCCCGCGCTCCCTGCTCCGGGTCGCCGCCGGGCACCGTCCACACCGGCCGGCCGCTCCCCGGTCCGGGCCACAGGGAGACATAGCCGGCGCCGCCCAGCACCACCACCGTTCCCACCGCGAGCCACCGGACCGTCCCCCGCATGACGTCCCCTTACTGCCGCCGTGGAAACGTCTGGGCGGCGAGCACGAAGGCGACGACCCGCTCCAGGTCTCCCGGCGCCATGCGTCCCCGGTACGACGGCATCGCCACGTCCTGCGGGGGCTCCAGGATGTAGCCCTCCAGCTCGGTCGGGGAGTAGCGGCGCTCGATCCGGGCCAGATCGGGCCCGACCGAGCCGCCGCGTCCCGAGACCGCGTGACAGCTGTTGCACCCGTAGACGGCGAAGAGTTGCCGGCCGGTCCGGGCCTGATCGTCCAGGACCACACCCGCGGGCACCGGCGGCGGCTCCGGGTCGGGCCGGCCCAGCCAGGGTTCCCGCTGGCGCAGGTCGCTCAGCCAGACGATCGCGATCGTCGCGACGACGACGAACACCGCCCACAGCGGCCGCTTGCGCAGGCCCCGGTCCGGCCCCCGGTCGACCAGCGGCAGGACGAGCATCCCCGCCACCAGGACCAGCGGAAACCCGACGAGGAAGATGGGCGCCGCCGCGGGCGGCAGCAGCGCGATCAGCGCGCTGTACCACCAGAACCACCACTCGGACAGCGGCCGCGACGGCTCGATCAGGTTCGCCTCCGGATAGAGCTCCGCCGGCCCCACCACCACCGCCAGCGCGAAGGCGACCACCAGCACCGCGAAGGCGATCCGCCCGGTCAAATGGACGGTCTCAGGGTGGAACCACTCCCCGCGCTCCTCCGATTCGGCCGCCTCCTCGTACACCTCCTTCTGCTCCTCGGCGGTCTCCACCGGCTGCTTCTGCTCTCCCCTGAAGCTCACCCCGTGCAACACGATGAGGTACAGGTGCCACACCGTCAGGCCCACCAGCAGCAGCGGCACGATCCAGATGTGCACGGCGAAGATGCGGACCAGGGTGAGGGCGCCGATCTGGGGCGCGCCCTGGATCAGCAGCACCAGTTCCTCGCCGATCAGCGGCACCTTGTGGAACATGTTGAGCGCCACTCGCAACGCGTAGACGCTTCGCTCGTCCCAGCGCAGCACGTAGCCGGTGAACGACATCGTCGTGACCAGAACGAACAGGAACACGCCCACGATCCAGGTGCCCTCGCGAGGCGCCTTGTAGCCGCCGAGGATCAGGTGCCGGAAGACGTGCACCGCCAGCACGACCATCATGAGGCCCGCGGTCCAGTAGTGCAGGGCGCGCACCAGCCGGCCCAGAGGCACCTGCTGCGTGAGGTTCTGAACGCTGGCGAAGGCGTGGTCGGCGGCGCTGCTGTAGTAGAGCATGAGGGTGGCGCCGGTGACGATCTGCACCGCGAGCAGGGTGGCCAGCGCCGCGCCGTCGCCCAGGTACCACGGCGTCTCCGGCACCCGGCGTCTGAGCACGGCCTCCCGGAACCGGCTCAGACCGAAACGTTCCGCGACCTGCTGCCTGAAGGTCACCGGCGCCTTCCTCCCCCTCACGCGTCCTGCGCTTCGCCCCCCGCCTGGCCGTCCGTTTCGCCCGTCGTCTGGCTGTGCGTCTCGCCTCTCGGCCGGACCCGCGCCTCGTCCGTCGGCACCCTTCAGGCCATGGGCGGCACGGATCGGATGTCGATCAGGATCTCACCCTCGACGATGCGGCTGGCGTAGCGGTCCATGGGCCGGCTCGGCGGACCGGCCATGCGCTCCCCGTGCTTGTCGAAAACGCCCCCGTGGCAGGGACAGAAGAAGCACTCGCTGCCGGGATCGAAGTCGAGCGGGCAGCCCAGATCGGTGCAACCGCGGGAATACACAACCACCTCCCCGGCGGCCGGTCGCCAGGCGTAGACGAGCCGCTCGCGGAGCGCCTCGCCCCACGGCTCGGCGGGAAGATGCAGCCGGATCTCGCGCATCTGTCCCACCGGCAGGTCGTCGACGAGCGCGAGGGAGCGCCAGACCTCGCGCCGCGGCGAGCGGATCCGCACCGGGGCCAGGCCGGCGACCAGCGCCGGCAGGCCGACCATGCCCGCGGCGGCCAGCCCCATGCTCCTGATGACCCACTTGATCATGTGCCGTCTGTCCATCGCACCTCCGTCAAATGCTAGCTTTGCTTCGGGTTTGACGCCATGCCGCCGCCGGCGAGGGCGCGCCGGAAGGCAGGGGAGAACGTCTGCCGGCACGGAGGGCTCGATCGTGGTTTTGGTGATAAGATTAATTTCATTGATTTAAGTTTTTAACCTTCACTTGACCGCGCGCTTTTGCCGGGGAAGTTGAGCCCAAAAGCACAACTTGACAGGATCAATGCGCGGAGCCAAACTCGCTGGCATGGCGTCCACGCTGTACATCGCCATCATCGGTGACCTGGTCGGCTCACGCGACATCGCTGCGCCCGAACGTCGCCGCCTCCAGGATCGGCTCGCCGCGCGACTGGCGACCGCTCGTTCCCCGGAGGCAGTCCCGGGAATGGCCTCACGACCGCTGATCACGCTCGGTGATGAGTTCCAGGGGCTGTATACAGCCGACGACGCCGGTGTCCAGAGGGTGCTCGAACTGATCCCGGCGGTTGTCGACGAGGCCCGGCCCACGGCGGCCCGCTTCGGCCTCGGTGTGGGGACGCTGACCACGGCCGTGCAGCGAGAGGCCCTCGGCATGGACGGACCCTGCTTCCACCGCGCCCGCGCGGCACTGGAGCAGACCCGCGCCCTGGACGTGCTCTGCCAGCTCCACAGCGGCGCCGGCGCTCTGGACGAGCTGTGGAGCACGGCGGCGGCGTACGCGCTGCGCCAGCGCCACGAGTGGACCGACGCCCAGCACGAAGCGATCGCTCTCTACCTGGAGCTCGGGGAGTGGAAGCAGGTGGCGGCGAGACTCGGCGTCAGTCCGTCCGCGGTGAGCCTCCGGCACAAGGCGGCAGGCTGGACCCGGTACCGGCGCGCCTGGACGGCGCTGGAGCACGGTCTCCTGCTCGTCGTGCAGTCGCACGCGGCCGTCGGGTCCGACGAAAGGAGCGCACCGTGATGCCATGGATGGCCCTGGTGATCATGCTGGCGGGCGCGAACCTGGCGCGCATCACCGGCCGCGGCGTGCTGGTGACGTCGGGTGCCGTGCTCGCGCTGGCCGCCGCCGCGCTGGCGGGGCTCACGCCGCGACCGGAGTGGGTCGTCTTCGCCGCTGTCCTCGTCATCACGGCGACCGTCGTGGCGCTCTGGAACCCGCTGGCGGTCCGTGGCGGGCCGCGGCGCGTGCTCCTGGCGCTCGTCGTGCTCGCCGCGGCGGTGGTGGCGCTGGCGAGTCTCGCCAGCGCACCGACGGCGGCGGCGGCGGGCTGGTTGTGGGCGGCCGCCTTCCTGGCGCTGGCCGACCCTGCCACGCGCGTGCTGGTCTGGGTGATGCGCGGGCTCGGTAAGCCGCTGGCGCGCGCCGTCGAGACCTTCGGCCGCGGCGAGGCCATCGGCGTGCTCGAGCGCTGGATGGCGGTCGTGGTCATCGCCCGCGGCGACTACGCAGCCATGGCCTTCATCCTCGCGGCCAAGGCCCTGGCGCGGCACAAGCGCTTCGAAGATGCCGACTTCGCCGAGTACTTCCTCGTGGGCACCCTCGCCAGTCTCCTGCTGGCCATCGCGGTGGCCGAGGCCTATCGGTTGCTCGGCCTGGTGCCCTGAGCGCGACCTGGCGCGGCTCTCCACGTCCGTGCGGTGCGCCGCCGCGGTGCCGGCGTGGTTCCTTGGCGCGGCTCACCGGCGGGACGGATCAATCCTGCTCGCCGCCAGCGTCCAGATCCACCCGTCGTAGCAGCTGCGCGTTGACCGCGACGATGACGGTACTGGCCGACATGAGCACCGCGCCCACCGCGGGCGAGAGCAGGATGCCCCAGCCGTAGGCCACGCCGGCCGCGAGCGGCAGCGCCACGATGTTGTACCCCGCCGCCCACCACAGGTTCTGGAGCATCTTGCGCCGCGTGGACCGCGACAGGATGATGATGCGCGGGATGTCGCGCGGGTCGGACCGCACCAGCACGATGTGGCCGGCCTCCACCGCCACGTCGGTGCCCGCGCCGATGGCGATCCCGACGTCGGCCGTGGCGAGGGCCGGAGCGTCGTTCACGCCGTCGCCCACCATGGCCACGACCTTGCCCTGCTCCTGCATCGCCTTCACCTTGGAGGCCTTGTCCTCGGGCAGGACCTCGGCGAAGACCACGTCGATCTCGAGTTCCTCGGCCACGGCCTCGGCCACCGCCTTCGCGTCTCCGGTGAGCATCGCGACCTCGATGCCCCGCTCGTGCAAGGAACGCACGGCCGCGCGACTCTCCGGACGGACGGCGTCGGCCACCGCGAAGACCGCGACGGCGGCGTCCTCGCGGATCAGGTAGATGGCGGCCTGGCCGCGGCCGGCGGCCGCGTCGGCGGCCCGGCGGATATCGTCGGAGACGCCGATCTGCTCCGCTTTCAGGAGGGCCGGTCCGCCCAGGCGATACTCCGTGCCGTCGACCGTGCCGGCGACGCCCTGCCCGGAGATCGCGGAGAAGTCCTTGGCGACGGGGAACTCGATCTCGCGCTCCTGAGCCGTCTGCACGATGCCGCGCGCGATGGGGTGCTCCGACTCGGCCTCAAGCGCGGCTGCGACGCGGAGCGCCTCGTCATCGGACAGGCCGGCGGCGGCGACGTCGACCACGCGGAATTCGCCCCGGGTGAGGGTACCGGTCTTGTCGAAGATCACGGTATCGAGATCGCGGGCCCGCTCGAGTCCGCGCCGGTCGCGCACCAGCAGTCCGCCCCGCGCCCCGATCGTGGTCGAGATGGCGACCACCAGGGGAACCGCGAGCCCCAGGGCGTGTGGACACGCGATCACGAGCACCGTGACCACGCGGACGACGGTGAAGTCGATCGTCGCGCCCAGCAGCCGCCACAGCCCGAACGTGATCAGGGCTGCGCCGATGGCCACGCCGGTCAGCAGCCGCGCGGCCCGGTCGGCCAGGAGCTGCGAGCGCGACTTCGACTGCTGCGCCTCCGAGACCAGGCGCATGATGCCGGACAGCTTCGTGTTCTCGCCGATGCCCTTCGCCTCCACGCGCAGCGAGCCCTCGCCGTTGATGGTGCCGGCGATGACCTCGTCGCCCTCGCCCCGTGGCGCAGGCTCCGACTCGCCCGTGATCATGGCCTCGTTCAGCGAGCTTCTCCCCTGCCTGATCACCCCGTCCACCGGCACGCTCTCGCCCGGACGGACCAGCACCAGGTCTCCCTCCTCCAGCTCGTCGACGGCCACCTCCTCGGTCGTCCCGTCCGTCACGCGCGTCGCCCTGTCCGGCAGGAGCTTGGCCAGCTCCTGCAGGGCGCCCTGAGCCTGCGAGATCGAGCGCATCTCGATCCAGTGCCCGAGCAGCATCACCGTGACGAGCGTCGCCAGCTCCCACCAGAGCGCAGTCGCTCTGAACCCCAGCTCCACGGCGACGCTGAAC
>JAWOID010000123.1:0-61483 GCA_046484865.1 Candidatus Krumholzibacteriia bacterium
CTGGTGCCGCGGCCTGAACGGCCACCGGCACTGCCGGCTCGGGCGGACGGCCACCGGCACCGGCGCCGCGCGCCGGGGTCTGGGCCCGTGCCTCGCCGCCATCGTCGCCACAGCCGGCGAGCGCCAGGGGAATGGCGAGCGCCAGGCAGGCCACGACCGCCCCCGCCGTCGGCCGCAGCCGGAATGAGACGCGCGGCCACCGTCTCGCCTCGGTGGCGGAGATGCGGCTGGAACGTGGACGGAGCGTCATCGCTTGACTCCTCGACCGATGCGGTGCGGACGGGCTCGCGAACGGGCGGACGGCAAAGAGGGTCGCTCCGTGCCACGGATCGACCGACATCTCAAGTTCGTCAATGGACGGTGTACGCGCAAAGACCCACGGAGTTGCGGGAATATTCCGGCGGCGGCCGGGAACGGCCTCGCGCGAGGCGAGTTTCGCCCTGGTCCGCCGGAACACATGGGCTACTATGGTTCAGGATGCCGGCGGCCGGCCGGCTACCGCTCACCTCGTCCGGAAGGTCTGCGATGTCGCGCCCACGTTGCTGTCCGCTCGACCTGGCCCCCGACCCTCGCCGCGCACGGTCCATCGGTCTGCCCCGTCTCGCCAGCCTGGTCCGTCGCGCCTGCCGGGCCCGTCGCGCCCGCCCGGCCCGTCTCGCCTGCCTGACCCGTCTCGCCCGGCCGGCCCGTCTCGCTTCCCTCGTCCCGGTGGCGCTGCTGCTGGCCGCCCTGGCCGCGCCGGGTCTCCCGGCGATGGCTCAGCAGGCGCCGGCCGCCGGTCCGCCCACGCTGTCCGACGTGCAGGACCAGGTGCAGCGCGTGCTGAACAGGCTGGAGGGCTATCAGCACCGTCTCGACGTCCTGGAGAAGAAGATCGACGACGTGCTGTGGTTCGAGCGCGTGGGCGACGTGGCGCGGGTGGACAAGGTGCGCATCTGGGGCCCGCCGAAGTGGCGGGAAGAGAGCGAGACGGCCATCGGCGCCGGAAATCCGGTCAAGTTCTACGCCTACGTGATCTTGCCGCGTGACGTCGATCGCGGCGGCAAGATCCCGCTGCTGGTCTTCCCGCACGGAGGCGTGCACGCCGACTTCTCCACCTATTACGCGCACATCGTGCGCGAACTGGTCGCCCAGGGCTACGCGGTGGTGGCGCCGGAGTACCGCGGCTCCACCGGCTACGGCCGCGACCTCTACGAGAGCATCGACTACGGCGGCCTGGAGGTGGAGGATGCCCACGCCGCGCGCCAGTACATGCTGGAGAACTACGCCGTCGTCGACGAGGAGCGCGTGGGCCTGATCGGCTGGAGCCACGGCGGACTGATCAGCCTGATGGCGGCGTTCCGGTATCCGGACGACTACGCGGCGGTGTACGCCGGGGTGCCGGTCAGCGACCTGATCTCGCGCCTCGGCTACCTGGACGACGACTACCGCGCCCTGTACTCGGCCGACTACCACATCGGACAGCAGGTGCACGAGAACATCGCCGAGTACCGCCGCCGCTCGCCCGTCTGGCATGCCGACAAGCTGCAGATCCCGCTGCTGATCCACACCAACACCAGCGACGAGGACGTGAACGTGCTCGAGGTGGAGCACCTGATTCATGCCCTGAAGGCCGCGGAGAAGGATTTCGAGTACGAGATCTACCGGGACGCGCCCGGGGGGCACAGCTTCGACCGGCTGGACACCCGCCAGGCGCAGGAGATCCGGCTGAAGGTCTACCGGTTCCTCGCCCGTCACCTCTCGCCTCCTGAGCCCCTGGAGACCATCGAGGAACTGCATGCTGCCGGATACCGCTGATCCGCGCAGCGGTTCCTCGCCGCCGCTGTCACGTCGCCGGATGCTGCTTTGGCTCGGGGCACTGGCGCTGGTGCTGGTTCCGTTTTTCCTGCCGATCCCGCACCGGTTGCAGTACAACCCGGTCATCGGTGCCCTCGGCGACCGGGCGCATATCGTCCTGCTCTTCCTGGTGACCCTGCTGCTGGCGCGCTGGCGGCCGCTGCGGGCGCCGCTCTGGCGGGCGGTGGTGGTGGCGGCGTTCATCGGCGGAGCCATCGAAGGACTTCAGACCTTGGTGGGGAGGTCCGCCCGGTGGCACGACTTCCAGCTCGACCTGATCGGGATCGGGCTGGCCTGGTGCTGGCTGGAGTGGCGGCGGCGGCGCGCGCCGCTGGCGGCGTTCGGCGGGGCCGCCCTGGTGGCCCTCACGGCGTGGCAGCTCCTCTACCTGCCCGGCCTGATCGCAGCTCGCTTCCAGATCCAGCGGCAGTTTCCCGAACTCGCCGACTTCGGCCACCCGCAGGCCCCGGCGCTGTGGGACGAACAGCAGAACGCGGCGGTCGCGTTCCCCGACCTGGGCCCCCCCCGCGGTCGCGTCCTGCGCCTGGCCGGCGCGCCGCCCCACGACTGGCCCGGCGCGGTCATGAGGCACTTCCCGCCCGACTGGACGCCCTACGCGCGACTCGAGTTCATGGCCCGGGCCGTCGCGCCCGGCTCGCCGCCGGTGCGGATCGGCGTGCGACTGGACGATTTCGACTCCGCCCGCCACAAGGCCTGGGCCGTGTACACCGTGCTCGCGACCGAGGACTGGCAGACCTACTCCCTGCCGCTGGGAGCGACCGACGCCGGCCGCGGACGCCGACCGTTGCGGTTGCAGGACATGCACAGCCTGCTCTTCTTCTTCCCGCGGCCGGCCGACTCGGTGGCGGTGGAGATCGACGAGGTGCGGCTGTTGCGGGATGATCCTTGACACCTCCGGGGGCGGCGCGTATCCTGCCCTCGCGTCCTTTAACCGTGGCCCGTGAGCCCGAAAGGATCACCGATCTTGAAGCGCCCCGAGCGGACCATCGCCACCCCGACGCCTCCGGCGTGCGGGGTATTTTTCTGCGCGGAATCCGGCCGCTCGCAGGGGCTCATCCTCCTTTAACTGGCGTCCGTGAGCGCCAGAAGGACAGGAGACCGATGAACACCAGCGAACGCCCGACCGTTCTGCGCTCCACGCGCTTCCAGGCACCCGGCGAGCCCCTGCCCCTGCGGCGCCGGCTCGGCATCCACAACCAGGTCGTGCGCGCGCTGCGCGGCTACCTGCAGGACCATGGCTTCGTCGAGGTGCCGGTGCCCCAGCTCACCGCCGCCACCGGCAGCAGCGAAGTCGTCGATTCGGCTTTCAGCCTCGACGACTTCGGCAACCTGGCCTTTCCGCGGCAGACCGGACAGCTGTTCCTGGAGGAGCTGGTGGCGGGGGGCCTCGACCGCGTGTACTGCGAGGGCGAGAGCCTGCGCCGCGAATGGAAGCAGGACGAGCGCCACCTGACCGAGTTCAAGCTCGTGGAGGTGGAGGCGCGCGACCTGGATCTCGCGGACCTCGTCGCCCTGCAGGAAGCGCTGCTCAAGCACGTCCTGCTGCAGCTGGACGCAGACCTCGTCGGCGGACGGCACGTCACCCGGCTGGAAAGGGTCGTGTGCAGCGAGCACCCGCGACTCACCTATCGCGAGGCGCTGACGGCGCTGAACCGTCGCGGCTGGTCCATGCCGTTCGGCGAGGATCTCCATCGCGACGCCGAGGCGGCCCTGGTCCGCTACTGCGGCAACCTGCCCGTCCATGTCACCCACTGGCCCGAGCAACTCGAGTTCTTCAACGCCCGCCTCCACCCCGCCGACCCGACCGTGGTCGAGAGCGTGGATTACGTCCTGCCCCACGCCGGCGAGACCTGCGGCGGATCCGTGCGGGAAGCCGATGCCTCCACGCTGGAGCGCCGGCTGCACGAGAGCGCGATGTACCGTCACCTGCGCCGGCGGGCGCGGGAGTTCGCCCAGATCCGCGCCGCCGCCCGCGCCCCGGGGGGTCGCCACCGCGATGTCGACGAACTGATCGCCGATTCGCAGGCCGGCATCGACGAGGCCTTCGGCGCCTATCTCGCCCGGTTCGCTCCCCGGCCGGTGCCTCGCGCGGGATTCGGGCTGGGCGTGGCCCGCCTGCTGCAGTTCGTGATGGGACTCGACAGCATCAAGGATGCCGTGGTCTATCCGCTCGACCGCACCAGCCTCGGGGCTGCGGCCGGTCGTGGCGACGCCCTGCACAGTTCGGCCGGCATCGCCTGACCTCCGCGCAACCGCGCGTCACTCCGACGAACGACGTCCGCCCCCGGCGCAACCGGGGGCGGACGCTCTTTCGCGCTGTCGCTCCTGCGCTCGACCGCTGGCGGGTCGGGGCTACCGATACAGCTCCTTCACACCGGACCAGGTGCTCTCCTCGGCGCTCACCTGATCACAGGCGTTGGGCTCGCCGGGGGTGTCCAGCGTACAGGCGTCGAACAGCCCGATGTACCAGCTGCCTTCGCAGAACAGCACGTGCCCGGGCACGAACGTGCCGTCCGGCCCCACCTGGGTATCGCAATACACGAGGTCGCCGCCTCCGACTTCCTCGAGCAACGCCACGCAGTCGATGATCTCGGTCCAGGGCGTGACGTCGAGAACGCCGTCGTCGTCGACGTCCAGATCGTCTCCGTCGGCGCCGACGAACCCCGAGACGAGAAGATGCGTCACATTGTCGCTGTTCTCGAAGTTCATCGGCAACTCGACGTCGTAGCCGCCCTCCGTGTAGTTGCAGAACGGGACGGTCCCATCCTTGTGGACGGAGAGCAGGCCGTCATCCAGCAGGGTGTAGCCGGTGAGATCGGTGACGCTCTCGATGACGCCGCTGCCGGCGGCACCGTCCCCGATCACGATGTAGGTGAGCCCGTCGAGGATCTCTCCGGGCTGGCCAGCGAGTTCGAAGTACTCGTCGGTGTCCGTTCCCGGATGGTCGATCCGGATCTCGTTGATCTGGACGGCCGAGGCGGGAACGGCAAGCAGCATCGCGGCGGCCAGAACGATAACACTCTTCATGGCGAATCCCCTCTCGTTGACTTCGGGGTGTCAACAGGACGATAGGGCGGGCTCTACCTCCCGCCATGGGGGTCCCCCGGATGAACCTGGCGGGAGATCGTCGGCCACGATCCGGCGGGATCACGGGACGGCGCGGTCCAGGTCATCGGTCGCGACCAGCGGCCGTGCGCGGCCGTCGCCGGCGAGAGCGGTGAAGAGGATCCAGCAGCGCACGCTCCGCTCGGGCCAGAGCGCCGCCAGCGCCTCGCGGTAGCGCACCAGCTGCGGCCGGTAGCGGTCGGTGAGGCGCTCCAGATCGTCGAGCGAAGCGATCTGGTTGCTCTTGTAGTCGATGATGTCCACCCGGTCGCCGCGCACGATGAGCCGGTCGATGGCTCCGAGGACGCGCTGCTCGGCGCGGCCGGACCCGGCGGGCCGCGAGCGATGGATCACCGGCACCTCGCACAGTCCGCGCCCTCCCTCGCGCTCCGGGTGGAAGATCCAGGCGAGGTCCGGGTGCGAGAACACCGCGCCGGCCTCATCCCACTCCGGACCGCTGCCCGCCGGCATCCGGCCGGACTCGGCCGCCGCCTGCAGCCAGGCGTGGATCCGTTCGCCTCGCTCGCGGGCGCGGTCAGGAGGTGCGCCGCCCGGTGCCGCCGGAGGTGCGCCGCCCGGTGCCGCCGGAGGTGCGCCGCCCGGGACTGTCGGAGGCGGGCCGCCCGCCTGTTCGCTGGCGTCGTCGCGCGCGCCGGCATCACCGGCCGCGCCGGTCTGCTCTTCGCCGGCCGCATCGGTGTGGACATCATCGACGCCCGTCCGCGACGGGGAGACGACCTCGATCCGGGGCCCTAGCGACGGCGGTCGCCAGGAACGGGCGACCGTGGCCTTCTCGGGCACCGCCGGTCTCGCAGGCGCCCTCGGCCCCGCGGGCGCCGCGGGCGCCGCGACGGTCCGGTCGTCGCCTCCGATCGGAGGGTCGATCCGCGTCAGCGGCGCCGCTCCTTCCCGCTGCGCCGCCGTCGCGGCGTCGTCGAGCTGGCGCAGGAAGCTGTCGCGATGCTCCTCGGCGCCCCGACCGGCGGCGCCGACCACCCAGCAGGCGTCGCGAGCGCGGGTCAGGGCCACGTAGAGCAGGTTGGCGCTCTCGGCCTCCTCCTCCCGCAGCGCCGTGCCCAGAGCATCGGCGAGGCCTGCCGGTGTCCCGGCGGGCTCGCCGGCGGCCAACTCGTCGACGAGGCGGCGCGAGATCCGGTACAGCACCGGGCCACTGCCGGTCTCCGGCTGCAGGGCGAGGCGTTCGAGCCGGGGGGCGAGCCGGCGGTCGGCATCGACGAGGACGACGAACGGCGCCTCCAGTCCCTTGGCGCCGTGGATGGTCATCACCCGCACGCGCCCCACGCCTTCCTCGCCCGGATGCACCGCCTCCTCCTCGCCCGCGGTGCGCGCGGCCCGCTCGATCGACCGCGCCAGGCGCCGCAGCGTGGGATGCGGCCCGAGGTCGGTGCCGAGCGTCAGATCGAGCAACCGTAGGAGATTGAAGTGCGCCTGCTCGCCCCGCGCCCCGGCGAAGGCCTCCAGCGCCGCGGTGTCGCGATAGATGCGCCGCAGCAGCGCATGCGGCGGCTCGCGGTCCACGCGGCCGAGCCAGCGCTCGAGCAGCGGCACCACCGGCGCCAGGTCGGCGTCCCCCGCGCATCGCTTCAGGACCCGCCACAGGTCTCCTCCGCCTCTGCCGGCGGTGGCTCCGGTCCCGCGGCGCACGGCAAGCAGCTCGTGCACCCTGTGCTCCGGCAGACGGAAGAACGGAGAGCGCAGCACCGCGGCGAGGCAGGTCTCGTCCGCCGGGAACACGAGCCAGCGCAGCAGCGCCAGCACATCCTGCACCTCCCGGCTCACGGCCAGGGTGCCGCGCCCGGCGGGTAGGATGGGAATGCCTCGCTCGCGCAGGGCCTGTTCGTAATGCCCGACGTGCGTCCGGGCGCGGCACAGGACGAGCACGTCGCCCCACCGGGCGGGACGCCGGTGCAGGCCGCCGCCGGCGTGGTCGCGCTCGACGACCGTTCGCTCCGCCACGATCTGCGCCACCGTCTCCGCCACCCAGGCGGCGGCCGCCTCGTCGTCGCCGCCGTCGGGCCCCGCGAACGGCGTCACCAAAACCAGTTCGCCTGGGCCCTCGTCGCGGACGGGTTCCTGCGCCACGCGAGTCGCTTCCCCGGCCGGCAGCAGGTCGCGAAGGGGCGGCTGCTCGAAGAGGAGGCCCACGCCGCGCACGACCGCGGGCAGGCTGCGGAAGTTGGCGTCCAGGGCGAGCAGGCGGCCGTCGTCGCGCTGAGCGAGGAGCCGGTCCGCGCCGGCGAAGATCTGCGGCCGCGCGCCGCGAAACCGGTAGATGGACTGCTTCACGTCGCCCACGACGAACACCGTGCGCAGCCTTCCCGTGGACGAGCGGCCCGCCAGGAACTCGTGGACGAACGGACTCAGCAGCTCCCACTGGTTGTGATTGACGTCCTGGAACTCGTCTAGCAGCAGGTGCTCGAGCGCGTCGTCGAGACGGAACTGCACGTGGAGCGCTTCTTCGGGGTCCGTCATGAGCTGCCAGGCGCGCTCTTCGAGATCGTGGAAGTCGAGCACGCGATCGCGGCTCTTCACCTCCTCGTAGATCTCCAGGGCCCGGAGCCCCGCCTCGAGCAACGCCCGGTTGTCGCGGTAGACGTCGATGCGGCGCACGACGCCGAGCAGCCGCTGCACCGGTGCGACGGCGCGGTCGAGCACGGCGTCGATCCGCGCGCGGTCGATCCGCCGGCCGGTCCTGAACCTGCGGACCGTGCCTGTGCTGGTGAAGAGGCACCGGCGGCAAGCGAGGACCGCGGCGGCCATGGCGGCCGCGGGATCGTCGCAGCCGGCGGCCGTCTCCAGATCGGCGGCGATCTCCAGCGCCTGCTTGCCGCGTGACTCCAGCTCGCTGGTGAAGCCGGCGGTCGGGGCGCCGTCCGGGACGGCGGCCACGGCCTCGAGTCCGGCGCCGGCCAGCCGGCACAGCTCGGCGGCCAGGGGGTCCGCCAGGTCGAGCGGGTCGGGATCGTCCCGGTCCGCGAGCGGCGTGCCGGAGAACAACGCCAATCGCAACTCGGTCAGCGCCGGCGCCAGCGATTCTCGCCAGCCGACCGCGGCCGAGGTCGGCGTCGAGGTCGCCGTCGTCACCGCGCAGGCGGCGGAGGCGGTCGTCGCCTCGTGTTCCCGCGCGGCGCGCAACAGCCACCGGCGCAGGTCCGACCGCGCACCCAGGAGCTGGCCCAGCTCGCGCCGCGTGTCCTCGGGAGTGCGACCGAGGCTCGCCAGCAGCGCGGCGCCGGCCGGATCGCGCGCCGTCTCCTGTTCCAGCCGATCCAGGGCCTCGTCCCACAGCTCGTCGGTCTTCTCCACCACGCCGAATCCCGGGTCCAGGCGCGCCTCGCAGGCGAACCGGCCCAGCAGCGTCTGACAGAAAGCGTGGATGGTTCCCACCGGCAGCGCGTCGAGGTCCTCGAGCAGCCGCTCGAACAGCACGGCGGCCCGGCGCAGCTCGTCGGCTGCGGGCTCGCGCGCGAGCAGCCGGGCCAGATCCTCGCGCAGCTCCGGCTCCGGCAGGACCGCGAAGCGCGCCGCCTGGGTGACGAGACGCTCCTTGATCTCGATCGCGGCCTTGCGAGTGAAGGTCACCGCGAGGATCGCCCGCGGCGACGTTCCGCCCAGACAGAGCCGCAGGTAGCGGTCCACCAGGACTTTCGTCTTGCCCGAGCCGGCTCCGGCCCGCAGCACCACGGAGCAGTCAGGATCGGCCGCCTGCCGCTGCGTGGCGGTGGCCCGCGCCAGGATTTCGGCAGCCGGAGTCGCAGCGGCACGGGACACGGTCAGCCTCCTTCCGGTCGCACAGGCCGCGGGTGCAGCTTGCCGGCCAGACGCGGCGGCAGCGCTCGCTCCTCCAGCCGGCAGATGCCCAGGAATCCGCAGTGACGGCAGGGCGGATCGCCGGCCGCCTCGCCGACGAGATGGAGGGGAACCAGCGGGTAGTCGGCCTCGGGCGCCAGCATGCCGCCGGCCAGCCGCAGCAGCTCGCAGGCTCCGGCCAGGAGCACCGGGCGGCCCGCACCGCCCGCGCCGCTCCAGTGCGGCCCCGATGCGAGCGGTCCCACCTCGCTCGAGTGCAATCCGTAGTAGCACGCCTCGTGCACGGCGGCGCCGGCCGGAACCTGCTTCACCGCGCCGCACTCCATCGCCAGCACGTACAGCACGAGTTGCAGGTCCTTGCCGTCCTTCACGGCGCGCGCGCCCGGCGGCGTGCCGGTCTTGTAGTCGATCACCGCCACCCGACCGGGATCGGCCGCGAGAGAGTCCACGCGGTCGACGCGACCGGTCACCAGCACGTTCTCCGCGCCGGCCGGCAGACCACCGGGGACGCCCGCCGGTTGCCCGCCCGCCGTGCGCTCCTGCCGCCCGTCGCCGGCCATCTGCGCCCGGTGCTCGCGCTCGACCCAGTCGCGCAGGTCCGCCAGCGGCAGCGCGAAGTCCGCCTCCAGCGCGAGCGGACGCCATCGGCGCCATCGGTCGCACTCCACCTGCGCCACCTGCCGCGCCATCCGCGCGAAGGCGCACCACCAGAGGCGCCGCTGAGGCAGGTCGTCCGCACCGCCGGCCACGCGCTCCTCCGCCAGCTCGAGCAGGACCCGCTCCGCCCGCGTCACATCGCCGGCCGCGATCGCGGCCAGCCCGAGACCGCCGGCCGCCAGGAAGTCACGCAGGGTCTCGTGCACGCGGCTGCCGTAGTCCTGGCGCCGGAACGCCGCCACCACGTCCTCCTCCTGGCGCAGCCGCAGCCGTCGCTCCAGGAACCAGCGGTGCGGACAGTCGGCGAAGGTCCCGATCTGGGAGTGGCTGATGCTCGCCACGGGCGGAAGGCTCGCGGAGGCCGCAGACCCCGCCCGCTCGGCGCGGAACGTGTGCTCGCGCGCAGCCAGGTCCCGGGACGACGGCACCGCGGCGTTCACGGGGCGCCACGACGGCGGCGGCGGCGCCTCGGGGAACGGATCGGGACGGCCGAGGCCGAGCCGCACCAGGAACGGCGATGGCAGCGTGGGTTGCCCCTGGCGCTCGCGCGGCCAGCTCAGCCGCACCTCGTCGGCCGCGTGCAGCAGGCGCAGGAACAGCTCGGCCTGTTCGCCCTGCCGTTCTCGCCAGCCGGGCAGGCCGAGCCGGCGGCGCAGCCGATCGCCGAGGAATACCGGGCGAGGTTGCCGGCCCGGAAACACGTCGTCGGCAAGTCCGGCCACCAGCAGCAGGTCATAGCGCTCCAGACGCGCCTCCAGCAGCCCGGTCACCTGCACGGGGAGGAACGGCTCGCGGTGCGGCCGCACCTCCTCGGTCCGGATCAGACGCAACAGCTCGGCGGCCCAGACGCGGCGCGCCAGCGGTGGCAGGGCCGCCGGTGGTCGCTCCAGCGCCGCCGCCGCGAGGCGGTCCAGGAGCCCGGCGAGCGCGGCCAGGTCCTGCCGTTCGGATGCGCCGCCCCCGCCCTCGAGCGAGCATCCCGGTGCGAGCCGCGCCCAGGTCTCGGTGAAGCGCGCCCCCCAAACGTCGGCTCCCTCGGCGGCGCGGTCCGTGGCGCCGGTCAGCGGCGCGAACGCCCGCACGAGGGTCTCGACGAAAACCGCCATGCCGCCCCCGCCCCGGACCTCGTCGGCATGCTCGTCCCAGTCGCGCGCGCGGCGCCTGAGCGCAGCCAGCGTGGGAGTGCTCTGGCGCCGGATCATCGCTTCGAGACGCAGCGCCCACCACCGCCGGTCGGCCCCGGTACGCCCGAGGGTCACGTCGGGATGCGTGATCACCTCCACCAGTTCCGCCGGCCGCAACCCCGTCTGCACCGCCTGGACGATGGCATGGGCCAGCACGCCGGCCGGGAGCCGGCCCAGCGAGACGCCGCCCGAGTCGTCGACGTCGACGCCCGCGTCGCGCAGGTGGGCGATGATCCGGGCGGCCAGGGCCCGATCCGCCGTGGCGACGCCGATGCGCGCACGCCCGCCGTCCCGCGCCAGCCGTTCCACCACGGCCGCCGCCGCCGTGGCCGCCTCGTGCTCCGGATCCGCGCAGGAGACGACGCCCACCCGGCCCCCTTCCGCGAGTTCCGCCTCGACCTCCGGTCCCAGGGCGGCCAGGCGATCCGCCAGGCACGACAGGTCCGCGGCCGCCGTCGAACCGGGCCCCGCCGCCCCGGGATGCTCGGCCGCGTCGTCCAGAAGGCGCGCCAGAGCCCGCCCCGATGGACCGTCCGGGGCGAGCGCCGGATCGGAGGCCGCATAGGTGGCCAGCATCCGGCGCGCGAGAGGGTCGGAAAATGCGGGCACCAGCACGTGACCTTTTGCGCTGCCGAGCAGGGCGCGCACCAGACGCGCCTCCAGCGGATCGAGGCGGCTGAAGCCGGCGACCACCACGAGCGCCGGCGCCGGCGGCGAAACGCCGTGCTCGGCGACGAGAGCCGCAACCCCGGCCAGCAGGTCGGTGCCATCGCGGGGCACGGCAGCGCGGTACAGCCGCCAGGCGTCGGCGAGCCGCGACCGATCGCGCTCGAACAGCTCGACCTCGTTCGCGCCCACGGCCAGCTCGGTCGCGGCGTCCTCGCCCAGCAGGAGGTCGAGCGCCTGGTGGCGGCGCAGGTCGTCGAAGAGGTCGACCAGCTCCTCGGCCATTCCGGCCGCCGCGCCGTCGCCCGGCGTGGTCCACGGCAAGCCCGCGAGCCGCAGGCCGAGCCGCGTCGCCGCCAGGTCGTCGGCCGCCGGATGGACCTCGAGAGCCGGCGCGAGGCGTGCCGCCAGTTCGCCGGGTGTGGTGATCGCAGGCAGGAGCAGCGCGCTCCGTCCGGAGAGCTCGAGGAGCCGGTGCTTCAGGGAGGTCCCCGCGCGCCGCGACGGCAGCAGCACCAGCGCTGCGGTCATGTCCCCCTCGGCCGTGCCGGGGCAGCGGTCGAGCAGCAGCTCGGCGGCTGCATCCAGCGTGGACCGGCTCAGCGGGATCTCGTGCACGGCGACGGACAAGACGGGATCGACCTCGGGCTGCGCGGGATCGGGGCGAGGAGCGGCGGCTGCGCGAACCATAGCACGCCGTCGGCCGCCGGTCATCCCCCTCGAGCCGCCGGTCACCCCCCTCGAGCCCTCGGTCGAGACCGTCCCGGCGGCAGGTGCAGCGCGGAGACGAGCAGGCCCGGGAAGATGGCCTCTACTCCCAGGAAGGGGGCGCCGCGACCGGCCAGCAGCCAGCCCGCCGTGACGGCGCCGGTGACCGCCATCAGCCAGGCGGTGCGCCGCGGAGGTCGTTCGCGCCCGGCCTGGGCGAGGGCCAGCGGCACCAGCAGCACCGGCGTGGCCACCGAGCCCAGGTGGTACCAGAGCCCGACCACCGATCGGGCCGTCAGCGCGAGCACCACCGCCAGTGCCGCCGTCACCACCAGCCCCGCGCGGATCCACGCCAGCGGGGGCTCTGCCTCCTCCCGGGGCACGCCGGCCGGCGCCCGCCAGCGCCCCATCAGATCGCGCCCCAGGGTGATGGCGCATACGAAGGCGTAGCTGTCCACGGTGGACATGATGGTCGCCAGCAATCCCACCAGGAACACGCCCTGCCAGAACGGAGCGAGCGTGGCCGCGGCCAGGGCGGGGAAGGCCGCCACCGGCTGGTCCAGATCGGGCAGCACCGCGCGCGCATAGAGCCCGGCCGCGGTCGTGAGCGCGTCGAACACCAGCCAGAAGCCGATCGCCAGGAGGATGCCGCGCCGCGCCGTGCGCTCATCGCGGGCCGCGTAGCACCGCTGGTAGAACGTGGGCTCGACCAGCGTCTGCAGGGCGATGAAGTACCACACCGCCAGGGCCTGCCACGGCTGCCCCCCGGCGGGCTGCAGGTGACCGGCCGGCAGCGACGCCGCCAGGAACGACCAGCCGCCCCAGCGCGCCACGCAGGCAGGCACCAGCACCAGGAACGCCAGGAACATGAGCGCGAGTTGCACCATGTCCGTGCCCACGATCGCGCGCAGACCGCCCCGGAACACGTAGCTCACCGAGAGAGCGGTGCCCACCGTCACGCCGACCCACAGCGGATACCCGGTGGCCAGCTGCACGAGGACGCCGAGCATCAGGACGTATGCCGCGGGTGCCGTCATCACGGCCAGCACCGCGGCCGCGGCGAGTGCCGCGGGACGTCCGTGGGCGCGTTCGAGCTGATCGGGGATGGTCAGGGCGCGGCTGCGGCGGGCGCGGCCCGCCATGAAGAAGGCGAAGAGACCGGCCGCGAGGTAATACGGCAATCCGAACACGAACCAGCTGGCCAGGCCGTATGTCCAGCCGTATTCCCCCACGCCGAGGATGCCGCCGTACCAGGTGGCCACCAGCGAGGCGGTGAAGCCGGGCAGCGAGAGTCGCCGGCCGGCCACGATGTAGTCGGCGGCATCGCCCGCCGGGCGCCGGAAGAGCCGCGCCACGGCGTAGATCAGGAAGAGCGCATAGACCGCCGCCGCAATCATCTCATCGCGGATCGTCGGGCTCGTCGGCGTCGGCATCCGGATCGAGGTCCGGGTCGAGGTCGGCGTCGTCGCCGGCCGTCTCGGCGGGGCCGCGTTCCACCGACACGATCAGCGACCCTTCGCGCAGCGAGAGCAGGAGCGGCGACTGCACCACCTGGTTGCTGATGGTCGCGGGGCCACCCACGAACACCTCGCCGCCCAGCACGGGGTAGCGCGCGCCCTCCAGCACCACGCCCCGCACGGGGCCCGCCAGCGGCAGCAGCGAGAAGCGCGTGTTCACCGGCAGGTTCCAGGCGATCGGATCATCCGGCGCCACGCGCACGCAATCGGCGTCGTAGGTGGCCAGGCAGATGCGCATCCGGCCCGCGAACCGCTCCAGGAGGTGACAGTTGTACAGGGTGTGGTCCAGCCGCCAGCCGTCGGCCGCCACCATCACCGCCTCACTGAACCCCTCGCTCTCCAGGTAGAGCAGCGCCTTCTCGGAGTCGGTGGTGTCCTGGTCGTCCACCTGCAGGAAGCGCGGCCCTTCGCGACCGGAGAGGATGCGTCCGGTGAGGGAATCGAAGTCGCCGATGACCACGTGCGGCTTCACCGGCAGGTGGTCGTACGGATATCCGGCAGCATCGGTGCAGACGAAGAGGTCGGCGCCGGTGAGCCAGTACTCCAGCAGGTCGTCGTCGGGCGGCGGGCCGTCGCACAGCACCACGGCCCGCCGCCCTCGTTGCGGAAAGATGGGGCACGCCGCCCCGCCCTTCTCCTGATCGTAGATCATGCGGCTCTCCGGATCGGTGATCCCGCGTCAGAACTCGTAACGCACGCCCGCCAGGTAATGACGCGGCGCGGCGGGCAATTTCTGGTTGCCGGGCACGGCCGCGAACAGGTCATAGTATCCCCAGGTCTCGTACTCCGCGTCCAGCACATTGAAGACCTGCAGGTACGCCGTCAATCCGGTCGACCCGCCGGCTCCCTGCGTGCCCCCCAGCCGCCACTGCAGACCCAGGTCCAGCCGCGCCCATGGATCGATGGTCCGCTCGTCGCTGCCGGTATTGTCCAGGTGCTGCCGGCCGGCCGTTCGCAGGCGCACGTCGGTGACCAGCGGCCCCCACTCGCTGACCACGCTCGCCGACGCCAGGTACTCCGGAAAGAGCGCGATGCGATTGCCGGAGAAGTCCGCCGCAACTCCCTCGGCGGTCTCGTGGAGGAACTTCTGGTGTCGGTCCCAGCTGCGCGAGAGCGCCACCGCCAGGGTATGGCGTCGACCCAGCCAGGCTCGCAGCCCCAGCTCGATGCCGCGGTGATACGTCTGCTCGGCGTTCACCCGCTCCTGGTAGCCGATCTCGTCGATGATGCCGGTGACGACGATCTCGTCGTCCACCTCGGTCCAGTATCCGTTCACGGTGAGCGACACACGCTCGCCGCGCCAGACCACGCCCGCTTCCCAGTTGACGAAGCGTTCCTCCACCACCTGCGGGTCGGACCATTCCAGGCGGCGCACCTCGCCGCCGGGACCGCGGACCGTGTCCACCGTGGCGAAGAGCGGCGTCACGCCGAGATCCTCGGGTCCCTGCCAGGCGTCCCAGAGGTCGCGCGACGACGGCTCCTGGTGGGTGACGGCCACGTGGCCGTAGACGCCCAGACTGCCGGAGCCCACGCGTCCGGGCAGTTCCCAGAAGAGGCCGCCCTTGGGATTGAAGAAGTCGTATTCCACCTCATAGGCGTTGAGCAGGGCGCCGCGGAAGCTGCCGACGGGGTTCTGCTGGAACTCGTAGCGGCGGTACTGATACTGGAGGTCGGCCAGCAGGGTCAGGCGCGGCAGGACCTCGTAGCGTTCGTTGACGAAGGCGGACCAGGCCACCTTGTCGCCGGTGAAATCGTGGTAGGTGAGCCCGTCGATGGTGGCGTCGGTGCCGAACCCCTCCACCCACATGACGTCGCCCCAGTGACGGCTCTGGAAGGTATAGGCGTCGCCGCCCGCCACCAGCCGCCCCCGCGGATGGTCCCACGCCACGCTGGGCACCCAGCCGACCTGGTCCTTGTCGACCCAGAGCTGGCGCACCAGGCGGGGCTGGGCGGTATCGGCGAGGCCGAGGTAGAAGTCGAGACTGTAGCGCTGCGCCCAGTCGGCGTCCCAGGGCGACGGCTGCACGAGGTTCTCGTAGTAGCCCTCGCCGTGGATGAGGTAGACCGAGTTGCGCAGCAGCACGTCGTCGGCCAGGTCCACCTCGTGGTGGACCTGGTACTGAGGCTGGCGGAAGTCGTCCACCGCGTTGTGGTAGGTCTCGGGATTGAAGGTGCGATCGTTCTCCAGCCGCTGCTCGTCGATGGCCCACCAGGCATGCTGCGTGACCTCGTGCCCCGTGAAGACGTGCGCCGTGAGGCGGTGACCGTTCGCCTGATAGCGTCCGCTCCAGAACACCGCCCACAGCTCGCTGCCGGAACGGTCGCGCGACCCGTCGCTCTCGATCTGACTGATGCGCAGGCCGGTGGCGAACCTCTCGCCGAGATTGCCGGTCTGGTAGCTGAGGGTGCGCCGGCTGGTGCCGAAGCTCCCGGTCTCCAGGGCGAAGCGGCCGTCGGGGTGATCGTCAAGCAGTTCCGTCACCAGGTTCACCGTGCCGCCCACCGCGGTCACGCCCCCGATGGAGTTCGTGATCCCGCGCTGCACCTGGATGTCCTCGAGGCTGGATGCGAGATCGGGCAGGTTCACCCAGTAGACCTTCTGGTCCTCGGGATCGTTCAGGGGAATGCCGTTGACCAGCACACCGACCTTGCGCTGGTCGAAACCGCGGATGTTCAGGTAGGTGTAGCCGATGCCGTTGCCCGCGTCGCTGTACGCGAACAGGCCCGGCACGCCCTCGAGCAGCATGGGGATGTCGCGACTGGTCTGGCGCAGCCGGATCTGCGCCTCGGTGAGGTTGGTCTGGCTCAGGTGGACGTCGGTGTCGTAGCGCGACGCGGTGACCACCACGTCGTCGGCATAGAACTGGAGTGCGGCGTCAACGGAGTCGGGAGGGGCGAGGACGGCGGCCTCGGGCGGGGGCTGGAGGCCGGCGCCGGCGGTCGCGGGGGACGCTGCCGCGGCAGATCCGGCCGTGCCGACGGCAGGGACGGTCAGGGAGAGGGCGATCGAGGTCGCCACGGTCCCGGCCACCCCGAGGAACGTGCGCGCGCGAGCGAGCATGATCTCACCTCGGTGGTTCGATGCCGGGGAGCCGAAAAAAACGAGACCGGCTCCGCGATGGGCCGGTGGCATGAGGAGAGCGAGATTCCCGTTTCCCTACGCCGGCATGACCCGGGTCAGGTTCCAAGGGTGTCATCTCAGGCCTTCCAGCCACCCCTAACGGACCGGTCCAGTCTAGCCGGCGGACCGGCGCGCGTCAAGCCGGAGGCCTCCCGCGGTTGCACGGATGCCCCACCCGCGCCTATGCTCGGCAGCATGAACGAACTCCTGCCCGGCTCCGCTCTCGTATTCACGTTCCAGCGCGACGTGCGCCTCTTCGCGCGACGGCGCGAGGTGGTCCGGCGCGTGGAGAAGGAGCGTCTGTCGGTGGAGCTGGCGCCGGAGCAGCTCTTCCATCCCGGCGGTCCCTGCGACGGGTCGGTGCGGCTGGGAAACCTGCGGGTCAGCGAGTTCCTCGCCGACGGCAGCGAGGTGACCCGCGCCGTGCTGCAGGCCGGCGCCGTCTTCCGGGTGCGCCTCGCGGCGGAGGCTGCGCCCGGCTCCGGGTACGACCTCGATCGGCTCGTGCTGATGGCGCTCGGCGAGACGGAGCTGTGGATCGTTCCGCCGGGTCGTCTGGTCGAGGCCGGCCTCTGACGGCCCGATGATCACGGCTCGCCCGTGGCGATCGGAGTCCCGCCGCCGGAGCGGCGACGAGCCGGAATCGTGCGGACCTGAATTCGTCAGCAACCGGTTCGAGCGGAAGGACGATCCATGACGGCGATGCATATCCTGATCACGAGCGTGCTCCTGGTCCTCGCCTCCTTCACGCCGGCGACGGCGGCAGACGCCCCGTCCAGGCCTGCGCCGGACGTGGCCGCTCTCGCGGCCCAGGCACCGGAACAGCCCCTGCCGGCTCCGAGCGGAGGCGGCCGGCCGCTGCAGGAGTGCCTGGCCGACCGCCGCACCGATCGAACCTTCGCGGAGGACCGACCGCTCGACCGGCAACAACTCGCCGATCTGCTGTGGGCCGCGTGCGGAATCAACCGGCCCGAGAGCGGGAAGCGGACCGCGCCGTCGGCTCGCAACTGGCAGGAGGTGGACGTCTATCTGACGCTGCCGGAAGGCGCCTTCCTCTACTGGCCCACCACCCACTCCCTGCAGCGGGTGAGCCCCCGCGACCTGCGCGCCGTGGCCGGGCGACAGGCGTTCTGCGCCACCGCCCCGCTGAACCTGGTCTTCGTCGCGGACGCCCGGCGGATGGCCGGCTGCCCCGACGACCTGCGCGACCTCTACATGGGGGCGGACACCGCGTTCATGGCGCAGAACGTCTACTTGCAGTGCGCCTCGACCGGGCTGGCGTGCGTGGTCCGTGGCTTGATCGACCGCGAGGCCATCCACGAGGCGCTGGCGCTGGCGCCGGAGCAGCGGGTGACTCTCTGCATGACCGTCGGGCACCGGGCCGCGGACGATCCGCCGGAGCGGTAGCCCGGCGCCCGTTCGGCCGTATGCCTGGTGTCGGTTTCGGCGAAGCCATAGATCCCATCGGATCGCTTCGTGGCAGCCCCGCGACGAATGTCGTAAGTGTTGCAGGGATCCACCGGCGCCGGACACATTCTCGCTGGCACGACGGGAGGTCTGCATGCACCCGATCGCCTGTTCGCACCCGCTCGCCAAGCTTGCGACGTTCCTTCGCACCTCCGCTCTCCTCGTGCCGCTGGCGGCGGTGCTGATGGCGGCACCGGCACCCGCACGGGGTGCGGCAGCCGACCCGGCCGGAACGCGACTCGCCGGCCGCGAGATCTACGCCGCGGCCTGCGCCGCCTGCCACGGGATGGACGGAACCGGGGCGCCTCCGAGCACGCTGGCGTTCGACACCCCCATGCCCGACTTCACCGACTGCAGCTTCGCGAGCCGCGAGCCGGACGCCGACTGGGTGGCCGTCACCCACCAGGGTGGGCCGGCGCGCGGGTTCGCACCGATGATGCCCGCCTTCGGCGACACTCTCGACGTGGATCAGATCCAGCGCGCCGTCGACCACGTGCGCGGCTTCTGCGGCGACGACGCCTGGCCGCGCGGCGATCTGAACCTGCCGCGGGCCATGTTCACCGAGAAGGCCTTCCCCGAGGACGAGGCCGTGCTCACGGTGGGGGCCACCGTGGAGGGGCGCACCGAGATCCCGGTCGAGCTGCTGTACGGGAAGCGTCTCGGGGTCCGCAACCAACTCGAGGTGGCGGTGCCGTTCACGCTGCGCGAGCGCCTGGATCCGGCCTCGGCCGACGGATCCGCCACCGACGGCTGGGAGGCGGGCCTGGGCGACGTGGCCCTGGGCCTCAAGCGGGTGATGTGGCACAGCCTCGCCGCCGGCAGCATCGTCACCGCCACCGCGGAGTTCGTCCTGCCCACTGGCGACGAGGACGACGGCTTCGGGTCGGGAACCACCGTCTTCGAGCCGTTCCTCACCTATGGTCAGATCCTGCCCGCGGACCTCGGCTTCCTGCAATTCCAGGGCGGGGCCGAGCTGCCCTTCGATCGCGACCGGACCGGCGAGGAGGGCTTCTGGCGCGGGGTCTGGGGCCGCACGTTCGAGCAGGCCCACTGGGGCCGCGCCTGGAGCCCCATGGTGGAGCTGCTCGGCTCCCGCGAATTGGTGTCGGGAGCGGACGTGCAGTGGGACCTGGCTCCCCAGGTGCAGGTCTCCCTGAACACCCGGCAGCATGTCCTGGGCAACCTCGCCGTCCGCCTGCCGCTCACCGACGCGGCGGATCGTCCGACGGAGATCTACCTGTACATCCTGTGGGACTGGTTCGACGGCGGTCTGACCGAGGGATGGTGACGCCGGTCACGGGAAGGAGAACAGCATGTGCCGCACGGTGAATCCCTTCGCGCTGGTCGTCGCCGCGGGTTTCGTCGCCCTCGTCGCGTCCGTCGCGTCCGTCGCGTCCGCCGCGCCGGCGGCGCCGGCGAACTCGGCGGCGGCCGCGGCGCCGGTGCCGGAACTCTTCGTCTCCGCCGACCAGTGCCAGGCCTGCCACAACGGCCTGGTCGCCAGCGACGGCGGCGACGTCTCCATCGGTTTCGACTGGCGTTCCAGCATCATGGCTCATTCCGCGCGCGACCCCTACTGGCAGGCGGCGGTCCGGCGCGAGGTGATGGATCATCCCGCCGCCCAGGCGGCGATCGAGGACGAGTGCGCCATCTGCCACCTGCCGATGGCGCGGTTCGAGGCACACGCTCAGGGGCAGACGGGCGAGATCTTCGCGCATCTACCGCCTGCGCAGCCCGGAGCAGCGGCAGCCGCGGGCGACCCGCGGACGAACCGGCTGGCGCTGGACGGCGTCTCCTGCAGCGCGTGTCACCAGATCCAGGCTGCGGGGCTGGGCACCGAGGAGAGCTTTACCGGCGGCTTCGTGGTGGCCACCGAACGCCCGCTCTGGTCGCGGCGACCGGCGTTCGGACCTCACGACGTGGACGCCGGCCGCACGCGCGTGATGCACTCGGCCACGGGGCTGGAGCCGGTGCGCGGCGACCACATCCAGGATCCGGAACTCTGTGCCACCTGCCACACGCTCTACACGCACGCGCTCGGACCGGACGGTGAAGTCGTGGGAACGCTGCCCGAGCAGGTGCCGTACCTCGAGTGGCGGCACAGCGACTTCGCGGAATCGCGCAGCTGCCAGTCGTGCCACATGCCCGCTCTCGCCGGTCTGCAGGCGCCGACCTCGGTCCTGCCCCAGCCGCGCGAGGAATTCTCGCCGCACGTGTTCCGCGGCGGCAACTTCTTCGTGCTCTCGATGCTGAACCGGTATCGCGACGAGCTGGCCGTCGCCGCACTGCCGCAGGAACTGGCCCGCACGCGCGCGAGCACGATGGAGTTCCTGCGCACCGAAGCCGCCACGCTGGCGGTGGACAGCGCGGGCGTTGCGGACGGCCACCTGACCGCACGGCTGCAGGTGGAGAACCTGGCGGGCCACAAGCTGCCCACCGCTTACCCGTCCCGCCGGGTCTGGCTGCACGTGACCGTGCGCGACGGCCGCGGGGCCGTGTTCTTCGAGTCGGGGGCGCTGGAGCCGTCGGGGCTGATCGTCGGGAACGACAACGACCGTGACCCGGACAGCTACGAGCACCACCACCGGACCATCACCGATCCCGAGCAGGTGCAGATCTACGAATCCATCATGATGACGCGCGACGGCCGGGTCACCACCGGGCTGCTGTCGGCCGTCGGCTACGTGAAGGACAACCGCATCGTTCCCGAGGGGTTCGACAAGACGACCGCCGGCGAGGATATCGCGGTGCAGGGCGCCGCGCGCGACGACGGCGACTTCGTCGGCGGCCTCGACCGGGTGCGCTACCGGGTGGAGGTGGGCGACCGGCGCGGTCCCTTCACGCTCACGGCGACCCTGTGGTACCAGCCCATCTCCTTCCGCTGGGCCATGAACCAGGAGCCCTACGACGCGCCGGAGACCCGGCGGTTCACGCGTATGTACCGGAGCATGTCCGAGAGCTCCGCGATCGTGCTGGCCAGGACCAGCGCCCGGGTGGCGACGTCGGATTGAAATGTCGCGGATGGCGTCGACGGGGTGAGTTGCGGGGACCGGCACGCTGCGGTGCCGCCGCCGGCGGGGCGGCCGCCGCCGGCGTCAGCCGCGACCCCGCCGCCGGGCGATCAAGCTCCCGTAGAGCTCCTCGAGACGTCGTTCATAGCCTTCCTGCGTGAAGTGCTCCAGCACCCGCCGCCGCGCCGCCGCACCCAGCTCGCGGCGCAGCCCCGGATTCTCCACCAGGCGCTGCACGGCGGCGGTGAGTGCCGCAGCGTCGCGAGGCGGCACCATGAAGCCCGTCTCGCCCTGCACGACGATGTCGACGACGCCGTCGCAATCGCTCGAGACCGCGGGCAGGCCGGCGGCCATGGCCTCGACCAGGGCCATGCCGAACGCCTCGGCATGGGAGGGGAAGGCGAAGACGTCCATGGCGTTCAGCAGGTCGGGAACGTCGTCGCGGAACCCCGTCAGGATCACGCGGTCCTGCAGGCCGTGCTCGGCGATGCTCGCGAGAATGGCCTGCCCCTCCAGTTCCTCGCCGCGGGTGGGCTCGCCCACGACGACGAAGCGCACGGGCAGCCCGTCCGCCACGAGCCGCCGGGCCATGGCCAGGAACTCGGGGTGGCCCTTTGCCGGGGTCACCCGCCCCACGATGCCGACCAGCACCTCGTCGTCCTGCACGCCCAGCTCGCGACGCACCCGCGCGCGCACCGAGGGCACGGGCGTGAACCGGTCCGGATCCACGCCGTGGTGCAGCATCGACACGCGCTCCGCACCGACCGGGTGCATGGCGACGAAGTTGCGCCGGATGACATCGCTGATCGCGATCGTGTGATCCACCCGCCGGTACAGCCAGACGTGCACGGGCAGTCGCTTGGGTCGGATCACGCCGACGTGCTTCTGCAGGACGAGCGGCACGCGCGGCGCTCTCGCCAGCGCGGGCACCGCCGAGAAGAGGTCGTGGGACCAGTCGCAGTGCACCAGGTGCACTCCGCGCGCGAGGATCAGGTTGCCCAGCCGCCAGGCCAGGCGTGGATGGAACTTGCCCCGCAGGTCGAAGGGCAGGGCCTGGAAGTCGCGGGCGGCCAGTCGCTCGGCGATCGGAGAGTCCGGCGCGCATACCGGAACCACCTCGTGACCCCGCCCGCGCAGACGTTCGCAGGAGGTGGCCATGCTCATCTCCATGCCACCCCAGGCGCGACTGGTGCAGAGCTTGAGGATCGTCCAGGCCATGACCGTGATTCATAGGACGGTTGCCGCCGCCTGGCCACCGAAACTTCGGCGCCCGGCGCCCGCGCGGGTCGGGCGAGGGGCTGGCCGGGCGAGGGGCTGGCCGGGCGAGGGGCTGGCCCGGCGAGGGGCTGGCGGCGACGGTGCCGCTGCGCTAGGCTTCATCTTCAGGGTCATCGGACCTCGAGCCGGAGCGTCCACCGGAGCGCCCCCCGTCAGCGAGAGGTGGTGTCATGCCCGAGTCGACCGAGCATCCGCCGGGCACGTTCTGCTGGGTGGAGTTGATGACGTCCGACGCCGAGGCGGCCAAGCGCTTCTACGGTGAGCTGTTCGGCTGGGACGCCCAGGACGACCCCGTCGCCGAGGACACCCTGTACACGATGCTGCTGAAGGACGGCCGGAACGTGGCCGCCCTCTACCAGCGCACCGCCCAGCAGGCTAAGATGGGCATTCCCTCGAGCTGGTCGAGCTACGTCAGCGTTTCCAGCGCCGGCGAGGTGGTGGACCGCGCCCGTCAGCACGGCGGGCAGGTGATCCTCGAGCCGATGGATGTGTTCGACCTGGGTCGCATGGCTGTGATCCAGGACCCGGCCGGCGCCACCGTCTGCGCCTGGGAACCGCTCCGGACCGCCGGCGCCCACCTGAAGGGCGAGATCGCCACCCTCTGCTGGAACGAGCTGATGACGCCCGACCCCGAGGCGGCCGGCGTCTTCCTGTCGGCGGTCTTCGGGTGGCAGCGCCATACGGCCGAGCTGGGCGGCATGCCCTACACCACGTTCGAGGCGGCCGGCCAGCCGGCCGCAGGCATGGTGCAGATCCAGAAGGACTGGGGCCGGGTGCCGCCGCACTGGCTGGTCTACTTCGCCGTGGCCGACTGCGACGCTGCGGTGGAGCGCGCGGAGAACCTGGGCGGCGAGTTGACGGCCGGCCCCTACGACGCGCCCGGCGTGGGGCGCTTCGCCATCCTGCGCGATCCGCAGGGAGCGGCATTCGCGGTCATTCGCCTGCAGGGGGAGGCGCGACGGCGAGGCGGCGCCGGAGAGCGCGCTGGCTGATCGCGGATTTCGTGCGCAGCTTGTCGCTGGTCGACCTTCGAGCAGACCGGCGCGCACGACTCCACGTGGAGGCGGCTCTCGACCGCCGCCTGCGTGTCGTGCGGGCGCGAGCCAAGGAGCCGCAGCGCATGACAGGATCCGACCGCCCCCGCATCGACGCCCTGATGACCGGCTACCAGGACTCCGCCATCCTCCTCACCGCCGGGGCGCTGGGCGTGCTCGCCGCGCTCGGCGATCCGCAGCGGCCGGGGCATCCCGGTCCCGGACGCACGGCCGTGGAACTGGCCCGCGCCCGCCAGCTCGATCCGCGCGCGCTGGAGGTGCTGCTGCTGGCGCTGGTGCCCGCCGGCGTCCTGGAGCGCGGTGACGACGGACGGTTCCGCTTGCGCGAGGACGTGGCGCCGCTGGTGCTGCCCGATGGCGAGGGCTCGATGGCCGCCATCCTCGAGCACAACTTCCACCTGATGAAGCGCTGGGCCCACCTCGACAGCGTCGTTCGGACCGGCGAACCGGTGCCCCGGGAGGAGGGGAAGCGGCCGCCCGAGGAACTGCGGGCCTTCATTCTCGGCATGAAGGACATCTCGATCCGATCGAGTGCCGAGGTGGCGGACGTGGTGGACCTCTCCGGCGGCCTGCGCCTGCTCGACGTCGGTGGCGGCCCGGGCACGGCGTCGATCACCTTCGCCCGGCGCTTTCCGGACCTGCACTGCGTCGTCTTCGATCTCCCCGAGGTGGTGCCCATCGCCCGCGACGAGATCGCCGCGGCGGGCCTCGAGCACCGGATCGACGTCGTCGCGGGCGACTTCCACACCGATCGGCTCGGCCACGGTTTCGACGTGGTCTACCTCTCCAACATCATCCACAGCCTGTCGCCGGCGGAGACCGGCAAGCTGTTCGCGCACGCCGCCCACGCCCTGAACGACGGCGGCCGCATCGTGGTGAAGGATTTCTTCCTCGACGATTCGCGGACCGAGCCGGCCCAGGCTGCGCGCTTCGCGGTGAACATGCTCGTGGGCACCCGCGAGGGGAAGAGCTACACGTGGACCGAGACCCGCATGGTGCTGGAAGCGGTGGGGTTCGGCGACCTCGCCGAGCACCGTGTCGCACGGGCCAGCGGACTGCTGGTCGGGCGCAAGACGGGCTAACCCCAGCCGCAGCAGGCCGCTCATGAATCATCCGGGCAAGGGAGGAGGGAAGCGATGCCGATCTTCGTGCTGATGACCAAGCTCACGCCCAGCGAGATCAACGACGCCGCCGACCGCCGGCGCCGCGGCGAGGCCTTCATGCAGCAGGTGCATGCCAAGGCGCCCGGAGTGAAGTGGCTGGCGCACTACGCGCTGCTGGGACGCTACGATTTCATGGACATCTACGAGGCGCCCGACGAGACCGCAGCCCTGAAGGTGAGCCTGATCTCGCGACGCCAGGGCGCCGCCACCGCGGAGAGCTGGCTGGCCACGCCCTACGAACATCACCTGAAGCTGCTCGAGGAACTGGACCGGTGATGCGACCGGCCGCCCGGCCGACGGCAGGAACGGTCTCCTGAAGGACCGGGGCGGTGCACGCGCCACCGCCCCGGCATCATCGCTCATCGTTCCGCGCTCGCGTCCGCTGCGAACGTCGGGCTAGCGGAACATCGCCTTCACGCCACCCCAGGTCTGCTCCTCGGCGGACACCGGGCACTCGCCGGGAACCTGGACGTACGCGTGGTCCGGAATGTCGATGTGCAGATCGTCGATCCAGACCTCGGCACCCGGGTCGCCGTAGGTCCGGGCCTCCACGATCAGGCCGGTGTGGCCGCTGGACACGGTCCAGCTGAACTCGACGTAGTCCCAGCCCTCGCCCGGGCCGTAATCGTAATTGCCGCTCGCGCTGCCGTTGTAGCCGTTGATGTCGCCGGGCAGCGAGTCGTTCCAGTGGCCCCAGATGCGCGCGGAGGGATAGGCGGCGGGCGTCGTGTCGTAGCGCCAGAAACCGGCCGTCACCACGTCACCGTCCACCAGGTTCCAGACGGCCGCCACGTAGGCCTGCGGGGTGCCCGCGTCCTGATCCACCAGCTTCAGCGAGTAGCAGCCGGCATGGACCGGGTCGGTCGTGAAACAGACGTTGTAGGCTTCGATGTTGCCGTACTGCCCCAGGATCGTGCCGCCATCTTCCCAGCCGTAGTCGAAGACGGTCCGGGCTGCGGCGGGGACGGCGAGCAGACACAGTGCGAGAGCGAGCATGAGCAGTCTGCGCATGGGAGGTTCCTTTCGTAAAAAATACTTCGCAAACAGCCGCCGAAACCGGCGACCGGGATCTGAAACGACCCCATTCCTGATCCGGGGAACGCCCGGCGATAACCCGGGGCCGAAACCTGTTGGCAGCCTAACAGATTTTTCGGAACAGGACAAGTCACTTGATCTATGGAAGGACCTCTCGTCAGGCGTAATCCTACCTTTTGGCTATAATATGGGCCTTGACGTGCCAAACGACCTGTAGCACTTATGTTACTCAAATAACATGTCGAGGCGTCGCGGGAGTCGGGGAGGTCAGGGCATCGGCGCCACCGCGAAGATCACGGCGCTCCACAGGGAATGCGAGATGATCACGGGCGCCAGGCGCCCCCAGCGCCAGTAGAGCCAGCCCCAGAAGAGTCCCGCGACGGCGGCTGCCCCCACGAGCATCAGATTCAGCGACCACAGGTGCACGCCGGCGTAGATGGCCGAGGCGATCAGCCATCCGGACCGTGCCCCGTACCGCTCCATGAGACGCCCCTGCAGGAAGCCGCGCCAGAAGATCTCCTCGGCCGGTCCGGTGACCAGCAGCAGGAGCAGGAAGATCGCCGCCGGCGGGAAGCTGCCGCCCCGGGCGTAGATGGCGCCGATCTGCTCGGAAGCGAACGGCAGGATGATCGTGGCCGCCGCGCGGCCCAGCCAGAAGATCCCGTACAGCGCCGCCGCCGCCACCACGCCCTCGATCCAGGCCCGGCGGCCGAAGATGAGCTGCTCGCGCAGCGAAGGCCGCAGCAGCAGCGAGAGACCGGCCAGCGCAGCCGCCGCCACCGAGATCTTGATCCAGAAGATCGACCACGGCAGGGCGAAGGTCACGTACCAGAAGACCACCGCGAGTCCGACCAGCGTCCACACCAGCGGCATGGCGACCGGATTTCGGCCCCGCGCGCTCATCCGATCAGCCCGGCGAGCACGAGCGAGAGCACCAGCAGCACGCCGAAGGCCGTGTCCAGCTGGGCGGTGCGAGCGTCGGCGTCGGCCGGCACCTGCCTGGTCATCTGCCGCAACAACCTGGCCGCGAGGGGCAGGCTGAGCAGGATCAGCAGCACCCAGGCGGGCAGCACCCCGAAGAGCGCCATCGCCACGATGCCCAGGTACGCCAGCACCATCAGGCCGAGGTACGCGTGCAGGCCGCGACGGCGTCCCAGCAGGATCGCGATGGTCTTCACCGGCCGGGTGCTGTCGTGCTCGATGTCCCGGATGTTGTTCGCAAGCAAGACCAGCGCCACCAGCACGCCGAACGGGAGCGACACCCACAGCGCCTGCCAGCTGAACGCCTGCCGCTGCACGTAGTAGGCGCCCTCCACCATCAGCGGCCCCCACATCAGGAAGACCGAGAACTCGCCCAGCGCCACGTACTTGTACTGCAGGGGCGGCGCCGTGTAGAGCAGCCCGGCGAGCACACCGACGAGACCGATCCAGAGGATCGGCCAACCGCGCGCCGCCACCAGGATCAGCCCGATCACGGTGGCCACGCCGAATAACGCCAGCGCGACCGCGCGCACCTGCCGGGCCGGGATGAGGCCCTCCACCATCGGGTGAGGCCGGTACTGCGCTGTGGCGGCCGCCTTGGTGTCCAGGCCCTTCGCCACGTCGTAGTAGTCGTTGATCAGGTTGGTGGCCGCATGCAGCAGCACCGCGCCCACGAGGGTCAGGAGGTACCAGCCCCAGTGGAACGAACCGTCGATCGCCGCGAGCGCGGCGCCGACGCTCACCGAGATCGCGGTCATCGCGAACGACCACGGGCGACTGGCCAGCAGCCAGTTGCGATACAGGTGCACCACCAGACCTCCGGACGGGGGACCGGTGCAGGCTACACATGGCGCTGGAGGCTGTCAACGGACCCGATCAGGCTGCGTTCTCCACCCGTTCCACCCGTTCCACCCGTCGCAAGCCTGCGGTCGCGCTCGTCATCGCCGATCCGGACCGATCCACGTGGGGCCGCCCGGACGTGACGTGGACCCCCGGTCGGCGAAGTCCGCGAACCTCGCCTAGGTTGGGTTGGAGAACCCAGCGAGGAGAATGAACCATGTCTTCCAGCTCGCAACCGGACACCGGCAGCGACCTGCAGCGCTCCCCACGTCAGTCACCCCCGCACGACCTGCCGACGCCGCTCGCCGCGCTCGCCGTGATCGCGGCGCTCGCCGGCATCGGCTGGCTGCTGGTGGGCGCCGGCGGCTGCGCGCCCGCGCAGGACAGCGGCCGTCCCGTGCCCCGGCGCGCCCTGCAGACGTCGGTGCTGTTGCACGACGACAGTCGTCCCCCCGGGGCGCAGACGCTGCTCAACGTGTACGTCGTCAACCACTCGGACGAGGACATCACCCTGGACTTCATGACCGAGCACCAGTTCGGCTACGAGGTGCGCACCATCGACGACGCCGAGGTGGTGCTGACGGACCCCTGGCACGTGAGCCCGGACGAGGCACAGCCCAGCCGCCTGACCATCGCCGCCGGCGACACCGTGTCGCAGGAGTTCATGCTCCACACCCGGCGTACCGACGGCAGCTGGCGTTTGGATGACGACGTGCTGCCCGTCGGCGAGTACCGGGTCCGGGCCGGTCTGCAGGAGCACGGCGAGAAATTCCCGTGGGCGGAAACCGTGCTGCACGTGGGCCCCGGGCTCTGATCGACCGTCAAGGCCCGCGATCCGGGCCACGCGACTCTTCGGACCACCCGAAGCCCGGGCGATCGAACACCTCGCCGAAGAAGACGAGCATGTCTCGCCACGAGCGGCGGGCGGCGAATTCGCTGTACGCGAGGCCCTCCATGCCGCGCTCGTCTGCACCCGGATTCGTGAAACTGTGCTCGGCCCCGCCATAGATGTTGAACTGCCACTCCGCGCCGGAGTCGCCGAGAATGCGCTGGAAGGTGCGGATCTGCTCCTCGGAGATGAACGCGTCGGCGGCTCCGTGCGCCACCAGCACGCGCGCCTGGACCTCGGTGCCGGAATCGGGTCCGTCCTGCGGCAGCGCGCCGTGGAAACTCACCACCCCGTCCAGGTCGGCGCCGTGCATCGCCATCGACAGCACCACGTGTCCGCCGAAGCAGAAGCCGATGGCGCCGATCCGGCCGGACTCGACCTCCGGCCGGTCCGCGAGCAGCTCGCGGGCCGCCTCGAACCGTTGCTGCGCCACGTCGGCGTGTTCGCGTATCCAGCCGCTCCATTCGGTGGCCTGCTGCGGGTGGTCGGTGCTCCTGCCCTCGCCGTACATGTCGACTGCCAGCGCGACGTAGCCGCGGCGGGCGAGGTCGTCCGCCTGCTGCCTCGCGAAGTCGTTCAGGCCCCACCACTCGTGGACCACCAGGATGCCCGGCACAGGCCCGGCGGCATCCTCTGGCAATGCCAGGTGCCCTTCCAGGGCGGTGTCGTCCGCCTGGTAGGCGACGGTTTCGGTTCGGATCTCGTGATCGGCGGCAACGAGCGGGGCCGCTGCGGCGACGGTGCCGGCCGGCGGCACGAGCAGGGCGGCGACGACGGCCAGGCGACGAACGAGACGACGTGCCTCCATGGCCACTCTCCTTTCGACGGTTCTGGTGACGGCGTCAAGCTAACTGCATCGCTTCCGGCCGGCACCGGCACCGGCCGCCGGCGCGTGGTGCCGGCGGGACCGCTGCCCCATGTCAGTGGCGAAATCCCCGAGTCGTCACGAGATTCTCTCGGAGACCCCGAACGAGCCCTGGACAGCGAAGGAGACGGGTTCATGAGCGAGAACCTCGACGCGAAGGCCGGCGGCGGCGGTGACGACGCCCGCCGCGAGCGGATCGCCCAGGTGGCGGAGAGGATCCGCGAGACCATCACCCTGGACAGTTCGGCGAGGGTGCTCGAGTTCGGTGCCGGCGACGGATCGCTCGGGTTCCAGCTGCTGCCGCACGTGGGTCACGTCACCTTCGCCGACACCTCGCCCGAGATCGTCGAGCGCCTGCAGCGCCGGGTCGCCGAAAGCCGCGCCGGCGAGGCGGAGGCGATGCAGTTGCAGGAGAAGGCCGGCGACCTGACGGAGGACTACGACGCCATCGTCTCGCTGATGGCACTCCACCGCATCGAGGACTACCGCACCACCGTCCACAACCTGGCGGACCACCTGCGACCGAAGGGGCACCTGGTCCTCTGCGACCTCGCCGAGGAAGATGACGGCCAGCACCGGCCCGACGCCAGCGTGCACACCCGCTTCCTGCGCGACGAGGTGGAGGCGCTGCTGCGCGCCTGCGGTCTGGTGGACGTCGATGTCTCCACTCCCGATCTCCGGGGCGGAGAGCCGCCGGCCGCCGCCGGAGGAGATGAGGCCGCCCGCGGTGCGCCCGTCATCCTGGCCCGCGGCCGCAAACCCTGAGCCGACTGGACCACCCGCTACCACGTGAGTTATCGTCGCGCCGGATCCGCACCCGCGCGGACCGGCTCGCCCCCCGGTGGGCGGCCCGTCTCCCACCGAGGAGCATCCGTGAGCCGTGCCCGCTCCAGCGCCCCTGCACGATCCGGGTTCCCGGTCAGCCGGTTCGCCGGTTTCGCCCCCGGCCGGGCGGGCGGGCCGGGCCGGGCGGTCGACCTGGGCAGACTTCTGGTCCTGGGCGCGAGTATCGTCGTCGTCGCCATGCTGGCGGGCTCGTGCGCGCTCGCTCCCGCGCGTGGACCGGCGGCGCCCGCGGCGGCAGTGGGCGATGGTGCGCCGCTCACCCTCTCGCCGCACGCCGGCTGGCGCTGGGCGGTCGAGCCCCTGGACCTGCGGGAGGGGACCTTCAGTCGCGGCGGTCTGGCGGTGCTGGTGCGGCGTCACCGGGCCGACCTGCTCCAGGTGGCCGTCGCCCATCCCCAGGATCGCACACGCTTCCCCCGCGAGTTCCGGGCAGTGGCACTGGACGCGGCCGGAGAGGCGGTGCTGCCGGACAGCGTCGCCGTCGCAGGCTCCGAGCTGGTGGGAATCGGCGAGTTCGTCTTCCGCCGACCCTCCGGTCATCCGCTGCTGCCGCGCCTGGGCATCGAGGTCCTCACGGCCGAGGGGCGTCGTGATCTCGCCGCGAGCGCGCGTCGGGAAGCCCGCGCCCGCGGACTGGACGTGCTGCCGTTCCCGGAGCTGGAGCAGCCCTACGAGTTCGCCCTCACCACCGTGGCCGGCGAGCGCATCGACAGCGGCGACCTGCGGGGAAGAGCCGTGGTCCTGCACCACTGGTCACGGCAGTGCGGCCCCTGCCAGGCGGCGATACCCGCGCTCGACCGTCTGGCGCGGGAGTACCCGGACCGGCTGACGGTCATCGTCTTCGATCATGGCGGCGGGGGACCGGACGGGCTCGACGCCGCGGGTCCGGCGGCGACCGCGGGCAACGGCGAGCGACCGCCGAACTGGCTGCAGGTCCGCGTGCCGCCCGCCGAGCGGTCCCTGTGGTCCGACGCGTCCACGGTACGGACGCTGCCGCGGACCTTCGTGGTCGACCGCAGCGGCGAACTCGTCGGAGACGTCCGGCCGGCACAGCTGGAGGACCTGGTACGCGGCACCGTCACGGGGTACCTCAGGGACCCGCGCGTGGAGTACGACTGGTAGAGAGCCGCGCCTGGCCGGCACCCGCGGCGGTGCCGCCCGAGGGGAGGAGCCGTGGCGACTGCGAATCGCTTGGAGACGAGGGACCGGCGCCCGGTGCTGGTGGTGGGCGGCGGCCTGGCCGGCCTGGCCGGCGCGGTCCACCTGCATCGGGCCGGTCTTCCGGTGCTGGTGCTGGAGGCTGCCGATGCCGTGGGCGGCCGGGTGCGCACCGACCTGGTGGACGGGCACCGGCTCGACCGTGGATTCCAGGTCCTGCTGACGGCCTATCCCGAGGTGAAGAGCCAGCTCGACCTGGCCGCCCTCGAACCGTGCGCCTTCCGTCCGGGCGCCCTGGTCCGCCATCGCGGCGGCTTCGAGCGCCTGTCGGACCCGTTCCGCGACCCGGCGCACGCGTTCACCACGCTGGCCGCTCCGGTGGGATCCATCGGCGACAAGCTGCGGATGGCCCGGTTCCGCTGGAGCGTGTCCCGCGGCACGCCGGCGGACCAGCTCGCCGGCCCCGATCACTCCACCGTCGAGGAACTCCGACGCCTGGGCTTCGGCGAGGCGATGATCGAGGCCTTCTTCCGGCCGTTCCTCGGCGGAATCTTCCTCGACCCCGGTCTCGCCACCAGCAGCCGGATGTTGCGATTCGTGTTCCGGATGTTCGCTTCGGGCCGGGCGGTGGTCCCCCGCGAGGGCATGGAGGCGGTCCCCCGCCAGCTGGCGCGCCGGCTTCCGCCCGGGGCCGTCCGCACCGGGGCCGAGGTGACCGAGGTGCATCCCCGGCGCGTGGTGTTGCGCTCGGGCGAGGTGATGGATGCCGCCGCGGTGATCGTCGCGACCGACGGCTCGTCGGCGGCGCGGCTGCTGCCCGCCGCCGACGGCGTGGCCGCACCGCACTGGTGCGGGGCCACCTGTCTCTACTTCAGCGCGGACGGACCGGCGCCCGTCGGCGAGCCGGTGCTGATCCTCGGCGACCGTCAAGAGGGCCCGATCAACAACCTCTGCTTCCCCTCGGTGGTCTCGCCGGACCTGGCACCCCCCGGCCGCATGCTGGCGTCGGTCACGGTGATCGGGGGGCAGCAGGAGCGTGACGATCTCATCGGCGCGGTCCGGGAGCAACTCGGCGAGTGGTTCGGCGAATCGGTGCGACACTGGCTCCTGCTGCGTACCTACTTCATCCGCCAAGCGCTGCCCGAACAGGAGCCGGGCTGGCTCGAACCGCCCGCTCGCCCGGTGCGGCTGCCGTCGGGTCTCTATGTCGCGGGAGACCACCGGGAGACGTCCTCCAGCAACGGTGCCCTCGCCGCCGGGCGGCGGGCAGCCGCGGCGGTGCTGGAAGAACTCGGGAAGGCCCCGGCAGTGCCGCAGCCCGATTGAGACCGGCCGTGAGGTCGCGGGGGACGCGAGGAAGGCCGCCGCTCATGCTTCGCACCTTGCAGAGCATCCGCAATCGCGTGCACCGCTGGCGCCGCCGTCTGGGCGGCGGCACCGACCTGGCGTTCGTCTATCATCAGCGATACCTGCTCGACATCGCGCTGACCGAGTACGATCCGGAGCGGGGGTTGAAGGTGCTCAGCTACCTGCAGGAACGCAAGCTGCTGCGCCAGGGCATGCTGCACCGGCCCCGGCCCGCCTCGCTGCACCGCCTGCAGCTGGTGCACCACCGGGAGTACCTGCGCCATCTGCAGGAACCGGGCGCGCTGGACACGATCGTCGGACACCAGCTCAACCCCGCGGACCAAGACGCCTTCCTCGCCTCGCAGCGCGCCATGGTCGGCGGCACGCTGCGTGCCACCAAGCTGGCCCTGGACCGCTGCTGCACGGCCGTGAATCTCGGCGGCGGGCTGCATCACGCTCTGCCCGACCGCGGCAGCGGCTTCTGCTGCTTCAACGACGTGGCGGTGGCCATCGCCTCGTTCCGGCAGCGCGGCTTCCGGGAGCCGGTGCTGGTGGTGGACCTCGACCTGCACGACGGCGACGCTCTGCGCACCATCTACGCCGGGGATCCGACCGTCCACACGTTCTCCATCCACAACCACCACCTCGCCGCGACCGAGGCGGTGGAGTCCACGAGCATCGCCCTGGGCAGCGAGATCACCGACGCCGAGTACCTGGAGGTGCTGCGACGGGAGTTCCCGACGGTGGCGAACCGGTTCGGTCCGGGCCTCGTCTTCTACCTGGCCGGCAGCGACCTGCACGTCGAGGATCGAGTGGGAGACGCGCGAATGAGCATGGAAGGGCTGGTGGCGCGCGATCGCCTGGTGATGGCGACCCTGCGCGGCCTGCAGCCACGTCCGGCCTGCGTCATCCTGCTCGCCGGCGGCTACGGTCCCCACGCCTGGCGCCACGCGGCGGCGTTCTTCTCCTGGCTCTTGACCGGACGCCCCGACTACGAGCCTCCGCTGGATCTCACGCTGCCCCTGGATCAGTACCGCCGCCTCGGCCATCTGCTGGCCAATCCGGAAAGGAGCGATGCCGGCGAGGACGAGTCCGAGAGCTGGGCCCTGACCGACGCCGACCTGGGCTGGAGCCGGGGCCTCGGCGACGACCGCTTCCTCGGCCGCTACTCGCGACACGGCGTGGAAATGGCCCTCGAAGAGTCGGGGCTGCTGCAGCGCCTGCGCGAGAAGGGTTATCGCCACCCGCGCGTGGAGTTCGATCTCGCCGATCCCCTGGGCCACACCGTCCGCGTGGTGAGCCGCGACGACGGCGTCGCCCTGATCGAGCTGAAGCTGCGCATCGACGCCAAGAGCGAGCCGCCGCATCGCTTCCTGGCGGTGGAATGGCTGCTGCTGCAGGACGCCGCCCAGCACTTCCGCCTCGACCGGCCGCTGCTGCCGGGGCAGAAATATCCCGGGCTCGGCCTGCTGCGGGACGTCGCCGCCCTGCTGGTGGTGCTGGGCGAGGGGCTGGACGCGGACGGCCTGCTCTTCGTACCCGCGCATTACTACATCGCCGACCGAGCCCATTACGTGGCGCATTTCCTCGATCCGGTGCACGAGGCGCGGTTCCGCGCGGTCCGCCGGACGCTGCGCCATCTGAAGCTGCACGAGGCCAGCGCGGCGGTGGAGAGCCGGCGGGTGCGCGACCGGAGCACGGGCGAACCGTACGTGTACCATCCGGCCCGTCTGGTGATCCCGTTGAGCGAACGCCTGCGCGCCGGACCGCATGCCCAGGAGTACCAGGCGGCGGTGGCGCGGGCCGCGACCGGCCTGGCGTACGAACTGCTGCCGCCCGAGGACGGAGGAGATCCAGCCGCCGGGGACATGGCGGAACCGCTCCGGGAGCGTCCGGACGAACGCCCCCGGGGTGGGTCGTCTCGAACCTGATCGGTCAGGATTCCCGCCGGCGCACGCCGGAGGCGCCCCGGGCACGGGGTCTCAGAAGGCGTCGCCGATGCCCAGGGACAGCCGCATGCCGTACTTGCTGAAGGCTGCGTCCACCCGCAGAGGGACCAGCTCGTCGCCCCGGCCGATCACGTAGCGCAGGCCCGCACCCAGGGTGGGCCGCACGTAACGCCAGCCGATGTCGCCGTAATCTGCGCCCACCGCCGCCAATCCCGCGAATGCCACGCCCCCGAAAGCGCCCCGGAGCGGATAGCGCCACTCGAACTGGCCGGCCACCATGGTCCGGTCGCGGTAGCGCCCCCGCCGGAAGCCCCGGCTATGATGGCGGCCGCCGAGTTCCGCCATGCGCCAGAACGGCGGCGACCCGGTGGCGGTGTACGTGAACAGCTGCGATGCCACCACGTGACGGCCGCCCACTGCGTGATATCCACGCCACTCGAGGTTGTAGAGCGTGAAGGTCTGATCGCCGCCGAGAGCCTCGCTGAAGTAGAGGGAGAAGCCCTGCAGCCAGTGCCCTCGCGTCGGCTGGTACCGGCGGGGACGGGTGTCCCAGTCGAGCAGGAAGCCGAAGCCGGTGGCCAGGCTCTCGTCCTGCCCCGGCACGGCGCCGCTGGCGAACTCGCCCTCATCCTCGGCGAACGAGATCAGTTCCCAGGAATTCCACTCCGCCCGGATCCCCAGGCGCAGGTCGCCGCGCATGAGACGCAGGTACTCCGCGTAGACCAGCACGTTGCGAGGACGGTAGGTCTCTTCCTCGCCGGGGTTCGTCGGTCCCACGCCCCAGAAGCGCTGCACGAGATCCTCGTAGTCGGCGCGTCCGCGCACCGTGTGGTCCCTCCAGTTCAGCGTCGTGGTGAGCCGGAGTTCCTTGTGGCCTTTGGTCGTGAAGACGACCTCCGCCTCCACTTCGGAGAGACGGGCGGCGGAGCGCGATCCCAGGTCGAACGGAACGAGGGCGTTCACCCCCAGCCCGATGCCATCCTCGTCGTCGTAGCCGCCGTCCGGCACCCAGATCACGCCGAGCGTGCGGACCTCGGGCGGAAAGACGTCCACCGCGAAAGGCGATTCGGCCGGCTCGGCCGGCTCTTCCACCGAAGGGGGGGCAGGAACCGCGGACGTATCGGCAGGAGCGTCAGCGGCGGCGAAGGATGTTCCCGTCGCCGCGAGCAGGATCGCGACGGCCCGGAGGCACGACGCGCCGGCACCGCTCCGGGCGGGCAGCCCGCGGTACGGCCTGAAGCTCAACGATGCTCCTCGCGCACGGGTGACAGCCGACGGTTGCGCGCCACATTAGGAGCGGTTCCCGGACACGGCCACCCTGGCGCGAACCGTGAACAGGCTTTTCAGCCAGGCAGGTGAGAACAGGCGGCGATCCCCACCAGCGCCGTCAGCAACGCGACGACGGCCAGGACCGCCCGCCGTTCGCGACTCGCCTGCACCCGCACCCAGCCGAGGCCGCGATTCAGGACGTTGCGAGCGGGGAGCCTGCTGATCACCGGCGGGCGGCCGTACTCCAGCCGTTCGAGGCCGAGATTCAGGCGCGGGTCGTCCGGTTCCAGCTCGCGCGCTCTCGTCAAGCTGCGAAAGCCGGCCTCCAGGCGCGAGCCCTGCAGATAGACGCACGCGAGCGCGAAGTGACCGGCCACGGCCTTCGGCGCCACGAAGACGGCCTTGCGTGCGGCCTTCTCGGCGCTCAGCAGACGGCCCCGTCCCGCCAGCAGGATGGCGAGACTGGCCAGAGCCTCGTGGTCCTTGGGATGCTCCCTCAGGTGGCGAGTCAGCAGAGGCTCGGCCTGGTCGTATTCCTCGTGCTCCAGGTGCCTGTTGATCCGGCGCAGCCGCGGGTCGTGGGCGGCGGGGTTGCCGGCACCGGGCTGGAAACGCAGCCGGGCCGGGCCGTCCGGCCGGACGCTTCCCCCATGGGTGACGCTGGTCGGCATCGTGCGTCCTCCTGTTGCGATTCGCCCCGCGTTCCCGCCGCGGCGATGCCTCGTCGCTCCCCGTGATTCCTCCGCACCGGCGGCACGGACAACGTTGCAAAGCGCGCGCCCCGCACCGATGGCGGGCCGGACGCACGGAAGGCGACCCGCCGGGAGTGCAGGATGCGGGCGGTCAGCGAGGCGACGCATGTTCGTCAACGCCAGCGCGCCTCCCAGGCCCGGGGCTGGTCGCGCAGGAAACGGTCGAACCACTCCAGCAGCATGGTGCGATGGCGCACGAAGTTCTCGAAGGTGCCGCCGAGACCGTGTCCCTCGCCCGGGAACGTCACCAGTTCCACCGGCTTACCCTGCACGGCCAGGGCAGTGAACAGCTGGGCCGATTCGCCGGGCGTGACGTTCGCGTCGGCGTCGCCGTGCATCAGCAGCAGCGGCGTCTGCACGTGCTGGGCCCGGAACAGCGGAGAGCGCTCCACGAAGTACCCGGGATCGGCCCACGGTGTGCGTCCGGCCAGCGCCATGTCGCCGTAGGTCCAGCCCCACGCGCCCTGGCCCCAGTAAGTGGCCAGATCGCTGATGCCGTACAGCGAGACCGCGGCGGCGAACACGTCGGTGGCCGTGACCAGGTACTGCGTGATGAAACCGCCGTAGCTGCCTCCGTAGATGCCGATGCGCCCGCGATCCACCTCCGGGTGCTCCGCCAGGAAGGCCTCCACGCCGGCCAGGACGTCGGCGGCGGCAGCAGGGCCCCAGTCGCCGGCGTGCACGTCGGCGAAAGCCTCTCCGTAGCCGCCGGCGCCGCGGGGATTCACCACCAACACGGCGTAGCCGTTGGCGGCCAGGAACTGGTGCGTGGTGTTGAAGGCGCGGCTGCTGGGCACCGATCCGCCGTAGGTGTAGACGACCAGGGGCATGGTGCCCGCCCCCGCCCGGTTCGATCCCGGGCGCGCGCCTCCGGGGTCGTCTGCGCCGTCGCCGGCACCCCCGCCGCCGCGGGCCTCGCGGTGACGGGGGGCGAAAGGCCCGACCGGCGCGTACCACCACGCCTCGATCGTCTCGCCCCCGGGTCCGGTGAACGAGGCGTCGCGCGCGCTGGCCAGCAGCCAGCGCCCGCGCGCCTGCGCCGCGGGTTCCTCCAGGAGCACGGGCGGATCGTCCATGGTCTGACGGTAGAGTGCCGGCGGGCTCGTGGGCCCGCCGGCGACGTAGGCCACCGCCGCACCCCCGGGTGACAGCGCACAGCCGGCCACGGTCTCGCCGGCGGTCTCCAGGGGCATGGCATGCCATTCCCCGCCGCTCTCCATCAGCGCCACCACCCGCGCGCGCGACCCCTCGTCAGCCTGGACCAGGAGCTTGCGCCCCTTCCCGTCCCAGCCGGGCAGGCCGTTTCCCGACTCGAACGCGTAGGGCTGGTCGCGGGTGATCCGCACGAGCCGCCCCTCCGGCAGCATCAGCAGCCAGACCTGCTTCTGGTACACGTTGCGTTCGGGACGGCCGCCGCCCACCTCCCCGGGCGGTCCCAGGAAGGCCACGGCACTGCCGTCGGGACGCGGCGCGAAGTGCTGCGGCCGCACCTCCCAGCCGCCGGTGAAGGTGGCCAGCAGGCTGTCGGCACCGCTGCCGAGCTGGAGCAGGCGCAGCTCGGTGCGGAACCACGGCCGCTCGGCCTGCGGCAGCGTGCGGCCGTACACGACACGCTCGCCGTCGGGCAGGAACACGGCGTCGTCCAGCACCCAGTCCCCGGGCAGCGTCAGCCGTCGTCGCAGTCCGCTCTCGAGGTCGACCAGATGGAGGTGCGTCCCCGGCGTGAAGTCCGTGATGCGCTGGCGAGGATGCTGCAGTCGACGCGGACCGTCGGTCTTCGCTTCCGGCGTCTCGAAACCACGGGAGGAGGCCACCAGGAGAAATCGTCCGTCCGGGGAGAACCGGGCAAAGGCGAACCCCGGCTCGTCCTCCAGCACGATCCGCGACGGACCTCGCGGAACCGCCCACAGCAGCAGATCGTCGCCGACGTCGTGTCCACCGGGCGCGCGGCGTCTCAGCAGCAAGCTCAGTCCGTCCGGCGCGAAGGCGAGCGGTCGCGCGTCGGGGCCGCCCAGGTCCGCGGCCAGGATACCGCCCGCCGCGTCCAGGACCTCCACGCTGGAGCGGGTCTCCTCGCCTGTGGGCTGCCGGCGGGTGAGGCGGCGCACGACCGTCCGGCCGTCGGTCGCGATGGCCACGTCGCCGATGGCCGGCAGTTCCCGCGCAGCATCGATGTCGGCGAAGGGGCGCTGCGGCGCCGTGGTCCAGCCAAGTTCGAGATCATCGTCCGCCGGGCCGGCCGCCGGGCCATCCTCCGGGACCGCCGCTGCGGCCAGGGCGAGGGACGCGGTCCCGGCGCCGCCGGCGACCACGGTCCGCACCCGCACCTCCCGCAGGCCGCGGCCGCCCGTGACGGTGGCGCTCGATTCCGGCGGGTCGTCCGTGCCGCCGTCGTCGTCGGCCTGCTCGCTCGCCACCAGCTCGCCGTCCACGTAGAGGGCCGAAGCGCCGGTGACGGTGATCCGCACCTCGGCATGGCGGTCCTGCCGGAGCCGCACCGCCGTCCAGTACACGCCGGGCCCGCCGTCCAGCGGCACCTTGCCGTCGGTCGCGTTGACCGCACGCCAGGTCGCCAGCAGCCCCGGCGCCACCGCCACGTGCCCGCCCGCGGCCGGCAGCGTGCGCAGCGACGCGATCTCCGCTACCGGCTGGACATCGCCCCAGGCGATGACGAACGCCGCGGGGCCGTCGGTGTCCGCGGTGTCGGTGGCGGCGGTCGCACCTGGCTCGGCGGCGACCGACCCGCCCGGCAGGTCATCAGGAGACAGCGGCAGGGGACCGAGCACGAGCACTCGGTCGGCCGTCACCGGGCCGGCGGCGGCGATGCATGGCTGCGGTACGAAGGCGGCGCCGAGTGCGAGGACGAGCACGCCGGCGGCGGCGGTGCGCCACGGTCGCGGCCGGGGCGGCGAGCCCGGCCGAGGGCGGGATGGCGAGCCCGGCCGAGGGTTTGCTCCTCGACGCGACAGCGGCCGGAAGGTGGGATCAGCCTGCATGCGGTTCATGGTCTCTCCTCCGGAATGCGGACCCGGTCGTCCGTGGCGATCGCGACGCCGGACTGTGCGGCCGCCGCGGCAGCAGCCGGTCGCCCGCGTCCGCGCGCCGGCGCGCCGGCGCCGTCAGAGTTCGACGCTCTCCCCGAGTTCCGGCACGCTCGTCTCGGCGCCCGTCTCGGCGGCGATGCGTGCGGCCAGGGCCTCGGCGGGACCATCCTCTCCGTGAACCACGAATACCCGGCTCGGCGGCTGCGCGCCGCTGGTGATCCAGCGCAGCAGTTGATCGCCATCGGCATGGGCGCTGAGACCTTGCATGGTGGCCACTCGCGCGCCCACGAGCACGTCGCCTCCGTGGATGCGCAGCGTACGCGCGCCCTCCTGCAGGGATCGGCCGCGGGTGCCGGCAGCCTGGTAGCCGGTCAGCAGGATCAGGTTCTCACGCCGGGGCAGCCGCCGTACCAGGTGGTGCAGGATGCGACCGCCGGTCATCATCCCGCTGGAGGCGACGATCACCCGGGGACCATCCAGATCGTTGAGCGCCTTGCTCTCGTGCACCGTGCGGTGCAGGTGCACGTCACCCGGGAACAGACGGCTGCGGCCGTCCTCGGTGACGGCGCTGTCCAGGGAGGCGTCGTCGAGGTGGCGGCCGTAGATCAGGGTGGCGTCGATCGCCATCGGACTGTCGATGTGGATGGGCACGCTGGGCAACTCGCCGGCTTCCATCAGCTCGCGCAGCACCAGGGTGACCAGCTGCACCCGACCCACCGCGAAGGCCGGGATCAGCACCACGCCGCGGCGCTCGATGGTCTCGGCGAAGATGTCGCGGATCTGGTCCCTCACGGAGGTCGTCTCGTGGCTACGGTCGCCGTACGTGGACTCCACCACCAGCACGTCGCAGGTGGGCAACGGGTCGGGATCGCGATGCAGGGGCGCATCGTAGCGGCCCACGTCGCCGCTGAAGACCAGGGTCCGCGCGCCGTCGCCGTCGCGGACGGTGATCTCCGCGCAGGCGGCGCCCAGGATGTGGCCGACGTTGTGCAGGCGCAGGTCCACGCCTTGCCCGAGCGGCACGCGCTTGCCGTAATCGACGGGCGCGAGCTGCTTGAGCGCCAGCCAGGCGTCCTCCATGGTGTAGAGCGGCTCGGCGGGTCGATGCTTGGAGAAGCCGCGCTTGTTGGCCCATGCCGCGTCCTCCTCCTGCAGGTGTGCGGCGTCCATCAACATCAATTCGAGCAGCTCCGCGGTGGCGGGCGTGCAGTGGACCGGCGCGTGGAAACCATACTGCATGAGCCGCGGCAGATAGCCCGAGTGGTCGATGTGCGCGTGGGTGAGCACCACGTGATCCAGGAAACCCGGATCGAACCCCGGGCCCTGCCAGTTGAGCAGCCGGAGCTTCTTCAAGCCCTGGAAAAGGCCGCAGTCGATGAGAATGCGCTGGTCGCCGGTCTCGAGCAGATGCCGCGAACCGGTGACGGTGCGGGCCGCGCCGTGGAAGGTGAGGCGCAAGGGGTTCGCTCCTGGTTGGTGGCCGGTGACCGGGGGCGGCCAGGCTCAACCTGGGCCCTGATATCTGGCCCGGAAGACTAGCAGAAAGGCGGGGTTCGGTGGTTCAAGAAGCTGGGGACCGGGGCCCCGACGATTCCGCGAGCAGGGCGCGTTCAACACGATGCAATCGGTAGAGCCCACGAACGAGAGCGATTGGTAACACTGTAACGAACTGACACAGGTCAGTTGATCGCGGCTGGTTGGGGCTCCCGGTGTCCATGTTTGCCATCGCCGGCACGACACTTCGGCACGTACGGCGATTCGCGACCGGTTCGCCGCCCCGCACCAGCCTCTCTCCCCGATGCAAAGGCCCGGGGCCGCACGTGGCGACCCCGGGCCCGATCGGCACTCGCGGGTGCAAGTCAGCGGGCAGGCCGGTCAGCAGGTCAGCCGGTCAGCAGGTCAGCCCGCCAGCGAGTCAGCGGCCGTCAGCCGCCTACCCCTTGGCCCCCTTCCCTTCCGCCTTCTCCCCGCCCGCCGGCTCTTCCTCCTTCATCCCACGGAACTTCTCCACCTGCCGCTTGAAGAACGCGCGCTCGGGCGCCAGCTCCGCCGCGCGCTCGGCCAGTTCCACGGCCCGGTCCAGGTTCCCCCGGACGGCGGCGATCTCCGCCGCCGTGTCCAGCAGGTTGGCCCGCGTGCCGTCGTCGGCGGCCAGCTCCGCGCCCTTCATCGCCAGCCGCTCCGCCTCCTCGAGCTGCACGCGCCGCTGGAACGACCACCACGCGAACTCGTTCAGCTTGTCGGGACTCTCCTGCCAGGCCTCGCCCAGCGTCTCGCGCTTCAGCGCGACGGCCCGGGCGGGGTCGTTCTCGACGAACAGCGCGTAGTCCGGCATCGCCTGGGTCCGGAATGCCTGAAGATCCTCGTCCTCCGTGCCCTCGGTCCGCTCGACCGCCTGCTTCAGGTAGGGCACCACCACCGCGGGCTCGCCGGTCTGGAGCGCCAGCCGCCCCAGCGCGATGGTGACGTCCACGAGCGTCTCGGTGTCCGAGTCCGGCGCGGTGACCAGCCGGTCGGCCTGCGCGCGGACCTCGTCCATGCTCGCCTGCCCGCTGGCCGCCGCCCGGGTCAGCGCGCCGAAGAGCTCCCGCTGGTAATCCGCCGCCTGCTCCGCATCGTCGGTCAGCTCGAGGGCGGTGCGAAGGTGGCCGACCGCGGCGGCCGGGTCCTCGTAGAGCGCCTGCCGGGCCAGCGCACGGACCAGCGCCAGCGTCGGCTCACGCTCGTACGCCTCGCGCTTGGCCGCGACCGGGCGCAGGTCGTCCCGCGCCTCCTCCATGGCGGCCACCCATTCCTCGGCGCCGTCCTCGCCGTAGCCGAACCAGCGGTCCACCTCCTCGCCGTCCTCGTTGAGCATGACGAAGGTGGGCAGGACCCGCACGCGGTACTCGGGCGCGAGTTCTTTCCCCTCACCCTGCTCCGCGTTCAGCATCAGCAGGACGACCTCCTCGAGACCGGCCTGCAGCGTGGCGTCTTCCTTCGCCGCACGGGCGAACAGCTTGCAGGAGCCTCACCAGTCGGTGTAGAAGTCGATCACCACCGGCCGGCCGGTGGCCTCGGCGCGGGACAGGGCTGCCTCGAGGGATGCCGCCTCTTCGTCGGTGGCTCCGGCGGAGCCGACCAGCGCGACGGTCGCCGCCAGGAGTGCGACCGGGAGGAACTTGCGGTTCATGGGCTGGACCTTTCCGTGATGGGTGCCGACGCAATACGTTCGCGCGGCTGATACTAAGGCGGTGGGCCGCGCCGCCCCAGCGAAAAACGGCCGCCACAACATAGCACAGTTCGTGAGTGGGATATACGCTGGCGGCGACCACCGGGTTTCCCGCACTCGCGCCCGAGGAGCCGATCGCATGGCGTCCGAGCCCCGCTTCCGCCCCGCCCTGTTCCGGTTCCTGGCGGATCTGGCGGTCAACAACGACCGGACCTGGTTCCAGGAAAACCGCGACCGGTACGAGCGCGACGTGCGCGGCCCCGCCCTGGCGTTCGTCGCGGCCATGGGGCCGCACCTGCGCCGGCTGAGCCCGCACCTGCAGGCGGATCCGCGGCCCACCGGCGGGTCCCTGTTCCGCATCCACCGCGACGTGCGCTTCAGCCGCGACAAGTCGCCCTACAAGACGCACGTGGGCATCCAGTTCCGGCACGACGCCGGCCGCGACGCCCACGCGCCCGGCCTCTACCTGCACCTGGAGCCGCGCGGGTCGTTCGTGGCGGCCGGGGTCTGGCGGCCCGACACCGCGTCCGCGCGGCGGATCCGCGCCGCCATCGCCTCCGAGCCGGACGCCTGGCGGGTCTCCGGCGCCGCCCTGGCCGGTGACGGCTGGGAGTCGCAAGGCGAACGGCTCGCCCGGGCCCCGCGCGGCTTCCGTCCCGACCACCCGCTGATCGACGACCTGAAGCGCAAGAGCTGGATCGAGTTGCGTTCCCTGACGCAGCGCGAGGTCACGCGCGCGGGCTTCCCGGAGCGGCTGGGAGAACGGCTGCTGCCTGCGCGGAGCCGGCTCGGCTTCCTCTGCCGGGCGCTGGGGCTGCCGTTCTAGCGCGCGAGTCTGGCCCGCGAGCGCCCGCGGGACACGCAGGCCACCCGCAGGGCAAAAAATGGGGGTCCCGCCGCGGCTGCGACGGGACCCCGCAAGGATCAGCTTCGGTGGCGTTGGGTTACCCCGCTCGGGGGCGATCCCGGATCGGCCAGCCGATGGAGAGGCCCTGTCACCGCAGGGACGCCACCTCCACTGAGCCGGATCTATCAGAACTCACTGGATCACCTCCTCACCGGGCGTGTCACCCGCGGCGAGACCCACCTCGCCCGACCCCGCGAACCGCCCCTGCCGCCCAGGGCCGCCGCGCCGTGAGGCGCGGAGAGACGTCTCGACGTTAAGATATCAGGAGAAACCTTGCAAGCAGGGTTTGCCCTGGGTTGCCGGGCTCGTCGTCGCCCGGGCACCCGCGGGTGAACATCCGGCCGGCGCCACCGGTTCCCGCCAGCGCGAGGTCCGTCCCGTCGATCGGCGAATTTTCCTTTAACGGATCTGCCCGGTTTCCTATCCTGGCTGCCGGCACCGACGACCGGGCTCTCCCAGCGAGGACCGTCCCCATGGATTTTCCCGTCTTCCACCTGGATTTCTTCGGCAACCGGCTGCTGATCGCCGTGATCGCCAGCGTCCATGTGCTGATCAACCATATGCTGGCCGTGGGCGCCATGCCCATGATCACCGCCATGGAATGGCACGGCTGGCGGCGCGGTGACCAGGAGTGGGACCGGCTCGCGTACCGGCTGCTGTTCATCGCGTTCGTGGTGACCACCACCCTGGGCGCCCTCACCGGCGTGGGGATCTGGGTCTCCACCAGCCTGGTGAATCCGGCCGCCATCGGCAGCCTCATCCGCATCTTCTTCTGGGCGTGGTTCACGGAGTGGCTCGTCTTCGTCGGCGAGGTGCTGCTGATCCTGGTCTACTTCCTGACCTGGCGATCGTGGGGCGCGCGGCACAAGCGGGCTCACATCGGTGTGGGCGTGGTGCTCAGTGCATTCTCGTGGGCCACCATGGCCATCATCGTGGCCATCCTGGGCTTCCAGATGGAGACCGGGGTGTGGACGGTGGATCAGAGCTTCCGCACTGCCGTGCTGAACCCGCTCTACCTGCCCCAGCTCGCCTTCCGCACGCCGTTCGCCATGGTCACCGCGGGGCTGTTCGGGCTGATGCTCACCTGGTTGCTGACTCGACGCCGGCCCGAGTTGCGCGCACGCGCCGTCCGGTTCCTCTCGGTCTGGACGCTGGCGTGGACACCGCTCTGGCTCGCCGGCTCGTGGCTGTACTACCAGGCCGTGCCCGAGCCCATGCGCGCCAACCTCGGCGTGGCCCTCGGCACCACCCGCTACGAGAGCGTGTACGACAGCCTGGTCTGGCTCATCGCGGCGGCGGTGGGCGCCTGCCTGCTGGTGGCGACGTGGGGCGCGCTAGCGCCGCGCCGCCTGCCGGGAGCGGCCCTGCTGGTGCCCGGCATCCTGTCGATCTGGCTGCTCAGCTACTTCGAACGCGCGCGGGAATTCGTCCGCAAGCCCGACGTGATCGAGGCCTACATGTACTCCAACGCGCTGCGCGATGCCGACTACCCCCTGTATCGCGAGCAGGGTCTGCTGCGCCATGCCGCCTACGCGGCCGTGGACCGCGTGACGGAGGACAACCGCCTGCTCGCCGGGCAGGAGATGTTCCGGCTGGCCTGCTCGCGCTGCCACACCACGCGCGGGGTGAACGGCATCGTCGAGAAGCTCGCGACGATGTACGGCGCGGGCGCCTGGGACGCGGACACGGTGGAGCTGTACCTGGGCGGCATGCACAATGCGCGGCCGTTCATGCCGCCTTTGCCCGGCAACGAGGAGGAGCGCGCCGCTCTCGCCGCCTACCTGGTGGCGCTGCGCGGTCGCTGGCTGCCGCTGCACGGGGCGCAGACCGAGGGCAGGCCGCGACCGGCGGCCGCGCCGTGAACCCCCACCCGGAGACGAGATGAACCTCGAAGCCGTTCCGGTGCCCCGCGACATCCCCCTGCCGCTGCCGGCGGACCCCGTGCTGCTGCAGGCGCTGCTCGTGGTGCTCTTCCTGCTGCACATCCTGTTCGTGAACCTCATGCTGGGCGGCTCGCTGCTGACGGTGGGGCTGGAGATCCTCGGACTGCGGCGGCGCGAGTACGACCGGCTGGCGCACGAGGTGGCCGCCACCGTGACGGTGAACAAGAGCCTGGCGGTCGTCCTGGGGGTGGGACCGCTGCTGGCGATCAACGTCCTCTACACGCTCCCCTTCTACACCGCCAACGCGCTCACGGGTGCGGCCTGGATGAGCATGGTGCCGCTGGTGATCCTGGCGTTCCTGATCACCTACGCCCACAAGTACACCTGGGAACGGCTGGAGGACGCCAAGGGGCTGCACATCGCCATCGGGCTGGCCGGAGCGGGCCTGTTCCTGTTCATCCCGCTGATCTTCCTCGCGAACGTCAACCTGATGCTCTTCCCGGACCGCTGGACCGACGTGCGAGGCTTCTTCTCCGCGCTCGTCCTTCCGAACGTCTGGCCGCGCTACCTGCACTTCCTCACCGCCAGCGTGGCCGTGACCGGACTCTTCCTCATCATCGACATGACGCGGGCGGCCTACCCGGTCGAGGAGCGGCTACCGGAGTTCGACCGCCCCCGGCTCAGGCGCACGTTCTACGGCATTGCGCTGGGCGCCACGCTCCTGCAGCTGCTCTTCGGGCCGCTGCTCCTGTTCACCCTCCCCAGCATCGGCATGTCGGGCTTCCTGCTGCTGGTCGTGACCTTCGGCGCGAGCTGCGGCATCGCCGCCATGGTGGTGATGTGGCAGGAGATCGTCCGGCCGGCAGCGCAGCCGCAGACACGTCTGGCCGTCACGGTCGCGCTGATCACCGCCACCGCCTTCGCCATGGGCTACGGCCGGCACGTCTACCGCGAGAACGCGCTGCAGGAGCACCGCGCACGCGTGGCCGAGGCCACCCGGGTCCATGGCTGGGAGCTGGCCGCAGCGAGCTGGCGCGCTGCCACCGGGGAGCCGCTGGAGCAGGTGCCGCCGGGCCGCAAGGTGTTCGAGGGCACCTGCGCCGCGTGCCACGCGGTGGATCGCGTGCTGGTCGGTCCGTCCCTCGTGGAGATCGCCGGCGTCTACGCCGGCGACGTCGAGGGGCTGATGGCCTGGACGGAGCAGCCCGGACGCAAGCGCCCGGGCTTCCCGCCCATGCCCGCGTTCAAGCTGGGCGACGAGAAGCTGCGCGCGGTCGCGGCCTACATCCTGGAACTGGGCGCGGGCGTGGACGCCGGCCCTGAGCCGGACCGTGCCCGCGCCGCGGAACCGCCGCTTTCCGCCGGAGGGCGGAGTTGACCCCGTGGGCGGGTCGAGGCGTTTCGTCCTGGCGCATTCGCTGATTTGGAATACAGTTTGGCCGTGCGGTCGCGCCGCGCGAGTGTGGCGCGGTCCCCTGGAACCCGGAGGGAAGCAGAAACGCCGCGCGGATGGATCCGCGAGGGGGAAATCATATGGCTCTGAAGAAGAAGAACCTCAAGAGCAAGCCCGTCACCAAGGTCACCTTCGAGCTCCCCGCCACCAGCGCCCGCGAGGCGGCTCAGGTCTGGCTCGTCGGCGACTTCAACGAGTGGGATCGTCGCGCCACTCCCATGAAGCGGCTCAAGAATGGCGGCTTCAAGGTCACGGTCGATCTCGAGCGCGGCCGCGAGTATCAGTTCCGCTACCTCCTGGACGGGAACGTCTGGGAGAACGACGAGGCCGCCGACCGCTACATCGCCAGCGGATTCGAGGGTGCCGAGAACTCGGTGGTCGAGGCTTGACGGCCTGACCCCGACACGGACCGGGCAGAGGCTCGCGCCCCGACAGGGCGCGCTCGGCAGCGATGGCGGACCTCCCGGCCTATCCTGTACGCAGTATGCGGGCGCGGCGACGAAGGCGGGCGATGTCGCGCAGATGTCTCGCTCCAGGGAGCAGTCGTGTTCGAGCGCCGGCCACTGCGCACCCACATCCGCGACGAGATCCTCGCGCGGCTCGTCAGCGGCGATCTGGCAGCGGGCGATCGCATCAACGAATCACGGCTCTCGGTGGAGCTCGCGGTCAGCCGCACGCCCCTGCGCGAGGCGCTCATCTGCCTGGTGGAGCAGGGCCTGCTGCTGACGAGCCCCGGCCGGGGCTTCCTGGTGCCGGACCTCGACTCCGGCGCGTTCCGCGAGACGGGCGAAGTGCTGGCGATCCTGGAGCCGGCGCTCGTGCGCGAGATCGTGCCGCCGTCGCCGGACCTGCTGATGGAACTGGGCAACCATCTCAGCCGCGCTCGCCTGGGCGACGGCGGGTCGCCTGCCCGGCTGGCGGTCCTGCTGTTCCGCTTCAGCGAGTCGCTCGCGCTGCGCTGCCCCGTGCGGCGCCTGGCCGACCTCGTGGTGCAGCAGGTGGAGTTCACCCTGCGCTACCTGCGTGCCGCACGCACGAACGGCTGGGATCCGACGGCCTCCCTGGACGACCTGCAAGTCCTGGTCGACGAGTTGCGCCGCGCCGAGCCCGGACCGGCGGCGGCGGCGGCCGCCGAGTGGCGGCGCCAGCTCACGCGCCGCGTCATCGAACACCTGCCGGGGCCCGACTGAGGGTTCCGGACCCGTTGGCGGAAAACGCTCGAGGCCTGCGGTCAGAATACCGGACTGTACTCAACCTCTTGCCGGTCGGCAGCCTTACTGGTATGCTACGTGCTTCCGGCAGGGACCGATGCCTGTATGCCGGGCTGCAGTCGAGCCGGGGGATCGCGTGATGAGCATCGATCTGGAAATCAACGGACTTCAGGTGCGGCTGGGCGATCCGGAGGGCCCGGCGGCGCTACGGCAAGCCGGGTTCCGCTCCCCGCCCGTGTGGCGACGGCTGCTGCTGCGCGACAGCGATCGTTCGCGCTGGGTGGCGAACAACTGCACGGTGACCGCCTGGGACGGCGCGCTCAGCCTGTACCCGTGCATCGACCGCTACCTGAACCATGACCGCCGGTGGCAGACGCGGGCCGGGCTGGTCTATGCCGCGGGATGCCTGGAGGAAGTCAGCTTCGAGGTCATCGAGGGGAAGTACGCCGCACCCAATTACTTCGACCTCTTCCAGGACCTGTGCTCGAGAGACCTCGGCGACCCCCTGCACCACAACGGCCGCCTGGTCTGGAAGAACGGTCGCGCTCTGGCGGAAGGCGAACTGTCCCTGGACGGCCTCAACGCCCTGTTCCACTGGCGCCTGGCGGCGGCGGATCCTGGGGCGTCCCACCCCGGCGCGCGATGAGCCGGCGGGCACGCTCCAGTCCCTCCTCGGCCGTGATGAATCGCCCATCGAGCTGAGCTTCGTAGAGTTCCTCCAGCAAGGCACCCATCTGCGGTCCCGGCGACACGCCGAGCGCGATGAGGTCGCGCCCGCGCACCAGCGGCTGCGGACGGCTGTCCGCCACCGCCAGGGCGCGCGCACGCTCCAGCAGCCAGTCGCCCGCCGGGAACGTCCCCGCCAGCGGCGGACGGCCCAGCGCGTCGGCGCGGGCCACCCGCACCAGCCGGTCGATGCGGCCCACCTTGCTCGCCAGCCGCCGTATGGCCGCGTCCGAGGCGCCGGCGTCGTACAGCCCCTGCGGCTTGAGGTGATGCCGGACCAGCGGCACCACCGCCGCCACCAGATCTGCGTGAGCCGTCAGCCGCGCCAGGAATGAGCGGGTGGGCTCCTCGCCCGCCGACTCGTGCCGCAGGCTGCGGATGCGCTCGGTCTCTTCGTCCCTGCGCGTGGTGGCCGGCTTGCCCAGGTCGTGACAGAGGACGGCCAGCCCGACCACGAGATCCTCCCACGGGTCGTGCACCCTCTCGGCGGCGAAGGCATCGAGGGCGTGCAGGGTGTGTGTCCACACGTCTCCCTCGGGGTGCCAGACCGGGTCCTGGCCGCAATCCACGAGTGCCGCGAGTTCCGGATAGTGGTCCAGCCAGCCGCTCGCACGCAGGAACGTCAGGCCACGCGACGGCCGACGGCCCCTCACCACGAGCTTGCGCCACTCCTCGCCGATGCGCTCGCGCGCGAGACCTTCGGTGCCGATCCGGCGGCAGAGTGCCACCGTCTCCGGCGCCACGGTCATCTCGAAGCGCGCCGCCAGTTGCATGGCGCGCAGCACCCGCAGGGGATCCTCGACGAACGCCGCGGAGGCGTGGCGCAGCACCCGGTCACCGAGGTCGGCCAGGCCGCCCACCGGGTCCACCACCTCGGACTGCAGCGGATCGAGATAGAGCGCGTTCACGGTGAAGTCGCGCCGCCGGGCGGCCATCCCGAGCGGCAGGAAGGGATCGGCGTCCACCGTGAAACCGCGATGGCCCTGGCCCGTCTTCAGTTCCCGACGCGGGATGCTCACGTCGACCGGCAGCCCCCGCAGCTTCAGCACGCCGAAGGTGCGCCCCACCAGGTCGAGCCGATGATGGCGCTCGAGCAGCGCCTGCAGACGATGCGGCTCGAGACCGAACACCTCCAGGTCCAGGTCGCGCACCACCTCGCCCAGGAGGTGGTCGCGCACGCCGCCGCCCACCAGGTAGGCCGTGCCGCCCGCCTCGCGGACCCGCCGGGCGATGCCGGTCAGCACCTCTCCCAGCCGGGGCTCGTCGTACTGCAGCGGCCGCTGCAAGGGGCTTCGCAGGTAGGGCTCGCGGTCTGCATCCATGGCGCGTCCTTCCGCCTCGCCAGCAGCATCGCCCGGCGGCGGAGGAAGTGCAAGCCCGCGCCGCGCCGCCGCTTGACCGGCCACGAGCCGGCGCGCACCTTGGGGCGGCGCGCGAGCCGCTCGGGCTCGCGCCGGTCCCGGAGGTCGCGGGTGGAGTTCACCCTGGGCGCCGCCGCCCTGCTCGTGGGCATGGGCGTGGCTGCCGGCGTGGCGGCAGGGTTCGTCGGCATCGGCGGCGGCATCGTGATGGTGCCGCTGCTGCTCGAGGTCTTCCGGAGCTTCGGACTCGGCGATGCGGTCGTCGTCCAGTCCGCCATGGGAACGTCGCTGACGGTCGCCACCTTCTCGGTGGCGTCCTCCGCCTACCGGCATCACCGGCAGCGCAACGTGGTGTGGCACCTGGTGCCGTGGATCGCTCCGACCAGCATGCTGGGGGCGCGGCTCGCGGCCTGGGCGGCCGGGCACCTGGAGGGCACCTGGCTGCAGGTCGGACTGGCGCTGGTCCTGCTCTGGGGCGCCCTGCGCATGCTCCGGGATCCGGAGCGCCCCGACCGCCCCATGCGCTCCGCGTCGTGGTACGTCTGGGCGCTGGTGGGCTTCGGGGTGGGGCTCTTCGCCGGCTTCAGCGGGCTGGCGGGCGGCAACGTGCTGGTGCCCGCGCTCGTCTTCTTCGCCCACGTGCCCACCCGCAAGCTGGCCGGCACCTCGAGCGCCGTGGTCATGTTCACCTCGGCCGCCGGTGCCGCCGGCTACATGCTGGGCGATCCGCCGCTGGCGCTCCCCGACGCCTTCGTCGGCTACGTCCACCTGCCGGCGGCGGCGTGCCTCGGTCTGACGGCCATTCCCGCCGCCCAGTTCGGGGCCTGGCTCAACCGGCGCGTGGGCTCCCGCGTCTACAAGCGCGTGTTCGGCGTGATCCTGCTGCTGGTGGTCGTGCGGCTGCTGCTGACGGCCTGATCGGGCTGCCACCGCGCGGCCCGCCGTTCGCCGGCCCGATTCGTCGCCCCTCCGGTTGCACTTGTCATTTCTTGCGGACGGGGGCACCCTGTGACGGGTGCTCACCGTGACTGAACCGTGACCGGCTCCACCCGGGGAGATCGCCGATGGACGTCGCCCTCCTCTCCCGCATCCAGTTCGCCGTCACCATCGGTTTCCACTACATCTTCCCTCCCCTGAGCATCGGCCTCGGCCTGATCCTGGTGCTGATGGAGGGGACCTACCTGAAGACGCGCAATCCCGTCTACCAGCAGATGACGCGGTTCTGGGTGCGGATCTTCGGACTCATCTTCGCCTTCGGCGTGGGCACCGGCATCGTCATGGAGTTCCAGTTCGGCACCAACTGGTCCGACTATTCCCGCTTCGTGGGCGACGTCTTCGGCAGTCCGCTGGCCGCGGAGGGGATCTTCGCCTTCTTCCTCGAATCCGGCTTCCTGGCCCTGCTGCTGTTCGGCTGGGACCGGATCGGCCCGCGCATGCATTTCACCTCCACCGTCCTGGTGGCTCTCGGGGCCCACTTCAGCGCCATCTGGATCGTGGTGGCCAACAGCTGGATGCAGACGCCGGCGGGCTATCACATCGTGGAGACCCCCTACGGTGCGCGTGCCGAGATCACCAGCTTCTGGGAAGCGGTGCTGAATCCCTCCACGCTGGACCGGCTCAGCCACACGCTCATGGGCACCTGGCAGGCCGGGGCGTTCTTCGTCATCTCGGTGGCTTCGTTCTATCTCCTGCGCCGCAAGCACGAGGACTTCGCACGACAGTCCATCCGCATCGCCCTGGTGGTGGCGATGCTGGGCTCCACCCTGCAGCTGGTCACCGGCCATGCGAGCGGCATCACGGTGGCCGAGCACCAGCCCGCCAAGCTGGCCGCATTCGAGGGGATCTACCGATCCGGGCCCAACGCCGAGCTGGGACTCTTCGGCTGGGTGGACGAGGAGAACCGCCGGGTCCACGCGTTCGCGCTCCCCGGCATGCTGAGCTGGCTCATCGGCGGCTCCACCGCTCACGAGATCCAGGGCCTGGAGGCGTTCCCGGAGGAGGACTGGCCACCGGTGCAGCTGTCGTTCCAGGTCTACCACCTGATGGTGGCGATCGGCATGGCGCTCATCCTGCTGTCCTGGGGAGGCGGTCTGCTGGCGTGGCGAGGCGTCCTGTTCCGGCACCGGTGGATGCTCTGGGTGCTGGTCTTCGCGGTCCTGCTCCCGATGTTCGCCAATCAGCTCGGCTGGGCGGCAGCCGAGGTGGGACGGCAGCCCTGGGTCGTCTACGGGATCATGCGCACCGCGGACGGCGTGAGCGACACGGTGAGCGCGAGCAACGTCCTCGTCTCGCTCGTCCTCTTCACGTTGATCTACGTGGCCCTGCTCGTCGTCTTCCTGCTGTTGCTGGACCAGAAGGTGAGAAAGGGCCCGCTGGAAGAGGACCTGGTCGGGTGGAAGGAGGAGGCATGAGCGCCGAGACGCTGAGCACCATCTGGTATGTCCTGGTGGGCGTGCTGTTCACGGGCTATGCCGTCCTCGACGGCTTCGATCTCGGCGTGGGCGGTTTGCACCTGTTCGCCCGGGGCGACGGCGATCGCCGCATCTTCCTGAACGCCATCGGCCCGTTCTGGGACGGCAACCAGGTGTGGCTGGTGACCGGTGGCGGGGCGCTCTTCGCCGCCTTCCCCCACGTGTACGCCACCGCGTTCAGCGGCTTCTACATGGCGTTCATCCTGCTGCTGTTCACCCTGATCTTCCGCGGGATCTCCATCCACGTGCGCAGCCTGCGCGAGGCCAGCCCGTGGCGGACCTTCTGGGACTGGGCGTTCAGCGTCTCCAGCGTCCTGGCCTCCTTCCTCATCGGCGTGGCCATGGGGAACATCGCCTGGGGGGTGCCGCTGGACGACAACTTCCGCTACTTCGGCGCGCTCCTGGCCCAGCTGAACCCCTACGCCGTGATCACCGGGGTGACGGTGGTGGCGCTCTTCATGATGCACGGCGCCATCTTCCTGCTGATGAAGACCGAGGGCGAGCTGCACGAGAAGGTGCGCGGATGGGTGCGGCCCACCATCATCTTCTTCGTCCTGATGTACGCGATCACCACGATGGCCACTCTGCTCTACCTGCCGCAGATGGCCGCACCGTTCCGGGACCGCCCGGTGCTCTTCCTCGTGCCGCTGCTCAGCCTGCTGGCGATCGCCAACGTGCCCAGGGAGGTGCATCACGGCCGCGACTGGCGGGCGTTCCTGTCCTCGGGCCTGGCCATCGTCTCCCTGCTCGCGCTCTTCGGCATCGGCATGTTTCCGGAGCTGATCCACTCGCGCCCCGCGCCCGAGCACAGCATGACCGCCTTCAACGCCTCCAGCAGCCGCAAGACGCTGCAGGTGATGCTGATCATGGCGATCATCGGCATGCCGCTCGTGCTCGGCTACACGGCCCACATCTACCGCGTGTTCCGCGGCAAGGTGCGGATGGACTCCATGTCGTATTGACCCGGCGAGCACAAGGGCAGCATTGGACATTGCCAGTTCCTGCGACCGACGAGCCTGCCGGCGCGCCCGGCGGAACCGGCGCCCGGTAGCGGAAGGCCGCTCATGAATCATGCGGGCTCATCTCGACGTCCCGCATCAAGCCCCCCGCGAGCCGCCAGACGCGCGGAACCGGCCGCCGCGGCGAGGAAGAGCAGGGCCGCGAGGCCGAAGACCTCGCGGTAGCCGAAGGCCTGGAGCACCACGAATCCGAGCAGCGGTCCGAACAAACCTCTCACCCCCACCATCGCCACGTGGATGCCCTGGTAATAGCCGCCCGCCCCCGCCGGTGCGAAGGCGATCGAGCCCACGTTCCAGGCCACATTGATCCCGGACATTCCCACCGAGTAGACGGCGAAGGCCAGGTAAGCGGCCAGTTCCGGCTGACCCGGCAGCAGGTGTGCGCCCACTGCGAGCGTCAGCGGAAAGAGGCTGATCCACGCGAACGAGACGGTGCACAGCCGCACGGGATTGAGACGGTCCATGAGCCGGCCGGCCAGCGGGCCGAGCAGACCCAGCCCCAGCGAGCCGATGAGCACGCGCGAGGAGGCGATGTCGCCGTAGCTCAGGTGCAGTTCGTTGGCGAAGAAGAGCGGGACCACGGGTCCGAGCATCATGAACGCGAGCCCGTAGATCATGAAGTTGGCCTCGAAATGGAAGAAGCCGCGATCGTCGCGGAACGTTCTCACCGTCTCGCGGAACGGCGCCACCAGGGCGCCGGCCAGGCGCCGCCAGCGCACCGGGCCCAGCGGCAAGCGCGGTACGACGAAGATGCGGTCGGGATCGTAAGCGACGTCGCCGGCCGGTCGCGGCAGACGCGACAGGATCAGCGGGTAGCCGAAGCCCAGCAGGCCGAGCACGGGGTAGACCCAGCGAAAGAGGTCGGGATCGCGCTCGAGCACCAGCCCCACCGCCACGCTGGTGACGGCGGCGGTCAGGTGCTGCACGCGGGCGCCGCGGCCGAACACGGAGCCGCGGCGATCGGGGCGGATGTTGGCCTGCAGGATGCCGTTCTGGGCGGGATAGATGATGGGGCCGAACCCGTACACCGCCGTCAGCAGGAGCACGAACGTGCCCGGGTCGCGGACGCCGACGGCCGCCACCGTGACCGCCCGCCCGGCGAGACCGCCCCAGAAGAGGAATCGCCGCCGCCCGCCCCTCACCATGAGCTGGCCCCAGTAGAGCGCCAGCAGCATGCCGCTGGTCTCCAGCATCACCGCCACGGTGACCAGCCAGCTCGGGGCGTCCAGCGACTTGGCCAGCACGAAGGGAAACAGGTAGGCGCCCGTCGTCCAGATGCCCTGGAAGACCATCCCCAGCAGGTAGCGGCGGATCGTGAGGCGTTCGAGGGCTTCCATCGGCGAATGATGGTCGCTGGAGCACGGCCGGGCCAGTGCGCGCGGACACGTCGTCGCCGCCACGGCCGATTGGCCCTCAACTCGCCGTGGACACGGTCGAAGACACCTCCGACGAGTGAAGGGCCGTCCGCGGGGGCGGACGCGACGGTCTGCGTCCAGGAAGGTGTGAGATGATCTCTCGGCGGGCACTGGACCTGACGGCGGGAGCTCTGCTGCTGCTGATGATCCCCGTGTCGACCGTGGTGTTCCTCGGGAACGACGGCGACGACGCGGCGAACGCCGCCGACCTCCTGGCGCGGGAACAGGTACTGCTGCAGACGCTGGCCGGGCAGGCCGCCGCACTCGGACGCGCAGAAGGCCCGGTGGAGCAGGAGCAGCTCCGCGGATCGCTGGGACGGACGATCCTGCGCTTCGACCGTACGCTCGGGGCGTTGCTCGAGGGTGGCGCCGTGCCCGTCACAGACGGCAGGGAGATCGTGGTCGTCGCGGTCGCCGACCGCGACGCGCGTCGTGCCATCGAGCAGGGTGCGAAACTGTGGTACCAGACGGGGCCTCCCCTGGCGGACCTCGCCGCCGGCGAGTTCTCGCCCGACAGTGCCGCCGGGCGGACGGCCGTGATGCGTCTGGGGGAGGTCGGGGCGACGCTGGGCGACCACCTCGGCATGGCCGCCGCCGCGCTGCGGGCGGCGCCCGACGCTCAGCGTGCGCGCAACCGGGCTGCCACCGCCGTCGCACTCGCATGCGCCCTGGCGCTGGCCGGTCTGGTCGCGTTCCGGCGGCACGAGCCGCACACTCGCGAGCGCGGTCGTTCCGCCCGTCAGGTGCGCCGGGCCGACGCCGGCACGCCGGCCGCCGACCGCATCACCTCCGCGGACGGCATCTCGCCGCGCACCCGCGCATCCGCCACACACCCTTGCCGCGACCAGCACGACCTGACCCTGGACCTGGACGCGGCCGGAGCTTCGGTCGATCAGGTGGCGGTGGACATGCAGACCATCGTCACCGGCACCGAGAAGATGCGCGCCGCCGTCGACGCGGTGGGATCGGCCATGCACGGCCTGCTCTCCAGCCTGGAGGAGCTGGCCGAGGACGCCGCCGAGGGCAACCAGGTGATGCGCAACACCGGCAACGCCGCGAGCTTCGCGGCGGCGACCGCCCGTGAACTGACCGAAGCCGCCGGCGCGATGGCGCAGGTGGTGGAGCGGGTCGCGCAACTGGCCCGGCGGTCCCGCGAGATCGCGCAGCAGGTGGAGGCCGCGAGCGAGCATACCGGCCGGCCCGGCACGGCGTTCACCTCGGTCGTGGCGCAGGAGGTGCGCGCCCTGGCTGCCCAGATCTCCACCGCCACCGCCCACATCGAGCAGACCGTGAGCGAGATCCTCGGCTCCAGCCGTCAGTACGAGGAGGCGATCACGCAGATCCTGCGCAACATCGGCAGCATCAACCAGGTCACTCGCGGCCTCGGCGAATCGATGCTGGCTCCGACCACCGCCACGCAGTCCGGCACCCTCGCTGGGAGGCGGCGTCCGGCGACACCGGCTGCCGATCCGTCGGCAGCAGCCCCCCCGGCGCCGCCGGCGGCAGCGATCTCCGGAACCGCGACCGGCCTCCCGTCGCTCGACGAGCGAGCGACCGCATCGCCGATCCCGGATGTCGCCGAGGCGTCGGCGGAACCCGCGGCCGATGCCGAGGATCTCGTGTCCGGCTTCGGCGGTGCGGCCGATACCCCCGGCGCCGCTCCCGCAGACGAGTTCACGGCCGCACCGGAGCCCGCCGGGACGATGCTCGTCGACCTGGGCGACCTGGATCACCTGGTGGCCGATCTGTCCGACGGAAGCGACGGCAGCGGCAACGACGATCGCGACGCCGACCACCCCGGCGAGGTCGCCGGCGCCGATCTCCCAGGCGACGAGCCCGCCGTCGGTCCTGCTCAGCAGGACGATGGAGCGCTGCCGGCCGAACCGGCTGACGCGGCGAGCGTGTTCGTCCTGAACAAGCGCAGGCCGCTGCCGGGCGGCGCGCCCGACGCTGCGGGGGCGGCGCCTGAGGCAGGAAACGGCGCGGACGTTTTCATCCTCAGCAAGCGCAAGCCGGCAGCCGGTCCCGCGGCTGGACCGGAGCCCGAGGCTGGACCGGAACCCGCGGCCGGTGCCGCAGCCGGTCCCGCTGCCGGTCCCGCTGCCGGTCCCGAGGTCGGTCCCGACGTCGCACCTGCATCCGAGCCCTCGCCTCCGCTCGATGACGAGTCGGCCGGCGAGCCCGTGATGGCCGGGGCGCCGGGCGACGAACAGCCCTCGCGCGAGCCGATCCAGCCCCGGGGCGCATCGGGAAACATCTTCATCCTGAACGAGCCGAAGCCGAGGTGAGTCGGCGCGGAGGCGCGCACGGCGCGGCCCGGCGACTCACCCGAGCCCCACCGGACGGGCTGTGGTATGCTGGCCCGCGCCCGGCGAGGCAGCGGTGCCCGCCGGCGCGTCCGCCCCCACCCCACCCGGGAGGCCGCATGGACAGCCACGAGTTCCGCCGCGTGGGTCACGAGCTCATCGACTGGATCGCCGACTACTTCGACAACGTGGACCAGTACCCGGTGCTCTCGCGCGTGCAGCCGGGCGAGATCCGGAGTCGACTTCCCGCCGACGCGCCGGAGCAGCCGGAGCCCTGGGACGCCATCCTGAACGACTTCCGCGACGTGATTCTGCCCGGCGTCACCCACTGGAACCATCCGCGCTTCTTCGCCTACTTCCCGGCCAACCACAGCGCGCCTGCGGTGCTGGGCGAGCTGCTGTCCGCGGGTCTGGGCATCAATGCCATGCTCTGGCAGACCTGCCCCGCAGCCACCGAGCTGGAGGAGGTCGTGATGGAGTGGCTCCGCCGGCTCGTGGGGCTGCCGGTCGACTTCCGCGGCTCGATCCAGGACACCGCATCCTCGGCCACCATGACCGCGCTCCTGTGCGCTCGCGAGCGGACCACCGGCGAGGCGGTGAACCGCGGGGGCTTCACGGCCGTGCCCGCCGGCGCTCCGCTGCGGATCTACGTCTCGGGCGAGGGGCACTCCTCCGTGGAGAAGGGCGCCAAGGCGGCGGGCTTCGGCGCCGAGCACGTGGTGAAGGTGGCCGTGGACGGCGCCTATGCGCTGGAACCGGACGACCTGCGGCGACGCATCGCCGAGGACCGCGCGGCCGGACGGCAGCCGTGCGCCGTGGTGGCCACCGTGGGCACCACCGGCAGCACAGCGGTGGACCCGCTGCCCGCCATAGCCCGCATCTGCCGGGACGAGGACCTCTGGCTGCACGTGGATGCCGCCCTGGCGGGCAGCGCGGCCATCCTGCCGGAGAAGCGCTGGCTGCTCGACGGCGCCGAGCACGCCCATTCGCTGGTCTTCAACCCTCACAAGTGGCTCTTCACGAACTTCGACTGCTCGGCCTACTTCACCCGCGAGCCCGCGCTCCTGCAGAAGACCATGGCCATCGATCCGGAGTACCTGCGAACCGACCGCGACCGGGAGGTGACCAACTTCCGCGACTGGGGTCTGCCCCTCGGCCGCCGCTTCCGCGCGCTGAAGCTCTGGTTCGTGCTGCGCAGCTTCGGTGCGCAGGGGCTCCGCGACAAGCTGCGCGAGCACCTGGACCTGGCGCAGTGGTTCGCCGGCCAGGTGGCCGCCGATCCGGCGTTCGAGCTGCTCGCACCGGTGCCGGTGCAGACGGTGTGCTTCCGGCACCGTCCTGAAGCGGGAGCCGCGATGGTGACCAGTGCCACCGACCGGGCGGGCGAGTCGCCCCCGCCCCTGACCGGGCGCACCCCGGAGGAGGACGAGCTCGACCGGCGCAACAAGGCGCTGCTGGACCGCATCAACGGCACCGGTCGCGTCTTCCTCACCCACACGCGACTGGGCGGCCGCTACACGCTGCGGATGAGCATCGGCCAGCTCCAGACGCGCCGCGAGCACGTGGAGGAAGCCTGGGCGCTGATCAGGGCGGCGGCGGAACCGGAGGCGTGACAGAAGCGGCGAGCGCGACGGACGCGGCGAGCGCGGCGGACCCGGCGAGCGCGGCGGAACCGGCGAGCGCGGCGGAACCGGTGGCAGAGCGGCGGTCAAGTTCGTGGACGGCCCGGCCGCCGCTGGCTCAGATGCGGTCGAACCACTCCGCCAGCTCGCGGTGGAAGTGGTCGAGACCGTCGGCCACGAAGAGCACGCTGTTGTACTCCCACACCGACTTGGGCACCTCGACCACCTTCGCGATCGAGAACTCCTCCAGCGGGGTCTCGCCGGCCATGACGCGGTCGATCTCGCCCGCGGACGAGAGCAAGCCGGCGCCGAACACCTTCAACTCGCCGTCCTCGCGCACCATCCCGAACTCCGCGGTGTACCAGGCCAGCCGCTTGATCTGCTCGCGCCGCTGGTCGTCGGCGCGCAGGAAGGCGGGCGCGAAGAGATCCTCGAACTCCGCGTACCGGGGAATCATCAGGAACGGCAGATGCCCGAAGATGTCGTGGAACATGTCCGGTTCGGGCGTGAATTCCAGCTCGTGCTCCTCGCGGATGTAGTCGGTGACCAGGAAACGCCGCCTGGCGAACTGACGGTACCAGTCAACCGCATCGCTGTAGCGGGTGCTGGTGCGCACGGTCGACCAGCCGGTGGCCGGTTCGATCTTGCGGTTGAGATCCTCGAGGGTGGGAATCTCGTCTCGCGGCAGCTCGAGGAGCCTGAAGCCCTCGACGTACTCGCGGCAGCCGTGGCGGAGCACGCGCGGCTCGAGCAGCTGGTAGAGCTTCTGCCAGGTCCGGGTCTGGGCGGGCGTGAAGCCATCGGTCTGCGTCCGTTCCATGGTCACCTCCGGTGCGCAGGCGGCTGATCGTCCCGGGCTCGGGCTGTCGGTCCGCCAGGTCTGTCCAGCCAGAGTGCCCGCCTCAGGCGCGGGACCGGCGCAGGTCCGGTCACAGTCCAGGCCCCCGCTCCCGGGCTCGTCCCAGGCCCAGTATAAAAAAGACCTTACTCGTCCGCTTGAAAGTGCGCAGGCTGGATGCTGCGGCGAAGCGCGGCGATCAGGACCGGCGCGCGCCGGCAGGAGTCCGCCCCCGGCAGGGCCGGGGGCGGTCACGAGTCGCGGACGGCGGGTCGTGGGCTCGAGTCGGGGGCTACACCGGCTGGCCGACCGCTTCCGGTTCCGTCCGCCAGCGCCGCGCGCGCCGCACCGCATACGACGCGCCGATGAGCACCGCCATCGCGATCACGCCGATGTGCACCCAGCCGGGGACGCGGGCGGCCTCGCCCGCAGCGTAGCTGTGCAGGCCGGAGAGGAAGTAGTTCACGCCGAAGTATGTCATCACCACGGAGCTGATGGCGGCCAGGCTCGCGGCGGCGTGCAGCCAGGCGCTGCGCAGCTGCGGGATGAAGCGGAAGTGCAGGATCAGCGCGTACACCAGGATGGTGACGAAGCTCCAGGTCTCCTTGGGATCCCAGCCCCAGTAGCGCCCCCATGACTCGTTGGCCCACACCCCGCCCAGCAGCGTGCCCACGGTCAGGAAGCCGAGCCCGGCGATCATCACGTTCGTGTTGAGCCGGTCGAGGCGGTGGATGGCCGACCGCAGCACGCTGCGACCGGGAGCCTTGGCGAGGTACAGGAACAGGGTCTGGGCTCCGAGGGCGGCGCAGAGGCCGAGGAACGCGTAGCTGGCCGTGATCACCGTCACGTGGATGTGCAGCCAGTAGCTCGCCAGGACGGGCACCAGCGGGCCGATGGCCGGGTCGAAGGTGGAGAGCATGGCCGTGCCCAGGATCACCGAGGTGAGCAGCGCCGCCAGGCCGGCCGCCACGCCCTCGCGGGTGCGCAACTCGTACACGAGCCCCACCACCCCCACCGCCAGCGCGATGAAGATGAGCGACTCGTAGCCGTTGCTCATCGGCGCGCGGGCCGAGGCGATCCAGCGCAGGACGAAGGCGAACAGGTGGTACGCCACGGAACCGGCGAAGATCAGCATCCCGGTCGCGTAGAGCGGGTGCTTGAGCGGGTAGCGCACGCCGTTACGCCGGAAGAGATTCCAGTTGAAGGCGATCTGCAGCACCAGGAAGGCCACCAGGTACGGGATGCTCACCCACATGAAGGGCTGGGCGGCATTCAGCCACAGCTCCGCCTCCAGGCGCGAGCCCTCGGGCAGGACGTCCTCTCCCCAGCGCTCCTGGACCGCGGCGATCGCGGCCACGCCCTCGGCGGCGCGGCGGGTGTCGCCGGTGCGGAGCCCCTCCTGCAGCGCGATGAACGCCGCGCGGTACTCGTCCGCCTGCGCCTCCTGCAGTCATGAGGTCAGCCC
>JAWOID010000133.1:0-6015 GCA_046484865.1 Candidatus Krumholzibacteriia bacterium
GGTACGAGTGGACCCGGGTGCAGGACTCTATCAGTCTTGTCCCCGGTCGATGCGCGCGGGTCCGAGCTGGCCAAAAGTTCTCGCCTTCACGGGGATGATTTGCGACCGTCGCCTTGACATTCGCCTCTTGTTCGCTTATCTTGATCCCAATGACCTCCCGCCTCCCGGGTCGTTGTATCGCTGGTTCGTTCGTCTCATTGGTTCGTTGCTTTCGCGTGCGGCCCGAGTCCGCGCGCGCCCGATCCATCCTCCTCCCGGAAAGCGACGGCTGAACAATGGCTGTCGTGATCACCGACCCCGGACCGCGCGTCGGCCAGGCGGTACGGCCGGGCGAGCCTGCGCCCGCGAGCGCTGCCCCCGGCGATTTCCAGCCGGACCTTCCACCAGACCAGGTCCACGCCCGTCTGTGCGGCGCGCTGGCCGAGTTGCAGCGTGCCGAGCGATCGGCCGTGCTCTGGTTCGCCGAGATCTGCCGCCGGAAGCTGTATCGCGACCTCGGCCACGGCTCGATCGAGCAGTACGCGATCGAGGCGCTCGGCTTCTCCCGGTCGCGGATGTACCAGTTCCTGCGCCTCGCCGGTGCGCTGGTCGAGTTGCCCAGGCTGCGCGCGGCGGTGGCCAGCGGCGAGGTGGGCTGGACCAAGGCGCGCGAGGTGGCGCGGGTGGTCACGCCCGAGTCGGAGGAACGGTGGGTGGACGCGGCGCGCCAGCGGTCGCGCCGTGAACTGCGACAGGAGATCGAGCGCGAGCGGCAACGGTCGCGGCGTGCGGCCCGGCTGGCGACGACCGGTCAGGGCGAGTTGCTGGCGGACGGCGGTCGCGAGGGCGGGGACGGCGGCGCTCCGGCGGCGAAAGAGGGGCAAGCGACAGCGCCGGCGGCCGCAACGGAGACGGCGGCCGCGGCCGGTGCGACCGCTCACCTGGCCGCGGCGGACCTCGGAGCGGACCGGGGCGAGGCGCTCCTGACGGTGACCCTGCGGCTGACGCCGCTGCAGCGAGCGCGCTTCGACGTGCTCGTCGAGACGCTCAAGAAGCAGCGGCGGGTCGCGGCCACCGCGTCGCGCGAGGACGTGGTACTCGAAGCGCTGGAGATGCTGATCGGGACGGCAGATCGTCCGGTGGACGGGCGGGGCGGGTGCGAGCGGCCCGAGGTGAGCGCAGGTCGCGACCCTGACGATCGCGACGGCGACGACGACAGCCTGGTCGAAGGTCGTCGGAGGGCCGACAGTGACGGACGAGCCGACCGTGGCGGCCGCGACGCGCGCCCGGCAGATGTGAATACTGTCATCGATTCTGCCACCGATGCCGGCTCCAGCCGGCCCGGTCGGTGTACCCGGGTCCACTCGCGATCGCCTTACCAGATCGTCGTCTACCGCTGCGACGAGTGCAGCCGGGCCAAGGTGGTGACGGCGTGCGGGACCCACGAGGTCGCCGCGGTCCAGGCGGACGCAGTCGCCTGCGACGCGCGTGTCCAGGAGATCGGACGGCCGAACCGCGCCACGGTGCCGCCATCGGTGCGTGCGGCGGTGCTGGGCAGGGACGGGTACCGTTGCCGTGCGCCGGGGTGCACCCGGACGCGTTTCCTGGAGGTGCACCACCGCGTGCCGCGGGAGCGCGGGGGAGGCAACGATCTCGAGAACCTGATCACGTACTGTTCCGCCTGTCATCGCCACGAGCACGAACGCAGCAAGGCACGCGAGCGCAGCAAGGCACGCGACCGCAGCAACGCGCACGACCGCAGCAAGACACGCAAGCGGATAACCCGCTCGAGCGGAGGAACGCGAACGAGCTGAGGAACGCGAGCGAGCGCTGGAATGAGCGCTAGCGTAGCAGCGATCGCCAAGACAGCACGTGAGCGTGGTCACGGGCACGAACGCAGGTACGAGCGCGAGCGCAGCAACGACCACCAACGCAGGTGCGATTGGAGGGTGGATCTCCTGTCAATTCGATCGTCATAACTGCTTCCGCCCAAGCATGCATCGATCGGTGGCGGGCGCTCACCAGTGTACCCGGGTACCCACGCCTTCCCGACCAGCCCGCGGTCGCCGACCAGGTCCGCGGTCGCCCCTGTCGACACCCGAACACGCTCTCAGTCACCCGGCCAGGTCCGCGGTCGCCCGACCAACCCGCAATCGCCCGACCAGCCCGCGATCGCCGGCGAGGTCCGCAATCGCCGACCATCACGCAGCCGCTCGTCCGATCATCGTCCGGAAGTGCTCGGTCGCGAGCCGACCCATTGACGCGGCGTGCTTCGCCGACCTGACACCGCCTGACGTGCGAAGGCCCCCGCGCGCCGGATGCCGGGGAGGCATCGGGGCGTTGCGGGGGCCGTCGCCATGTTGCCGGTGGGGTCGGCCGCTCGTGCAGCCTCCTACCGGTCTGTCGCTACGGAGCTTCCTCCTCTGCCGTCACGACCTCCTAGAACACGAACCAGACACCGGCCTGGGTGACGTTCTCGCCAAAGGTCGAGAAGTCGGTGAAGCTGTCCTCGCCGCCCCCGGGAACGGCGTCGTCCGGCAGCGAGGTGGTGGTGAAGCGCAGCCCGTGCTGGAACGTGAGGCCGAAGTTTCGCGCCAGGCGAACCTCGGCGCCCAGGTTCAGCTCGAGATCGATCACCGACCAGGTGTCGTCGATGCCGCCGGTGCCGAACACGCGGTCGTCCAGGCTGGCGAACTGGACGGCCGGGCGCACGAAGAAGAACGAATCGCCATAGTCATACAGCACGTACCAGAAGCCGGCCTCGAGCCAGAAGCTCGATGCGTTCTCTTCGCCGAGATCCTCGCTCTCGAAGCCGATGCCGACGTCGAAGGCCGTGTTGTCGCTCAGGAAGTAGCGCACGCCGATGGGGGCATCGTCGCTGGTGAAACCAAGCGAAAAGGAACCCGCGCGCATCTCCTGGGCTTGCGCCACGCCGGCGACCATCACTGCCGCGAGCGCCATGATCATGATCCTGCGATACATACCGACCTCCTTGCATTCAGTCCACGTGAACCGAGGCGAAGACGGGCGCCATGTCGGCCCCCTCATCCCTCGCGGTCCGGGCATGATAAGCCCGACCATGTGACCCGTCAATTGGATGTCCACCACATTCGCTGTACATCTAGCCAATCGCGGTCATCTCGCGAGACAGCGATTTCCCAACAGCAATTCCGCGAGCGGCGATTCGCAAACAGCGCCTCGCGACCAGCGACCTGCAAACAGCGCCTCGCGACCAGCGACCTGCAAACAGCGCCTCGCGACCGGCGATTCGCAAACAGCGCCTCGCGAACAGCGACTCGCTTCCCGGCGGCCGCCGCCAGGCGGCACACCCCCCTGGCACCAGACGGCAGGCTAGGTCAACTTCTGCGATCCGGCAATGCGTCCGTCGCTGACGAGCGGCGGGGCCAGGGCCGCCGGTCGACGACCTGGCTGCTGCCGGCCGACCGCCGACGCCGACCGCCGACCGCCTATGCCGTCCGCGAAAGCCATCTCAGGCGCCGAACTTGTCCAGCTTGCGCGCGTGGGCCAGCGCCAGCGGCATCAGGTGTGCAGCCGGCAAATGCACTCCCAGGGAACCGCCCAGACAGGGTCGCTCGCCGAAGTTCGTCACGCCATCCGGACGCGCGAAGCGCGACCAGATCAGCACCGGCACGGGGTGCCAGCTGTGATACTTCATCACCGCCGGGGTGGAGTGGTCGCCGGTCACCACCACGACGTCGGGATCGAGACCCATCAACCGCGGCACCAGCGCGTCCACTTGCTCGATCACGGACACTTTGCGGTCGAAGTCCCCATCCTCCCCGGCGCTGTCGGTGGGCTTGATGTGCAGATAGAAGAAGTCGTGGTCGTTCCAGTGATCCTCGAGGACCTGGAACTCGTCCTCGAATGTCTGCCCGGTTTCCAGCACCTGCATCCCCAGCAACCGTGACACGCCCCGGTACATGGGATAGGTGGCGATGGCGGCGGGACGCACACCGAAGACCTCGCCGAATCCAGGCCAGTCCGGCAGCTGGGCGAAGCCGCGCAACATGACCCCGTTCGCCTGGTCCTGGTCCTCGAGCACCTGCCGGGCCTGTCGCTGGAACCGATCGACGATGTTGGCCGTGCCCCGCGCCTGCTCGGCGAGCGGCTCGGGGGTGAGCACCTCCTCGCCCACCTGCTGCGGGTCGGTGTCGGCGATCTCGCCCGACAGATTCTCGCCGCGCAGCACCAGGACGAACCGGTACTCCTTCTCCGCCTGCACGAACAGCTCCGCACCGGGCAGATCGATCTCCCGCAGGCGGGCACACAGCTCGCGGCCCAGTTCCGTGGGGATGCGCCCGGCGCGACGGTCGGTGATCTTGCCGTCCGGGCCGATGGTGCAGAAGTTGCCGCGTGCGGCCACGTCGTCAGGCTGCAGATCGAAGTCGATGCCCAGGGCCGACAGGACCCCGCGACCCACCACGTACCGCAGCGGATCGTAACCGAAGAGGGCCAGATGCGCCGGGCCGCTGCCGGGCGTGATGCCGGTGGCGATCGGCGCCTGCAGGCCGCACTCCCCGCGGCGAGCGAGATCGTCCAGGTTGGGCGTGCGGGCGGCCTCCAGTTCCGTCGGTCCACCGTCCTCGCGCGGCAGTCCGCCGAGCCCGTCCATCACCAGGAGGACGATCTTGGCGTCGTTGGGCGTGACGAGCGGGCGGATCAGGTCCATGTCCATGGTCCTACTCCCCGGTGTGTGGTGGCTCGCGCAGGGTGGAGGGCGAACTGCGGGCGGCTAGCGGCGGCGCGGCCGCGGTGCGAGCCGCAGGCCGGGCGCTCGGATTTGGCGGACGACGACTCCGGACCACGCCGGGTCTGTCGCGCCCTTTCCCTGCAGTTCCCTCCCGATCTCGTAGCGAACCCCACGATAGCAAGTGTTCGCGCGGTGGCCAGCCCCGAATGCGGGCGCGGCCGCGTCGCCTCCCGTGCCGATGTCGCGCCTTCTGCGGGTATCCCGCATTGAGACCCGGCGACCGCGTACCTAGGTTGTGTGCGTGACTACCGACAGCCGGTCGCCCGTCCGGCACCCTCCGAGAAAGGAGATCCGTGATGCAGGTTCCCCTGGAACTCTCCTTCCGCGGGATCGAGAACACCGGCGACGTGGAGACGCTGGTGCGCGACAAGGTGGAGAAGCTGGAAGAGATCACGGACCGGCTCATCAGCTGCCGGGTCGCCGTGGAACGGACCCAGGAAAGCCAGCGCAGCGGCAATCCCTACGGCATCCGTATCGAGATCCGCGTGCCGGGATCCAGCGAGATCATCGTGCGCGAGAGCGTCGATGCCGACGATTCGCGCGAGCCGCTCGCCACGCTCGTCCGTGCGGGCTTCAATACCGCGCGTCGCCAGCTGCGCGAGGCGATCGCCAGGCAGCGGGGACAGGAGAAGCTCCACCTCACGCCCGACAAGGCCGCCGTGGTGGCCAAGCTCTTTCCCGATCGCGACTACGGCTTCCTGGAGACTCTTGATCGGCGTGAGATCTTCTTCCATCGCAACAGCGTCCTGAACGACGATTTCGACCGCCTGGAGGTGGGCACCGGCGTCCGCTTCGAGGAGGAAGAGGGCGAAGAGGGGCCGCAGGCCTCGAGCCTCCGGATCGTGGACAAGCCCGGCGTGAGTTCGCCGCGCGCCGCGGAAGCCGCCGAGGGCGCCGCGAGAGCCGCCGAGCGGGAGGCCGGGGAACCGGGCGGCGCCTGATCGGTCCGATCGGGCGGGCGTGCGCGACGTCCGTCAGTAACGCAGGATGGCCACCGCGGGCGCGCCGTCCGGCAGTTCCGCCGATGGTCGCGCGTAGGTGACGGCGCCGCGCTGGTGCCCGAACACCACCGCACGGTCCAGCAGGTCCGCGTCGCTGGGCTGGCGCTCGGGATGGATCTCGACCGAGCCGTCGTCGGCGACACGTCCCCATACCCGCTGATCGGTGCTCACCAGGAGTGCGGCGACCCGGCCCTGCCGGGTCCAGGGCACGATCTCCTCGAGGCGCGCCGTCGCCAGGCCGGTGCCGCGCAGATCGCCGTAGCG
>JAWOID010000001.1:0-17755 GCA_046484865.1 Candidatus Krumholzibacteriia bacterium
CCATGCTTCGCCAGCAAGTCCTTGAACGCATCGGGGGTGGCAACTCGGGGTTGGTTTCCATGCCCCCGGTCAGGCAAGCGGCGGGCCAGACACATTCTCGCTGGCAGAACCTCGGATTTCACGAGTCAGGCGGCCAGCAACGCCACGATCAACGCGCCATCGATCCCGCCCCAGATCCCCAGCGCGACGTACATCCCTCGCCGTTCCCGATCCACACCCCGGCGCCGGCGATCTCGCCACCAGTGAACCAGGTGTCCCAGCCAGGCGACGAGAGCGGCCGCCAGGGGGAGCAGCGCCGGGGCGAGGGGCGGCAGGCCCAGGCCGTGACGCCACAGAGCGGCGCCCGCCAGCATCGTCGCGGCGGCCGAGGCCCCCAGCGCGATCGCCAGCTTCAATGACCGGTCGGGACCGAGCGCGGTGGCCAGAGTGCGGTCGCCGCGGCGCAGGTCGTCGACTCGCTGGTAGAGTTGTGTCAGCGGGTAGAGGGATCCGAACAGCAGGCCGAAGCCGACCACCAGGACGGCTGGGCCGGGACCGCCGGCGAGGGCTGCCGGAGCATCGGGGCCCGGGTTCCCGACCGCACCCGGAATGTCTGCCGCGGTCGCTGCCACGCCTGGACCTGCCGGCGCGGCGGCAGCGGCGGCTGCCAGCCCGATCAACACTCCGGCCATCGTCGTGCCCGCGCCGTAGCCGACGACGTTCACCAGCAGGTCGAGTCCCGGCACGCTCTTCCAGCGGAATCGCGGGTGTGAGTAGGCCATAGACAGCAGCACGCACAGTGCAGTCAGGACTCCGAACGCCGGCCCCACGAGCAGCCAGCCCACGACGGGGGCGAACGCCATCGCGGCCGCCGACGCTCCGGCGACCCACCGGGGCGGGAGCGGCGGGCGGGCCAGGTAGGCGACCGGCCCGGTGTCGCGGTCGTAGGCCGAGTTGAAGGCGAGAGTGCTCCCGTTCAGGAGCACCACCCAGGCGAACCACCCGCCGGCGACCGCGGCGAGGCTGCCGGCGGTCAGGCTCGCGTTCGCGAGGCCGATTGCGCCGGCGGCGCCGCTGCCGTTGCCGCCCGCTGCCGCTGCCGCGGTCGCGCCTGCGCCGGAGGCTCCCAGGGCCGACCGCACCAGAGCGGCGAGAGAAGGGGCCAGCAGGACCCCGACCAGCAGTTGCGCGGAGAGGATGGGCCACTGCCGCGGGCGCGTCAGCCGCAGCGCATCGCGGAGGCTGCCGGTGGAGGTGCGCTGCGGGTCGTCCGGGCGGACCGTCGTCATTGCGGCCCCGTCCGACCGGTTCCGCCGGTCCGGGGTCCGGTTGCCGGCGCCAGTCGCCGCAACTGGTCGGTGAACCACGACCGGTCGAAAGTGGCATTCACGCACCTGCGCTCCAAGCTCGCGAGTGGCTGCAACAGCGCCGGTACCTCCGGCACGCTGCGCAGCGCCTTGATCAGCCGGTCGTGACAGGCCGAGGCGAGGATCAGGTCCGGACGCTCTTCGCGGGCGATGGCGAAGGCCTGGTGGCTGCGGAACGCGATCAGGGCACGGACGCCGAGATCCGAGCACAGGCGGGCCAGGGGACCGATCTCGCACTCGGTGCAGGCGGAGCACGCGCCGAGGCTCACGCGCACGTCGCAGGTGCAGGTGCGCGGCTTCACGCAGCGTGGCAGGATGAGCAGCACCGACTCGGGACGGTGCACCGCCAGGTGACGTTCCACGCGGCGATTCTGTGCCGTCACGAGCCGTTCGACGAAACGCTCCTCCAGGCGTGGCCACCGGGACAGCGAACGGCGCACGAGCGCCACCGCGCGCACGAAGGGCGGGTGGCGCCAGGGGGAGCGGAACGCGCCGGCGGGGGTGCGGTCCGGGAGGTCGGCGGGCCTGGTGGCGGCATTGCTCACGGCATGCTCCCGGCGGCTTTCCCGGCGTTCCCCATGTCCCCCGCGTTCCGGGCGTCCCCCGCGTTCCGGGCGTCTCCCGCGTGCCCGGCGGAGGCCCCACGCCGCAGCCACTGGCGGCGGGCCTCGTACGCCATGACGCCGAAGCTGACGGCTACGTTCAGGGATCCCTTGGCGCCGGCCATCGGGATGGCCACCACGCGATCGGCCAGGGCGAGCAGCGCCGGCGAGATGCCGTCCACCTCGTGCCCCACCACGAAGCAGTGGGGGAACGGCAACTCGTCCGCGTCGTAGGGAGCGGCGCCAGGCGCCGTCTCGAGGGCGACGATCGGCACGCCCGCCTCGCGCAGCGAGGCCACGCAGGCGGCGGGGTCCCGCCAGTAGTCCCAGGGCACGGTGAGGCTCGCTCCCAGTGCAGTCTTCTCGATGTCCGGACGCGGCGGACTCGGCGTCATGCCCGCGAGCACCAGTCCGGCCAGTCCGGCGGCGTCGGCGGTGCGGAACATCGAGCCCACGTTCCAGGCGCTGCGCACGTTCTCCAGCAGTGCCAGCACCGGCATGCGTGTGGGCACCGGAAACCCTGGTGCACTCGTGGCGACCATCGCCCTGGGAACCTCCTGCGAGCGGCGCCGGGAAAGGTCCGGTCCCGCTCCAGCGGGGCCGGCGGCCGGCGCCGGATCCCCCATGATCAGGGCGGGCGGGCGGTTTGGCAACCTTCGCGCCGCCCCGCTAAACCCGGCCATGAGGAGCGTCGATAACCGGGGCAGTTCTCGAGTCTCGAACTCATCCCGGACGGGGACATGAAGCGCAAGACCGTCACTCTCTGCATCATAGCATGCGACGAGGAGGCCAGCATCGGGACCACGATCAAGTCGGTCCTGGCGCTGGTGGACGAGATCGTCGTGGTGGACACCGGTTCCACCGACAACACCTGCATCATCGCCGAGGGCTACGGCGCACGCGTGATCGAGGTGCCCTGGCAGGAGGACTTCGCAGCCGCCCGCAACGCGGGACTGGCCGAGGCGGCGAGCGAGTGGATCCTGGTCCTCGACGCCGACGAACACCTGCTGCCGGTGCGGCCGGTGCAGTTCCAGCGGCTCCTGCACGAACGCGACGCAGCCGGCTACCGGGTGCAGGTGCTCACGCACCGGGTCGAGCCGTCACGGCCGCCGGCCGCATCGGTGCGCCTGTTCCGCAATCATCCGCAGGTCCGCTACGTGTACCCGGTGTACGAGCAGATCCTGCCGGCGTTGACCGCCTGGGCCGACGGTGAGCAGCTGACGGTGCTCGACAGTCCGCTGACCGTGGTCCACGACGGCAACGGCGGCGAGCAGCGGGCGCGCAAGCGGGAGCGCAACCTGCGCATCCTGCACCGGGCGCTCGAACATGGCCCCGAGGAACCGTACTTCGCCTACCGGTTCGCCTGCGAGAACCTGGTGACCCTCGAGGACGAGGTGCTGCCCGTCGCCGGGCTCACCGTGGCGGTGGAGCACCTGGAACTGGCGTGGCGGCGGGTGGCGTCGCTGCCGTCCCGACACGTGCGGTTCCTGCCCTATGCGCCCGACCTCGCCGCCCGGCTGGCCGCGGCGCTGGCGGCGCTCGGGGCCCACGAACGCGCGCGACACGAGCTGGCGACCGCCCGCCGGCTTTGCGGCGACCATCCGGCCCTGCTGGCCCAGTCGGTGGCCGCGGACACCCGCTATCTCTGGGACGCCCACGACCGACTGGAGCCGGCGGTGACCGCCGCCTTGCTTGATCGGGCGCGGCGTGATATCGATATCCTGCGGCAGATGCCGCTCGAGGACGGCGAGGCGGCCGTGGATCCGCGTTGCCGCGAGCTCTACCCGTGGTGCTACCTCGGCGAGTTGGCACTGCTGGAGGGCCACGTGGGTGACGCGGCCGAGCTGTTCGAACGGGCGCTCCAGGTGGACGAGAGCTACTCGTTCGCCTGGCTGGGGCTCGCGGAGTGCGCCCGCTTCGCCGGCGACCGCAAGCGCGCCCTGAAGCTCTACCTGCGCACGGTCACCGAGAACGAGGGGAACCACCGGGCCTGGCTGCGTGGCTGCAGCCTGCTTGACGAGTTGGGGTTCCACGACAATGCCGACAGCTGGCGCCGCAAGGTGGCGGTCCAGTTCCCCGAGCACCCAGCCGTGCTGCCCGGCGTCCGCGCCGGCGCCGCCTCCGGCGCCGCCTCCGGCGCCGGCGCCGGAGGCGGCCCGGGAGCCGGCGCGCCCGAGCCCGCGGAAACAGGAGCCGGCACCGCCTCGTGAACGGCGCCGCCTCGGCGCCGCACCACCCCCGAAGGAGAGCCTCCATGGCGGCTTCATCGCCTCCGGAGCAGCTGGTTCCGGCCGCGTTCGCCGGCGACCTGCCGCCGAGCCGGCGCATCTTCGTCAACCGCAACCTGCGCATGAACTCGATCGAGGCCATCGGCTTCGACATGGATCACACGCTGGCCGTCTACGAGACCGACAACTTCAACCGCCTCTGCTTCGAGATGGCCGTGGAGAGGCTGATCCAGGTGCGCGGCTATCCGGAGCAGCTGCGAGAACTGAGCTACGACTCGCACGCGGCGGTGCGGGGCCTGATCGTCGACAAGCGGCTGGGCAACCTGCTCAAGGTCGATGGCTACGGCTACGTGTCGCGGGTGCGTCACGGCACCCGCTTCCTGGAGCGCGAAGAGCGTCGCAACACGTACAAGCGGGGCCGCATCGCCATCGGCAACGTGCGTTACCGCGTCTTCGATACCCTCTTCGACCTGCCCGAGGGCAGCCTCTACGCGGCGATGATCGATCTCAAGGATGCCGACCCGACCCTGATCACCGCCAGCTACCGCGTGATCTATGACGACATCCGCGACGCGGTGGACACCATCCACGCCGATGGAACGCTGAAGGCGCGCATCACGGCCGATCTCGACCGCTTCTTCGTGCGCGACGACGAGTTGCCGCGCACGCTGCGCAAGTTCCGTGAGGGCGGGAAGCGACTGTTCCTGCTGACCAACTCCGGGCTCGAGTACACCGCCGCGGTGATGGCGCACCTGCTGCGAGGCGATGAACCCTGGGAGGAACTGTTCGATCTGGTCGTCTGCTCGGCGCGCAAGCCGCGTTTCTTCGTCTCCCAGGGTGCCGGCAAGCCGGTGGGGCGTGATCCGGCGCCCGGACTGGCCAACCGGCGCGGCAACTGCTTCCTCGGCGGTGACGCGTTCTTCCTCGAGTCGAAGATCGGCACCTTCGGTGACACTATCCTCTACTTCGGCGACCACACCTACGGCGATATCCTGCGCAGCAAGAAGTCGGTCGGCTGGCGCACGGCCATGATCGTGCCCGAGGTGGAGGAGGAGGTGGACCGGCTGTTGCCCCTGCGCGGGGTCCTCGCGCGTCTGGTGGTGCTGGAGGATCGACTGGAAGCGCTGTCGATGGAACGAGACCGCCTGCTGGCGCTCGCCCCCGACGGCCCGGACGCGATCCGGCACTGCGAGGACGAGATGTCCCGCATCCTCGGCCAGCGCGCGGCGCTGCAGAAGCGCCTCAAGACCGCCTTCAACCCGCACTGGGAATCGGCGTTCAAGGAGGGACGGGCGGCCAGCCGCTTCGGCCGGCAGACCGAGGAATTCGCCTGCATCTACACGAGCAGGGTCAGCAATTTCCTGTACTATCCCGTGAGCACCTTCTTCGCCAAGCCGACCGAGGTGCTGCCGCACGAGCGGTGGGCCTACACCGGTCCGTGATCGCGCGCCGCCCCCGTGCGTGCGCGCCGCCCCGCAGGAGGTCAGAGCGTGCTCGGAAGCAAGAACGTCCTCGTGACCGGTACCGGCACCATCGGTGAGCCGCTGATCGGGCTGCTCTGCCATTTCAAGGACCAGCTCGGCATTCACGAGGTCCTGTTCCACAAGCGTACTCCCCTGCTGACGGACCGCAGCAAGGTCCAGAACCTGCTGCGCCGCGGCGCGCGCCTGGTCACCGACGAGGACCGCGTGGACGGCTTCCGGGAGATCGGTCTGGAGGTCTCGACCACCACCGAGGAGGCGCTGGAAGCGGCGCGCGCCGTGGTCGACTGCACGCCGACCGGGATCCAGATGAAGGAGCGTCTCTACCACCGCTTCGAGGGCAACACCGACGTCTTCGTGGCCCAGGGCAGCCAGTTCCGCTTCGGCAAGCCCTACGCGCGCGGGATCAACGACGCCAGCCTGGTCGTGGGCGAGGACCAGTACCTGCAGGTGGTCAGCTGCAACACCCACAACCTGGCGGCGCTGCTCCAGACCCTGGCGCTCGACGGTGGGGGTGCGGACAACCTGGCCGAGGGGCGATTCGTGGTGCTGCGACGCTCGAACGACATCAGCGAGGATACGCGCTTCGTCCCCAGCCCCACCGTGGAGGCGCCCACCGACGACACGTTCGGCTCGCATCACGCTCGCGACGCTCATCACCTGTACCGCACGCTCGGCCTGGACCTGAAGCTCTTCTCGTCGGCCATGCGGCTGAACAGCCAGCTCATGCACGTGGTGCACTACGACCTGCGGCTGGTCGAGCCGGTGACCCGGGAGGACCTGCTCGAGCGGATCACCCGCAACGACCGCCTGGCCCTCACCTACAAGCGTACTGCCAACACCGTGTTCTCGTTCGGCCGCGACCACGGGTTCTGCGGCCGCATCCTCAACCACGCGGTGTTTCCGGTAGACGCCCTGCACGTGAGCGGCGACGGCCGCACCGTCACCGGCTTCTGCTTCACGCCGCAGGACGGCAACAGCCTGCTCAGCTCGGTGGCGGCGGTCGTCTGGGGACTGTATCCGGAGACCTACGAGCGGATCATCCAGTGCCTGCGCCCGTACTTCTTCGCCGAGGTCTGATGGATACGGGGGCGGGACGCGGTCAGGAGCGGGGCCGGTCTTCCGCCAGTTCCCGTTGCAGTTCGGCCAGCCGCGCCCGCAGGGGGTAATCGGGGTCGGCTGCCGCGAGGGCCTGCTCCAGCCCCCGCGCGAACTGCCTCGCCTGGTCGCGCTGGTCGAGGGCGAGGCTGGCTTCGGCCGCCAGCGCGAGCGACCGCAGCTGACGCGGATTCTCCTGCAGGATCTCCGACACCACGACCAGGGCCGGCTGCGGCTCGCCCGTTTCCAGCAGGCAGCTGGCGTACTGCTCGCGAGTGAAGCGCAGGTCGTGGGCTGCGGTGACGGGACCGAGCAGGTCCAGCGCCCGCGCCCAGTGCTCCCGGGCGCCGGCCAGGTCGCCGCGGCTCTCGCACAGCAGCGCGTTCAGCTGCGCCTCCGTGCTGGCGACCTTGCGCGCCACCCGGGCCGCATCCCTTCCCTCCGCTGCCGCTCGCCAGGCAGTCAGGGCGCTGTCCATGAGCGCCTGGGCCGCCTCGCCGCGGCCCTGGTGGGTCAAGCTCAAGCCCCGGTAGAAGATGGACTGCGGGCGGTCCTGGTAACGGACCACGTATTCCGCGGCCGTGGCCTCGAGCGGCTCCCAGAGCTCGTGCGTGTAGTAGGTGCCGATGGCCAGCTCGAAGACCTCCGCCTCGAAGACGGTGCCGGCGGTCATCTCGCGCAGCTTCTCCAGCAGGTCGGTGCCCCGCTGCAACTCGCCGCGCGCCAGGTACACCCGCGCCAGGTTGAAGTGTGACGCCAGGAATCGGGGCTGCTTGGAGAGCGCCTTGCGGAACTCCTGCTCGGCCTCCTCGTAGCGCCCCAGGTGCATCAGCACCTCGCCCAGGGAGTCGTGCGGATTGGCGAGGTCAGGGGCCAGGAAAGCGTACCGCCGCAAGAGCCGGACCGCCTCCTCGTGTTCGCCCCGGTGGAAGGCCAGGTAACCCAGCTCGTTGTAGGCAGTGGCGTGGTTGGGATTGCGCTCGATGATCCGGCGCCACAGGCGCTCCAGCTCCGCGGTCTCGTTCTGCGCCTTGAGCTGTTGCATGCGCGCCAGCAGCACCTCGGGATCGTCCGGGCGCGTCTCCATCATCAGCGCGAGCAGGGAGTCCCGGTCGGCGGCGTGCTCGCCGAGGCCGTAGGTGGCCAGACGCAGCTGGACCAGCGCGCGGCGGTCCGGTCGGGGGTCGCTCCGGGCTAGGCTGTCGGCGCGCGCGGCCAGCAGTGCGGCCTGTTCGCGGTGTCCCTGCCGGGCACGGGTGAGCGCCAAGGCGGCGGCGGCCATCGCGAAACCGGGGTCCTGCTCGAGAGCCTCGCGCAAGCGCGCGTCGGCCTGCTCGAGTTGCAGGGCGTAGAAGTGGTCGTTGCCCTCGAGATAGAGCTCGCGGGCCACCGGGTCGTCGGTGCCGAGGTCCGGCTCGGCCGACCGGTTCATCACCACCCCGAGCGACACGATGGCGACGGCGACCACGAGGATGACGGCGAGCTTGCGCAAACGACTCTCCCGGAAGGCGATCGGCCGCAGCTGCGGTGAACCAGCCCCACGCCCGGCCGCGAGTTCGGTGCTCGCCGCGGGGGCGCGGGCCTGGACGCGTCTGTCCGAACTCGTTCTTACGCAGCCGAGCCGGAGAAGTTTCGGACATGGGGGGTCAGCGCGGGGGCGTCGGCGCGGCCTCAGCGCAGGATCAGCGCGGCGCTGGCGCGCGGGGTCAGCGGCGTCAGTGTGACGTCAGCGCACATCAGCGCGGGGCGACAGCGCGGCATCGGAGCGGGGCGGCGTGGGCGCGGCGGCTCATCACGGCGGCGGGGCCTCGCCCAGCGACTGGCGCAACTCCTCGGCCGCCTGCCGGAGCGGGAAGTCGGGATCCGCCCTGGCGACGGCCTTCTCCAGGGCCGGCAGGTAGCGACGCGCCTGCTCGGGCTGGTCCAGGGCCAGATGCGCGCGGGCGGCGGCCAGCAACGGGTAGGGCAGGCTCGCGTTCACCTCCAGCACCGGCTGCAATTGCTCCAGCGACTCGGCCGGACGCCCCAGCTCCAGAAAAGCGGTGGCCAGCCGCTCTCGTGCGTAGCGGCGCTGGTGTTCCGGGAGGTGGGCCTCGCGCTCGAGGATCGACTGCCACTTCCGGGCGGCCTCGGCCCAGTCGCCGCGTAGCTCCGCAGCGACGCCGGCAAACCGCTCGCGGGCGGTCTCCACGCGCACGCGGTAGCTGCTTTCCTGGTACTTCGGCTGCTCGCGCCAGGCGGTCACCGCCGAATCCATCACCGCCTGCGCTTCCTGCGGCCGGCGTGCCACCAGGATCATGGCGCGATAGTAGGCGCTGCTGTCGTCGTCCGGATAGTTGCTCACGTACTGGCGGCAGGCGCGCTCCAGGTCGCTCATGAGACGATTCACGAAGTAGGTCTCGATCAGCACCTGGTCCACCTGCCGGGCGATGGCGGTGCCCTCGGTCTGGCGCCGCAGTTCCTCCAGCAACGCCACACCCTCGTCCAGCTGGCCGCGCGCGAGGAACAGGCGCCCCAGGTTCAGGATGGAGTAGAAGAAGTCGGGCTGCTTGGCCAGCGCCCTGCGGAACTCGTCCTCGGCCTCGTCGAAGCGGCCGATGATCATCAGCACCTCGCCCAGGGAGTCGTGCGGGTTGGCCAGGTCCGGGGCGATGAACGCGTACTTGCGCATCAGCGACACGGCCTCGTCGTAGCGGCCCCGGTACAGCGCGATGTAGCCCAGATGGTTGTATGCTCCCGCGTGGTTGGGGTGCGCCTCGAGAAGACGCCGCCAGAGCCTCTCCACCTCGGCGGTGTCACCGTCGCGATCGGCGCCACCGGCCCGGGTCTGCAGCACCAGCAGGTGGAGCGAGTCGGTCTCCTGGGCGAGGGCGAGCAGCGAGTCCTGGTCGTCCCGGAAGCGCGACAGCGGGTGGTTGCTGAGCCAGAGCTGGGTGAGGACGCGCAGGCGACGATCGTCGGTGCGAGTCGCCAGCGAATCGGCCCGCTGCAGGGCCGGCTCGTAGGCGTCGTCCCGGCCGAGTCGGCGGGCCAGCTCGGCGAGTGCCGTGGCCGCCATGGCGTGCTCGGGATCCAGTTCCATGGCGGTGCCCAGCTCCTGCTCCGCCTGCGGGTACTGGAAGGCGAACAGGTGCTCCAGCCCCCGCTGGAATCGCTTCTCGGCGGCGGCCCGATCGCGCTTCTCCGGCCCATCGGCGCGGTCGGTGGCCAGCCCCACCATGATGAGGACGCCGGCAACGCCGAGTGCCAGCCAGATCTTCCTCACCCGGCACCTCCCGTGCTCACGTGTGCCGTCGCCTCGGCGACGGCACCGGTGAACTTCATGCAGATGAGCGTGATGTCGTCCTCGGGTTCGACCTTGCCGCGGAAGCTGCGCAGCTCCTCGTGCAGCCGTTCGATCAGTTCCGAGCCGGTCAGCTCGCAGTGCTCGCGCAGGAAGGCGTTGAGGCGATCCTCACCGTACTCCAGGATCGCCTCCGGATCGTGGGTCTCGGTCAGGCCGTCGGTGTAGAGGAAGAGCAGGTCGCCCGCCTCGAGCGAGACCTCGCCCTCCTCGTACTCGCCGAAGTCGAAGGCGCCCAGCGGCAGACCGCCTTTCTCCAGCAACTCCACCGTGCCGTCGGCGCGCAGCAGGACCGGGGCGTTGTGACCGCCCGAGCTGTAGACCACCCGGCGGGTGCGGGGGTCGAGGAACAAAAGGAACAGCGTGGCGAAATGCTGCGGGTCGGTGGTGGCGTGCATCTGGCGGTTGATGCGGGCGAGGATCCGGCCCGGGGAATCGGTGACGTCGCACTGGGCCCGCAGGGCGGCCTGCAGATTCGACGCCAGCAGCGACGCGGGCATGCCCTTACCGCTGACGTCGGCGATGACCACCGCCAGCTTCCCGTCCTCCCGCTCGATCATGTCGTAGTAGTCGCCCGACACCAGCTTGCTCGACATGTTCGCCGCGTGGATGTCCACGCCCTGGAGCTGCGGCAGCCGGGCCGGGAGCAGCCGGCTCTGGATGGCCCGCGCCATGGCCATCTCCTCCTCGAGCTTCTGCTTGGTCACCTCTTCCTCGTAGAGGCGCGCGTTCTCCACCTGCAGGGCCATCTGCCCGGCCACGATCGTCAGCAGCCGGAGTTCGTGCAGCGGATAGGCCTCGCGGCCCTGCTTGGCGGGCAGCGCCATGAGGCCGACCAGCCTGCCGCCGCTGGCCAGCGGCACCAGCAGCGCCACGCCGCCGGCCGCCAGCTCGCGCTGCTCGGCCACGCGGGCGGTCAGTTCCGCCTGCTCGCGGGTGATGGCCTCGGCCAGGCCCGGGTCCTCGGCGTCGGCGTCCACCCAGAACGGCTCGCCGCGCTGCTGGATGGCGCGGGCGATGGCGTCCAGCACCACCTCGTCGAGCGTGATCTGCCGGGGATTCATCCCGCCAATGGCGTGCGCGGCATGGTTGGGGTTCTGGGCGCGCTCGACGCAGCGCCAGCGCACCCCGTCCTCCGCCGGCAGGAAGAACGCGATGCAGGGGATCTCGAGCACGGTGGTGAGGCGTTCGCCCACCCGCGCGAAGAGTTGCTCGCGCTGGATGATGCGGGGGATCTCGCGCCCGATCTCCTCGAGGACCTCGCCCAGCGCGGTGCGCGAGCGATAGAACCGCCGCTCCAGCACCGCCTGCAGGCGCGCCCGCACCGGCCACAGCATCGCGGCGATCGCCAGCGTGGCGCCCACCGACACCAGCGGACTCGTCGTACCGGTGATCGCCAGGGCCTGACCACCGATCCACAGCACCACCGACAGGAACGTGAACAGCAGCAGCGCCGAGAGGAAGCCGTAGAGCAGGCTGCGCTTGATCAGCAGATCGATCTGCAGGACCTGGTAGCGCGCCACGCAGTAGCCGAACGAGACGGGGATCGCCGCCAGGGGGATCACGCCCAGGTGCGCCAGGGTCGCGCGGTCGGATAGCTCCTCGAGCCCGATCTTGAACACCAGGAACGGCACCACCGCCACCAGGGTGCCGACGGTCAGGATCCGCACGCGCTCGCGCAGCAACGGGTCGCGGTAGCTGAAGTAGCCGTGCAGCAGGGCCACGAGCCCGGCCACGTAGTAGAGGCCCAGCACGATCCAGATGGTGGGGCCGATGCTCGCGCCCTGGCGGCCGACGAGCTGGTCCAGAGTGAAGCGCACGTAGAACATGCTGGGCAGCAGGTAGGGCAGCGGTGACAGGAACGGATGGCGCGTGAGGAAGCGCTTCTCCTGGGGGAAGACCAGGAAGAAATGGACGAAGAGCGCGGGCAGGAAGAACCGCACGAAGGCGCCCACGTTCTGCGTGAGGAGGTCGCCCCAGAAGTAGCGCGATTCGTCCAGGTTCGTCATGAAGTACATGCCGAACAGCAGGCACAGCAGGAAGAAGAGCCGCGCCGGACGCTCGTTGCGACTGCGAAGGTAGACCAGGAAGCCGATCGTGAAGTAGACGAGCGTCAGGACGACGTTGACCAGATAGGGCACGCCCACCACCCGGGAAGCCGCCAGCGGCACCGGCACCTCGAACTGCCGCCCCTGCCGCTCGATCAGGTAGCTGACGCTGGTGCCCGGCGGCTGTCGCTTGAGCTGTTCCGCGGCGGCGGCGGCCGATTCCACCAGGCGGTGGCCGATGCCGAGGATGCGGTCTCCCGGCTGCAGGGGTGTACGCTCGGGATTGCGTGAGTCGACCACCCGGAGCACCTGCAGCTCGGCACGCCCCAGCAGCCACTCCGTCCCGTCGCTGGGCCTGGTGCGGGCTGCGTCGATGCCGGCGAACACCACGAAGCCCACGGCGAGCACGCCGAGAGCCAGGTGCAGGCCGCGGGACGCCAGCGCGCCGAGCAGGCCCGAGAGGGGAGTACTGTCTGGACGCACAGGCGGCATATCGCTCCGTCAGCGTCGGCATGTCCTGGCGTCGGGGGCGGTTCCTCGCCACTGAGCAGTCCCGGTGATACCGGGGCGGCGGCTCCCGGTTCCCCGCAGGCGGTTCGAGGGCCCTCGCGCGCGGCGGAGTATACTTCGCCCTGCGCTCGCCACGCCAGGATAGACGCTCGGGTTCCGGATACGGTTGCAATCGAACCGGCCAGACTGCGGCTGAACCGGAGCTGCTGCCCTGCCGCCCGGCCGCCCGGCGCCCGCTGCCGTCCGCGCCGCAACCGCCGCCCGCGCCGCCGCCGCGCCGCTAGCGCTGCAGCCGCTCCGCCGCTCCGCCGCCCGCCGCTCCGCCGCCCGCCGCTCAGCCGCCCGCCGCAGTCCCTTGCGCCGCGCGGCCTGAAGCATGATCCTGATCGTCTGCGGCGTGTACCACGGAGCGCGAACCGAAGGACGCATCATGACGGAACAGGATGGCGGCGGGGTCGGAGCGACTCTGCCCGAGATCGAGCGCCAGATGGTCGGCTGGGCCGAGGAGGCTGCCGAGATCGCTCGCGAACAGTTCCTGCACACCGGCAAGCTGCGGTTCAAGCACGCCCGCGAAGCGGTCACCGAGACCGATCGGGAGATCGAGACCCTGCTGACGCAACGCATTCGCACCGCGTTTCCCGGGGACGCCGTCTTCGGCGAGGAGTTCGGCCCCGACGCCAGCATCGCCGCCGACGCCCGCCGGGACCGACCGCCCGGCCGGATCTGGCACCTCGATCCCATCGACGGCACGCTGAACTTCGCGGTCGGTCTGCCCAATTTCTGCACGAGCATCGCGCTGATGGAGGGCGACACGATTCTCGCCGCGTGCGTGTACGCCCCGCTGCATCGCGAGGGCTTCAGCGCCAGCCGGGGCGCCGGATGCCGTCTGAACGGGCTTCCGCTGCAGGTGAGCGATCGGCCGACGCTGCCCGACGCGATCATCAGCGCCCAGCTCCAGAAGGGCGGCCGTTACGTGCAGAATGCGGAGCTGCTCAAGGCCATCCTGCTGCGCAGCATGAAGATGCGCAGGCTCGGCACCATCGCCCTGGAGATGGCGTACCTGGCCGCCGGGCGCTTCGACGCGATGATCGCCGGCCGCGGCCGTCCGCAGCAGCTCTACGACGTGGCTGCGGGCATCTTGCTGGTGCAGGAAGCCGGCGGCCGCGTGACCGACCACCATGGCCGAGCCTACGTTCCCTACTCCACCGACCTCGTCGCGAGCAACGCCCTGGTCCACGACGAACTGATCCGCCTGATCGCGGAGTTCGAGCCGGGCTCCTGACGAGCCGGGTGGAATCGCCATCCGGACACTCCGCCTCGGCGCCTCCGGCGACCACCAGATCGCTCCGCCCCCCGCGCCCCGCCTGCCGCCGGGTCGACGCTCGAAAGAGGACGGAAATCGTTGTGCACCCGGGTACACCGGGTCGAGCAACCGGGGTGGGCCGGATCGACGAGCAACCGGCCCCGCTCTGAAGCACGGCGGTACTGGGCGGGAAATAGGACGGAAACCGTTGTGCACCCGGGTACACAGGGCCGTCTGCGTCGGTCGCCGTCGCTGGTTGTCCGCGCCGCTCTAGGTTCGGGGCTTCACCCCAATCCTCGAACGGTAGCTCCCCATTGGATGGACTTCTGGACCGTGGCAATCCCGAGACCGAGACGATGCCCGTGCCGTGCGTATGGCGCAACGACGCCGGTTCCGCGGGTGAACCGGGCCCGTCGCTGTTCACGGGCGCTCGGGGCCCGTCGCCACTCGTCGCCACTCCTGCGGGCTCTCCAGTCATAATGGGCGATCCGGGGCGCCGGAAGGCGGGACCAAGCGGTTGAATTTCTTCCCTCAATTTCATTCCCCCGTGGTAGGGTTACCGGTCGGAGGTGGCTCGCCATGCCGCCCCCCTCGTCCCTTGACTCGACTCTCGGCAATCAGCCGTGGAGGTTGACGTGATGAGGATGAAGACGATGTCCTGGCTGGTCCTGCTCGTGTCACTGCTGCTGGTCGGCTCCGTGCACGCGCAGCTCGCAGCCTACTGGATTCCCAACGCGGGGTGCCTCGAGTCGTTCGACGATGGATGGAGATACACGCGTCAGGCCGGGTTGCCGCTGATGATCCAGGTCGAGTCGCTGGAGTGCGTCGAGGGGGAATACTACGAGCTGGACGGAGCGGGAGATCTCTGCCACGCAAGATTGACCTCGTACTGCCCCGCGACCTCCCATGACGAATTCTGGAGCACCTACACGCCAGCCCTGAAAATCCTCGATTATCCCTTGACGACCGACAAGACCTGGACGGCTCAGGCGTCGTGGCAATCGAGCGACGGCGGTCTCGCCCGCACCACGTACCTGACCGGCACCGTGGTCGGTCCGCGGGTGGTCGAGACGGGCATCGGAGCGCTGCCGGTGATCGAGGTGACCTTGAACTACGTATCGTCCGGCAGCGCACCGAGCGGAACCCGGACGTGGTACCTGCACGAGCAGCTCGGCAGGGTCAACGACCTCGTCTCCGTCACCGATTGCGCTCCCGTGGCGGCGAGCGGTCCCAGCTGGAGCGGGGTGAAAACGATCTATCGGTGAGCCCGAGCTTGGGTTCGGAGGAAGGCTTCCTGATGGACCGTATTCGCGTGGTTCTCTCGTTGCTGGTGGTCATTGCACCGGCCGGCGTCACCGCCCAAATGGAACCCTGCACGAATTTCGCGCACTCGCTCCACGAGGTCGCCTTCCTGCCCTCGGGTGGAGTCCAGTTCGAGCGGATCCTCGCCAGCGGCGACACCGTCTGCCTGCTCACGAACGCGGATACGGTCCGGATCGTCGACGTGTCCGATCCGCTCGCTCCCTGCCCGGTCGCGGACATCCCGGTGCCCGGTGCGGTCGACTTCTGTGCGGTCGGGGACTATCTGCACGTGGCGAGCACCTCCGGCGGCCTGGCGACGATCGCTCTCGCGAACCCCCTGGCCGGCGTCATCCACACCCTGCCGGTCGCCGGATCGGTCACCTGCATCGGAGCGGGTCCGGGCCACCTCTACCTGGGGGGCACCGGCACCGGTCTGGTGGTCTGCGACCTGACCGACCCGGCGGCGCCTTCACTGGCCGGCACGATACCCTACGAGGGAGGAATCGGGGACCTGGCCGTGCTGGGCGGATACCTCTACAGCGCGGCGGAATTCATCGAACCCATCAACGGGACGCCCTACGGCCGCCTGCAGGCCTGGAGCCTGGCGATGCCGGCATCGCCGGCGATGGCGGGGTACTGGGACTACGGCTTCGGTGTCGTCGGACCCTACGAGTACGAGATCACCGGGTTGACGGTCCACGGCGACCGGCTCTGGATGCAACGCCACCGCGTGTACTGGGATGATACGGATCCCGTGAACCCGACGGCCATTCATTCCTACGCGAACGGGTACGCCGACCTGTCCGACCCGGCCGCGCCCGGCGGCGGATCTTCGGCTCTCGACGGTCGTCGCTGCACGGCGGCTGCAGACGGGGCGACGCTCTTCGCCGTCTCGCCGACCAGCCCCGATTTCGACGTCTACGACCTGACCTACGCCCCGGAACTCCACAAGATCGGGCTGGTCGAACTGTCGACCAACGCCGCCGACCTGGTCCTCGCAGGACATCTGGCCTACGTCTGCGGAGCGGACGGGATGGCCGTGGTCGATATCACGGATCCCCGCAGCCCCCTTCCCAGCGACGTGATGGAGGGAACGGGGCTGTTCGTCGGGGAGGGGCTGGTCTTGCGGATCACGTATGACCCGGGGGGCCAGTATCCCGGTGACCTGCCGGTGACCACCTTCTACCTGCACGAGATACTGCCCGACGCCACGCTCTCGACCCCCCTCGGCAGCGTCAGCACCTCGTACGAGGGCGGGAAGACGTCCCAGTCCGGTGTCGTCTTCGCGCAAGGCCACTTCTACTGGGGCAACGACGTCGTCATCGCGACGGATCCGACGGCGCCCGCACTGGGATCCGTCTCCGGACTCGACCTCGTGGCCACCGACGGTACGAAGCTGTTCAACTTCACCGGCAGCTATTCCCTGCCGGCCGAACTGACGGTGCTGGGGCTCACTGATCCCCTGGCACCGGAACCCATTGGCACGCTCGTGCTGCCGGTGGACTGGGCCGGATCGATAGCCTGCGACTACGCCGATGGGCGCGTCTATTTCCTGGGCAACAAGAACGCGGGATGGGACCAGCTCTGCGCCGTGGACGTCACCACTCCCGAAGCGCCGATCGTGGTGGACACCTGGGATATTTCGCGGGAATGGGCCGTGACCTCGTTCGAGATCCGTGGCGGACTCGCACTGTTCTCCTGCGGAGCCGGCGGCCTCAAGGTGTACGATCTGGGCGCGCCGGCCGATCCGCTGCTCGCGAGCGTCCTCGATGACCATGTCGTGAACGGTACCGTCTCGACCGGAGCCATGGTCTACGTGGAGACGGACGTGGACGGAATCTGGGCCGTGGACCTGGCTTCGCCGGCGGCGCCGGTCGTCATCGGCTCGTTCGACCGGGACGTGCGCCGGGTGGACGCCCTGGGCCGGGTCCTCGTCGGCGACCAGGACGGCGTCGATCAGGTCTTCGTTTTGCCGGTGGCCTGCTCGGACCTGACGGCGGTCCCCGACCCGACGCCAACGCCGGCGGCGATAGGTCTGGTCTCGGTGGCACCGAACCCGTTCAATCCGAAGACGACGATCCGCTTCGAGCTGCCGAGTCGGGCGGCCGTGACGCTGCGCGTGTTCGACGTCGCCGGTCGGTTGGTCAGAGTCCTGATGGAAGGCGAGATCCATGATCGCGGCCGCCACGAGGCCGTGTGGCTGGGCAGGGACGACGCCGGCCGTCGGTGCGCCTCCGGCACCTTCTTCTGCCGCTTCGAGGCCGGCACCCACGTCGAGACGACGAGGATGACGCTCGTGAAATAAGGCCATATGTCCTCTCACTTCCCCTCCTGGGGGGGGGTAGAATCCACACTTCGGTGAGGCTTCTGCCCCCCCCAGGAGGGGAAGTGGGGGGACATATGGCGTTATTTCACGAGCGGCATCCTCGTCGTCTCGGCGTGGGTTGGGGCCTCGAAGCGGGAGAAGGAGGTGCCGGGGGCGGACCGGCGGCCG
>JAWOID010000090.1:0-6954 GCA_046484865.1 Candidatus Krumholzibacteriia bacterium
GTCGTTTCCGCGCGTCGACCGGTACGCCGGATCCACGAAGAAGGGGCGCCCCTCCTCGTCGACGACCGTCAACGGCCCGTAGTCGCGGGCCCACATGCTCATCACCGGCAGATACAGGAAGGTCACCGAGCCCGGCAGGTCGGCGTCGAGCAGCAGGCGGGCGACGGAATCGCGTTCGGCGGCGAACCCCACCAGGCTGAGCACCGTCACGTGACTGGAGAGCGCCGCCACCATCTCCACGATGGTCTGCGGATGGAACTGCACCATCTGGGCGCAGCCCAGGGCGATGGCCTGCTGGTTCTCGAACTCGGCCGGCATGCGCACACGATCGGGCAGACCCGGGGCAGGGATGTCCTCCGGCTGCGGGGGCACGGCCCCGGCCGGCGGCACTGCCGCCATGGCTGCGATCAGGATCGAACACCCGAGGGCGAACGCGGCCGCCGCAGTCCAGCGGGCCGGAGAGCGGCGAGAGTTCCGGAGGTCGGTACGAAGCATGGTCGGCATCCTGTGGTGTCGCGCGGGGTGCGGTGCTCGGTGGTCGAGGGCCGCACACCACGGCCCTGGTGACCCCTACGTTGTGCCAGCGAAAATGTGTCCGCGGTTTTTGAGGGCGGCTCGGCAGCAGCATAGCTGTCATCGGCAGCATCTATGATCAATTCCGGGCGCGTTCAGGGACCCCCTAGCCGCCCGGACACATTTTCGCTGGCACAACGTAAGGGAAGCCGCGGGCGGCGGCAAAGTTCCGCCGCCAATCGCCCCCGCGCCGCCGCCGCGGAACACCGGTCCGCCCGCGAGGCGGGCGCGCCGGGTTCGACCGACAGCGACCAGAAGCTCACACCGAGTTTCGGATCCTTCCAGGCGGGGCTGAACAGCGCACGCTCGAACAGCGGCTCGGAGACGACGTCGAGCCGCTGCACGGAGTCGCCGCTCGTGCTCGCCTGTCGCAATCCGGTGACGGGGATGACGAGGGGAACCCTGACCGGAGCGAAGCCGCTCAGGACCACCGTCGCGAGTTCCCGGCCGCAGTGCAGGATCGTCGCGCGCTGAACGCGATGCGCCCCCAGTTCCAGCTCGAGGCGGAAGGTCGCATCAGCCTCGCCGGCGAGCGATTCGGGATCGAGACGGAACTCGACCGCCGCTGCGCGCTCCAGCGCCCACGCGTAGTGACGGCCGTCGTACAGGTGCGGCCAGTGGAAGCCGTCCAGCGCGACGTGAGGCGAACCGGCGTGCACCTCCCGGCCGAGAGGCAGGGGCTGCAGCGCCGCACGACGCTGCCGGTGCCAGTCGGCAAGCATCCGGTGACGGTCCGCCAGCACCTGCCAGTCGCTCCAGGACCAGACCCGCGCCGGGGCGGCATCGACCGGCACCGGCCAGCTGTTCCAGACGGGCGTGCCGCGCTCGAACAGGCCCTGTCCGACGTGGATCCAGAGAGAGACCCCGGCCGTGACGGCGAATGCGGCGCCGAGCACGCGGCGCGGACGCGGACGGAGGTTGCGCACGTCCACCAGGCAGGCGGCGAGCGCGACGGCGAGGTAGCCTTCGGTCATCAACCGTGGCCCGAAGGAGTGTCCGCCCGACCAGTGCTCGAACCGGGATACAGCGAGCCAGTGCCCGGTGAACCAGAGCAGGCCGGAACCCACGATCACGGCATCGCGGCGCGTGCGCACGGCCGCGACCGCGACCGCCGCCAGCACCAGGAGATGAGGCGAGTACACCAGCAGCCCTCGCGACGGGCTGATCAGGTGGCCGGCCAGGGCGGTGAAGTCGATCGACCGCGTCACCCGCGCCGCCCGGTAGTAACCCGGCAGGATCTCCCCGTGAATCCACCAGTGCGCCGCAAGAGCTGCGAGCACGCCGGCAACCGTCGCCGCGAGCAGCCAACGTCGCGGTGCGCGGCCGGTCACCAGCAACGCGCCCAGGATCAGGATCGCGGGCAAGACCATGGTCGGCCGCGACAGCCAGGCGAGCACCAGAAGGATCGGGACCAGCGCCGCAGGCACCGCAGGCCTCGCAGGCACCGCAGGCCTCGCAGGCACCGCGGGCACCGCAGGCCTCGCAGGCACCGCAGGCCTCGCCAGCGCCGCGCTGCCCCGCCGATGGGCGACCCAGGCGAGCACCGCCGCCGCCACCACGCTCACCGCCGCCGGCCCCAGGTTCCAGTAGGCCGTGCCGACGGTGCTCATCAGGGGCCCGGCCGCCACGATCACGGCGGCGGCCAGTTCGCCGGGCGGGCCGTACCGGCGCAGCGGGATCCAGAAGAGCACCACGAGGGCGGCGATCATCGTCGATCCCAGCAGCATCTGGTACTGGGTATCGGTGGCGGGGATCGCCATGTCCGCGCCGCCGAGACGAGCCGCCGCCACGAGGGGCAGCGCCAGCAGCGAACTGCCCACGGGGAAGAAGTAGCGCGTCTCGCCGTTCTTCACGACGGCGCCCGGGCCGAGCGTCGCGACCGCCCGCTCGTAGGGATCGAGGCGGCCGCGATGCCCCTCCAGGATCGACTGCGCGGTGAGCAGCGCCCCCCGCGAATCTCCCATGGTGTTGTTGTTGGGGGCGAGGTAAGCCGTCGTGCCCAGGGCGAGGGCGATCAGCACGATCCTGACGGATGCGAACCGGTTCATCGCGAATCGCCCTCTTCGTTGCCGTGGAGCCGCGGCCGACTCCGCCACGGTCGCGCAGCTTCGCCGACGTGCCGGGCCGCAGCTACGTGATCCCGTAGCGCTTCAGCTTCTCGTAGAGGGTCCGCTCGCCGATCGCCAGCCGTTCGGCGGCGAGACGCCGGTTGCCGCCCACCTCGGCGAGGGTGCGGCGGATGGCCTCCTCCTCGATCTCCGCCATGGTTCGCGGGCGAGCCGGCGAACCGCGGGGCGGCGTGCCGTCGTCGCCGGCAACCACGTCGGTCCCCCGGATCAGGTCGCCGTCGGCCAGGATGGCCGCGCGCTCGAGCGCGTTGGCGAGGCCGCGGATGTTCCCCGGCCAGCGCACGCTGCGGATGCGGGCGCGCGCGGAGTCGTCGAGGCGCAGCGACGGCCGGCCCATGTCCGCCGCGATCCGCGCCAGCAGCCACTCCGCCAGCGGAACGATGTCGTCCGGTCGCCGGTGCAGCGCCGGCAGCCGGATGGGGAACACGGCCAGCCGGTGGTAGAGGTCGTCGCGGAAGGCCCCGCTCGCCACCAGGGCCTCGAGGTCGCGGTTGGTGGCGGCGATCCAGCGCACGTCGGTCTGGATGGTGCGGGTGCCGCCCACCCGCTCGAAGCGCCCGTCCTCGAGGACGCGCAGGAGCTTGGACTGCAGTTCGGGCTTGAGTTCGGCGATCTCGTCCAGGAAGAGGGTGCCGCCGTCGGCCAGTTCCAGCCGGCCGCGGCGAGCCGCGATGGCGCCGGTGAAGGCGCCCTTCTCGTGGCCGAAGATCTCGCTTTCCATGAGCGTCTCGGAGATGGCCGCGCAGTTCACCGGCACGAACGGGCCGCGGCGGCGGCGACTGCGCTCGTGCAGCGCGCGGGCCACGATCTCCTTGCCGGTGCCGCTCTCGCCCAGGATCAGCACCGTGCTCGCGGTGGGCGCCACCCGCTCCACCGCGCGCACCACCGGAACCATGGCGGGGTCGCCATGGCCGATCGGCGGCAGCGACGACGCCTCGCGCGAGGCGTGGTCACGGATGGCCAGGAGTTGCCGCCGCTCCAGGGCTCGGGCCACCACCAGGCGCAGCTGATCCAGGCTGGGCACCGGCTTCTGCAGGTAGTCGAAGGCGCCGAGCTTCATCGCCTCCACGGCGCTGTCCACGGTGCCGTAGGCGGTGAGGACGATCACCTCCACGTCGGGCTGCTCCGCGCGCAGCGTGCGCACCAGGGCCATGCCGTCCACCGGCCCGGGCATGCGCAGGTCGGTGAGCACTAGGTCGAAACCGCGGCGGCGCAACGTCGCCAGGGCCTCGCTGCCGTCGCCGGCCTCCACCGTCTCGTGCCCCTGTCCGGCGAGCGCCTCGGCGATGAACGCGCGGATCCCCGGCTCGTCATCGACGATCAGGATCACGGCCATCGATCAACCTCTTCGACCCGGCAGTTCCAGCTTGAACACCGCGCCGCCCTCGGGGTGCGTGGCTGCGGTGAGCGTCCCGCCATGATGTTCCACGATACGGCGGGCCACCGCGAGCCCCAATCCCGTTCCGGTAGTGCGGGTGGTGAAGAAGGGGTCGAAGATGCGCGCCTCCTGCCCCGCCGGCAGCCCCGGACCGAAGTCGCGCACCTCGATGACGAGGGCTCCGGCGCCGTCACGCACGCTGATGACCGGGAGCGTGGCGCTGTCGGGGGTGGCTTGCCGCGCGTTGCGCAGGAGGTTCACGAGGACCTGGCGCATGCGGGCGGCGTCCATGGACCAGCGCGACGGCGCGCCGTCGGCCCGCAGCGCGAAGCCGCGGGCATCGACGTCGTCGATGGCGGTGCGGACCAGTTCCAGCGGATCGACCGGCTCCCGGTTGACCGGCCCGAGGCGCACGAAGTCGAGCAGATCGGTGGTGAGCGCCTCCAGCCGCGTCGCCTCGCGCACCACGGTCTGCGCCTTGCGCAGCTCGGACGAGGCGGCCGGCAGTGTCTCGGTCAGCAGCTGGGCATGGCCCTTGAGCGACGCCAGGGGGTTGCGGATCTCGTGGGCCAGCACGGCCGACATCTCGCCCAGCAGGCTGAGCCGCCGCTGGTCCTCGAGGCGAAGCATGGCGTACTCGTAGCGCCGGGTCATCCGCCACGAGACGATCGCCACCGCGAGCATCACGGCGGCCGCCGCCATGCCGAACAGCAGCAGTTCGCGAGCCCGTTCCATCAGCCGCATGGCGATGAGAGGTTCGAATTCGAAGACGATCCCCCGCGGTCGCCGCTCGAACCGCGTCCGCGATCCTTCGTCGCCGGCGCCGGACGGAGGGTCCTCGCCGGACGCCGACTGCGCGCCCGGCGGCGGAGCGGCCGGTGCCTGCCCGTCCACCGGCTCGAGGCGGGGCAGTCTCGGGCGCAGGTGCGACACCCGCACCCGCGAGTCGACCTGCGATATCTGGTAGCGAGGATGCTCGGCCGGCAGCGGCACCAGACCGGCCGCCCCGCCCGACGGCGTCCCGGTGGACACCGACCAGGCGTCGTCGGGGCCGATCACGGCGATGTAGCGCAGCCCCTCCGCGCGGTAGTCGGTCAGGAGGCTGTCGACCACCGCCCGGATGGCCGACGGATCGTCCCGGTCCTCGAGCCGCAGCAACGTGCCCATGATGGCGCGCTCGAAGACGCGGGCCTGACCATTGTGCAGCGCGTCGGTGGCTTGCTGCGCGCTGCGGTGATTGGACCACGACGCGATCATGAGCAGCGCCCCGAGGATGACCGCGCTCAGGAGCAGTCCCCAGCGGCCCCAGGTCCGCTCCGTGAACGGCTTGGTCGTGGTCACGATGCACCTCCTCCTCGAACGGCGACGGCCGGACCACGGCGCGGCGTGCGCGAGCCGGTCAGTGCCCGAGACCGGCGTCCGGATCCAGGGTCCCGACGTAGTAATCGATGAGGCGATTCTGCCACAGCAGCGTGTAGTGCGCGCTCACCTCGCCGCTCTCGGCCGAGACGAGATCGCGCCGGGCCAGGCTGACCTCGAACAGCGTGGAGGCGCCGGCCAGATAGCGCTCGTTCGTGTACGTGTACGCCTCGCGAGCGGCCGCCACCCGGGCCGTGGCCGCCTCGAGCGACTCGCGCGCGGCATCGCGATCGAGCACCGCCCGCCGCACCTGCAGCGAGACGTCCTGGCGCAGACCTTCCAGGGCGATCTCGGCGTTCTCTCGCGAGATCGCGGCCCGGCGGATCGTGCTCCGTCGCTGCAGGCCGTCGAAGATGGGGAACGAGAGCCCGAGCGTCACCCCGGCCGACTGGCGGTCGTTCAGCTGATCGAACAGGCCGCCGTGCAGGTCGTCGGCGTACCGGCCGGAGAGCCCGGCGGAAAGCGAGAGCGTGGGCCAGCGCGTGGCCCTGGCGGCGTCCAGCCGCGCAGACGAGGCGTCAAGCCGCGCCTCGACGGCTGCGAGGTCCGCGCGCTCGCTGCGCGCCGTCCCGGCGAGAGCGGGAAAGCTGCGGTCATGGCCGGCGTCCGGCGTCGCCGGCGCGCCCAGGGCCGCAGGTGGCGGAATGGCGAAGTGGATCTCCGCCAGGGGATCGAGGTGCAGCGTCTGCACCAGGTCCACCCGGCTCAGCTCCAGGTTGCGGCGCGCCTCCACGAGCGCCACCCGCGCCGCGGCCACGTTCGCCTCCTGCTGGAAGAGTTCGTTGATGGGACGCTCGCCTTCCTCGACCAGGGCACGCACCCGCTCGATCTGCTCCTCCTCGGCAGCCAGGTTCTCCCGGCGCACGCTCTCCTGCTCGGTGGCCTCGATCAGGGCCAGATAATCGGAGATGACCTGGAAGACCACGGTCTGGCGCGCCCGCAGATAGCTCAGCTCGCCGGCCACCTGCTCGAACTTCGCGGTGCGCAGGTCGGCCACATTGCCGAGGCCGTCGAAGAGCGTCACGCTCGAGGAGAGCCCCGCGCTCGCCGAGCGCCCGCTGACCCAGTCGCGCCCGCCGGCACCGTCGTCCACCTTGTCGAACGACTCGCTCGCCGACAGGTTGAGGCGCAGATCCGGCAGGAACCGGCCGCGAGCGGCGGTGACGGCGGCCGCGTCGAGATCGCGCTGGTTGTCCGCCAGCAGCAGGGAGAGGTTCTGGTCGAGGGCGATCTGCACCGCCTCGTCGAACGTCAGCACGCGGGGGGCCGCCAGCACGGGGGTGCCCGACAGGACCAGGGCGAACGCCAGCAGGCTCGCCGCCGCGAAGGTGAGCCGGCGCTGCACTCAGGCGGCAGCTCGTCCGCCAGGCTGTCGACGAAGGCCGGCAGCGACGTTGTCGCCAACAGCTTCTGCCACGGGACGCGCTCGCCGTCGGCGAGCTCGAGCCAGCGCTC
>JAWOID010000093.1:0-25781 GCA_046484865.1 Candidatus Krumholzibacteriia bacterium
CGGCAGTGGAGGCAGAGGAAGCGCTGGATGCGGTGGGGCGCGGTGTCGCGTCTGAAGAAGCCGATCTTCTTGAAACGCCAGCCGGTTGTGCCCTCGTGATGGTAGGGGCAGTTCTCGTTGGGGCAGAAGGGGGGCCGCCAGTCGGGGCGGTGCGATTCGATATGGTCCATGCCTGGGCTTCAGGCAAGCCCGGGGCCCGACACAGTTTCGCTGGCACAACCGACGAGTTGGGGTGGCACCCGAGGGACGCCCTGCAGCGGCATCGCTAACCTGATCCTGAACACCGGAGGTGTCCTCCCCCATCCCGGCAGCACCGGAGAGTCAGCCATGCAGCGACACGGGAAGGACCAGCAGGCCATCGTCATCGGCAGCGGCTTCGGCGGAACCATGGCTGCCTGGGAGTTGATGCACGCCGGCGTGGACACGCTCATGCTCGAACGCGGACCGTGGGTCCCGCGCGGGCCCCACAACTGGGACGAGTCGGGCTCGCTCCAGCTCACGAGCCATTACTGCCGGGAAACTCCCTACGTCGTCGACAATGGCCGCCGCAGCCGCCAGATCGGCGCCTGCCGGTGCGTGGGTGGACCATCGGTGTACTACGGCGCGGTGTCGCTGCGCTTTCGCCCGCAGGACTTCACGGCCGATCCTCACGTGGTGGGCGACTCCGGGGCCGAGTGGCCCTTCGCGTACGACGACATCGAGCCGGGTTATGCCCGCGCCGAGTGGATCCTGGACGTGGCGGGCGACCCGGACGCCGACCCGACCGAGCCGCCGCGCAGCGCGCCCTACCCGCAGAAGCTGGCCAGTCCGTCGCCGAACGCCGAGCGCATCGCCGCCGCCGGTCGCCGCACCGGGCTCACTCCTTACCGGCTGCCCCTGGCCATCAATCACGGCGGACCGCCGCATGCATGCGTGGCCTGCAGCACCTGCGACACCTTCGCCTGCGCCGTGGAGGCCAAGAACGATCTGGCCACGCAGGTGATCCCGTCGCTCATGCGCCGTGGGCTGGATGTGCGGGCGGAGACGGTCGCCGTGAAGCTCCACGTCAAAGGCGGGCGTGTGGAGGCGGTGGAGGTGCGCGATCGCCGTACGGGCGAGACGAGCCTCCTGCACGCCGACGTGGTGGTGCTGTCGGGCGGAGCACTGGCGTCGCCGCACCTGCTGCTGGCGTCCGGCCTGGAACGCTACAGCCCCTGCCCCGACCTGATCGGCCGCTACCTGACGCGGCACTGCTCGGCCATCGTGCACGGCGTCTTCCCGCGCCTGCAGAGCGAGGGCGCGCCGTTCAACAAGGCCTACGGCTTCTCCGACCTCGACTTCGGCGTCGGCGACGATCCGGCCCTGCAGGGGAAGATCGGCTCCATCCAGCAGGCCAGCACCCCCCCGCGCGGTCTGATCAAGGCCATGCTGCCCCGTCCGATCGGAAAAGCGGTGGCTAGCGTGTCGCATCGTCTCTCGGGACTCTTGGTGATGGCGGAAGACCAGCCGCGCGCGCATAATCGGGTGGTGGTGGACCATGCGGTCACCGACGCGGTCGGTTTGCCGCGCCTGCGGATCGAGCACCGGCACACCGCGCGTGACCTGAAGGCGCGGCGCGCCCTCGTCGGCGCCGCCAAGAGGGTGCTGCGCCGGGCAGGCGCGGTTGCGTGCTACGTGCACGAGATCGAGACGTTCTCGCATGCCATGGGCACGGTGCGCATGGGCCGGGATCCGCAGTGCGCCCCGCTCGATCCGGACGGGCGCTTCCGCGGGATCGACAACCTGTTCGTGGTGGACGGCAGCTTCGCGCCGACCCCGTCGGGCGTGAACCCCAGCCTGACCATCGCGGCCAACGCCCTGCGCGTGGGTGCGCGCATCGCCGCCCAGGCCCGGGGGGAGAGGACCCTGCAGACCTGAGATGGCCCGCCAGCCGCTGGGCATCGCCATCCTCGGTACAGGACAGGCCGCCCGCCTGCACAGCGTGACGCTGCGCAGGCTCGGGGGCGTGCGCCTGCTGCACGGCAGCCGCGAGCGGGACCGTGCCCGGCGCTTCGCGGCGGCCCAGGGTGGCGGTCAGGCGTTCGGATCCTACGCGGAGGCCATCGCCGCCGCCGACACCGACGTCGTGCTGGTCACCACGCCGCCTCCCAGCCATCGCGACCTGGCCTGCGCCGCGCTGCGACAGGGCCGTGACGTGATCCTGGAGAAGCCGGCCCTCCTGCGGGCCGACCACTTCGCCGAACTGCGCCGGGAGGCGGCGGCTGCCGGCCGGCGGGTGCTGGTGGCGGAGAATTACCACTACAAGCCGCTGGTCTCCTGCCTGCGCCGCCTGCTGGCCGAAGATGCGGTGGGCGACCCGATCGTGGTGCGGGTCAATGCGCTGAAGAGCCAGGCCGGCGGCGGCTGGCGCGACGATCCGGCCCAGGCCGGCGGCGGCGCCCTGTTCGAGGGCGGCATCCACTGGGTGTGCTTCATGACGAGCCTCGGGCTGGAGCCGGTGGACGCGACCGGCTTCTGCCGCTATGACGAGCGCGGCCTCGACCGCACGGTGGCGGCGGTCTTCCGGTACGAGGGTGGCGCCGTCGGGTCGCTGGCTTATTCGTGGGAGGTGCCCTCGTTGCTGCGCGGGGTGAGGCTGTCGAGCATCCACGGCACCCGGGGGCGGATCGATTTCGAGTCGAACGGACTGTTCGTGGCCTGCAGCGGCCGCCGGCGCCGCCTCCAGTTCCCCGACCTGCGCGATTTGGCCGGCTACCGGGCGATGTTCCGCGACTTCGTGCGCGTCCTGCGCGAGGGCGGCGAACCGGCTTACACCCTGGCTGCCGCCGAACGCGACCTGCGTCTGGTGGAGAGGATCCATGCACGGTCAGGACCGAGATCTCCCCGGTCAGCCGGCGCAGTCTGAGGCCGCCGACAGCCAGCAGACCCACGTCCCGCCGCCGTCCGACTCGGCCGACGGTCGGGACGGCCGGCCGCCGCCGTCCGGTTTGGCCGGCGGTCGGGACGGTCGGGCGCCGCCGTCGGGCTCGGCCGGCGGCCGGGACGGTCGAGACGGCCAGGGCGACCTGGTGCCGCCGCTCGACTCCGACGACCGCCAGGTGCGGAGGGAGCAACGCTTCCTGAACCGCCGCACGGTGGTGCGCGGACTCGTCTACTCGATGATCCTGGCGCTGGTCGGGCTCACCATCCTCTTCTTGATCACCCGCACGCCGCAGACCTTCGAGGCGCTCGGCGAGATCGACCTGCGCTATCTCGGGCTGGCGCTGGCGCTTGTGCCCGCGGACCTCTTCCTCGGCGGTCTGCGCACCTGGGTGCTGCTGCGCCGGATCCAGCGCGGGACGGGACTCTGGCTGGCCATCAAGGGCTACGTGGCGAATACCTTCCTGGGGGCGGTCACGCCCTCGCAACTCGGCGGTGGCATCGCTCAGCTCTACATCTACCGGCAGGGAGGGGTGCCCTTGCCCCGGGGGGTGGCGGTGACGGTGATGACGTTCCTCTCCACGCTCACCTTCTTCCTGTTCGCCGGGACGGCCGCCCTGGTGGCCATCCGCGATCTGCTCTCGGGCGACATGGGGCGCAGGCTCATCCTGTACGGTGCTTTCGCGGTGGTCGCGGTGCTGGCCTTCTTCGTCTTCTCCATCTGGAAGCCGGTGGCCGCCGGACGCACGCTGCGCAAACTCGGCAAGGTGCTGGAGAAGGTGCACCGCGGCACGGGGCGCCGGCTACGCGACTTCAGCGATCGCGCCATCCACGAGCTGGAGAAGTACCACGAGAACATGATCTGGCTGTTCCGCCGTCAGCCCTGGTCGGTGGCGCTGAACTTCCTGATCACCGCCGCGCTGTACATGGTCAAGTTCACGATCGGCTACGTGATCGTCCTGGGCCTGGGGGTGGAGGCGGCCTACTGGCAGGTGGTCGCCATCCAGGCGGTGTTGCTGGCCATCCTCTACTTCGCCCCCACCCCCGGCGGCAGCGGCCTGGCAGAGCTGGGCACCGGCGCGTTCATGTCGCTGGTGCTCCCGGGCTACCTGCTGCCCATCTTCACCCTGCTGTCGCGGTTCTTCCTGGTCTACACCCAGGCCAGCCTGGGGGCGGTGATCATGCTGAGGAGATTGGCGCGCGATTCGCGGAGATAGCCCGCCGCTCGTTGCCGCCGCCGCTCTGTCGCGGTACAACTGTGGTGCGGAGGGCCGCTCGAGCATCGGTCGACCCGGGGAACACGCCGATCCGCCCGGGCGCCTTCGATCTGCGGCGGGACGCACCCGCCCTCGCACCCCGTTTCCGGGAGGGACGCCCATGAATCGCCGCCGCCTGACCGCCCTGGCTCTGCTGCCCATGCTGCTGGTCGCTGCCGCCTGCAACGGCGGGGGAGGAGGAGGGACCGGCGATGCACCGGCGGACTCCGACCAGGACGATCCGGCCATGGGCGGACGGGCGGGCGGGGGCGCCGGATCGCCCGCCGGCGGGGGCGCCGGATCGCCCGCCGGCGCCGGCACCGGATCGCCCGCCGATGCGGGCGCCCCTTCTCCGGCCGAGCTGGCCGCGGCCAGCAACGCCTTTGCCTGGGACCTCTACGGCCGGCTCGCCGAGGGCGACGGCAACCTCTTCTTCTCGCCCTTCAGCGTCGAGGTGGCTCTGGCCATGACCCTGGCCGGCGCCCGGGGCGAGACGGCGGCCGAGATGCGTCAGGTGCTGCACCTTCCCGCCCTGCAGGGAGCAGCCCTGCACGAGGCCGTCGCGCAGTGGCAGCAGACCGTCGTGCCCGACGAGGGCGACACCCTCCACACGCTCACCATGGCCAATCGTCTGTGGGGCCAGCAGGGCGCCGAGTTCGCACCGGAATTCCTGGCCACCACCCGCGAGCACTACGACGCCGAGCTGGGCCAGGTGGACTTCCGCGGCGCTCCCGCGGAGGCGCGCCGGAGCATCAACGACTGGATCGCGGAGCAGACTCGCGGCCACATCGAGGACCTCATTCCCGCCGGCGTGCTCGACGAACGGACGCGACTGGTGCTGACCAACGCCATCTACTTCCTGGGCACCTGGCAGCGGACGTTCAACGCCGCTGCCACCCGTGACGAGCCGTTCTTCGCCGCCGGCGGCGACGAGGTGACGGTGCCGTTGATGACGCAGGAGGAGCGCTTCCGCTACGCCGAGGCGGAGGGCGCCCAGGTTCTCGAACTGCCTTACCGCTCCGGCCGGGGCGCCGCGCTCGGCATGGTCGTGATCTTGCCCCGCGACCGCGACGGACTCGGCCGCCTGTCGGCCGACCTCACCGCCGACACGCTGCGCACCTGGCTGGATCGACTGGAGCCGCGCCGGGTCCGCGTGCACCTGCCGCGATTCGACCTCTCCGCGACCATGCGTCTGACGAACGTCCTGCGCGAGATGGGCATGTCGCGGCCCTTCTCCCACGACGCCGACTTCAGCGCCATGACGGCCGGCGACGGCGAACCGCTGGCGATCACCGACGTCCTGCACAAGGGCTGGGTGAAGGTCGACGAGAAGGGCACCGAGGCCGCCGCCGCGACCGGCGTGGTGGTCGGCGTCACATCGGTGCCCCCGCGCGAGGAGCCGGTGGTGTTCCGGGCCGACCATCCGTTCATCTTCCTGATCCGCGACGGTCAGACCGGCACGATCCTCTTCCTGGGCCGCCTGATCGACCCGGACGTGTGAACAATCCGGGTTAGCCGCTCGCCGTCTCGGTGAGTGCCGCGAGTGCGCTGCGGACGCCTTCCGCGTAGCGCGGGTCGACCTGCTCGAGCAGGCCGAGCTGGCGGTCGATGATGAACTCCGGCACGCCGACCATCGCCCGGGCCATGTTGCCGTGGAGACGCTCGCGCTCGTCGTCCGGCATGAGGCCGTAGAGGGCGCGCGGCTGGGTGAAGACATCCGTGTTCTCGTCGTCGTACTCGTAGCGGTCGGCCGGGCCGTCGATGGGGAGCGGCGGCTCCTTCCAGGACGGATCCGCCTCGGGACCGCCGAAGCTGTTCGGGTGGTAGTTCACCGATCCGCCGCCGTTGTCGTCGAAGCGCATCTGGCCGTCGCGATGATAGTGGTGAGCGGAGGTGGCACGCGGCCGGTTGATCGGCAGCGCCTCGTAGTTCACGCCGAGGCGATACCGATGGGCATCGGCGTACGAGACCACCCGCATCTGCAGCATCTTGTCGGGGCTGAAGCTGATGCCGGGCGGAACGTTGCCCGGGCTGAACGCCGCCTGCTCCACCTCGGCGAAGTAGTTCTCGGGGTTCCGGTTCAGCTCGAGCACGCCGACCTCGATCAGCGGGTAGTCGCCGTGCGGCCAGACCTTCGTGAGATCGAACGGGTTGTACGGGACCTCGTACGCGTCCTGCTCCGGCATGATCTGGACCATCATGCGCCACCGCGGGAAGTCGCCGCGCTCGATCGACTCGAAGAGGTCGCGCTGATGGCTCTCGCGATCGGTGGCGACGATCCCGGCCGCCTCCTCGTCGGTGAGGGACTCGATGCCCTGCATCGTCTTGAAGTGGAACTTCACCCACACGCGCTCGCCGGCGGCGTCGAGCAGGCTGTAGGTGTGGCTGCCGTAGCCGTTCATGTGCCGGTAGCTTCTCGGCAGGCCCCGGTCGGAGAAGAGAATGGTCACCTGGTGCAGGCTCTCCGGCATCAGCGACCAAAAGTCCCACATGGCGGTGGCGCTGCGCAGGTTCGTACGCGGGTCGCGCTTCTGGGTGTGGATGAAGTCCATGAACTTGTACGGATCGCGCACGAAGAAGACCGGCGTGTTGTTCCCCACGAGATCCCAGTTGCCTTCCTCGGTGTAGAACTTGAGCGAGAAGCCGCGCACGTCGCGCTCGGCGTCCGCCGCGCCCCGCTCGCCGGCCACCGTCGAGAATCGCACGAAGCACGCGGTTTGCTTCCCCACCTCGGCGAAGATCTTCGCCCTGGTATACTTCGTGATGTCGTTGGTGATGGTCAGCGTGCCGTGAGCGCCCGACCCCTTGGCGTGCACGACCCGCTCGGGAATGCGCTCGCGGTTGAAGTGGGCATGGCGCTCGAACAGCTGCCAGTCCTGCGCCAGCAGCGGGCCACGCGGACCTGCCGAGATCGAGTTCATCACATCGCCCACCGGTACGCCACCGGCGGTGGTCAAGGTCGGACGCTTCTTGCTATTCTGATCCCTGTCGGCCATGTCGGATCCCCTCCGTTCCTTTCGATCGTCCTCTGATACCCGGGTTGGTGCGCCCAGTGTAGGTCGGACCATCGAGTCCGGCAACGCGGCCATGGCCGGGTTCTTGCTCCGATATTTGCGGTTGACGCCCCGTGATGACCGGATCTAGCATGCCGCGTCATTTCGCCGTGTCGCTCAATGCGGAGGCATGTATGATCCCGCCTTCGGATCTCTCGCCGCCCCGGCGAGGCCGCCTGTGGCTCGCCGTGGCGGCGGGCATGAGTCTCGCGCTCGTCTGGACACTGAACGCCACCGCGAACGAGGAGGGCGGTCCAGCGCCCGACGCCGCCGACCCGCCCGACATCTCCATTTCCGGCACGCTCTCGGCCTCGCTCAGCTTCTATGACGCGAGCGGCCGGCCGGATGCGCGCGAGCCGTTCTCCTGGACGCTGCGCGGGGCGCCGATCCTGCACGTTCACGGGGTGAACGTGCCGCTCACCGTGATCCTCACCGAGCAGGACCGCGACTTCCGCCAGCCTCTGAACCGGCTCGGCGCGCATCCGCGGCTGGGCTGGGCCACCGGGCACCTGGGGTACAGCAGCCTCGCCTGGTCGCCCTACTCGCTGGCGGGACAGTCGATCCTGGGAGTGGGCGTCGAAGGCGCGCCGGGCAAGCTCCGCTTCGGCGCGATCGCCGGGCGCCTGCGGCGGGCGGTGGAGCCCGACAGCGTGGCGGGGATCGGCCGCGTGGCGCCCGTCTACCAGCGCACCGGTTTCGCCCTGCGTCTGGGCGGCGGCACGGAGGAGCGTCACGCCCAGGTCGTGGTGATGCGCGGCGGCGATGACGAGACCTCGCTGTCGATCGCACCCTCACCGGCCACCGCCGTGCCGGAGGAGAACCTCGTGGTGAGTGCCGTCGGGCACTACGAGATCACGCCGCGACTGAGCATCGACTGCGAGCTGGCACAAAGTGCCTATACCCAGGACAAGCTTGCCGACCCGGACGGCGGTTACGACAAGGTGCTGCTCAAGGCCTTCGGTTTCCTGATGGACCGGCGCACGTCGACGCGCGAGACGCAGGCCCTGGAGGCGAAGCTCGGCTGGCGAGAAGACTGGGGCGGCGTCGGCGTCGTCTACAAGCGCATCGATCCGGGCTATCGCTCCATGGGCGCGTATTACTTCAACGGCGACCTCGAGAGCGTCACCTTCGAACCCACCCTCAAGCTGGCGGCGAACCGCCTGCGGCTGGCCGGCAGCCTCGGCTTCCAGCACGACAACCTGGGTGACGGCAAGGAGGTGGAGACCACGCGCACCATCGGGTCGGGGCGGATCGACTGGTCGCCCAGCAGCGTCTACCTGGCCAACCTGTCCTACTCCAACTACGGGATCGATCAGAAGGCCGGACACAGTCCGCTGGACAGCACCCGCGTCAAGATCGCCCAGTCCACCAGCAATCTCGGGATCACGCAGTCGCTCACGCTGGTCGGTGAACGTGCGGGCCACAACGCCGTGCTGGTGTGGTCGCGCCAGGACATGGAGGACCGGACCGAGAACGGATCTCTCGACGTCAGCTACCTCGCTCACCAGCTCAACGCCGTGTACACCTTCACCTGGATGCCCTGGGGGCTGAGCGTCAACGGCGGCTTCAATCGTTCCACCTACGAGGTGGCCACGGGCGACACGGAGGTGTCGGGACCCCAGGTCGGCGCCAATCTCTCCTTCTGGCGCAACCGGGCCACCGTGGGTGCCGGCGCGTCCCTGAGCAGCACGAGCGTGGACGGCGACCCCACCCTGGATACGACCACCCTGCAGATCCAGGGCGCGGTGCGTCCGGAGCGCCGGCATCGGATCACCATGCGGCTCGCCGTCAACCGCAACGACGCGAAGACGCCCGCAGGCACCGACCAAACCGAAACGCGAGGCGAGATCGGCTATGCATACTCGTTCTGATGTCCGCCGCGCCGCCGCGGGCGGCCTGCTGCTCTCCGCGCTCCTGCTGCTGGCCGCGCTCCTGCCGCCGGTTCCGGCGGCCGCGCAGTCGAATCTGAGCGTGGTCACGCAGGTGACGGGGACGGTGGGCTACGATCTGGGCTCGCTGGCGGATCGGGTGCGGGTGACGCTCATCGCCGGCGGACCCGACGTCGCCGCCGACAACGTGCTCGTCATGCGGATGCTGGGGGACAACGGCGTGGAGATCCGCACGCCGCCGGACTTCAACCCCGGCGAACCGTTCCCGGTCTCGGTGCGTCCCGGCATGCCCGTGGTGCTCACGGGTGCCGACCTGTACGACTACTTCGACCCCGGCCAGCTCCTGTTCCACGGTCTGAGCCAGGCCGATTACTACGACCACGGCCTGCCGCCTGGCGACTACCGCATCTGCTTCCAGTCGATCTGCCCGAGCTGGCTGTGTCCCGACGGGCAGATCACCTGGACGCCCGAGCCGCCGGCCGGCTGCAGCAACACCTTCACCATTCGCGCCCTGGAACCGCCTTACCTCACGAATCCGCCCTGCGGCGAGGTGATCACGCCGGGCGCGCTGCAATCGATCGTGTTCGCCTGGACGCCGGCGCCGGGAACGCCGCCCGCGACCACCACCTACGAGCTGGAGCTGGTCGAGATGGTCGATCCGGGCATGCAACCGGACGAGGCCATGGCCACCGCCACCACGCCTCCCTTCTTCCGGCGGGAGGTCCAGGGCACCTCGCTGTTCTACGGGCCGTCCGAGCCGATGCTGGAACCCGGCCGGCGTTATGCCTGGCGGGTGACGGTGCGCAACGGAGAACTGAACCTGCCCTTCGCCAACGACGGACGCAGCGAGGCCTGCGCCTTCACCTGGGGCGGGAGCACGATCTCCCTGATCCCGATCGGCGTGCCCGCGCTGGTCGCCGACGTGGAGCCGGAATTCTCGGCCTCCCGGTTCCCGCTGGCGCCCTGGAGCACGGTCCGGGGCAAGCTGCGCTACAAGTTCATGCCCCATGGCGACGACGGCGGCGCCGGCGACACGGGATCGTCCGGCTCGACCGGCTCCGGCGGCACGTCCGGATCAGGCGCGATGCATGGCGCGATCGAATCGTCCGGCGCGGCCGGAGCGACCGGCGTCGCCGGAGCGATCGGCGAGTTTCAAGCCACCGGTCTGGCGGGATCGAACTCGGCGAACACGGGCGCCATCCAGCTCCACGACCCCTTTGCGCCCTGGTACAACGACGGTGCGGTCGATCCGAGCGGCGCGAAGGCGCTGTCGGGGGTCTCGGTGAGCCTCGTGCTCACCTACCGGCTGCTCGACGGAGCCTTGGGGCCGATCAGCATCGGCAGCGAGTCCGAGATCGTGCTGAACAAGGCGGATCTGGTGCAGGACGGCTACGACGCCGGTCAGATCGAGTCGCTCTTCCCGGGCATCGACCAGGTCATGGCCACCACCACCACCGGCGCCGACGGGTCGTTCGCGTTCCAGTTCGTGCAGACCCCCGAGCTGGGGCTCGTCGAGAGAGACCTGCGGGTCGGCCTCGCAAACTCGACCAGCAGCATGCTGTACGAGGCGAAGGCCGCCCAGGTGACCCGCACGCTGCGCCTGATCGTCGAGAGCCATTATTACTGCAGCCCCGAGAAGGACATCGTCACCGAGCCCTGGGTCGATACCGATGCGGGGACTCTCGTTTCCTACGTGAGATCTTACCGATTCCAGATCAAGGCCGCGACGGATCCCATCTGGAAGAACCAGGCCGCGGTGGGCGCGATTCCGGGAGCGACGGTCTACATCCTGCGCAAGACCGCACCCCACGCCGAGATCCCGTCGGACGAGGGCGGGCCTTCCGTGCACGGCACGCTCCAGCTCTCGCAGGGAACGTTCCGCATCGTCGATCGGGGTCAGACCGACGACGAGGGGAAAATCGTGTTCACGCGGCTGGTGCACCCGTGGTCCGCCGCGGACGCCTATTACTACTATGTCGAGACCTCGAAGACGAAGGGCAATTACATCTACCAGCCGAGGCTGGGGCACCACAACAACCCGGTGATCATTCATGCCTACCCGATCCTCAACAGCGAGTTCAACCTGGACGGCCTGTTCAGGCGCACGGCGTTCCTCTCGCCTGACCATCCCCGGATCTTCGGCCGGGTGATGGATCTCGCCAACACGAACACTCCCATTCCCGGCGCGTCGCTCATCCTGCACAACGACTACGGCCCCGGGGCGCTCGGCGGCGACCCTCGCTTCCAGTTCGCCACCAGCGGCAATCAGGGCTACTTCGAGTACAACGGGCTCGACGTCCACGAGGAGGGCGGCCAGCTGCAGGGGCCGGAGCGGACCCTGGGCGCTTTCAAGGCCGGCTACAAGCCGTGGCAGAAGTTCCTCGGCATCCTCGCCTGGGGTCGCCAGGTGGACCTCACCGCCGAGGTGAAGCTCGCCCCGGAGGGGCAGGTGAGCGGTGCGATCGTCGACGCCGAGACCGGCGTCGCCGTGCCCGCCGACGTGCACTTCGACGCCGGCATCACCACCCGGACCACCTGGTTCTTCGGCGGTCAGATCTTCTGGCTGCACGTGCCCTCCGGCAACGGCCAGAAGATCACGGTCGTACCTCACGACACCGATTACGAGCCGCGCACCTTTACCCGCGACATTCCCGCAAGCGACACCGTGGTCAACCTGGGCGAGTTCGGGGTGACCCGCAAGCGCCACCGGCTGATGGTGAAGGTGCTGCGCGGCGTGCCCTCGAGCGGCACCATGATGATGATGCCGCAGCTGCAGCCGCTGGCGAACGCGACGGTGAAGATCCTGGGCCACGAAGCGACCACGGACCCGCGGGGGACCGCCGTGCTCGTCTTCGACAGCAACGCCACGACGTTCCTGGCCCGGGTCTCGCCCCCGGAGGACGCCGATCATGTCACGCGCGACGCGTCCCTGTTCAACGTCCCCACCACGGCGTTCGTGCAGTACCAGGTGGTGCTGCCGCCCGCGGCGCGCATCTCCGGAACGGTGACGGTGGGCGGCGCGGCGCCGGCCCAGGGCGCCAGGGTGTTCGTGAGCACAGGCAGCGGGCCCGGCGTGGTGCCTATCGAGACGACCACGGCCGACGACGGCCGCTACACCCTGCGCGGCATCCCGCTGGAGCCGGCCACGGTGACCGTGCACGCCACGCGCTCGTCCCAGACCACCACCTACGTGGGCGACTCCGAGACGATCACCGTGCCCACCTCCGCGGCGGTGGACCTCGACCTGACCATCTACGAGGACATGGACATCACCCGGCTGCTGGGCTTCCCCATCGAGATCGTCGCGCTGGGGGAGACCGGCGGCGGCAACGTGACGATCGACGGGGCCTTCGTGAACCTGCCGGCCAACGCAGGCTTCGCTCTGGCCGACGCGCAGACCGTCCTGCCCTTCCACGGGGTGGCGCTGAAGCCGGGCTCCGCCACCAACGCGGCGGGGGTGCCCCACGCGGTGCCGCAGTCGGTCCCGGTCGTCACCGAGACCCCGTCCCTGGACCTGCGCCTGTACGACGCCTTCAACGTCGCGGCGCGACCGGCGCAGCCGGGCGGACTGATGACGGTGGACCGTGTTTCCGACACCGAGGGACGCATCCGCGCCCGCGTCCGCATCGACGCGAACAGCTTCTCCTTCTCCACCAACAGCGTCGACCTGGGGCCCGGACCCGCGCTGGCGGGACAGAACGGTCTGGTGACCGTGTTCGCGTCCGACCCGGCGACGGTGGACGCCGACCGCTACCTGCTGGCGGGCCAGAACGGCACCTTCGCCTACCGGCTGTACAATTTCGCGGCGACGGCCCCGCAGGCGCAGGCCTACGTGCGCGGCGACACCATCGCGTTGAAGACCACCCTGCAGGCCGACGTGGGCAAATCCGGTCCGCTGCCGGTGGAGGTGGCGGCCGGCTGGGTGCGCATCCACACGTCCGGCGTCGACCCGGTGGCCGGTGCGGGCCCCCTGTCGATCGGGCTGGAGCAGTGGCAGGTCACGGGCACCGACTGGGAACTGGGTGCCGGCACCAACGGCGTGGTGTGCGCCACGGGCACCATCGACACCGGACCGGTCACGGTGCCGGTGAAGGGTCTGCACGTCAAGCCGCACGACCTGATCATCGACACGGTGGATCTGCAGAACATCTCCCTCTCGGGCGTCGCCCCGCTGACGGTCCTGACACAGAACGCCGGCTTCGGCTACGATCCGCAGGTGGGCGAGGATCACCAGGGTCACTGGAAGCTCTCGCTGCTGCCCCAGGGCGCCACCCCCGCCGCGCGGCTCACGGACCTGCCCGGCATGGCGCCCGGCGCAGACTTCACGTTCCAGTCCATCGACCTGCTCAGCAACGGCGAGCAGCAGATCGGATTCGGCGCCGAAGCGCCCGACGTCACCTTCTACGACGTGTTCCGCTTCACGCCCGGCAATCTGGTGAGCTACGACGACTTCTTCGAGATCGCCGGCACGGTGGACCTGGGCGTGCCGCGCCTGGCCGCCAGCTACCAGGCGATCCTGGCCTTCAAGCAGTCCGACGGCGGCATCCAGCTGCGTCTCACGCCCATCCCGTTCGCGTTCGACGCGCCGGGCAAGGTCACCTTGACGGCGATCCAGGCGACCGGAGCGCAGACCCTCGACACCGGCGGGTTCACGGCGGCCTGCACCCTGAAGGACGAGGAGGGCATCGTCCTGAAGACCCGGCTGCACCGCACGCCGCAGGCCACCTGGCTGCAGGTCGATCCGGCCAACCAGTCGCTGCCCATCGGCGAGGACCTCACCTATCTGTCGGCCATCACCGGCGAGATGCGCGTGCAGAGCGCCACCCAGGACTGGAGCAAGTTCACCTTCGCAGGCGACATGAGCGGCGTGAAGGGGATGGAGGGCGACACCCGCAAGACCTTCACCATCCACGGCGACATCACCGCCGACAACGAGTCGATTTCCGTGCGGAACATCCCCTCCGGTTTCGGCAACATCGGCCTCACGTACGACTACGCCAACGCGCGCATGACCGGCACGCTGGAGATCGACAAGTCGTTCTCCGGGATGCACGTCCGGGGCCTGGCGAACCTGCTGGTGGACGGCGACGGATGGTACATGCTGACCGGCGGCGATCTCACCCTGCCCGGCTTCGGGGACCTGCAGGCGGGCCTCCTGATCGGCGACTACGCCACGATGCCGCCGGAGGTGGCGGCCAAGCTCATGTCCTTCGCCTACGACAAGAACGTGCCGCCGGGGTACCAGACCGGCATTTCGGGCTTCTTCTTCACCGGCCGCAAGAACATACCGCAGCTCAGCATCCCCGACGCGGGGTTCAACCTGGGTGTGGTCAGCGCCCGTTTCGGCGGCGAGACCGGTCTGGACGGGCGGGTCTGGATGAGCTTCGACGGGCCCGGCACCGAGCTCGGCATCGGCGCCATGGGGTTCATCAGCGCCTACTTCATCGCATCGAGCATCACCTGCACCTCGCTCGCAGGGGCGGCGACGGCGGAGATGGGACAGCAGGGCACGCTCAACACCTCCGGCCAGTTCGAGCTGAGCGGCTGCGGGAGCCTCACGGTGCATGGCAGCGTGGAGCAGTGCGTGCCGACCCCGTCGCTGGACGGGGTCTCGTGCGAGCTGTGCACGGGCATCAGCGTGGAGAAGTCGCTGAAACTCACCATGTCCATGGGTTCGTCCGGCGTGGACGCCGGCATCGGCCTGGGGACCTGTTCGGGCAACGAGACGGGTCTGAGTTCGGGATGGTAGACGACCCAACGAGCGGAGAGACGACATGAACGCGAGCGGACAGGCCGGGCGGCGGCGCCGTGTGACTCCAGCCGGCGGGAACCGGCCCCCCGAGATCCGGGGCGGCGAGATCCGGGGCGGCGGGAACCGGGGCGGCCACCGCCGCACCCCGGCTCCGGCCGTGGCCCTGGCGCTGGTGCTGGCGGTGGCGACGTGCGCAGCCGGCGTCGGCCCGGCTGCGGCTGCGGCGGCTGCGGCTGCCGGCGATGGGGCCGCGGGCGGCCTCGCGGTGGCCACCCCCCGGGGCGTGTGGATCTCGCTGGGTGCGGCGATCCCCCGGGACCTGCCGTATGACATCGCGCGCGCCGCCGGCGACGGCGAGTACGCGCGGCTGGCGAGCGTGGACGCCCCCGGCTCGCAGGCCGACGTCGCCGCGCGCGCCGCCGCGTTCATGCCCTACTTCGAGGGGTTGCCTGTCCTGGCTGCGGAGGCGGTCGAGCGGATGTGGACGTACATCGCCGGCAACGACGACGTCTCGCGTCTCGCCGAGCAGAACGTCCCGGTCGCTCACCTGGTGGCCGGGACGGCGTTCCTCGACACGACCGTCGCCGCGGGAGCCGTGTACCGTTACCGCGTGGAGCGCGGCGAGACCGTCGTGACCACGCGACCCGTGGCGTACCCGGCAGAAGCCGCCGGACCGGTGCTCGGCGACCTCGTCCGCGCCGATGCCGGGGGCGGCACAGCCTCGATCGTCTGGCGCCTGCCCGACGGCAGCGAGCCCGGCGGCGTGATCGCTCGCCGGCGCACCGCGCGCAAGGGCGATTTCGGGCCTTGCGGCGCCGTGGCCGGCTTCTATCGCGACGAGCACGGCGCCCATGCCGTCATCTACGATCGCACCGTCGAGCCCGACGCCGTCTACGAGTACACGGCCACTCTGGTCGACGCCTTCGGCAATCCCGGTCCCGCGTCGGCGCCGGCCGCGGTGACGACCTTCGCCGAAAGCGACGTGGCCCTGGTCATCGGCTTCGCCGCCGAGGACCTCGGTGATCATCGCGTGCGGTTGAGCTGGACCCTGAGCGGTGACGGTTACGAGCGCGGTATCGTGATCTACCGCAGCGAGTCCTTCGCTGGTCCGTTCTCCCGGCTGGCCGGTCTGCCGCCGGGAACCCGCGAATACGAGGATGTCGTGCCGATCGCCAACGAGAACGCCTACTACCGGATCGGCGTGAGCGGTGCCCTGGAGGAGGCGCTCTCGGCCACGGTCGCGGCCATGTCCACGCGTGCGCCCGCGCCTCTGTCGCCCCAGGACGTGCGGGCCGAGCCCGCCGGCGCCGGCGTGCGGGTGACGTGGGAGGGCCTCGGTCCCCACATCATCGGCTACCAGGTGTATCGCTCGCGCGGGGGCGACGACTGGCGCCAGGTGTCGGGGCTGGTGACGTCGGATTCCTCGGCGGCAGCCTTCGTCGACACCACGTCGGGCCTGAGCGGCCGGGCGGTCTACCGGTACGCGGTGCGCGCGGTCGGTGACGGTTACGATCTCAGCGAGCTGTCGGAGTGGGCATCGGCCGTTCCGGCGATCGACTACGACCTCGCAGCGCCGATGAACCTGCGCAGCGTGATCGACAGCACCCGCGTGAGGCTCTTCTGGGACGACCTGTCGGCCCGCGAGCCCACCCTGGCGGGATACGACGTGTTCCGGCGCGTGGTCGGCGGCGGCCGCGATGGCGCGGGCGCGGGCGGCGGCGCAGGCGCGGGTTCAGGCGCAGGCGCGGGTGTCGGCGCAGGCGGAGGTTCGGGTGCAGACGCGAGTGCGGGTGCGGGTGGGGGCCCCGATGGCGCACCCGGCGGCGACTTCGAGCTGGTCCACAGCAGCGGGTTCGCGCCGCGCGTCAACTACTGGATCGACGACACCGCCGCGCCCGGCACGACCTACGCCTACGTGGTGCAGGCGTACGACGTCAACGAGGTGCGCAGCGCCATGAGCACGCCCCACGCGGTCCGCACACCGGCGGCAGTGCCCCTGCCCGCGCCCGCCTCGCTGAGTGTCGTACCGGTGGACGGCGGCTTGTCGGTGTCATGGGGCGAGGTGTTCGACGAGCGCGTGGCCGGGTACCGGGTCTACCGCACCGTCGCCGGCCGCGAGAGCGGCACCGGCGCCGCGGCACCGGCGGTCGCGGTGGACCGCTCCACCCTGTCCTGGATCGATGCGGACGCGCAGCCCGGCAACACGTACATCTACGGCGTGACCGCCGTCGACCCGAGCGGCACCGAAAGCGAGCCGAGTTCGCCGGCGACGGGGCGACTCGGGCGTTGATCGGGGCTTCGCGGCCGGTGATCTCGTCGCGGCCTTGCTGGCGGCCCCCGCCCAGAGTCCCCAGGGTCCACAGCGCAGCCTGCCTTCGGCGACCGGGCGCGGCCGGCGGCCCAGCCGGCGCCCCGGCGCCCGCGCCCCAGCCGGCGCCCCAGTGTACCCGGGTCCACAGCATAGCCTGCACCCGGCGACCGGGAGCGGCCCGCGGCCCCGGCGGCGCCCCGGCGCCCGCGCCCGGGGCACCCCGCGCCCAGCAGTCCGCGCCCTGGCGCCCGGCACGACCCGAATCGTATCGACATTCGAGGCGGCCGGCGTCCGTCAGCCGCTCGTGCGGCCGTTCTGAGCGATGCGCCGGAACGTGAACTCGACCTTCGCCGTGGCGGGACGGCCGTCGACCTCGAGCACGGGGTAGGCCAGGAAGTTGATCGGACCCGATGCGGGCAGGGGGTCGACGACGAGGTCGCGACCGCGACTGAACTCGAAGCGGTTGGCCGGATGGTGGCCGAAGTAGTAGGTCGCCAGGCCGGAGTACTTGTCGGCCTCGCTGATGTCCACCGGCCACCACTTGCCGTCGGCGTGGAACTCCGCCCAGCAGTGATAGCCGTCCACGCCTCCCTCGTCTCGCTCGGAGGGGAGGGCCGCGCCGATGGCGAACCGCGCCGGGATTCCCGCCGCGCGGGCCAGGGCGACGAAGTAGGAGTGGAAATCGGTGCAGTTGCCCGACTGCACGTCGCAGGCGTAGACGGCATCGCCCCGGCCCCAGCCGTCGCCGTGCTTGATGTACGCCATGCGATCGATGACGTGGTCGTAGAGCGCCCGGGCGCGAACCAGGTCCTGTTCCTTGCCGGCCACCACCTCGCGTGCGATCGCCTCGAAGTCCTCGGTCGCCGGCACCATGCGCTCGGGATGCAGGTACCGGTCGGGCGAGGACTCGGCGGCCTCGTACGCGGCCACCTCTCGTCGCTGCACCCGGTAGCGGATCTCGACCACCTCGCCGCCGTCCTCGGGGCCGAGCTCCAGAAAGAGAACGCGGTTGCCGGGGTCGCGGTCGCGGATCATCCGCTGTTCGCCCGGCGCCTCGATCGACAGGATCTCCACCGTCTGGAACGCGTCGGTCTCGGGCAGGGGAAGCCACATGCGGGCCGGAGCGTCGAGCGGGGGCAAGGTCGCCCGGTACGTGAACTCGAACGCGTCGCTGTCGTGGATCACGCCCAGGTGAGCGGCGGTGGCCTCGTCGACGGGAATGCGCCGCCACGTGCCGTCGTCGGCCTGGTCCCAGGCGTAGTACGGCTGGCCATTGATCTTGTGGACGGTGGTCTCGGACACCGTCATAGCGCCTGGCTCGCCCGTCAGGAAGAAATCGACGTCGTAGACGTCGCCGCTCACGTCCACCAGATCGACGCAGGCGAAGTGGCTGTTCGGGCCGAGATTCGCCAGGTACTCGGTGTGCACCCGGACGAGGTTCAGCTGCAGCGTGACGTCGCCGTGGTCGAGGGCGAAGTGTCCGCCGCCCCGGCGGACCTGCTCCTCGATGTACGTCTCGATGCCGGCCTGGATGTCCTCCGTCACCACGCCGGGCGCAGATGTGCCGTGGTCATCGCCGGCGTGCCCCGTGCCGGCGTCCGGGCCGGCGAGCGCCACCAGCGCGGCCACGCACGCCGCTGCCAATTTCGTCCCAGGGCGGCCCCGCCAGGACCGCCGAGTTGCTGCGCGCATGGAGTCGCCTTCCCTTCAGGTGGACGAGCGCGCGCAGGCGCGCCCATCCGTCCATACGGTCGCGCCGGTCACTTGCCGCCGTCGGAGCGGTTCGGATGATCCGTCTGCTTCTGATCCGTCTGCTTCGGATGCTCCGACTGATTCGGATGCTCCGATTTCCCGGGATGCTCGGATTTCCCCGGGTGCTCGGGGTGCTCCGAGGCCGAGGCGCTGCTCTCCAGCGAGACGACCTCGATCGCGCGCGCCTCGGGGTAGACGTTGCCGCGGACCGTCACCGTCTGGCCGCGGTGGCCCTTGGTCAGCGGCTCGCTCTGCTCCGTCTCCAGGTAGTGCAGCACCCATCCCGACATGTCGGGGACGTCCTGCTCGACGCCGGACGCGTCGGTCACCGCGAGCACGAGCTGGTGGCCGTACTCACGGCAATCGCTTTCGGCTGCGGCCTTCCCCTCGAGCGCACACCGCAGGCAGATGTTCTGCCCGGTCACGGTGGCCTCGACGCTCTCCATGCCCTCGAGGACGTTTCCGGTCTGTGCGAGTGCGAATCCGGCCGTGCCCAGCAGCAGGGCCACCGCCAGCGTCGCTGTCAGTTCGAATCTCTTCATGGCTCTCTTCGTCTCCTGGTGGGGTTCCCGCCCGCGCGCCTCATACGTGATCACTCCAGTCAGGGATAGTCGTATCCGGCCGAGACGGCCAGTGGTGCGGGACCGGACCGTCTGGTGCTGACCGCCACGACCGCATCTGGTACCATCGCGCCGCCAAAGGAGGCACACGATGTTGATTGCCGTTCCGTCCGAGCAGCCTGGCGGCCTCGAGGCGCCCATTTCCGAGCACTTCGGCCACTGTCACGCCTTCACCCTGGTCCGCGTGGACGACGGGGCGATCGGCGAGGTTTCGGTGCTCGCCAACTCCGCCCATCAGCAGGGCGGATGCATGGCTCCGGTGCAGTTGCTGAAGTCGAACGGGGTGGACGTCCTGGTCGCGGGCGGCATGGGTGCGCGGCCGCTGGCGGGCTTCCAGCAGGTGGGCATCGCCGTCCACTTCAAGGAGCAGGCGTCCAGGGTGGCCGAGGCGGTCGAGCTGTTCCTGGCCGGCGGGTGCCGGGAGTTCGGTGACGCGCAGACCTGCGGCGGCGGCAGCGGCCAGGGCTGTGGCGGCCACGACCACCACGACCACCATGCGCCGGTGGAGCGGGAGCCCATCGTCGGCACCGCCGACGTCCGCGACGGCCGCGTGGTCAGCTTCGATTTCGAGCTCCGGGACGGCGACGGCCGGCTCCTAGAGTCGTCGAGCGCCACCAGACCCATGCGTTACCTGCACGGGTCGGGACAGGTGCTGCCGGCGCTGGAGCGCGGCCTGGCCGGTCTGGAGCCGGGACAGGAGGCGGAGATCGCCATCGCTCGCGCCGACGCGTTCGGTGAACGCGACCCGTCGCGACGCACCGAGGTGGCCCGGGCCGACTTGCCGCCGGGGGTCGCGGTCGGATCGGTGGTCACCGCTCAGGACGGTGAGGGCCGCCGGTTCCAGCTCGTGGTCGAGGAACTCGGCGAGGAGACGGCGGTGCTGGACAGCAACCATCCGCTCGCCGGCAAGGACCTGGTGTTCAAGGTGCAGATCCGGTCGGTGGAATCGGCCACACCCGACGAGATCGAGCACGGCCACCTTCACTGAACCAGCCGGCCCGCGAGGCGCGGGTCGGGGCATTCGACTGGCCGGAAAGGCATGGACGACCTTCGGGCTTTGTGCTGTCATCGGCTGGGCGAGAGGAGAACATCGTCGTCGTCACCACCTGCGCTCCTCTTTCGTCCCCTCACCTGTCGCGTTTGGTGTCGGCCGCGGCCTGAATCGCTCACTGATGGGCCATCTGCAAAGGGGAATGAGATGAAGACTGGGGTCATGTTGCTCTGCGGTCTCGCGCTGCTGGGGATGGCCGCCGGCCCTGCCGGTGCCGGTGGAATCATCAACAAGTCCAACTGGAGCACAGACTACATCCGCACGCTCAACCGATTCGCCGCCACCGACGAGGCGGACATCGCAGTCTTCAATCCCGCCGGGATCATGACGATGACGAACGGCACCTACGCCAAGCTCGACATCCTTTACTTCGGGAAGGACTACTCGAACACGGTGCCCGGATTCGGAGAACTCTCGCAGGATACCCCCTCGCTCATCCCGAGCCTCTTCGTGATCCACAAGCAGGATCGCCTGGCCGGGTTCTTCGCCTTCACCGTGCCCGCCGGCGGCGGCAAGCTCGAGTACGACGACGGCAGCGCCCGGACCGTGGCGCTCGGCCAGGGCGTGGCGGCCGCCGCCAACGCGGCCCTGGGCGGCGCGGGCGTGCCGTCAGACTACTTCTACAATCAGATCTCGGACATGACCCTGGACATCAACGCGAGCACCGTCTACGGCTTCACCTTCGGCGGTTCGGTGGCGCTCACCGACCGGGTGAGCGCGTCGCTGGGCGCCCGCTTCGCGAAGGGCAAGCGGGAGTTCGAGGGCGGGGCCACGATCAGCGCCTCGCAGCCCGCTCCGTCGCCGCCGTTCCCGGCGGGCGTGAACGATCCGCTGACGCCCGAGCTCCACCTCGAGGAAGACGCCAGCGGCTGGGCCGGCATTCTCGGCCTGAACTTCGCCGTGACCGAGGACCTGAACGTGGCGGCCACCTACATCACCAACACCAGCATGGACTACGAGATCGACGTCCTGCGCGACACCATGGGCATCGCGCCCGCCCTCGGCTACGCCGACGGATCCGAGCACGCGATCGACATTCCCGGCCAGATCGGACTCGGCGTCGCCTACCGATTCACGCCGAGCCTGACGGTCCATGCCAACCACCTGATCTACATGGAGAAGGACGCCGACATCAACACGTTCGACGATTACGGCAACAGTACGGACACCGGTCTGGCCGTCGAGTACGCGTTCAATCCTCGCTGGAAGGCCAGCGTCGGTTACCTGCGCACGAACATCGAGCTGGACGACGATCAGCAGCTCAACGAGCCCGAGGAGCCGAAGCTGGACGCCAACACCGTGGGCGCCGGCTTCGTGTTCAGCCCCACGCCGGTGTGGGACATCAGCGTCGCCGGGCTGATCGCCACCTACGACGACGTGACCGACTCGCGCGGCATCACCTACGAGAAGAGCGTCTGGAACCTGTCGGTGGGGGCGCAGCGCCGCTTCTAGCCGAATTCCAGCGATCGCGAGGGGCCCCGGATCGACGTCCGGGGCCCTTTTTTGCGCCCCCGGGAGAGTGTGCGTCATGACCCCCGTCGCCAGCCCGGTCGCGGCCCGGCGCGCTGTCTCTCCCTTGCGGATCTCCGCGCCGACGGTTCCTTGTCGAAAAGTCGTACCTGAAAGTTCCGAAAGGGGTTACGCGATGAGCACGTGGCTGGCGAATCGAGTCCTGCCGCTGCTGGTGATGGCAGGCGGGCTGGTCTTCGTCTTGCCGAGAGCGATGGCCGCGACCGAGACGGTGGAGCCGACCGCGGATGTGCCGGCGGCGAGCGGCTGGCGCGAGACGCCGGTGGTCGACGGGCTGGTGCATCCCTGGGGCATGGCGTTCCTGCCCGGCGGCGACATCCTGGTCACCGAGCGCCCGGGCCGGCTGCGTCTGGTGCGCGACGGACAGCTGATCGCGCACGAGATCGAGGGTGTGCCCGACGTGATGGCGCGGAACCAGGGCGGCCTGCTCGACGTGTCGCTGCACCCGGACTTCGCCGAGAACCGACGGGTCTACCTCACCTATGCCTCGGGCACCGACGACCGGAACCGCACGACGCTCGCGCGCGGTGTGCTCGAGGACGACCGCCTGCGCGACGTCGAGGTGCTGTTCCAGGCCCGGCCCGACAAGTCGGAGGGCCAGCATTTCGGTTCGCGCATCGTGTGGCTGCCCGACGGCACGCTGCTGATGAGCGTTGGCGACGGCGGCAACCCGCCGCTGGAGATCGACGGCGTCCTGGCGCGCGAACACGCCCAGCGACTGGACGGCCACCTGGGCAAGATCGTGCGTCTCGCCGACGATGGTTCGGTCCCCGAGGACAACCCCTTCGTGGGCCGCGGCGACGCCCGCCCCGAGATCTTCAGCTACGGTCACCGCAACATCCAGGGCATGGCGCACGACCGCGAGCACGAGCGCATCTGGGCCACCGAGCACGGGCCGCTGGGCGGCGACGAGCTGAACCTGGTGGAAAAGGGCGCCAACCACGGCTGGCCGCTGGCCACTCACGGCGCCGACTATCGCACCGGCGAGCGCTTCACCCCGCACCGCACCATCGACGGCGCCAATCCGCCCAGAGCGGTCTGGACGCCGGCCGTCGCGCCATCCGGTCTGATGGTCTACACCGGCGACCGGTTCCCTCAGTGGCGCGGCGACCTGTTCTCGGGCGGTCTGGTGGGCCGCGAGGTGCGGCGCATCATGCTCGACGGCGACCGCGTCACCGGCCAGGAGACGCTGCCCCTGGGGCGCCGGGTGCGCTGCGTGACCCAGGGCCCCGACGGTGACATCTACGTCCTGACCGACGAGAAGGACGGCGAACTGCTGCGCATCGAACCGGCAGACTAGGTTCGCGGAGCCCCGGGGTGGGATGGACGGCCGGACGGATGACAGGCGCTACCCGCGCGTCCGTTCCCGAGCGGACCGTCAGGGTGCAGCGCGCGCCGCCACCTGCTGCAGCACGCCCGCGGCGGTGGTCACGTACGCGAAGCCGAACGCCAGGCCCATCAGGCCCGCCACGTGCAGTTCCTCGCTCACCGAGCCGGTGGCGTCCGCCGGGACGAACACCCGGTAATCGCGGAAGTAGGCGTCGCGCGCCGTCGATTCGCAGCACAGGTTGGTCATGATGCCGGTGACGACCAGGTCCCGCACTCCCAGCCCGCGCAGCACCACCTCGAGATCGGTGTTGTAGAACGCCGAGTAGCGGTGCTTGCAGACGACCTTCTCGCCGGGCAGCGGCGCCAGTTCGCGATGGATCTCGCTCTCGGGGCTGCCCTCGACGCACATGCCCTCCCACCACCAGCCCATGATGCCGGCGTCGCACCCCGACGGATGATGCACGTGCTTCGTGTGGATCACCGGCCGCTCGCGGGCGCGGAACGCCTCGATGAGCTGCTTCACGTTCGGGATGATCGGCTCGCCGCCGCAGGTGAAGGTCGGCGACTGCGGATCGAGGAAGAAGTCCTGCATGTCGATGACCAGGAGCGCCGCTGCCTCCACGTCGAGCTGCATCGGATGCCGGTTGTAGGGCGCGATCTGCGCGAGCCAGCCGGCTGTCTGCCTGGGGAGGTTGGCGGTCGTGGCGTAGCCGGTCATCTCTGTATTCCTTTCGTGCGACGGCGACCGTGGCCGGCACCGCGCGACGTCGCGCCCCGGCAGATCGGCCGCGGTGGTGAAGGCGCCGGGCAGGCGGTGGTGTGACGGCGCCGAGGATAACCGGAGCGGGGGGTTCGGAAAAGCGCCGCGGGTGGGACGGCGAGGCGGAACCCCGCTCCCTGACCTGCACCACCCCGAACGCGGCCCCACCACAGTTCCACTATACTGGGCGGCAGTGGTCGTGGGGTGCCGCTGCCTGAGCGGCCGCTCCCTGTCCGCAAGCTCGCGGGCGCCGCCCGCCAGGAGGAACGATGAAAGCCGCGCCGGCATGCGCCATTCTGGTGATCATGGCCACCGCGCCGGCTGCGGCCGGGGCCCTGCCGGCCGCAGCCCCGCTGGCCGCGCCGACCGCCCCGGCCGTCGCCGCGACCGCGTGGGCGGCAGCCGCCCCGGCCGAGAGGGCCGCCGCCGCCGAAGTCCCGACCGTCACCATGAAGGGCCGGCCCGTGCAACTGTCCGGCACCGTCGTGACGGTGGGCGACCGGGCGCCGGCGTTCACGGCGCTGGACAACGACTTCCAGCCGGTCGCACTCGACTCGTTCCGGGGCCGGCCCGTGCTCATCAGCGCCGTACCGAGCCTCGACACGGCGGTCTGCTCCATGCAGACCAGGCGCTTCGACGACGAGCTGGCCGGGCTGCCGGAGGAGGTGGCTCTGATCACCATCAGCATGGACCTGCCCACGGCCCAGAAGCGCTTCTGCAGCGAGGAAGGCATCGAGCGCATGGTGGTGCTGTCGGACTCGGCACTCCGGGAGTTCGGACACGCCTACGGCATCCTGATCCCCGCGCGGGGTCTGCTGGCCCGCGCCGTGTTCGTCATCGACCCCGGCGGCCGCGTGGTCTACCGGGAGGTGGTGTCCGAGATCAGCGAGCAGCCCGACTACCAGGGGGCGCTGGACGCCGTCCGCCGGACGGTCCGTTAGTCCCGCATCTCCTCTGCAACGAAAACGAGGACAGCGATCCACGAACGAGCAGCATCATGAACGACCGCGAATCCCACGATGCCTCTGCCGACCACGGGCAGAGCTCCCGGCGCGACGAGCAGGCCGAGCACGCCGGCCCCGCCCACCACGCCGGCCACGCCGACGACGACAAGCATGCCGGCCACGCCGACGACGACAAGCACGCCGGCCACACCGACCGCGCTGAACGCGCTGGTCACGCCGGCCACGCCGGCCACGACGGCCACGACGAGCACGCCGGCCACAGTGTGGCGATGTTCCGGAGCAAGTTCTGGCTCTCGCTCATCCTCACCGTGCCGGTGGTGTTCTGGTCGGGGCACATCCAGGAGCTCGTCGGCTACCAGGCGCCGGTCTTCCCGGGCTCGCGCTGGATTCCGCCGGTCTTCGGCACGGTCGTCTTCCTGTACGGCGGGCTCGTCTTCCTCCAGGGCGCCTGGCGCGAGCTGAAGCAGCGCCAGCCGGGCATGATGACGCTCATCTCGCTCGCCATCACGGTGGCGTTCCTGTTCAGCGTCGCCGTGGAGCTGGGGTTCAGAGCGACTGCGCTCTGGTGGGAGCTGGCCACGCTCGTCACGGTGATGCTGCTCGGGCACTGGATCG
>JAWOID010000115.1:0-26196 GCA_046484865.1 Candidatus Krumholzibacteriia bacterium
TCCAGGTCATGGTCTGCTCTTCCCAGCCGATCCCCGACGTGTAGACGTCACTGCCGCCGGCGCTGCCGGTGTAGCCGAGCAGATCGGCGTTCGTGGTCCAGTGCCCCCAGATCCGCGAGCTGGGGGAGGCGCCGGGTGTGTCGTCGTAGGACCAGAAGCTGGCGGTGACCTGGTCGCCCGCCTGGAGAGCGCCGATGGCGGCCACGTAGACCTGGGGCGTACTGCTCAGCGGGTCCTCGGTCATGTGCAAGGCATAGTTGCCGGTGCGGACGACGTCGGTGACCACTTCGATGACGCCGATGCTACCGTAGGTGCCGATCGCCGTGGCGACGCCGTCTTCCCAGCCATAGGTCCGGGTCTGCTGGGCGGAAGCGCTGACTGCGACCGCGAGCATGAGCAGGCAGGTGATCGTTAGCTTCATGTCCATTGTCTCCTTCGGGTGGTGTGCATTCGTGCATGCCCGCGAGCGGACAGCGATCGCGCATCCGCAGGAACGACGCCGCGGCCGCCCGTAGGACGTCAGGGGCCCGAGTTGATCCGGCGAACGCGACCCGGCGCGAAGAAATCAAGAATCGTTCTCAGAACTCATCATCGCGTCTGACCGGGCAAAGCAAGTGTAATAGCCGCGCGGAAAACTTTCAATTCCGCAAATGAGCTCCGAGGGGTTTCCCGTGAAACAGGCGAATCGCCTGCGAGCGGCACAGAAGGGAGGCCCCGGCGTCGAGCCAGGGCCTCCCCGGAGTGGCCGAGCAGATGTTCGCCTTGCCGGCCGGGGTCATTGCTCCGCGGCCGCGGCCTGCTCCTCGATGAGTGCCTGCACCGGCGCGGGCGGCGCGAAGGCGTCGTCCGGCAGCGCCACGTTGTGCTGCACGTCGTCCACGGTCGTCACCAGTTCCTGCACGCTCATGTCGATCGTGGCGTGCGTGGGGATCAGGATGCCGTCGAAGTCCTGGTAGTCGGACACGGTGGTTTCCACCGGGATCTCGCCCATCTGGGTGGGCTGCACCTGGACGGTCTTGATCAGGATTCCGCTCTCGGCATCGTAGTAACGCGTCTCGACGCGGCCCTCCGTGGGCGTCATCTCCACGGCATAGGCCTTCCGGTCGTCCACCGCCTGCGCTCCCAGGGTCTTCACCGATTCGTACAGCTCGCGCCACTTCAGCTCGGAGTTGAAGACCGCCTGACGGTGCGCCATGGCGGCCTCCTCGCCTTCCAGCAGCCGGGCGCCGGTCATCGGGTTCAATTCCCACGCCGTCTCGCCGGTGTAGCCGCTCTCGATGGTGCCGATGCCCGGCAGTTCCACCGTCATGCGCATGCGGTCGGGGGCCGCCTGGCGGATGGTCATCTGTCCGGTCATGCCCATGGCCGGCATGCCGAACGTACCGGTGACGAGGCGATTCTCGAGCTTGCCGTAGGCGTCGGCGCCGCCGGTGGCCTCGACGTAGCGGTCCAGGATCTCTTCGGCTGCCGGCAGGTCGTCGGTTGCGCCCGCCAGTGCGGGCGCGATCAGCGCCACGAGCGCTGCGGTCGCCGCCACGCGCAGGGCGAGGCGGACCGGGGTCGGCTGCTTGGTCGACATGATCATCCTTTCTGTCGTTCCCTGACGATCCACTCCACCGCCGCGCGGACCACCGGGTCGTGACCTGCGAGCAGGGCATCCCGGTCCGGCGGCACCACCTCGTCCGGCGTGACGCCGCGCCCCTCCAGGGCCTCGCCGCCGGCGCTCACGTAGTTGGCGAACGCGTACTGGAAGCCGTCGCCGCTGGGCAGGCGAGCGATGATCGACGGCAGCGCGGCGCCCGGCGTGGGGGTGCCGAAGACGCGGGCGCGGCCGAGGTCCTGCAGGCCGCCGGCGAGGATCTCGGCGGTGGACATGCTCAGGCCGTCGACCAGCACGGCCACCGGCCCCGCGAAGTGCGGGCGGCGGGCGTTCACCACGAAGTTCAACTCCATGTCGCGGGTCTTCAGCGTGCCCAGGCGCTGGCCAGGCCCGTCCACGAGGAAGCCTGCGACCCCCATCGCCATCGCGCCGATGCCGCCGAAGTTCCCGCGCAGGTCGATGATCAGGCCGGCCGCGTCCTCGTATTCGGCCACCGCCGCCTGGAACGCGCCCATGATCCGCACGGGGTCCAGGAAGAAGTTGAAGCGGATATATCCCACGCCTTCGATGCCGGCGGGGTCGGGCGTCCGTCCGTCTCCGGCGACGGCATCGGTGTGCAGCGGCAGCCGCCGCTGCAGGAACCAGACGTCCTGCGCCGGCAGGTTGCCCAGCCCCATGCGTTCGCCGGGCGCCGCGCCCAGCGGCAGCGCGACTGGAATGACGTCGGCGCCGGCGGCGATCGCCACCACGGACAGGGTATCGCCCCGGTCGCCCGCGAGGAGATTGTGCAGCGTGCGGTTGAGCAGCACGTTCAGGTGAGCCGCGTCGTGCTCCGCGTCGGCCAGGGAGGCGGACACGCGCGCCAGCAGCGAGTCCACCGACCGGCCGTTCACGCGATCCAGCAGCCAGCCGGGCTGCAGTCTTCCCGCGGCCGTGCCCTCGGGGTGCACGAAGGTCACGAGGGCACGGCCCTCGTGCACGCGCAGTTCCAGGCCGGCATCGCCGTCGCCGTCCACGCCCCCGTCACCGTCTGCGCCCTCGTCATCGCCCAGGTCACCCTCGATGGCGGCGTACGCCTCGGCGGGGATGATCCCGAAGTGCGACTGCCGCAGACGGTCGAGCAGCTCGATCATCGGGGCGCGTGCCTCCTGCCGCGTCTGCGCTGCCGCCACGCGGGGCCGCAGTTCCTCGCGCGCGCCGGTCCAGTCCACGCCGCCGAGATCGGGTTCCCAGTGCTTGTCCAGCACCGTCCGCCAGACGACGTCGAAGCTGGCCAGGAACGAGTCGCGCTCGGCAGGGGCGAGTCCGGCGTCGGGCACGCGGTCGCCGCCGTCGGCTGCGCGGGAGTCGGCTCCGGGCTTCCCGGCGGTACCGCCGCAACCCGCCAGGATCGCCGCCAGCAGCACGGTGAGTATCGACGCTCCGCAGGTGATTCTCGGTCGATCGGGCACTCCGGACTCCTTCCTGGCGGATGATCCCGCCCGCTGTGATCGCCGGCTCGTTGCCGGCGATGGATCATAGTGGGGCGGTTGTCGCCAGGCAACCTCCGCCGCGGCGTCCGGGGGGCACCGAGCGCGAATTGCCCGGCCGTCGTCCTTCGACGACCGCCGCCCTCGCCAGGTTGCAGGAAGCTCGCCGGCGTGCTCGCCGACTGCGCGCAGCCCGTCGCGAGGACTTGCCCTTGTCCATCACGAGCGGCCGTGGCAGTCTACGTCACGAGTCGCCCTTCACCTGTGAACCGGAGAATTCCATGTCGAACGCCCCGCGGACCGCCGGACAGCCCGAGATCACCGAGGACCTCGTCCGCGCCCTGCCCAAGACGGACCTGCACGTGCATCTGGACGGCTCGCTGCGCATGGAGACGCTCATCGACCTGGCGCGACAGCGGCAGGTGGAACTCCCGTCGTACACCCCGGAGGGGCTGGGCGAGCTGGTCTTCAAGGAGCGCTACGCCAACCTGGGCGAGTACCTGGTGGGCTTCCAGTACACGACGGCCGTGCTGCGCGACCCCGAAGCCCTCGAGCGCGTGGCCTACGAGCTGGCCCGCGACAACCAGGAGGAGGGTGTACGCTACATCGAGGTACGCTTCGCCCCTCAACTGCACGTGCTCGACGGCCTCGACGTGCAGGAGGTCTGCGCCGCGGTGGACCACGGTCTGTCACGCGCCGCCGCCGAGTTCAACGCGGGCGAAGCGGTGAGGGACGGGCGGGAACCCGCGTTCCACTACGGCCTCATCGTCTGCGCCATGCGCATGTTCACCGGCGCCATGTCGACCTACTTCCGCCAGCTGCTGACAGTGCACAGCGAGTCGCCCCACGGGCGCGTGGCGGGGCTCGCCTCCCTGGAACTGGCGCGCGCCGCCGTGCGGGTGCGCGACGAGAGCGGGCTGCCGATCGTCGCCTTCGATCTTGCGGGGCAGGAGAACGGCTATCCCGCCATCGACCACGTGGAGGCCTACCGGTTCGCCCACCGGCACTTCCTGAACAAGACCGTGCACGCGGGAGAGGCCTACGGACCGGAGTCCATCTTCCAGGCGATCACCGCCCTGCACGCCGACCGCATCGGGCACGGTTACCACCTGTTCAGCCGGCAACTGGTCGACCGCGGCAAGGTGGCCGACCCCGATGCCTACGTCACCGCGCTCGCGGAGTACATCGCCGATCGCCGCACCTGCCTGGAGGTGTGCATCACCAGCAACCTGCAGACGAACCCGGATCTGCAGGCGGCGGAGCAGCACCCGTTCCGCGAGATGCTGAAGCGGAAGCTTTCGGTCACGCTGTGCACCGACAACCGGCTGATCTCTCGCACCTCCGTCACCCGGGAGATCCTGCAGGCGGTGCAGGCGTTCGGGCTCGACCTGCGCGACCTCAAGAACGTGGTGATCTACGGGTTCAAGCGCAGCTTCTTCCCGGGTACCTACATGGAGAAGCGCAGCTACGTGCGCCAGGCGGCCGATCACTACGAGCAGGTGGAACGCGCCGCGCTCCCCGGGCAGTCCGCGACGCCCCGGCCGAGCACCGATTGACGCCGTCGCGCCGGCGGTGAACGGCGCCGGCCTGAACCGCCCGGCCGGCGTCCGCCTCCCGGGCTAGCCGGCCTCCTTGCGATAGATCGCCGCCGCCGAGCGCTCGAGCCGGACGGTGAACGCACCCTCGATCTGGTGCAGGTCGCCGGTCAGGAGATCCCGCCATGGCCCGGGCCGCGGGAACAGGATCTCCACGCTCTCCGCCTGCGGCGCGAAGTTGAACGCCGCCACCACCTCGCCGCCCGCCTCGTCCCAGCGATGCAGGACGCCGACCTTCCGATCCTGCTCCGCCTGCATGATCCGCAGGTGGGGCGACCGCAGGCACGGGTTCTCGCGACGGATGCGCACCAGTTCGCGGTATCGATCGAACAGCCGGCGCGGGCCGGCCTCCGCCAGCCGTTCCCACTGCAGCGGCGTGCCGTCCGGGGTCTTCTCCGAGTCTTCGCCCCACTCCTGACCGGCCCACAGCATGGGCTCGCCCGACAGCGTGAACAGGATGGCCGCGGCCAGCGCCGACTTGGCCAGGGCCGCGTCGGGTTCGAGCCCGCAGTCCACCAGGTGCCGGACCAGGCGCGGCTCGTCGTGGCTCTCGGCCAGGTTCACCGACTCCCATGGCCACGAGTAGCCGTGCGCGCGGGGGTCCAGCTGGCCGAACGCGCTGCCGAAGTCGTCGTAGCGTTCGCCGTGGCAGCGCCCCTCCGCCAGCAGGTGCTTCAGGATGTGGGCCAGACCGATGTGCCACGCGGCCGATAGCTCGGTCTGAGCCACCGCTTCCTGATCCTCCGGGTTGTACTCCGCCACGAGGTAGCCGTCGGGCAACAGCTCCCTCGCGGTGCGCGCCAGGTAAGGCACGCCCCGTTCGCCGTCCCGTCCGACCCCGTGCAGGTAGTCGAAGCGGAAGCCGTCCACGTGGAACTCGTGCACCCAGTGCCCGATCACGTCGCGGACCAGGCGCTCCGTGGCCGGCTTCGTGTAGTCGAGCATGGGGAAGCCGAACTGGTTGATCTCGCCCAGGCCGTCGCCGTACCAGGGGCTCTCCTCGTAGAGGTAGAGGTCCAGCAGGGGGCATTGGTGGCCGGTGTGGCTGAGCACGAGGTCGAGGATCACCGCGATGCCGCGCTGGTGGGCCGCGTCCACGAGCGCACGCAGGTCGTCGGGCTCGCCGTAGCTGGTCTCCACCGCGAACGGGTAGGATGGATTGTAGCCCCAGTCGCCGCGGCCGGCGTACTCCATCACCGGGAGCAGTTCCAGGCAGTTCACGCCCAGATCCACCAGGTGATCGAGCCGGTCCTGGACGCCGCGGAAGGTGGGCGTGGTTCCGAACGAGGCCACGTGCAACTCGTAGATCACGATGTCCTGGAGCGGCGGCCGCTGGAAGCCCTTGTCGCGCCAGCGGTATGGTTCGCGGCCGGGCTCCACGAGGGCTCGCGGCGGGCCCTCCTCGGCGCCGTCGAGCAGCCGGTGGGCGTAGGGATCGGCGATCAGCAGGTCGCCATCGACGCGGAACTGGTACTCGTGCCGACCGCTGCCCAGGCGCTTGCGCAAGCGCCACACGCCGTCGTCGTCCGGCTGCAGGTGATCGGCGTCCGGCTCCCAGTCGTTGAACGAGCCGACCACCGCCACCGAGCCCTTGCCCGGCGCGAAGAGCGCGAACTCCACCGTCTGGGAGTCCACCACCGTGGACCCGAGCCTCACGACCGGACTGTCGCTCATGGTGTCCTCCTTTGGCCCCCGCGACACGATAGCACCGGCAGCCGTGCTGCCGCCGCTCGCGGGCCATCCGGGACCGGCGCGGCCCCGGCCGGCGACCCGCGTCTTGACGCATGTGCGGCCGCCGTCTAGGTTTCTCGGCGGAAACCATGTGACCGCAACGTCTTGGAGGCGCTCCGCTGAGGATCCTGGCCGTCAACTGGCGCGATGTCGGCGACCCTCTCGGTGGAGGCGCCGAGCAGCACCTGCACCACATCCTCTCTGCCGCAGCCGCCGCCGGCCACCGGGTGGATCTCGTGGTCTCGGCCTACGCGGGCGCACCCGCACGGGACGAGATCGACGGCGTGCAGATTCACCGGCACGGCCCCTGGCAGGTGGCCAACTGGGTGCTGCCGAGGGTCGTCCGCGGTCTGCTCCGCAGGGCGCGCCGGTCGGGCACGCCGTACGACCTGCTGGTGGAGGACATCAACAAGATCCCGTTCTACACGCCGCTGTATCGCGACGGGGTGCCGGTCTTGGCGGTGGTGCCTCACCTCTTCGGCCGCACGGTCTTTCGCGAGGCCAGCGCACCCGTGGCCGCCTACGTCCACGCAGCCGAGCTGCTGATCCCGGTCGTCTACCGGCGGTGTGCGTTCGAGGTGATCAGCCCCTCCACCCGCGACGATCTGGTGGCTCGCGGGATCCCCGCCGCGCAGATCCGCACCGTCTACTGCGGTCTCGAGCACGCGCGTTTCGCGCTGCCCGAGCCTCCGCCGCGCTCCGGAACGCCGCTGCTGGTGACGTGGAGCCGGCTGCGTCGCTACAAGAGCGTCGACGTCGCCCTGCGCGCGTTCGCCCGCGTGCGGGCGGAGTTGCCCGACGCGCGCCTGGAGATCATGGGCCGCGGTCCCGACGAGCGGCGCCTGCGCCGCATCGCCGCCGAGCTCGGCCTGGGCGGGAGCGTGGCCTTCCGCGGCTTTCTGCCGTGGGAGGACCTCGTCGGGGTGCTGCATCGCGCCCACGTCTTCCTCAATCCCAGCCCCAAGGAGGGATGGGGCCTGACCGTCGTCGAGGCCAACGCCTGCGGCTTGCCGGTGGTGGCCAGCGACGCGCCGGGCCTGCGCGACTCGGTGCGGGACGGCCTCACTGGTGATCTGGTTCCCGTGGACGACGACGCCGCTTTCGCCGCGGCGGCGCTGCGGCTGCTGCGCGATCCGGAACTGTGGCGCCGCCGCAGCGAGGCGGCTCGTCGCTGGGCCCGGGTGTTCCAGTGGCGGACCTGCGCAGAGCAATCGCTGGCGATCTTCGAGGCGGTGGCCGCCAGGCGGCCGCTGCCCCCGATCCCCGATCCCACCGCGGAGGTCTCCGGGTGATGGTCACCTGGCGGCGGCACGGCATCTTCCTGGTGCGCGGCCTGGTGAGCGCCGCGCTCGTGTGGTGGCTGCTGGGGCGGCTCTCGTGGGAGGAGATCGAGTCCGGGCTGGAGCGGCCTCGCTGGGGTGTCCTGGCGCTGGCGCTGGGGATCTACGCCGTCTCCGCTCTCGGCGGTGCGCTGCAGTGGATCTGGCTGCTCAGGCGCGCGGGACTGGCCACGCCGGCGGCGGAGATCAGGCGGCTCTACTTCATCGGCCTGTTCTTCAACAACTTCCTGCCCGCCAACGTGGGTGGCGACGCTTACAAGATCGTCGACCTCGGCCGGCGCGAGCAGTGTCCGGCGCGGGTGTTCTGCGCCACGTTGCTCGATCGGCTGCTGGGATTGACGGCCTTGACGGTCCTGGCGGTCCTCGCGGCCGCCGCGGCGGCGGCGGGCGGACACGAGTTGCCGCCGGCCGTGGTCCTGCTGGCGCCCGTGCTCGCTGCGCTGATCCTGGTGCAGGCGCTGCTGCTGTCCCGGCGCGTGGGCGCGCGCCTGCCGCTGCTGGCGCGGCGGGTGCGTCTCGGCCAGGTGGGCGAGCGGCTGGCCACCGTGGCCACGGAGTGGCAGGTGTTCCGCCGGGCGCCGCTCTGGCTGCTGGCGGTCGGCGCCTTCAGCGTCGGGGTCCAGTTCCTGCGCATCCTCACCCACATCGTGGTGGCCGCAGGGCTGGGCATCCTGCTGACCCCGACGCAGGTCCTGCAGCTGTTCGTGCTGATCCCGCTGCTGGCCGTGAGCCTCACGCTGCCGGTGACGATCAACGGCATCGGCCTGCGCGAGTCCGTCTCGGCCACGCTGCTGGTGGAGGCGGGGCTCACGGCCGAGGAGGCCGTGGCGGTCGAGGTCGCGGCCTACGTCGTGCAGGTGGTGTTCAGCCTCTGGGGCGGCGTCCTGTTCTGGCTCGGTCGGCGACCGCGAGCGCCCGTGCGCGACGTGCCCGATCTCCCCTGAGGCCGGGAACCGGCACGCGGCGAGGTTGTTGGGAAGCAGGGCCTGTGCTAGATTCCGGCGTCCACTGAACGTCGCCTCCCGCCGCCGGCGCGCCGGATGGAGGTCGTCGTCCGCCGGACGGCCAGCACCGATCGACCTCCGGACCGATGGGGTCCGGAATCACCGCCGGGCCCCGGTCCGGTCGCGATGGCGCGCAGGGAGAGGTCTTGAACATCCACGCGATCAGGCGACCCCAGGTCCTCCTGGCCACGGCGATCTTCGCGCTGGCCTTCGGCGTCTATCTCGCGACCCTGGCACCCACGATCAGCTTCTGGGACTGCGGCGAGTTCATCACCTGCAGTCACATCGTCGGCATCCCGCACCAGCCCGGCACCCCGCTCTACGTCCTGGTGGGCCGCGTGTTCGACGTGCTGTTCGGCGATCCGCAGATCACCGAGCCCGCGTTTCGCACCGCCTGGGCCCTGAACATGATGTCGGCCTTCTTCAGTGCGCTGGCGGTGATGCTGGTCTACCTGATCGTCCTCGATCTGGCCCGGCGCGCCGACCCCGACTCCGGCTGGATGGCCCACGCGGGAGCGGTGGTCGGCGCGCTCTTCCTGACGTTCTCGGAGACGTTCTGGAACAATGCCGTCGAGGCGGAGGTATACGGCCTCTCCGCCTTCGTGATGGCGCTAGTGACGTGGCTGGCGCTGCGCTGGTACGAGTGGCGCGAGCGGCCGCCCAGCGATCTGCTGCTGATCCTCATCGTCTACCTGCTGGGGCTGGGGGTGGGCTTCCACCTGGGCGTGCTGCTGATCTTCGGCGGCATCTTCGTTTTGGTGCTCATCGCCCGCCGCTGGCGCGCGTCGCCGGACTTCTGGCTCGTGAGCGCCGGCCTTCTGCTCTTCATCCTCTCCATGGGCGTCCAGAACGACCTGCTGCTGGTCCTGCTGCTGGTGCTCTACCTGTCGGTCGCGCTCTGGCGCGGGTTCGCCCACGGACGCTGGTTCGCGCTGATAGGGTCCGCGGTCTTCATGCTCGGCATCTCGGTGCACATCATGATGCTCATCCGGGCGGGAGCCTCGCCGGAGCCGGCGATCAACCAGACCGATCCCGACACCTTCTCCGTCCTGCTGTCGGTGCTCCGGCGTGAGCAGTACCCCACCCTGAACCTCCTCCCGCGTCAGGCCGACCTGGGCTGGCAATTCGGCTACTACTACGGGTTCCTGGTGGACCAGTTCACCTTCCTGAGCAACGGCCAGGGCGCGCTGGCGCGGGTGTCCACCTTCATCGGCCCGATCTTCCTGGCGCTGTTCGGCGTGTTCCACGGGATCCGTCGCGCACGGCCGGTGATCTGGCTGATCCTGGTGAACTACGTCATCAACTCCCATGGGCTCACGCTGCTGCTCAACTTCACCGACCACGAGGTGCGCGAGCGCGACTACTTCTACTTCGCCGCGTTCATGTTCGTGGCGGTGCTCATCGGACTGGGCTCGGCGGCGCTGCTGCGCTTCGCCGCGGGTCCGGAGGGGCTCAGCCTGGCGCGGATCGAGAGCGAGAGCGGTGCTGGCGGGCAGGGTGCACGCCAGTCGGCGCCCGCGGTGCGCGCCGGCGTGCTGCCCCGCGTCACCGCCGCGGCTCTGGTCGTGGTGGCCGCCCTGCCGCTGCTGCTGTCCCAGGGGGTACCCTTCCTGGGCGTCCCGCCGCACACCAAGTGGTTCGAGCACGACCGGTCCGACAACCGGGTGCCCTACGAGTACGCGCGCAACATCCTGGCGGGACTCGACGAGAACGCCATCATCTTCACCAACGGCGACAACGACACCTTCCCGATCTGGTACCTGCAGGAGGTGGAACACTTCCGGCGCGACGTGACGGTCGTGAACCTCTCACTGGTGAACCTGCCGTGGTACGTCGAGCAACTCCGCCGGCGGGAGCCGCCCCTGGACCTGAGCCGATCCGAGCAGGAGATCGCGGCGCTGCGACCGCGCCTCATCGAGGATCCGCAGACCGGGCAGCGCCAGTTGCTGTACGTGCGCGACTACGTGGTGCACGACATCGTCACCACCAATGCGCGGCGCGCGGACGCGAGGCCGGTGTTCTTCGCCGTGACGATACCGCGGGACAACATGGAACTGTACTTCCCGCACCTGTCCATGGAGGGCCTGGCCTACCGGCTCACGCCCTCGAAGGGGCCCGGCGACCTGCCGACCACCGACGGCGAGCGTCTCCTGGCGAACTTCTTCGGCGTCTACCGGTTCAGCTCGCTGCTGACCGGCGCCGACGAACCGCGGCACCGGCGCTTCGCCGAGATGGCGGGCCTGGGTTCGGACGTGGCGCCGGGCGCGCTCGATCTCGACAGGGTGCCGGCGGTGAACTACCAGGCGCTCGTGCCGCTGCTGGGCGAGCTGCGCGACGACGTCTACCTGGACCAGAACACCCGCTTCCTGCTCGGGAACTATCCGGTGGCGCTCGCCCGCGCCGGCTACCAGCTGCGCGAGGACGGCTACGAGGCTCTGCGCAAGGACCCCACGGACACCCTCACCTACGACGACCGGATCGGCGGCGCCCTCGCAGCGTTCGAGTTGGCTGGCCGGTTGCGGCCGGAGAGCGACCTCGTGGCAGACTTCTATCCCCTGCTGCTGCTGGAGCACCGGCGCGACCGCGACGCCCTGGCCTATCTGGACGAGGTCGGCCCGAAGCTCGCACCGGAGACGAGGGCCCGGGCGGTCGCGAACACGGCCATGGCGATGGCGCAGGTGGGCCAGTCGCATCTGGCGGTCGAATGGCTGGAGGAGAAGATCGCGGCGCAGCCGCAAGACAGGATCTACCACGAGTCGCTCTTCAGGGTGTTCCACTTCCTGGGCCGGCGCAACGAGGCGGAGCGCGTGGTCGCCCGCTGGGAGAGACTGTCCGGCGAGCGCGATGCCGCCATGCAGGAGGCCCTCGATACGCTGGATGCCCAGCCGCGGCAACAGGAGGTCGCGCCGTGATGCCGCGAGATTCCCACCGGGAAGACTGGAGCCTGGTCACCGCCGCCCTGCCGGCCGCCGTGCGCGAGGTGCTGGCGCCCGGCGCCCGCGTGGTGGTCACCGGCTGCGCCGGATTCATCGGCAGTCACGTGACCGAGGCGCTGCTGGCGCTGGGGTGCCGCGTCACCGGCGTGGACTGCCTCACCGACTACTACGCTCCCGAGCAGAAGCGCGAGCACCTCGCGCCGTTCCTCGGCGACGACCGATTCGAGTTCCGTCAGCAGAACCTGCTGGACCTAGATCCGCGGGAACTGCTCCGCGGCGCCGCCGCGTGCTTCCACCTGGCGGCCCAGGCCGGCGTGCGCGCGAGCTGGGGGCAGCAGTTCGAGGACTACGTGCACTGGAACGTGCTGGCGACCCAGCGGCTGCTCGAGGGCTGTCGCGACGAGGAAGTGGCGGCGGGACTGCGGCGCTTCGTCTACTCCAGTTCCAGTTCCGTCTACGGCGATCAGGATGTGCTGCCGGTCACGGAGGAGGCGCTGCCCGCTCCGCGCTCGCCTTACGGCGTGACCAAGCTGGCGGCGGAACACCTCTGCCAGCTCTATCACTCGAACTTCGGGGTGCCGGTGACGAGCCTGCGCTACTTCACGGTCTACGGCCCACGCCAGCGGCCGGACATGGCGTTCCGCAAGTACATCGAGGCGGCCCTGGACGGCCGCGAGTTCGTCGTCTACGGGGACGGCCGGCAGACCCGCGACTTCACCTTCGTGACCGACGCCGTGTGCGCCAACCTGCGCGCGGTGGCGCCGAAAGGCGCCGCCACGGTCTTCAACGTGGGAGGCGGCGCCCGCGTCTCCCTGCGCGAGGTCCTGGATCTGCTGGCGGTCCTGATCACCGCCGAGGTCGCCGACGCGCGCACGCAGGTGAGCTACCGGGAGGTGGTGGCCGGCGACGTGCGCGACACCTTCGCCGAGCGCAGCCTCGTGTCACAGGCGCTGGGCTACGCGCCCACCGTGCCGCTTCGGGAGGGGCTGGAGCGCGAAGTGGCCTGGGTCGTCGAGCGGAGGCGGCATGCCTGAGACGCGGCACGAGGTGGGACGTACTCCGGCGCCGAGTCTCGGCGGCGCGGCGGTGGCGGAGGCCACGCCGCGCACCCGTCTGGCCGTGGTGGTGCCCGCCTTCAACGAGGCCGAGTCGCTGCCCGAGCTGGTGGAACGCATCGCCGGGGTGGTCGAGCCACTCGGCTGGAGCTACGAGGTCTGGCTGGTGGACGACGGTTCGGTGGACGGCAGCGACCGGGTGATCGCCGATCTCGCCGCCCGCCGTCCGGAGGTGCGAGGCCTCTCGCTGAGCCGCAACTACGGCAAGGCGGCGGCCCTCGCGGCCGGATTCGCCGCGGTGGCCGCCGACTGGGTGATCACCATGGACGCCGACCTCCAGGACGATCCGGAGGAGATTCCCCGGCTGGTCGAGAAGCTGGAGGAGGGCTACGACCTGGTCTCCGGCTGGAAGCAGGCCCGCAAGGACAGCTTCGTGAAGAACCAGACCTCGAGGCTGTTCAACCGGGTCACCGGGGCGATGTGCGGCCTGCGTCTGCACGACTTCAACTGCGGCCTGAAGGCGTACCGGGGCGAGGTCACGCGCTGGGTGCGGCTCTACGGCGAGATGCACCGCTACGTGCCGGCCATGGCGCACCTCGCCGGCTTTCGGGTGACCGAGCTGCCGGTGCGTCACCATGCCCGCAAGTACGGCCGCACCAAGTACGGCATGAACCGCTTCCTGAACGGCTTCCTCGACCTGCTCACGGTCTACTTCCTGCACGCCCGCGGCTCCTCGCCGCTGCACTTCTTCGGCCGCCTGGGAGCGTGGCTCTTCGCCGGCGGCGGGGCCATCTCGCTCTACTTCCTGGGAATATGGCTGCTCGGCCAGGGTCTGCGCGTGCGGCCCATGCTCGTGCTCGGGCTCGTTCTCATCGTGCTCGCGGTGCAGTTCGTCAGCCTGGGCCTGGTGGCCGAGCTGATCGTGGCCGGGCGCAAGCCCGAGCGGACGTACCGTGTCCGGAACCGCTACTGAGCGCGCGGGAGCCGCACGGCGCGCGGCGGCGGTGCATCCGCCGCTGACCGTCGTCGTCGTCAACTGGAATGGACGCGACGATCTGGATGCCTGCCTGCGCTCGCTCGAGGCCGGCGGCTATGGCTCGTCCCTGCGAGTGATGGTGGTGGACAACGGGTCGAGGGACGGGTCCGCGGATCACGTCCGGGCCCACTTCCCGCAGGTGGAGCTGATCGCCTCGCCGGACAATCTGCGCTGGGCGGGGGGCAACAACCTGGCGCTCCGACGCCTCCGCGACGAAGGCGGGCTGCGCGGCGGCTGGGCGCTGCTGCTGAACAACGACACCGAGGTCCCGCCGGGAGCCCTGCAGACGCTGGTCGCCGCCGCCGCCGCCGAGCCTCGCGCCTGGGCGGCGACCCCGCGCATCTGTTACGCCGCGCGGCCGGACCTGCTCTGGTACGACGGCGGCGAGGTGGGCGCGTGGAGCGGCTGGATCCGTCACGCCGGCATCCGTCGGCCGGCGGCGGGACGGCCGCTGACGCCGAGGTTCGTGGGCTACGGCACGGGGTGCGCGCTGCTCGTCGGCGAGCGGGCGCTGCGCGAGGTGGGCCTGCTGGACGAGAGCTACCACCTCTACGGCGAGGACACGGACTGGTGCCTCCGCCTGCGCGCCGCGGGCGGGCAGATCCTGCACGTGCCGGAAGCGGTGATCCTGCACCGGGTGAGCGCTTCGCTCGGGGCGGTCAGTCCGCGCAAGCTGTACCTCCGCAGCCGCAGCCACGTGCGCCTGCTGCGCCGCCACTGGCCCCCGCGGCGCCGGCCGGTGCTTTTGCCCGCGCAGGTCGGGCTTTTCCTGGGCAACGCCGCCTGGCATCTGTGGCACGGTCGACCGGAAAGCGCTCGCGCGCTGGTCCGCGGCGCCCTGGACGAGTTGCGGCACGCGCCGCTGCCGGAGATCTGAGTCACCGGGCGGCGCTGGCTGCCGCCGGCCGATTCCGCGCGCGGTGGACAGCCGCGCGCTGCCGATTGTATCCTCCCCCGGCGCGGGCGGGCCGCGCCGAACCGGTGAAAGGAGAGCAGCGGTGGCCGAGCAACGCCGAAGCCGAGGTGAGCGCCGCCGGCAGGCACGAGAGCGGCCGGCAGCGGTCTCCGGAAAGGCAACTGGACGCGCCGAACCGCTGCAGGGCGCACGGTCCGTTGCGCCCGCTGCCGAGATCGGCCCCGCCGGTGCCTGGGAGCAGGGCTGGCGCCGCTGGCTGGTGCTCACGCTGGGCCTGCTGCTGATCCTGGCGATGCTCTACCCGGGCCCGATGTTCCGGGGCGAGATCTTCGCCAGTGCCGATGCTGCCAGCGCCGGTGCGTTCCAGGCGATCGGTGACGAGGCCGTCGCCCAGCGCGACTACCCGCAGTGGAATCCGTACATCTTCGGCGGCATGCCCACCTTCGGCTCGCTCTCGTATCCCCGCTTCGTCTATCCACCTTCGGTGCTCGTCGATTTCCTCCAGGGGACGCTCGGCTTCCCGCCCGCCACGTGGCTGCTGGCCCACCTGCTGCTGGGCGGATTGGGGGTGGCGTACCTGCTCGGCAAGTGGAACGTACCCCTCGCCGGCCAGCTGCTCGGTGCGGCGGCCTTCATCCTGATGCCGCGGGTCACGGCCTGGGCGGTGCACGGTCACGGCACGAAGCTGATCACCGCCATGTACTGGCCCTGGGTGCTGGCCTGGGCGTGGCAGATCCTCGGCGGTCGCGGCTGGACGGCCGTGGGCGTGCTCGGCCTGGTGCTGGGCCTGCAGTTCCTGCGCGGCCACGTCCAGATCACCTACTACACCCTGCTGACCGTGGGCTGGCTGGCGCTGGTCAACCTCGCCTGGCCGCTGCGCGCGGGCGGCGAACCGGCGCCCGCCCGGCGTCGCTGGTGGCGTACCGGCCAGCTCGGCACCGGACTCCTGCTCGGCTTCCTGGTGGGGGCCGTCCTGCTGGTGCCGGTGCGGGAGTACGCCCGCATCTCCATTCGCGGCGAGGCCGCCGGCGCCGGCGGCGGGGCGCCCTACGAGTACGCCACCGGCTGGAGCCTCGGACCCGGCGAACTGCCCACTCTCGTGCTGCCGTCGGCGGCGGGCTTCGGCAAGGCCACCTACCTGGGGCCGATGCCGTTCACGGACTACCCGAGCTACCTCGGTTTCCTGCTGCTCGTGCTGGCCGGCTGCGCGTTCGCCGCGCCGGCGCGCCGCCGCCTCGCCGTGGCGCTCGGAGTGCTGGCCCTCGGCACGCTGATCGTGGCCCTGGGACGCCACTTCCCTCTGCACCGGATGCTCTACGACTGGCTGCCCTACTTCGACAAGTTCCGCGTCCCTTCGATGATCCTGGCCGCGACCGGGCTGGCGGTGATCGGCCTCGCCGCCATCGGTGGTCACCACCTCGCGCGACCGGCGGCGGCACCCGAGCGGTGGGTGGCGGCCCTAGCCGTCTCGCTGGGCGCGGTGGGCCTCCTGCTGCTCCTCGGCGGCGCGACGGGTCTGGCCGAACCGGCGCACCGCGCGTCTCTGTCGGCGCTCGCCGCCGCGTCCGGCAAGCAGGCCGCTCCCACCGTCCTGGACGAAGCCTGGCACCTGCACCGGTCCGACCTCGTCCGCATCGGATTGCTGCTGGCGACCGCGGCGTCGGCCGTGATGCTCGCGCGGCGCCGACCCGGCTTCCGCCGCCGTGGCCTGCTCTGGGTGATGGCCGTGCTCGTGATCTGGGACCTGGCGGCGGTGGACCGTCGCATCGTGCATCCGGAGGAGTCGCTGCTGGAGAGGGCGGCCGACTCGCAGGGCCGCGTCCACCTGGTGCCGGCGGCCAGGATGCTGCGCCAGTACCGCTCGGCCGCCGCGGTGCCGGAGATCCCGGAGTCGCTGGCGGCCGAACTGCGGGCTGCCACCGGCCACGACCGCATCTGGCCGCTGGGGGGGGTGGCCGCCAGCAACCGCTTCATGACGGCCCGCCTGCGCAGCCTGAGCGGCTATCATCCGGCCAAGCTCGCCGCGTTCGAGCAGATCCGCCGCCTGCTCGAGTCTCCGGAGCAGCCCGCCGGTCGCGTGGCGGCCTGGCTGGCCGGCCGGACCCTGGTGCTGGACGGGCCGTTGCCGGACCAGGCATTCGCGGTCCTCGACCAGTTCGGGTTCGATCTCGATCCGCAGCCGGTGGTGAGCGACGGGGTGACGGCGTACCACAACCGCGCCGCGCTGCCGCGGGCGCGACTGGTCACGCAGTGGCGTCTGGCCGAAACGCTGCCCTGGGGTGACGATCTCGAGGCGTTCGTGACCGCGATCCAGCGCGGCCGTCACGACTACGCCGATGTCGTCGTCCTGGAGCAGATCCCCGACCCGGTGCCGGCGGACGCGCCGCCGGGCACCCGGCTGCCGCAGCCGGAGTTCGTGGTCGATGGGCTCGACGAGGTGGTCCTGGCCGTGGATGCACCCGTCCCCGCCCTGCTCCTGCTGGCGGACATGCATGCGCCCGGCTGGCGGGTCCTGGTGGACGGGGTGGAGGTTCCGCTGCTGCGTGCCGATCTCACCCTGCGCGCCGTGGCCCTGCCGGCGGGGCCGCACGAGGTGCGGTTCGAGTTCGCCGACCCCTCGCTGGCCGCCGGGCTCTCGCTGAGCCTGCTGGGCCTGACCGGCAGTCTGGTCGCGCTGGCCGCCGGCTGGTGGCGCGGCCGCCGCCGGTGGATGGCGGTGGCGAGCGGCGGCCCGGCCGGCCGGGCGAGTCCGGCCGATGACGGCGCGTCCCGGACGGGCGGGGAGGACGACCGTGGCTGACCAGGCCGGCCATGCCGGGGGGGTGCTCGACGTGCGCAGCGCCGTGGTCGTGGTGCCCACGTACAACGAGGCCGACAACGTCGGTCGGCTGCTGCCGCAGATCCTCGCCCAGGATCCCCGGCTGTCGGTGCTCGTGGTGGACGACAACTCGCCCGACGGCACCGCCGCCGTGGTCAAGCGGCTGCCCCAGTACGGAGACCGCGTGCAGTTGCTGGAGCGGCCCGGGAAGGCGGGTCTCGGCGCCGCCTACATCGCCGGTTTCCAGTGGGTGCTGGCGAACACCGCAGCCGACGCCGTGTTCGAGATGGACGCCGACTTCAGCCACGACCCTGCTGCGCTGCCGGCCTTCCTGCAGGAGATCCGCGACCACGATCTCGTCCTGGGCAGTCGGTACCTGCGGGGCGTGACCGTGGTGAACTGGCCGCTCAGCCGCCTGGTGCTGAGCGTCGGCGCCAACCATTACGCCCGCCTGGTCACCGGCCTGCCGATCAGCGACTGCACGGGCGGCTTCAAGTGCTTCCGCCGCGCGGTGCTCGAGTCGCTGCCGCTGCGCTCGATCAAGAGCGACGGCTACTCCTTCCAGATCGAGATGAACTATCACGTGTGGCGGCGAGGTTACCGCATCAAGGAGATTCCCATCATCTTCACGGACCGTCAGGTCGGCATCTCGAAGATGTCGCGGCGGATCATCTGGGAGGCCATGTGGATGGTCTGGTCGCTGCGGCTGCGAAGGTCCACCTAGCATGGCGACGGCACCGGTGAAGCTGGCGGTCGTGATCGTCCACTACAACACCAGCGACGATCTGGCGCGGCTGCTGCTGTCCCTGCAGGAGCACCCGCCGCACTGCACGCACGCCGTCGTGGTGGTGGATAACGCGTCCAGCGATCCCGGCCTGGACGCCGTGCGCCAGCGGTTCCCCGGCTGCGAATGGATGATGAACGCCGAGAACGTGGGTTACGCCCGCGGCTGCAATCTCGGCCTGCAGCGACGGGCCGCCGAGTATGCGCTGGTCCTCAACCCGGACATCGTGGTGCAGCCGGGCGCGCTGGACGGGCTGCTCGCGTTCGCCGACGCCCATCCGCGCGCGGGCATCGTCGGACCGCAACTGCTGAACGAGGACGGCACGATCCAGGATTCCTGCCGCCGCTTCTACAGCCTCGCCACGCTGCTCATGCGGCGGACCGTCCTGGGCAAGCTCTTTCCGCGCTCCCAGGTGCTCGCGCGCCACCTGATGCGGGACTTCGATCACCGCAGCAGCCGGCCGGTGGACTGGGTGCTCGGCGGCTGTCTGCTGGCTCGCCGCGCGGCCGTGGAACGCGTCGGTCCGCTCGACGAGCGCTTCTTCCTCTACTTCGAGGACGTGGACTGGTGCTACCGCATGTGGCAGGGGGGCTGGGAGGTCCTCTACACGCCGGACGCGCGGTTCATCCACCGGCATCGCCGCGCCAGCGCGCGCGGCCTGCGCAGCCGCAGCTTCTGGCTGCATCTGGGCAGCCTGATCTCGTTCTACGAGAAGTGGGGGATGCTCGTCTACCTGCTGAAGAAGTGGCGTGGCCCGCTCTCCGTGATGCTGCTCTGGTCCATCGACATGCTCGCACTCACGGCGGCGTTCCACGGCGCCTACGGACTGCGCGCCGCGTTCGGGGGCCTGTTCGCCGAGGAACTGTATCCTCTCGGCGAGTACCGCCCGCTGTTCCTGTTCTCGCTGCTGCTGGCCACCGTCACCTTCGCCCTCATGGGGCGCTATCGCCCGGCGCGCCTGCGCGAGCCTCCGCGGGTCTGGCCTCACCTGCAGCAGACCGGCGCGCTGGCGCTGCTGCTGCTCGCGAGCAGCTACCTGGGCCAGCAGCAGGTGGTCAGCCGTGCGGTGTTGCTCGGCTTCCTCGTGCTGGCCGCTGCCTTCACGGCCGCGGGCGAGGAGTTGTTCCGGTCGCTCCTGCGGCGGATGGAGCGCGGCTACTTCACGCTGGAGCGCACGCTGCTGGTGGGCCCGCGCGCGGAACTGGCCGCCTGGCTGGCCGACGCGCCGCGCCCCCGGGCCGCGGGCGTCGATCCGGTGGGCTGGGTGTGCGGCGATCAGCCCGCACACGCGACCGAGGCGCCCGGCCCCCCCCTGGGCGACGGCGAGATACCGTGGCTCGGCGGCTGGCCCGATCTGCCCGGGCTGGTCGATCGCTTCCGCGCGAGCCAGGTCGTCTTCTGGGAGTCGCCGGGAGCCGACGAGGCGCGCCGGCGGACGCTCGCGGAACTGCGGCGCGGTCGGGTGCGGCTGCGCTGGCAGGGAGACGTGGTCTGGCTGCTGGCCGCGGGGGCGCGGCCGGAACTCTTCTGCGGCGCTCCCAGCGGGGTGGTGGAGCCCGGCGCGGGGGCCGCCCTCGCGCATGCCGCGCTGCGCGTGGCGAGCTTCGCGGCGGGTCTCCTGCTGACGGCTCTGGCCTGGCCGGCCTGGTTGTGGCTGCGGCTGGTGCGGTTGCCGCGCGGCCGCGCGCGCAGGGTGGGTGTCGACGTGACGACGCGGGCAGGGCATAATGAGCGGGTGACCCTCGCCGTCGGTGCGTCCGGCGGCGTCCTGCCGCTCCCCTGGCAGTGGGGCCTCGCCGGGGCTCTGTTGCGCGGCGACATGGATCTGTGGGGGTTGCGTCCAGTGCCGGTGGATCGCCCGCAGCCGGGCGGTTCGGTGCTCTCCTGGTGGGAGACCTGGCGGAGCGATCTGCAGCGCCCCGGCCTCTGCGGGCCCTGGCTGCTGGCGGAGCGGTCCGGCCGGTGCGATGCGGGTACCCCCGACGTGTCCGCCGGCGCAGGGTGGCTGCGCCGGGCGGCCGCCGTCGTCGTGGCGCTCTGGAACCGTCCGGGCGGCTGGGAACGTCTGCCTGCCTCCTCGGACATCACGCCGCCGTTTCCGGTGGGCGCAGAGGGAGATCGATGATGAACGCGCCGTTGCAGCACCGCCGGCGACCTGCACGCAGGTTCCTTCGGCTCCGTCGCGCCGGTCGCATCGCCGGTGCGCTCCTGCTCGGGTGTGCTGTCGTGGTCGCCGGCGTTTTCCCTGCCACGACCGCCGCGGCTCAGGACGTGAGACTGTCGCCGCTGCTCTCCGCCAGCCGCGGCACCTGCCTGCTGCCTCACGCCGGACTGATGCTCATGGGTCTCGAGCAGGGCGGCCTGGCGGTGTGGGATCGTGCCGCGTTCGATCAGCCGCCGCAGCGCGTCACCGCGGGCGACCAGCTCAGCCACAACCGCGTGGTGGATCTCGCCGGCACGCCCCTGCACGTCTGGGTGGCCACCGCCGGGGGCGGACTCACCCGCATCGGCGACCTGGAGGGCGCGCAAGAGTACCGCCAGTTCGTCACGGGTCTCGGCGGGCGCGATCTCACCGCCGTCGGCGCCGGCATGATCGGCGGCAGTGAATGGGTGTTCTACGCCATGGCCGGGGCGGGGGTCGGCCGCATCGTCGGCGGCGTGCCCGGAGCCGTGTACACCGCGGAGCAGGACGGGCTGGTCTCGAACACAGTCAACACGATCGTCTTCCGGGGCGACGAGGTCTTCTTCGGCACGCCCGACGGAGTGTCGCGTTTCGCGGGCAACGTGTTCACGACCATCAACGACGGGCTGAGCAACCTCTGGATCGAGGACCTGGCGGTGGACGGCAGCGGGCGTCTGGTGGCGGCCGGCCGCGGCGGGGTGTACCGCTACGACGATGCGGGGGGCGTCTGGTCGCTCCTCACGACCATCGGTTCCTGGGCGACAGCGCTGGCTCCGGACGGCGACGATCTGTGGGTGCTGGGCTGGCCGGGCCAGGGAGATCTCGTGCGCGTCACCGGCGCGGGCGCGGTCGAGGCGGTGGCCATGCCGGAGCCGCTGGTGTACGCGCTGGCCATGGCCGACGGGGCGCTCTGGGCGACCGGCCGCTGGCGTGCCGAGGGGATGAGCGTGGAGTCGGGGCTGGCGTTTCTCGGCCGGCGCGCGGACGGCGTCTGGGCGGTCCAGGTGATGAATGCGACCCTGGTGCGCAACGCCGACGGCGCGGCCATCGACGAGTCGGGCCACGTGTGGCTCGGCTCGCGAACGGGGAAGGCGCTGTCGCGCTGGACCGGCGAGATGTGGACGAACCACTTCGAGGTGGCCGACGCCGGCAGCGAGGGGCTCTTCAACCACGTCGGCGGCATGCTGGCGGTCGGCGCCGAACTCGGCGGCGCGGCCTGGGCCGGCCAGTTCGATGCCGGACTGGTGCGCCTGGTTCCGGCCGATCGCGCCGGCAGCGGCGAGGACGAGTATAACCGCGTCTCCCCGACGAATGCGCCGCTGCAGGGGCGGAATTACGAGCGTGCGGTCACGCATCCCGCCGGACCGGTGATCTTCCTGAGCGCCGTGCACGGCGCCGACATCCTGGTGACCCCGTCGGGATGGAGCGATCCCGGCGCCTGGGTGAACGTCACCGCGAACGAGCTGAACGGAGTGGCCGCCATCGATGTGCTGGTGGAGCGGCCCGACGTGCTGTGGTTCGCCGTCGCCGACGTGGGACTCGTGCGCTGGGACGTCAACGGTTCCGCCGCGGGATCGGCTGCGCCGCTCACCTGGACCGATCCGACGGACGATGTCTGGTCCCAGCCGGTGACCAGCGTGGAAGGATTCGACGTCACGCAGGTGTCGGCGCTGGCCCTCGGCCGGGACGGGACCATCTGGGCCGGGGGATCGGGTGTCGTCTGCTTCACGTACGTGGGGCAGACGTTCCCGGCGGCGACCCTGGTGGCACAGTACGATCGCAAGGGCAGCGGCTTCGAGGTGGGGCTGCTCGCGCAGGCGGTCGCGGACGTGGCCGTCGATCGCAACGGCGACCTCTGGGTGCTCACCGGTGCCGGTCTCAACCGCGTGCGACGGCGCGACGACGGTACCACGATCGACGCGTACACCAATCTGACCACCTTCCTGGCGAACCCGGACTTCGGTTCGCTCTACTCGCCGAACATCATCAGCGCGTTTCCCGGCGGGGTCGGGAGCGATGTGTACGAGCTGACCGCCGGACGGGACGGCCGGCGACTGGTGGCGACCACCAGTGTCGGGGCGGTGCTCGTGGAGGTGGACGAGCAGCGTATCGAGCAACCGGCGGCGCTCGACGGGATGTTCGTCTATCCGAACCCGTTCCCCGGCCAGGGCGACGGTGACCTCTTCGTGGGCGGTATCGCCGCCGACAGGGCCGATCCGGCCACCGTCGAGATCTACACGCTCGACGGCGAGCTCGTGTACCGGAACCGATACGTGGCGGCCGAGGTCTCGTTCTGGGACGGTCGCAATCGGCTGGGCGAGGCGGTGGCCTCGGGAATCTACCTGATGAGGGTCCGCTACGCCGGCGCGCAGCGGGTCCATCAACTCGCGGTGGAGCGCTAGCGCAGCGAGGGGAGGCGACGGTGGCGGGACGGGCGCCAGGGGACGCAGCTGGGACCACGGGCACGCGCCTGCTCATCGTGGGTGCCGGCGAGGCCGGCCGCCAGCTCGTGCGTCAGATCCAGGCCGAGCGGTTGCCGTACGCACCGGTGGGCTTCCTGGACGACGACCCCGGCCTTGCGGGCCGGGTTCTCGACGGCGTGCCGGTCCTCGGTCCGACCGACGCTCTGGTGGCGCAGGCGCGCCGCACGGGTGCCGACGAGATCATCATCGCCATCCCGTCCAGCCGCGGCTCGCTGGTGCGACGACTGGTACCCCTGTGCAAGCGCGCCGGCCTGCCCTTCAAGATCGTGCCCGGCATTCGCGCGATCATCGAGGGCGACGTCCACCTCGCCCAGGTGCGGCCGGTCGCGCCCGAGGACCTGCTGGGGCGCGAGAGCGTCACCTTCCAGGCAGGTAGCGCTCGCGAGGTGGTGCAGGGGCGCTGCGTGCTCGTGACGGGCGCCGGCGGGTCGATCGGCAGCGAACTCTGCCGGCAGCTGCTGCCGCTCGAGCCCCGCGAACTGCTCCTGCTGGGGCGCGGCGAGAACAGCATCTTCGAGATCGCCACCGACCTGGCGCCCTGGGCCGGATCCACCCGTCTGCGGCCGGTCATCGCCGACGTGCGCGATGCCGAGCGCATGCTGCGTCTCACCGAGCACGACCGGCCCGAGCTGGTGCTGCATGCCGCTGCCCACAAGCACGTCCCGCTCATGGAAGCCTTCCCGGAGGAAGCGGTGCTCGTGAACGTCGGCGGCACCGCCAGCGTGCTGGCCGCCGCGCGCGCGGCCGGGGCGGAGCGCTTCGTGCTCATCAGCACCGACAAGGCGGTGGCCCCGGACAATGTCATGGGCGCCACCAAGAAGCTGGCCGAGCAGCTCGTCCGCCAGGATGCAGCAGCCGCCGGTGGCGCCGCCACGGCGATCCTCCAGGGCTCTGCGCCGGGCGCTGCGCCGGGCGCCGCCACGCGTGCCATGAGCGTCCGGTTCGGCAACGTGCTCGGCAGCCGCGGCTCGGTGGTGCCGTTCTTCCAGCGCCGCATCGCCGCCGGCCTGCCATTGCCGGTCACCGACCCGCGCATGACGCGCTACTTCATGACCATCCGCGAGGCGGCGCTGCTCGTGATCGAGGCCATGGTGCTGGGCGAGAACGGCGTCACCTACATCCTGGAGATGGGGGAGCCGGTGCCCATCGTCGAGCTGGCCCACAACCTCCTGGCGCTCTCGGGCTACGACCCCGGCAACGGGGACGACGGCCCGGGCATCGTGTTCACCGGCCTGCGCCCGGGCGAGCGCTTGCACGAGGCCCTCACGGAGGAGGGCGAGCTGGTCGAGCCGTCGGCCAACCCGCTCATTCGCCGTGCCCGGCCACCGGCCGGCAGCGAGGGCGACCTGCTCGGCGAACTGCCTGGTCTGCTGGAACTGGCCCGCGCTGGAGATCGGCATGGGCTGCGCGGGCGCCTGGCAGAGCTGCTCGGGCGGCCGAGTCTGCGCGAGCCGGCCATCGGCGACGATCCGCTGTTCGGTCCGGATGCATTGCGGGCGCCGGCGCCCCGCGCTCCCCGGGCATGAGCAATCCGCCACTGGCCCTGGAGATCGACGACCGACCGCCTGCCGGCTGGGACGATCTGGCGACCGTGGCCGCCGCCGACTTCTTCGCCACCGGCCTCTTCGTCACCGCCCTGGCGGAGCATCTGCCGGGCGCCCAACCACTGTTCCTGGCGTTGCGGCAGGGAGACCGGCTGGTGGCCGGGCTGCCCGCCATCCGGCGCGCACGCCGCGGGCTGGGCCGCTGGCACAGCCTGCCCGACGGCACGACGGGCGGTCCGCTGGTGGCGCCGGACCTGCCCTCCGACCTGGCCGAACGAGCAGTCTCGCTCCTGACCGCCGAGTTCCGCGCCCGCCTGGGCGGACGCGAGATCACCGCCACGATGAGCCTCTCGGCCGAGTCGGACGCCTGCTGGCGGCCGCTGCTGGCCCGCGCCGGCTGGGAGCGCATCTCGATCCCCACGTCCGTCATCCCGCTGGACGGCGGGCTCGCGCACGTGGAGTCCCAGGTGCTGCCCAAGAACCGTCGCAACGAGCGCAACCGCGGCCTGCGGCGGGGCGCGCGTCTCGCCACCACCACCGATCCGCAGGCCGCCGCCGATTTCCACGCCATCTACCGGGCGGCCGCCGCCGGCTGGGACGTGGAACCCACGCCGCTGCCGCTGGTCCAGCGACTGCTGCGGGACGGCGCCGGCCGCGTCTTCCTCTGCACCGCGCATCACGAGGGCGAACTGCTGGGCGCCCATCTCAACCTGCAGCACGGACGCCGGGTCACCGCCTGGCTGGGCGCCACGCGGCAGGAGCACGCCCGCACGCTCTTCCCGGCCACGCTGCTGGTGTGGCAGGGCCTGGTGGAGTGCGCCGCTCGCCACGTGGACCGCTTCGATCTGGGTGGCAGCGCCGGGCGCGCGCAGCTGGCGGAGTTCAAGCGTCTGCTCGGCGCCCGGACCGAGGAGCGGGGCCTGTACCGGCGCGATGTGGCCTGGGCCGCCGCCCTGCGCCGGTTCCGTTCCCTGCCGACGCGTCCCGCGCCGCACCCGGGTCGCCCATGAAGCTGGTGGCTGCGGGCTCGCGCATCCTGCTCAGTCGCCTGGGACAGGTGGCCGCCTTCGCTGCGGTGGCTCTGCTGGTGGCCGACCGGCTGGGGCCCGAGGGGCAGGGCCGCTACAGCCTCACCCTGGCGCTGGCCATGATCGTCGCCGCGACCCTCAACGCCGGCGTCGGGCTGGCCGCGGTGCCCCCGCTGCGGCGGGGCGACGTCCCGCCGGCGCGGCTCCTGCGCGCCCAGGCGCTCTGGATCGCCGCGGTCATGCTCCTGCTGGCGTTGCTGCTGGTGGTGGGCGCCGTCACGGGCGCCGGCGCCGGACTGGCGCGCGAGCTCGGCTGGAGCCCGGTCTCCGCGGTCGCGGTGCTGCTGGCGGTCGCCGCCCTGGTCACCTTCGACGTGGTGAACTACGACCTGCTGGCAGCCGGTCACCTGCTGCTGGGGGCCGGGGTCAACCTGGTGCGCGGCATGGGGCACCTGCTGCTGGTGGGGCTCCTGGTCGCCGCCGGCGCCCTCGACCTCACCGGGGCGGTGGTCGCGTGGGCCGCGGCCCAGGTCTTCTCGGCGACGTACCTGGCGCGCCGGTTCTCGCGGTCGGTGGCGGAACCGGCGGCAACGCACCCCCGGACGTCGCGGGGACCGGCCGGCGCCGCGGCCGTGCCGCCCGTCCCGCCGCCCGCCCCGCCCGCCGCCGCAGCGG
>JAWOID010000137.1:0-17389 GCA_046484865.1 Candidatus Krumholzibacteriia bacterium
GCGGAACTGGGAGCGGCGGTCGAGGAGGCTGTGCGCCCAGTTCCGCGTAGCGGCGCACGAAGCGCGGCGTGGTTCCGGGCAGGAGCCCCAGCAGGTCGTGGAAGACCAGGACCTGCCCGTCGCACGCGGGCCCGGCCCCGATGCCGATCGTGGGGATCGGCACCGCCTCCGTGATGCGCGCCGCCAGTTCCCGCGGCACGCACTCCAGCACGAGGGCGAAGCAGCCTGCGTCCGCCAGGAAGCGTGCGTCCTCCATCATCGCCCCGGCGGGGCCCTGCCCGCGTCCCTGCACCTTGTAACCGCCGAAGGCGTGCACCGACTGCGGGGTGAGTCCGAGGTGACCCATCACCGGGATCTCGGCGGCCAGCAGCGCGGCCACGACCTCGGCACGCTTGCGGCCGCCCTCGAGCTTGACGGCGCTGACGCCGCCCTCCTTCACCAGACGCAGCGCCGCGGCCACCGTGGCGGCGGGCGAGACGTGGAAGCTGCCGTAGGGCAGGTCGGCGATCACCGGCACGCCGGTCCGGGCGCGCTGCACCGCCCGGCAGTGGTGCACCATGTCATCGACCGTCACCGGCAAGGTGTTCTCGTGGCCGAGCACGACCATTCCCAGGCTGTCGCCTACCAGCAACGCGTCGGCGCCGCCCCGCGCCGCGATGAGCGCGCTGGTCAGATCGTAGGCCGTCACCATGACGATCTTCTCTCCCCGGCGTCTGGCGCGGGCGAAGAGCATGAGGGTGCGCGCCTTGTTCACGACGCTTCCTTTCGGTCCGGTCCGGCGGCGGGGATTCCGGCGCCGGACCTGCTGTCGCGCGTGGGCGGCGACGATCGCCGGCGCGGGCGGTCAGCCGCCCCGGGACTGCGGCGCGAAGAACCGGGTGCCGGTGAAGCTCTCCTCGATCTGCTCGTACAGCAGATCGAAGTCGCGCGGCACGCCGACGAAATCCAGCTCGTCCGTGTTCACCACCAGCAGCGGCGAGTCCTTGTAATGATGGAAGAAGTAGCTGTACGCGCCCGCCAGCGCCGCGATGTAGCCCGTCTCCATCTCCCGCTCGTAGCTGCGCCCGCGCATGCGGATGCGCTGCAGGAGCACCTCGGCGCGGGCCTGCAGGTAGATCACGAGGTCCGGCTTGAGCACCCGCTGCTCCAGGATGGCCGCCAGCTGGTTGTAGAGTTCCAGTTCGTCGTCGCCGAGGTTGAGATTGGCGAAGATGCGGTCCTTGGCGAAGAGATAGTCGGACACCAGCACGCGGCTGAAGAGGTCGTGTTGCACGAGCGCTTGCTGCTGCCGGAAGCGGCTGAGCAAAAAGAAGATCTGCGTCTGGAAGGCATAGGCGGCGCGATCCTCGTAGAACCGGGTGAGGAAGGGATTCTCCTCCACCACCTCCAGGTTCAGGCGCCCGCCGGTGCGGGTGGCGATCAGCTTGCTGAGACTGGTCTTGCCGACGCCGATGACGCCTTCAACGACAATGTACCGCCAGGGAAGCACGCCAGTCCTCCTCCGCTCCTCCGGGCCCGTCCGGCAGGAGCGGATGTCCTTCGTGGAGCCGGACCCAGGGGCCGCCGCGGTCGGTGATTCTCGCACAGGCGACCGTCACTGTCTCCCCTCGATCCGGCAGCACCAGCCGCGGCGCGACGTCCGCCAGAGGCCGGAGCACGAACTCCCGCTCGGCGAGCCGCGGGTGCGGCACCGTGAGCGCATCGCTGTGCAGGATGCGGTCGCCGTACACCAGGATGTCGAGGTCGATGGGACGGGGCGCCAGGTGCGAATGCGGGCGCCTGCCGAGCCGCTGCTCCGTGCTCTTGAGCACCGCCAGCAGGACCCGCGGTGCCAGCGACGTCTCGACCGCCGCGCAGGCGTTCAGGTGAGGCGGCTGGACCTCGAACCCCACGTGCTCGGTCTCGTACACCGGGCTCACGCGCTTCACGCGCAACTCCGGATGGGTGAGCAGGGCGAAGAGCGCTCGCCGGAGCTGGCCCAGGCGATCGCCCTGGTTGGCGCCCAGGCCCAGGTACGCCGCGAGGGGAAACCGGGGGCGCGACCAGAGGTCGTCCCGGGCCGCCGCGTGGCAGCCCGCCGGCTGGGGGCCGGGAACGTTCATCGGCCCTCCTCGTCGGCCGTGTCGAGCCAGCCACGGTCCCGGGCGAAGGTCACCGAGACCTTGCCCAGGAAGTTCGGGATGGGCGGGTTCGGCTTCTGCACCGTGATCTCCGCCCGCTCCACCGGAAACTCCAGCAGCAGCGCCTGGCACAGGTGTCGCGCGAGCGCCTCGATGAGCTGGAAGCTGGTCTCTGCCGCCACCTCGCAGATGCGGCGATGCACCGCGGTGTAATCCAGCGCGTGGCGCAGCGAATCCTCGCTGGCCGCCGCGCCGAGGTCGAGCCAGAGCTTCACGTCAATGACGAAGCGCTGCCCGAGTTCTCGCTCGGCCGGGTGCACGCCGTGATGGGCGTACACGTCGATGCCCTGGAGCCGGATACGGTCCATCAGCGTCCCCCCGCGTCCCAGGCCGCCAGCCGCCGGGCGGCCGCGTCGATGCGCTCGTCGGGCGCCGTGAGGCTCATGCGGAACCACCCCTCGCCGCCGCTTCCGAAGCCCACCCCCGGCGTGGCCACGACCCCGATCTCGTCGAGCAACCGCGCACAGAAAGCGAGCGAATCGCCCCCCCCGGGCACCCGCGCCCAGACGTAGAAGGTGACCGCGGTCGGGAACACCTCCACGCCCGCCGCCGTCAGCGCCGTCACGAGCCGGGCGCGCCGGGGCGCGTAGGGCGCCATCACCCCGGGCAAGAGCCGCTCGCCCTCCTCGCCGAGGGCCAGAGCGGCCATCTCCTGGATGGCGCCGAAGACGCCGCTGTCGATGCTCTCCTTGACGCGCCCCAGGCGCGCGATGACCTCGGGGTGCCCCACGGCGAAGCCCACGCGCCAGCCCGTCATGTTGAACATCTTCGACAGGCTGTGGAATTCCACGACCCGATCGCGGCCGGGATCACAGGAGGCGATCAGGCTCGCCGGCCGGCTGCCGTCCAGTGCCACCTCGAGGTAGGCGCCGTCGTTCACCAGCACGATTCCGCGCTCCCCCGCCCACGCGGCAGTCTCGCGCCAGAAGTCCGCGTCCACCCCGGCACCGGTGGGGTTGTTCGGGTAGTTCAGGTACAGCAACCGCACGCGTTCGTCCACGAGACCTTGCAACTCTGTGCGATCGGGACGGAACGCGTGCTCGGCCCGCAGCGCGAACGGCCTCGGCTCGGCCCCGGCGAGGATGGTGGCCTGGGTATACACCGGATAGCCGGGATCGGGCACCAGCACCGCGTCGCCCGGCTCCACCACGGCGAACGGCAGGTGCGCCAGCCCCTCCTTGGAGCCGATCAGCACCTGCACCTGGCGGTCGGGGTCGAGTGCGACGCCGTCGCGCCGGAACACGAATTCGGCCGCCGCTCGGCGCAGGGCCGGCAACCCGCGATGGCTGGGGTAGCGATGGTGGTGCGCCTCCTGCAGGGCCCGGGACATGGTCTCCAGCAGCCACGCCGGCGTTGGCCGGTCGGGGTCGCCGACCCCCAGATCCACGACGTCGACGCCCGCGTCGCGGGCGCGGTCACGGGCCGCGTCGATGGCGGAGAAGAGATACGGCGGCAGCTGGTCCAGACGTCCCACGATGGTCCCCCTGTGGCGTCTCCTGCGGCGGTCTCTGCGGTGCCGGCGGTTGCGCCCCCAGGGCCCCGGCGGGACGGCGGACGTGCACCGCCCCGCGACTCGCCAGGGGCCGCGGGGCGGTGGGCGCCGAGCGCGCGGTTGCGTCAGTCGCCTCGCGCGGCGCGCTGCTTCTTCCTGTCCTCGATCTCCATGAACTGGTCCATTCGGGTCATCTCCTGGCGGGCCCGAGCGGCCAGTTCGCTGTCGCCGCTGGAGGCCGCCTGGGCGAACTTGCTCCGTGCGGTCTGATACTGCTGACTGCACTCCAGCGCCTTGCCCCAGGCGTAGTGGACCGGTGCCAGGGCGCGTGCGCCCATGCCGGCGTGCCTGACCGCAGCCTCCGCGGCGGTCGTCTGGGCCTCGGCGCACCGTCCGTTCTCCGCCAGCAGGAACACCAGCGAGGCCACCTCGGTGAGGTTCTCCGGCTTCAGTTCCAGGTACTTGCGGAACGACTCGACGGCTGCCGATTCCTGCCCGGCGGCATCCTGGGCGCGCGCGAGCGACAGCCAGGCGTTCGCGTGGGCGGGGCTCTCCGCCACGACCTTCTGGAAGACCTGCGCCGCCTCGCCGTACTTCTGCTGCCGCATGAGGCTGACGCCCTCGTTGTACAGGCTCGATCCGGACGACGCACCGCCGTACTGGCCGGCAAGCGTGGCGTAGTGCTGAGCCTGGGCGGAGTTGCCGCTGTTACGCTGCTGGTCCGCGGCCAGGTTGCAGGCCTTGACGAGCTGAGGCAACAAGCTGTCGCGATGTTGCGGGCAGGTCTCCTCGGCGTGCTCGAGGGTCTCCACCGCCTGCGTGTAGTAACCGGAAGCCATGTGCAGCACGCCCAGATTGAAGAGCACGCCGCAGTCGTCGGGGGCGAGCTTCTGCGCCCTGATATACTCCGCGCGCGCCTCGGGGTACTTCTTCTGGGTGGCGTAGGCCTTGGCGAGCCCCGCGTAATCCGGCGCCTCCACCTCCTCGCCACGCACCTTGATCAACTGCTCGTAGGCACGCACGGCGAATTCGGGCTGGCCGTTGCCCAGGTAGGCATCGCCCAGGCCGCGCAGCGCGGGAGCGTACTCGGGGCAGATCTCCACCACGGACTGCAGGCGGGGAATGGCCTGCTCCCAGTTCTGGGCCTGAAGCAGGGGCTGCACATTGTTGTAGGCCAGAGCCGCCTCCTGGAATTGCCCGGGAGAGCATTCGGCGTGCGCGACGCCGGCACCGGCCAGCCCGCAGGCGAGCAGGACGGCGAAGACGACTCGCCGGCTGGGGGTGATCGAATGCAGACGCAAGGGAACTACCTCCGGTCGGGGACGGACAGGGCCAGGCTGCTCCGGGAATGTCCCGGCTCCGCCGCAACCATTCGCGACGGATAGATAACAGAGACGTTCGCCACGGTCAACGAACCACCCTTGGGGCCGCCGCCGGCGTTCGTGGCGGGGTCGCGCTCCCTCGGGAGCCGGCCATGCCGGCAGGAACCCGGCGGCAGGCGAGGCGAAACCGCGGCCGCCCACGGGGTTCCACCCTCCAACCGCCGCGGCCGGGCAAGAGTTCCACTCGCTCCCCCGGGACTCAGCTCGACGTGTCCGGTGCAGCGCCGCCGGCCGCCGCGGCGCCCGGCGTGGCAGCGTCGCGGCGGCGGCGGAGCGGCAGGCCCACCGGCTCGCCGGCGCCATCGCGCAGGAAGGCCGCACCGCGCAGTTCCGCGAGCAACTCGGCGAGGATGGCCACGGCGATCTCCGCCGGGGTCTCGGCACCGATCTCGACGCCCACCGGCACCCGGACGCGACGGAGACGTTCGGCCAGCGCGGGATCGTCCGGGTGCGCCGCCCGAACCGACGCGAGCATGCGCGCGGCCTTGCGCGCGCTCCCCACGATCCCCAGCCACGCCGCCTCGCAGCCGGCCGCCCGCTCGGCAGACACGATGGCCGCCAGGTAGGCGGCGTCCAGCTCATGGTCGCGGCTGGCGATCAAAACGGCGGTGCGCGACGTCGGCGCCAGACCCGCCGCCGCCAGGTCCTCGGGACCGGCCGCCGCCGTGGTCACCCCGGGCAGCGCCGCCAGCGCGGGGTCGCCGAGATAGTCGGTCCGGTCGTCGATCACCACGGGCCGCAGCGCCAGTTCGCCTGCCGCTCGCGCCAGGGCCAGTCCGACGTGCCCCGCTCCCACGATCCAGAACGGGTGTCCGCTCAGCACCGGCTCCACGAACAGTTCCACGCGGCCTCCGCAGGCGCCACGGTCGCCGGTCAGGTCGCGGACCACCCGCCGGCAGCGGCCGTCGGCCCTCGCCGCCGCTGCCTCCTGGCGCGCGATCTCCTCCACCGACCCGCCGCCCACGCTGCCGGTGATGCGGCCGTCCGGATGCACCAGCAGCTTCGCGCCCAGGCTGCGCGGCGTCGACCCTTCGGCGCCGATCACGGTCACCACCACGGCGTCGAGGCCGCAGCGCACCAGTTCCGCCAGTTCCTGGTACAGACCACTCTCGGATCCCGTCTGCCACGATCGCTCAGCCATGCGTCCTCCCGCATCAGCCTCGAGGCCGGCCCGTCGTCAGTCGTCCCCCCGGCGGGTCAGGGGCCGCAATGCCACCGCTGCCACGGGAACGCGTTCCGGCGGAATGATGGCGGAATCGGTCACCTGGACGAACTCCACGCACGCGCACTGCCGCGGTCCGGGCGCGCACCAGCGCGCCAGGTGCCGCCGCAGGGTACCGCGCAGCCGCGGGTCCGCCACCGGCGCGAAACGGTCGACCGGCAGCACCACCGGATCGCCCCGGCCGTCCCGGCACCGCGGCACCACCACCCGGAACGGCTCCCGCCGCGACCGCTCCGCCAGGGACAGCAGCGTCTCGGTCGCCACCGCAACCAGCTCGACGGGATGGAACCAGAGGTGGCTGGCCTCCTCCCGCAGCACGAGCAGCGCGGCGCCGGCGGCGGCCGCGGAATCGCCGGCGCCGCCGCACAGAATCCAGCGGACTGCTCGTCCGCGCACGAGCTGCTGACAGGGGGCGTGCAGGTCCGGCCGTACGGCCACCGCCACCCGGATGCCCACCGCCGCGTACAGATCCACGACCGCCGGCAACGCCGCGCGGAGATCGCGAGTGACACGACGAGGTTCCCCGCATCGGCGCCCGCGGCCGCCCTCGCCCCGGACCAGGATAACCGCCCAGTCGCAGCGCGCCGGCAGGCCCCCCGCGCCGGTCGACGGCGAGGTGATCACTGCGGGTCCGGGGGGGTGTCCAGCTCCTGTTCGTCGGCGTCGGCGATCGCAGCGGCGGAGCGGTAGGCGACCCGCACCCTGCGCCGCTCGCGATCCAGTTCCGTGAGCATCACCACCGGCAGGCGCGGGTGTGCCATGGCCTCGGCCAGGAAGCCGAAGAGTCCGATCCCGTCGGCCAGATCACCCAGCTGGGTTAGCGCGAGCACCGCCGGCACCCCGGGAGGGATCCGGTCGAGGTAACCGCCCGGACGCAGCAGAAGGGTCTGCAGATGCTCCCAACCCAGGTCGGCATCGGGGTCCAGCTCGTTCAGCAATCCCCCCGGCACCCGGCCCAGCCGGTGCAGAACCCGGCCCGCCGGTCGCCCCAGGCCCCCGGTCCCGAGCACCGCCACCGCCAGCGAGGTCCGGCGCGGCCAGAGCGGCTCGCCCTCGCGGTGGATCTTCAGCGGTCGCTTGCCGGCGCCGTCGGCCTCGCAGATCACCAGGCGGTCGGGGCAGAACTCGCTCAGCCGATCCACGGTCTCGGGTCTCAACCCCAGCCACTTGCCGTCGCGGGCGAGGCCCGCGTGCACGTACACGACCGGCGGCAGACACAGACAGTCCGCGACGCCCCCCTTCACGAGTTCGTCCCAGGTCCGCGCCGGCCACTGGAGCAGCGGTTCCGTGCGGGTGGTCGTGGTGAGGACCACGGGCACACCGCTGTCCCGGTAGTGCTCGGCGAACAGGTCCAGCAGCGCCGTCTTGCCGCCGCCGCCGGCGAGCGCGATGACGTGCCCGCCGTCGCGAGGCAGGAAGGCATGCCAGGGCTCGAGGAACGCGTAGTTCATGATCGTGTCAGGAGTCCGGTCGCGCCGCGACAGCGCCGCGTCTCTGCGGCTGAATTGATCCCATCAGGCGCGTCCCACGCCGGCCACGAACAGCGGCGGCATTCACCGGGTGCAGCTGCACCTCGCAACCAGGCCATGGTACCACGCCTCCAGTTGCTCCACCATGCGGCCGGCGGTGAAGCTCTGCTCCACCCGCCGCCTTCCCGAATCTCCCCAGCCTACCCCGAGCGCAGGATCCGTCAAGACCTCGTCCAGCGCCGCCCGCAGAGCGGCCGGATCCCCCGGCGGCACGTGGCGGCCGGTGACGCCGTCCACGGTGACGCCGGCGACGCCCGTGTCCACCCGGCTCACGATGACCGGGAGTCCCGCAGCCATGGCCTCGATCTGCACCAGGCCGAAGGTCTCGCTGCGGTCGCGACTCGGCAGGACGAGGGCCCGCGCCGACCACATCCGGCGGGCCAGGTCGGTCCCGTCCAGCGCTCCGAGCAGCACGATGCGATCCTGCCAGCCCCGCGCCTCGATGCGCGTGCGGAGTTCCTCGCCCAGGGGTCCGTCGCCCACCACCTCCAGCCGCGCCGACGGGAGCTCGCCGACGGCGTCCACCAGCAGGTCCACGCCCTTGTAGGGAACCAGCCGGCCCACGAACAGGAACGGCGCGTCGGCGGCCGGTGGCGGCCGCCGCGCCGGCCGATCGCTCGGCGCCCAGGCCGCCGGATCGATGCCGAAGGGGATGACCGTCGTCTTGGCGCGGTGCGGCGCCAGCAGCGGCGACCCGTCTCGCAGGGCGACCGACGAGACGCTGATCCCATCGCAGCGCGCCAGGCAGCTCCGGACCAGCGGTGTCACGCAGCGCCCGCCGAGGCGCTGGCGGACGATGTCGGCGTGGTGCCAGACGGCGAAGACAGGCCCCCCGCGGCCGTTGCCGGCGGCGCCCACCACGAGCCACGCCGCCGCGGCCAGCGGGTTCGGGAGATGCAGGTGGACGACATGCGGGCGGAACCGCCGCAACTCCCGCGCGAGGACGGCAGGCAGCGACGGCGTGAGCGGCTGCGAGGCCGCCACCCCGAGCCGGGCCACCCGCACCAGCGTCCCGGGCGGGCCGTTTCCGCGGCCGGGCAACGCTTCGCGCCGGTCCAGCATGCCGGTGCCCGACACCACGGCCGTGACCTCGTGCCCGCGCGCGAGCAATCCCTCGCAGAGCAGGCGCAGGACGGTCTCCATGCCGCCGAGCTGCGGCGGGTAGTACTTGCCGACGTGCAGGATGCGCATGGCGGGACTGTACGCCACGGGAGGCGGCGAGCCAACGGGAGCTTGCGCAGAACGCACCGCGGCCCGGGACGGGCCGTCGCGGTCAGAACAGCGCGGTCAGGCCGAGCCCGACCCCCTCGGACCCGAGCGACCACGAGCGCGAGGTCTCCTCGGTCGCCCACGAGACGAGGCCGCCCCTCCCCGCGAGGGAAGGGGCGGCCTCTTCGTCGAGCGGGCACGACCGCCGGGCGGCCGTACGGCGCGGACTACATCATGTCCATGCCGCCCATGCCGCCCATGCCGCCGCCCGGCATGCCGGCGCCGGCCTTGTCTTCCTCGGGCTCGTCGGTCACGCAGGCCTCGGTCGTCAGCAACATGGCCGCGATCGAGGTGGCGTTCTGCAGGGCCGAGCGGGTGACCTTGGCCGGATCGATGATGCCGGCCGCCATGAGGTCCTCGTACTGCTGCGTGGCAGCATTGAACCCCACGTTGCTCCCCTTCTTCTCGTCGCGGAGACGGGCCACCACGAGGCTGCCCTCCATGCCGGCGTTCTCGGCGATCAGACGCAGGGGCTCTTCCATGGCCCGGGCGACGATGTCGCGGCCCACGGCCTCCTCGCCGGTGAGATCGAGCTTCTTGACGGCCTCCGCAGCCCGCAGCAGGGCCACGCCGCCGCCCACCACGATGCCCTCCTCCACTGCCGCGCGGGTGGCGGAGAGGGCGTCCTCGACGCGGTGCTTCTTCTCCTTCATCTCCAGCTCGGTGGTGGCGCCCACGCGGATCACGGCCACGCCGCCGGCGAGCTTCGCGAGACGCTCCTGCAGCTTCTCGCGATCGTAGTCGCTGGTGGTCTCCTCGATCTGCGCGCGGATCTGGGAGACGCGGGCCTTCACGTCCGCGGTCTTGCCCTTGCCGCCCACGACGGTGGTGGTGTCCTTGTCGATGGTCACCTTGGCGCAGCGGCCGAGGTCGGCGGTCGTCGTGTTCTCCAGCTTCAGGCCGGCGTCCTCGCTCATGACGCGTCCGCCGGTGAGGATGCCGATGTCCTCGAGCATGGCCTTGCGGCGGTCGCCGAAGCCCGGCGCCTTCACCGCGGCCACCTGCAGGGTGCCGCGCAGCTTGTTCACGACCAGGGTGGCCAGGGCCTCGCCCTCGATGTCCTCGGCGATGATCAGCAGCGGTCGGCCCATCTGCGCGATCTTCTCGAGCACGGGCAGCAGGTCCTTCATGCTGCTGATCTTCTTGTCGTGGATCAGGATGTAGGGCTCGTCCAGTTCCACGCGCATCTGCTCGGCATTGGTCACGAAGTAGGGGGAGACGTAGCCGCGGTCGAACTGCATGCCCTCGACCACGTCGAGTTCCATCTCCATGCCCTTGGCCTCTTCGACCGTGATCACGCCGTCCTTGCCCACCTTGTCCATGGAGTCGGCGATGATCTTGCCGATCTCGTCGTCGTTGTTCGCGGAGATGGCGGCCACCTGGGCGATGATATGGCTGTCCTTCACCGGCTTCGCCTGCTTCTTGATGGCCTCGACGGCGGCCTTGGTGGCCTTCTCGATGCCGCGCTTCATGTACATCGGGTTGGCGCCGGCGGCCAGGTTCTTCATGCCGCCGTGCACGATCTTCTGCGCCAGGACGGTCGCCGTGGTCGTGCCGTCACCAGCCACGTCGTTGGTCTTGGAGGCGACCTCCTTCACCATCTGCGCACCCATGTTCTCGAAGGCGTCCTTCAGCTCGATCTCCTTGGCGATGGTCACGCCGTCGTTGGTGACCACCGGCGGCCCGAACTTCTTGTCGAGGATCACATTGCGACCGCGGGGGCCGAGGGTGATCTTCACCGTGTTCGCCAGGGCGTCGACGCCGCGTCGCAGCTGCTCGCGCGCGTCCTCCCGATACTTGATCGACTTGGCCATGACTGCTTTCTCCTTCCAGCTGGCCCGGCGGCGCCGCCGCCGTGCGCCTGTTTCAGCGTCCGTTCCGGATTCCGGGCGATCTAGAGAATGGCGAGGATGTCGCTCTCGCGCAGGATCAGATAGTCGGTGTCCTGCACCGTGACCTCGGTGCCGGCGTACTTGCCGTACAGCACCACGTCGCCGATCTTCACCTCGGGCGACATGCGTTCGCCCTTGTCGTTGAACGCACCCGGCCCGACGGCGACGACCTTGCCCTGCTGCGGCTTCTCCTTCGCGGTGTCCGGGATGATGATGCCGCCCTTCACGGTCTCGGCTTCCAGCGGCGTGACGATCACCCGGTCGGCCAGGGGCTTCATCTTCAGAGCCATGGCGATCCTCCCTTCGGTGTTCTTCCGGTCCCGAGCAGCACGCTTGGCACTCTCGGGTCGAGACTGCTAACGGGCGGCAATATATCGCGGTGGAGCATTCCGGCAAGAAGAAAAATCGCCCGGGAGTCCGGGCCTGCCGCGGCTGCCATTCTGGCAGCTGCGGTGGCCGACCGCATCTTCTTTTTTGACGTTACGTTGCTCGTATGTCAGGATGCTCGCTCGGAACCCGGCACTCGTCGCGACAGCGGCGCCGGGCCGAACCCTCGCGGCGGACCCGATTGCCGGACCGTGTCACCGAGGACCACCGCGGTCCGTCCGGCCTCGCCTGTCTCGCTAGCTCTCCCCCGCCAGCATCTGTCGCGCCGCCGCTGCGGCCCCGCGCAGGGTCCAGAACGGGTCGACGAGGTCGCCGTCTCCGGCCACGTGCGCGGCCAGCCCCCCCGTGAAGATCACCGGCGGACTGCCGAGGCTGCGCCGCAGTTCCGCCAGCGTGCCGAGGACCCCCTGCCGGCCCACGTGGTAGCAGCCGGCGCGGATGGCGGTGGCCGTGTCGCGGGCAGGCTGCAATGGTACCGGACCGAAGGGCTGGGGCTCGAGCCGGGCGGCCCGGGCGGTGAGCGCCGAGGCGGCCAGCGCCATGCCCGGGGCGATGAGTCCGCCGACGAAGGCACCGCCTTGCACGACGTCGAAGGTGGTGGCTGTGCCGGCGTCCACCACGATCGCGTCGGCGAGCCCGCCCGCCACCGCAGCGGCGGCGTTGCAGAGGCGGTCCGCGCCGACGGTCGAGGGCTCCTGCACCGCCAGCGGGAACGGCCACGGCAGCGTGTGGTCGATCCGTAGCAGCCGCGACAGAGCCGCGGTGAACGGTGCATCCAGCGACGGCACCACCGACACCAGTGCCACGGGTGCGCCGGCGCGCACCTCCGGCAGGGACGCCAGTTCCTGGGCCAGCTCGTGAGCGGCGTCCGGCGCGACGGGAGTGGCGGCGACCAGGAGCAGACGCAGGTCGTGCAGACCCGGGGCGGCCGCGCCCGACTGCAGGACGGCGGCGGGCTCCTCCACGGCAGCGCCCGTGGTCAGCGCCGCCGTGACTCGCGAGTTCCCGACATTGAGGACGACGATCTTCACGAACGTTCTCCCGGGCGTCCGACCGGCGGCCGCCGCATCCGGCTCACGAGCGGTCGGTGCCGGAGGAGTCGACCGGCTGCGCGACCAGGTGCACCTCGCCGGCATGGTACCTGCGCTCGCTGCCGCCCACCGCGACCACGAGCGCACCCTGGTGATCGATGCCTGCGACCTTGCCGGTGACCCGCCCGCCGGCCACGTCCAGCGCGACCCAGCGGCCGGCCAGGACATCGCAGTCGGCGAGCAGGGTCCGGAAAGGTCCCCAGCCTCGGTGCGCGAAGGTGCCCAGCCAGCGGTCGATCGTCCGGAGGATCGGTCCGATGACCTCGGCGGGCCGCGGGACCCGACCTGTCTCGAGACGCATGCTCGTGGTGCGCCCCTGCAGTTCCGCCGGGAAGTCGGCCGGTCCAGCGGACAGGTTCAGTCCGAGGCCGGCCACCACCAGTCCGCGTTCCTCGCCGCCGACACGGTCCACCAGCAAACCACCGAGCTTGCGGCCGCCCACCAGCACGTCGTTCGGCCACTTGAGCATGGCGTCGAGTTCGTGATCCTCGCGCAGGCTCCACACCACCATCAGGCCGAGCCACACCGAAAAGCCGTGCACGAAGTCGGCGCGCCGATTCGGCACCACCGACGATACCTGCAGCCCGCCGCAGTCGAACCAGCGCCGGCCCAGGCGGCCGCGGCCGGCGGTCTGCCGGCGGGACGCCACCAGGTCGCCCACCCGCGGGTCGTCCACCGGCGACAGCCGCTGCAGCGACTGCGCGCGCCAGCCCCATCCGTCCCAGTCGGCGCGGCGACCCACGGCGGCGGCGCCACGCCCCAGCAGGAAGTCGCTGGTGCTGCCCACCTCCTCCAGCAGATAGCAGCGGGCCCCCGCCCGCAGGAAGCGCGGGCCGGGCCGGAAGGTCTCGAGGCCGAACCAGTCGCGCCGGGTGGCGCGCTCGGCAGCGCTTTCCCGGCCCTTCACCCCGGCGACCTCCCCGTGTCTCGATCGCCGGCCGGCTCCAGTTCGAGATCGAGCCCCAGGTCGAGTGCCGGAGCCGAGTGCGTGAGCCTGCCGACCGACACGGCGTCGACGCCCGCCTCGGCGTAGGCACGGACCGACGCCAGATCCACGTTGCCGGACGCCTCGAGCCGGGTGCCGTGCACGCCGAGCCTCGCCCGCATGGCCACCGCTGTTGCCGCCTGTTCGGGGGTGAAGTTGTCCAGCAGCACCCACTCCACCTGCAGCGGCAACACCCGTGCTAGCTGGTCGAGAGTGTCCACCTCCACTTCCACGTCGAGGACGGGGTAGCGCTGCCGCGCCGCGCGCACCAGCACGTCGATGTCCCGGCCGGCCGCGATCCAGTGATTGTCCTTGAACATCACGCGGTCGTACAGGCCCAGACGGTGATTGCGGCCTCCGCCGCAGCACACGGCGTACTTGGCCAGGTGGCGGTAGCCGGGCACGGTCTTGCGCGTATCGAGCACGGCACACCCGGTCCCCGCTGCCGCGGCCACGTAGCGGGCGGTGAGAGTGGCGATCCCGCTGAGGTGCTGGAGGAAGTTCAGAGCCATCCGCTCGCCGGTCAGGATCGGCCCCGCCGGTCCGCCGATCTCCGCCACCAGGTCTCCGGGCCGCACGGCCGCACCGTCGGTGCGCACAGGCGTGACCCGCACGCCGTCGTCGAGTCGCGCGTAGATCCGCGCCAGCAAGGGCACGCCCGCCAGGACGCCCTCGGCGCGCGCCACCAGCCGGGCGCGCGCCAGCCGATCGGGGGGCACGGCCAGCGAGGTGGAGACGTCGCCGCCGCCCACGTCCTCCAGCAGCGCCTGGTCGAGCAGGCACTCGAGCCAGGCATCCTCCGACAGGAGCGGAGGCTTCGTGTCGCCGGCATTCATCGTTCGCCCTCCTGTCGCGGGCGGGAGCCGACCCCCCACTGCGCCTTGAGGTCCTCGATGCGGTCGCGCAACAGCGCCGCCTCCTCGAAGTCGAGCCGGGCGGCGGCTTGCTCCATCTCCCCCTGCAGCAACTCCACCAGCTGCCGCGGCGAGAGATCGTCCGCCAGCACCTGTTCCCACGGACGCACCGGTTCGGACGCCGCGTGCCGGGCGCCACGATCGCTCGCGGCGGACGTCGACTGGAGGATCTCGGCCCGCGTCTTCACGATGGTGCGCGGCGTGATCCCGTGCTCTTCATTGTACGCCAGCTGCTTGGCGCGGCGCCGCTCGGTCTCGCTGATGGCCCGCCGCATCGATTCGGTGACCCGGTCGGCGTACATCACGACCTGGCCGTTGACGTTGCGCGCCGCGCGGCCGGCGGTCTGGATCAGGCTGCGTTCGGAGCGCAGAAAGCCCTCCCGGTCCGCGTCGAGGATCGCCACCAGCGACACCTCCGGCAGGTCCAGCCCCTCGCGCAGCAGGTTCACCCCCACGAGGACGTCGCTCTCGCCCAGCCGCAGCTGGCGCAGGATCTGGATGCGGTCGAGCGCCGTGATGTCCGAGTGCAGGTACGCCACCCGGATGCCGAGCCGGCCCAGGTAATCCGTCAGGTCCTCGGACATCTTCTTGGTCAGGGTGGTCACCAGCACGCGCTCGCCCCGCGCGGTCACCCGTCGCGCGCGCTCGATCAGGTCGTCCACCTGGCTCGCCACCGGCAGCACGAGCACGGGCGGATCCACCAGGCCCGTCGGGCGGATCACCTGCTCCACGAAGACGCCGCCGCTGCGCTCGAGTTCCCAGCTGGCGGGGGTCGCCGAGACGAAGATCGTGCGCGGCATGAGCTGCTCGAACTCCGCGAACAGGAGCGGGCGGTTGTCCAGGGCGCTCGGCAGCCGGAACCCGTGCTCCACCAGGCTGAGCTTGCGCGAGCGGTCGCCGTTGTACATCGCACCGATCTGCGGGACGGTGGCGTGCGACTCGTCGATGATCATGAGGAAGTCGCGGGGAAAGTAGTCGAGCAGGCAGGCGGGCCGCTCGCCGGGCTCGCGGCCATCGAAGTAGCGCGAGTAGTTCTCCACGCCGGGACAGTGTCCGATCTGGCCGATCATCTCCAGGTCGTAGCGCGTCCGGGAGGCCAGCCGCTGAGCTTCGAGCACCTTGCCGGCGGCGTCCAGCTCGCCCAGCCGCTCCTCCAGGTCGCGGCCGATCTGGTCGAGGATGGACCCGAGCCGCGACGGGTCGGTGACGAACTGGCTGGCCGGGAAGATGCGCGCCTCCGGCGCGGCTCCCAGACGGCGGCCCGTGAGCCGCTCCTGCCAGACGAGTTCCTCGACCTCGTCGCCGAAGAAGCAAACCTGCAGGGTACGTTCCTCGTGCGCCGCCCGCACCTCCACCGTGTCGCCGCGAACCCGGAAGGTCCCGAACGCCGGCTCCACGTCGCTGCGCGCGTAGCCGATGCGCACCAGTTCGCGCAGCAGGTCGTCGCGCTCGATCTCCTGTCCCTGCTGCAGCTCGACGATGCTGCGCTGGAAGGTGCGCGGATTGCCGAGTCCGTAGATGGCCGAGACGCTGCAGACCACCACCACGTCCTCGCGCGTCAGCAGGCTGCTGGTCGCGCGCAGGCGCAGGCGCTCGATCTCGTCGTTGATGCTGGCGTCCTTCTCGATGTACGTGTTCGTGCTCGGGATGTAGGCCTCGGGCTGGTAGTAGTCGTAGTAGGAGATGAAGTACTCGACGGCGTTGTCCGGGAAGAACCCCTTCAGTTCGCCGTAGAGCTGCGCCGCCAGTGTCTTGTTGTGGCTGAAGACGAGCGTGGGCCGGTCGAGCTGGGCGATGACGTTGGCCATGGTGAACGTCTTGCCCGAACCGGTCACCCCCAGCAGCGTCTGGAAGCGGGTGCCGCGCCGCGCTTCCGCCACCAGCGTGCGGATGGCCTCGGGCTGGTCTCCCGTGGGTTCGAACGGCGCCGCCAGCCGGAAGCGGCCCATCTCATGACCCCGGCCCGCCGCCCGGGGCGACGGCCGCCGTGTCGGCGGCGGCGGGCGCCGCACCGATCGTGTCGGCGGCATCGGCGGCGAGGGTGTCGGCGGGCGAGGCCCCCCGCGTCCACACCGCGGTCGTATCCGGCAGCAGCGATTGCTCGCCGCCGGCAGGCGGCGCAGCCCCCTGCCGTTCCCACAGCCAGAACGCCACGGCCACCACCACGATCACCAGCACGGCCGGCAGCACGTATCGCGCGAGCAGGCGTCCGTAGGAGATCCCCACCGGGCGGACGGCCGTGGTTTCCTCCTGCCAGACCTGCTCCTCCGCATCCCCGATCTCGCCCCGCCCGGCGTGCCGTTCGTAGAGCCCGACCACCTCCTGGGGATCCAGTCCCAGGGCCACCGCGTACGTGCGCAGGAAGCTGCGGGCATACAGCGGTCCGGAGACCCGGTGGTACTCGTCGTGCTCGAGCGCCTGCAACAGCCGCGGGGCGATCTTGGTCTCCTCGGCCATCTGCTCCAGCGAAGCGCCGCGGTCGCGGCGCGCCTGCGCGAGCCGCTCGCCCGGAGTCCGCATCTCGGGTAGATCTGCCATGCCCCCACCTCCGTTGCCCTCGCGGGCGCGTCAGTCCAGGGCGGCCAGGCGCTCACGCAGCGTCCGGGCGCGCAGCTCGTTCTCCTCCAGCAGCTCGCGCTGCTTCGCCACCACCTCGGCGGGCGCGTTGCTCACGAAGCTCTCGTTCGCGAGCTTGCGCCGGCAGCCGGTCACCCAGCCCTCGACCCTGGCCAGTTCCTTGCCGAGGCGCTCACGCTCGCGGACGAGGTCCACGAGACCGGCCATCGGCAGGAAGACCTGCACGGTGCCGGCCAGGCCCACGCCCGCCGGGTGCGGATCCTCGCCGCCCGCGACGACCTCCACGGCCTCGAGCTTGGCGAGGAGCGCCACAAGCCCCGCATCGGCCGCCAGTTCGCTTCCCTGCGTCGCGTCGGCCGGCCGCAGCAGTGCGCGGCCGCGCCTGCCGGGCGCCACTCCCAGCTCGCTGCGCAGGTTGCGCAGCACCTGGACGACGTCTATCACGCGGGCGAAGCGCGCGGTCTCCCGG
>JAWOID010000143.1:0-19556 GCA_046484865.1 Candidatus Krumholzibacteriia bacterium
GAGCGGGAGGCCGGGGAACCGGGCAGCGCCTGATCGGTCCGATCGGGCCGGGCGCACGCGACGTCCGTCAGTAACGCAGGATGGCCACCGCGGGCCCGCCGTCCGGCAGTTCCGCCGACGGCCGCGCGTAGGTGACGGCGCCGCGCTGGTGCGCGAAGACCACCGCGCGGTCCAGCAAGTCCGCGTCGCCGGGCTGGCGCTCGGGATGGATCTCGACCGAGCCGTCGTCGGCGACACGTCCCCACACCCGCTGATCGGTGCTCACCAGGAGTGCGGCGACCCGGCCCTGCTGGGTCCAGGGCACGATCTCCTCGAGGCGCGCCGTCGCCAGGCCGGTGCCGCGCAGATCGCCGTAGCGCTCCAGCATCTGCGTCACCGCGCCGGCGAAGATCGGCTGCATCAGCCGCCAGGCCTCGGCGTGGAGGCGCTGCCGGTCCACTCCCTCCGGATCCAGGGCCACGCCCTCGTCGTGCAGGTCGCTGCGCTGCATGTGCCGATGCACGTCGGCGAGCACCTCGTCCACCGCAGCGACCACCAGGGGCGTGTTCTGGTCGGGCAACCGTTCACGGAGTCCCGCCTCCAGGACATTGATGAAGTTGACCATGTCCACCTCGCGCTCGTCCCTGGCGCCGCCGTGACCGTGGAACATCGTGCTATCCTGCCCGGGCGTGGGCGTGCGGACCTTGCTCTGCGACTGCAGGGAGGGCTGGTCGGTCTCCGTCCCCAGCGCGGCGGTGAGGCTCTCCGGGACCGGACCCAGGTCCAGCTCGGTCAGCTCGTCGCGGGTTCCGGCGAACAGCCGCACCCGGTTGGCCGTGACCGTCAACAGGTGGAAGCGACCGTCGTCGGTGACGAGCGGCAGCAGAGGCTTCACATGGAAATGGTCGTTGACGAGGCAGAGCTCCTCGAACGTCAAGGGGCAGCGGCACTCGCGCAATTCGCCGTCGGACAGGAAGAGAGCCAGGCCGTCGAACTGGCGCTCCCAGTAGCTGGCTCGCTCGAGCAGGGCGCGGCCGGGCGCCAGGAGCCGATCGATGACGGTCTGGCGCAGGCCCTCCTCCGACAGCAGGTCCTCCGCCCTGCCGAGCAGGTTCTTCAGACGGATGGGATCCTGGCGAATCTCGCGCCCCGTACGATGGGTGGGCATGTAGATCGAGATCATGGGCAGTTCGCTCGTGGCCAGGGCCAGTTCACGCCACTGGTCCCGATCGATGGCGCTCATGGCCACCTCCTCATGTGCTCCAGGGGGGATTCCGTGCGCGCCGCCGGTGTGGGGGTCCGGTCCATGCCCTACACGCTAGCGGGCGCGCCGCCTTCGGCAACCCGGAAGCGGCCCCAGTCTCGGGTGGGCATGGCTTCCGTGCTCAATCACCGGCGAACTGCGGGTACAGCATCATTCCGCCGTCCACGTAGATGGTGGCGCCGGTGATGTAGTCGGCCTGGTCGGACGCCAGCCACGCCACGGCGCGGCCGATGTCCGCAGGATCGCCCACGCGCCGGTACGGGATCAGGCGGAGCATGTCCCGGTAGCCCTCGGGCGTCTCCCATGCGGACCGGTTGATATCGGTGTGGATGGCGCCCGGGGCCACCAGGTTCACCCGGATGCGTCGGGGCGCCAGTTCCTGGGCCAGGGTCTGCATGAACAGGGCCACGCCGCCCTTGCTGGCGCAGTAGTTGGCCCGACCCGCCCAGGGAATGCTCTGGTGCACCGAGCTGATGGCGACGATCTTGCCGGCGGCCGCCGACACCCGCTCGCGGCTCTCCTGCGCCAGGAACTGCCGCACCGCCGCTCGCGCGCAGAGGAACTGGCCGGTGAGATTCACCGCCAGCACCTGATGCCACTGGTCCAGCGTCATCTCGGTGAGCGGCGCGTCGCGCTGGATGCCGCTGTTGGCGACCAGGAGGTCGACGGCGCCGAAGCCGTCCACCGTCTGCCCGACGAGCCGTTCGACATCGTCCTCACGCGACACGTCCGCCTGCACCACCAGGGCGTCACGTCCGCGGCCGCGAACCTCCTCGGCGACCGCGCGAGCCCCCTCCTCGCTGGAGCGGTAGTTCACCGCCACGTCGCAGCCGGCATCGGCCAGGGCCAGCGCGATGGCGCGGCCGATCCCCTTGCCGGCACCGGTGACGATGGCCTTCTGCCCCTCGAGGACCGGCCCGAGCGGACGGCGAGGCTGCGGCGGAGGCGGGATGTGGTCGGGGCGGCTCCGGTCGGTCATGACGGTCCCTCCTGAGACGGTCGGTCCCCGGCCAGGAGACCGTCACCCGTCAATCTATCGCGCCAGGCGAGGTCGGCAATTCGCCGCCGGCACCACCCGAGGACGTTGGGGCCGAGCCCGATGGTCGCCCGTCCCTGGGATCTCTAGCGTTTCCGGCGTGACGTGGCGGGGGGTCACGATCATCTCGCCGGTGCCGACCAGCGACCCCGACCCGAGGAGGAACGATGGCAGAGCGAGCCCCCCGCGCGCTAGGGCGCACCACCTGGGTCATCGCCGAGGGCTACATCCCCGGTTCGAGCCACGGCCCCGAACCCGCGATGACCAGTCACGAGACGGCCTGCCTCCTGAACACCGGACCCGATCCTGCCCACGTGGAGATCATGATCTACTTCAGCGACCGGGACCCGGTGGGACCGTACCGGGTGACGGTGCCCGCCCGGCGCACGCTCCACCTGCGCTTCAACTCGCTGGACGATCCTGCGCCGGTGCCGCACGACACGGACTACGCGTCGGTGATCACCGCCGACGCACCCATCGTCGTCCAGCACAGCCGCCTCGACTCGCGTCAGGCGGAGAACGCGCTCATCAGCACGGTGGCGTTTCCCGCCGACTGAGCCGGTTCGCCCCGCGCAGGCGAAGGGAGCCGCATGGTTCGCAAGGAGCCGCAAGTCGTGGTCGTCACCGGCGCGTCGGCGGGCGTCGGACGGGCGATCGCCCGGGCGTTCGCGACGCGTCACGCGCATCTCGGGCTGCTGGCTCGCGGCCAGGAGGGACTCGCCGCCACCGTCCGCGACGTGGAGGCGCGCGGCGGACGCGCGCTGGCCGTGCCCACCGACGTGGCCGACCCCGCGGCCGTCGAGGCCGCCGCCGAGCGCGTGGAGCAGGAGTTCGGACCCATCGACGTGTGGGTGAACAACGCCATGTGCACCATCCTCGCGCCGCTGCACGAGATCACGGTGGAGGAGTTCCACCGGGTGACGGCGGTCACCTACCTCGGACAGGTGCATGGAACGATGGCGGCCCTGAGGCGCATGCGCCCGCGAGGGCGAGGCACGATCGTGCAGGTGGGCTCGGCCCTGGCCTTCCGTGGCATCCCCCTGCAGACGGCCTACTGCGGCGCCAAGCACGCCGTCCAGGGCTTCACCGAGTCGGTGCGCACCGAGTTGATGCACGAGGGCATCGACGTGCAGATCAGCGAGGTGCACCTGCCCGCCATGAACACGCCCCAGTTCAGCTGGTGCCGCACGCGCCTGCCGCGCCATCCGCAGCCCGTGCCGCCCATCTACCAGCCGGAGGTGGCCGCCCGCGCCGTGGTGCACGTGGTGGACCACCCCCGGCGGCATCTCCTCGTCGGCAGCGCCACGGTGAGGGCGGTCTGGGGCAACAAGATCGCGCCCGGCCTGGCCGATCGGTACCTCGCCCGGTCGGGCTACGATTCGCAGCAGACCGATACGCCCGTGGCGGCCGATCGTCCCGACAACCTGTTCCTGCCGGTCCCCGGCGACGCCGGCGCCCACGGCATCTTCGGCGATCGTGCGAAGCGACGGAGCCGGCAGCTCTGGGCCAGCATGCACCGCTCGGTGACGGTGCCGGTCGCAGCCGTCGTCCTGCTCCTGGCGATCCTGGCTCTGGTGGCGATCTTCTGATCCCGTCGACCGGCCCGGCTCAGCTGCGCCGCCGCGCGTTGCGGTGCGCCGGCGATTCCGTCCGGTGCGACCGCGGCGGTGCCGGCGCGCCGAGGCCCGCCTCGACCTCACGTTGAGGTTCCGCCACCAGGTGCGCCATCGTGTCCAGCCGTTCGGCACCGATCTGCCAGCCGCGCACCAGGAACTCCACGCGGTGTCCCCCCTCCGGCAGCGGTGCGACCCGCACGCGCCCGAAGTTGTTGGCGTTGCAGCGGAAGTGCCGTCGCAGACGCCATCGTCTCTCGAACAGGTTCGGTGCGAGGACCCCCAACCGGTTCATCTGGCGTTCTCCCCAGGTCATGGTGGTGGTGATGGCGCTGCTGGTGAGCTGGTGGATCGCCCGCCGGCCGCTGCCGTCGAAGATGTCGAAGGCCGAGGCTACGTGCACGTCGCCGCTGAGGAGGAAGACCTGGCGGTACTCGTCGCCACGCATCCACTCGAACAGCAGATCCAGGAGCGCGTCGCGCTGGTCGATGAACGCGCTGGCGGTCCAGCGGTCGCGTACGGTGTTCCCCATGCTGCCGCCGAGACCGTCCAGGAGCCGGGTCACCCAGCGCGAGACGTGCGCCACCGGCACCGAGGTGAAGATGAAGAGCGTCTGCATGCGCCGGCCGCTCGCCCCCGCCACGTATTCACGGAGGAAGTCCCACTGGGGATCGCCCAGGAGCTTGCCGGCGCTCCAGTCGCGAGCACCGCGGGTGTCGGTGACCAGGATTCCCACGTCGCCATGCTCGATGCTGTAATGATACGGCGGTGCCGCCACGCCTCCGCACGGATTGCGCAGGTTCTGGTACTCGCAGAACACCCGGGACGCCGCCTCGAACAGGCGCTGGTCGAAAGCCGAGACAGGGCGGATTGACCCCCAGTTGTCGAAGATGTCGTGGTCGTCCCACATGCAGCAGCAGGGCACGGACCGGCGCAGGCGGGCGTACGAGGGAAAGCCCATGAAGCCGCGCGCCAGGTGCCGGTAGACGGCCACCGCCAGCTCGTACGAGGGCACCTCCCGCCTGTCCTCGCCGAGCAGCTTGCGGACGTTGGTCACCTCGAACTCGTCGGCATACCACTGGTCACCGCCCAGGAGCAGGAGGGCGCAGCCCCAAGCCTTCAGTTCGTCGGCCATGGCGTTGTAGATCCCCACCGGCGGGCTGTCCTCGAGCCGGTCGCCGCACTCCACGTAAGGGCAGTGGCAGCTGCCGAACGCGAAGCGCAGCTCGCTGGGGGCTCCAGGCGGCGGGAAGAGACGCCCGCGGAAGGTCCGGCCGTCGCAGCGGCAGGTGAAGGGCGCTCCCGGCGCGGGTTCGTCCAGGCGGAGATGGATGGCGCCGCACCAGTCGCTCTCCGGCACGAGCGTCGCCTCTCCGTGCACGACCGGTCGGCCCTCCACGTGCAGATCGGCCGTGGCGTGGCGCGTGTCGGGCAGACGCAGCCACAGCCGCACGCTGCGGTGGTCCACGGCACCCAGCTCCACGGAGCGTTTCATCTCGCCGTGCGGCCAGACATCCTCGGGAAACGGGTTCTCCACCGGTGGCGCAGGCGGCGGAGCTTCCCTGCGCCCCGGATCGGCCATGCCCGGTCCCTCCTTTGCCGCCGCACCTCGCCGGCGTGCCCGCGCCACCCGCGCCGGCATACTCTCGCCGCCCGCGCCGGCGTACTCTCGCCGCCCGCGCCCGTGCCGCGCCCGTGCCGCGCCCGGCGCTGCATTCCCGCCCTCGCTCAGGAGGCCGGTACGAGCTCGATGGCGAAGAGGCGAGGCCAGTTCTTGCCGGTGACGAGGATCCGGCCGGTCGCGGCATCGCGGGCGATGCCGTTGAGGACCCCGGCCCCGGTGGGGTTCGCCAGGGACGCTCGCAACTCCATGAGGTCGATCCACCCGGTCACGCGCCCGTCGGCCGCGTCGATGCGCACGATGTGGTCGCGTCGCCACACGTTGGCCCATACCTCGTCACCGATCACTTCCAGCTCGTTCAGTTCGGTCACCGGCCCGAGCGAGCCGGTCACCGTCACGGTGTCCAGCGGCGCGTAGGTGATGGGGTCGAGGAAACGCAGGCCGGCGGTGCCGTCGCTCATGATCAGGCGCTCGCCGTCGAAGGCCAGGCCCCATCCCTGCCCGCCGTAAGTGAAGGTGCCCAGCGGCGCGAACGTGGCGCGGTCGTAGACAAAACCGACGCCGCTCAACCAGGTGAGCTGGACGATCCGTTCGGCGATGACGGCGATTCCCTCGCCGAAGTACTCGTCCGGCAGCGTGAACCGCTGCAGCACGGCGCCGGTCTCCAGATCCACCCGGCGCAGCGTCGACGCGCCGTACAGTCCGGTCCCCTCGTAGAGGACGCCGTCCACCATCGTCAACCCCTGCGTGAACGCCTGCGGGTCGTGCGGGTAGGAGGCGAGGATGCGCCAGGACCAGACCGGCTCGGTCACCGCCGTCGCCGTCAGGGTACGCGAGACCGCCTGCTCGCCGGCCGTCACCACCAGGGTCGCGATGGCGAGCCCGGGTGGGAGAGCGGTGCGATCCACGGTCACCACCACGATGTCGGTGTCGAGCGCGGCGGTGCCCGTGGTCGGGCTCAGCTGGACCCACGATGCCGCCGTCGTCGCGCTCCAGTGCAGGAGGCCGCCGCCGCGGTTGCTCACCCGCAGGGTGTCGCGGCTCCGCGCCAGACCGAGCCCCACGTAGGTGGGCTCCACCTCCAGGAGCGGGTCGCCCGGTCGCACCGCGATCGTGTCGGGCGCGGTGGGATCGCCGTCGTCGCCGCAGCCGCCGCTCAGCGCCAGGATCGCCGCCAGCGACGCCGCCGCCAGGGCGCCGGCCGGGGTCGCGAGCACGGATCGGCTGCAGCGGCGCAAGTTCACGCTCCGGCCGCCTGCTCGTCGTCGCCGTCCAGGATGGTGCACCCGGCCGCCCGGCACGCGGCCATCGACCCGAGGGCGTCCTCCACCCGGTCGAACCCATGCTGCTTGAGGATGGCGGCGGCGACGATGGCCCGCTGGCCGCTGCCGCAGAAGGTGGTCACGGGGCGGCCACGGGGCACCTCGTCCACCCGGTGCGGCAACTCGCCGAGGAAGATGTGCCGGGCGCCCGGAAAGTGGCCGGCTGCGAACTCCTCGGGCTTGCGCACGTCCAGCAGGGTGAACTCGTCGCCTTCCCCGAACCGGTGCGCGAGTTCCTGCACGTGGACCGCGGCGATCCGATCGTAGGCGCGGCCGCTGGTCTCCCAGGCGAAGAGCCCCTCCTCCAGATAGCCGGTCACCGCGTCGAAGCCGAGCCGCCGCAACCGCCGCACCGACGTGTCCAGCTGTCGGGGTCCGTCCGCCACGAGCACCAGCGGCCGGTCGTACGGCAGCAGCCAGCCGGCGTAGTCCGAGAGCACCGTCAGCGGCAACGCCAGGCTGCCGGGGATGAAAGCGCCGGCGAAGGCCTCGGCGCTCCGGGTGTCCACCACCAGTGCGCCCTGGTCCACGGCCTCCGCCAGTTCCGGCGGCTGCAGGGGCCACGGCACCGGCAGCTCCGCCAGCGGCCGGGGGTTCCCTTGCTGGTTCAGCTCCTCCATGCGCCGGAAGTACGGCGGCTGCTGGTGCCGGGCCCCGGTCTGCCGGCGCACGAACTCGTCCCGATCCACCTGCAGCAGGGAGCTGTGCCGGCGCTCGTGGCCGAGCGTGGAGAACTCCCTCCGGGCCATGCCGCTGCCGCAGATGGAACCGGCCCCGTGGGCCGGATGCAGGATCACGTGATCGCCCAGCGGCAGCAGCTTGCGGTGGATGCTGTCGTACAGGTGGGCCGCCGCGTCGGCACCGCCGCCCAGGTCGAGGTCCGTGCGGCCGACGCTGCCCACGAAGAGCGCGTCGCCCGTGAACACGGCCACCGGGTCGTCGGCGGCCACGGCCGTGTCCGCGAGCGCCAGCGAGATGCTCTCCGCTGTATGCCCCGGCGTCTCCAGCACCGTCAGGCGCGCGTCCCCGAACTCGAACCGGTCACCATCGTCCGCCGGTTCGCCGTACGCGAACGCCCGGGCGCGCCCGTGCAGGATCGTGGCGCCGGTGCATCGCGCCAGCTCCTGCGAACCCACGACGTGGTCCTCGTTGCGATGCGTCTCGAAGATATGCGTGATGCGCGCCCCCTCGTGCCGGGCGCGATCCAGGTAGACCCCGACGTCACGGCGCGGGTCGATGACCGCTGCCTGCCCGCCGGCGCCCACCAGGTAGGACAGGTGCGCCAGGCCCCCGGAGCGGATGGTGTGCAGGAACATGGATGGATCCTCCCCTCGAGCACGTTCCTCGACAATGAACGCGAGGACGCGCCCGGCGGCGAGGCGCTCGCCGGGAACCCGCACCGTGGATCATTCCGCTCGCGACCCCGTCGCGACGGGCTCAGCGCGCCAGCACCAGCTTCTGCACGGCCAGCGGCCGCCCGTCGACGGTCAGCCGGGCCAGGTAGACGCCGGAGGGAAGGTCGGTGGGCTGCCAGTTCGTGGTGACCACGCCGCTCACGGTCCGGCTGCGCCAGATCTCCGCCACCAGGCGGCCGGTCAGGTCGTACACGCAGAGGTCGGTGACCACGGTATCGGCCGCCTCGACCTGCACCGACGCGGTGGGATTGAAGGGGTTCGGCCAGGCGCGCATCGTGACCACCGGCCGCGCCGGCACCGGATCGGGCTCCGGGAACCGCAGCACCGCGAACACGGGCAGGTGGTCGGTGGCATCGTGGATGGCCTGGGCCACCGCCGCGGATACCGCCGCGTTGTCGCCGTCGATGATGACCTGGTTGAAGTGCAGCCCATCGTTGCCGAAGGCGGTGTAGGTGTCCGTCAGCAGTTCCACCCCTGAACCGTCCAGCCACACGTCGGACACCAGGATCTGATCGAAGCGATCATCCATGCCGCCGGTGGCTCCGCCGCCGAACTGGAGGGTGCGGGGGCTCTGGGTGTGAATGGCTGCGAAGTCCGCGTTGTTGTGCCAGTTGCCGGGTGAGTCGATGGGGTCGTACAACCGCCCCGCTCCCGCCGCCATCAGATGCTGATAGGCGGGCTCGGTGGAGGTGTAGATGTTGAAATCGCCCGCCACGATCACCGGCAGCTCCGCCGGTAGTCCGGCCAGGAACGTGCGCAGCACGGTCACCTCTTCGAGCCGCCGCTGTTCCTCGGTACTGCCCTGGCTGGCCTTCAGGTGCAAGGTGAAGACACGGAACTCCAGCCCTGTTTCGGCTTCCTGCAGGTGCCACCAGTCGATGTCCCGCAGGTCGGTGTCCAGCCAGCCGGAGTTCAGCACCGTCACGGTACCGGTGCGGTAGAAGAGCCCGCGATCGGTGTCGTAGCCGTCGTGGAACGCCGCCACCTGCCAGCCGTCCGGCTCCATCTCGTCGAGGATGTTCGCCAGGAAGTCGTCGCGTCCCGGATACCCGATCAACTCCTGCACCACCAGCAGGTCCGGTCCGAGCGCGGCCAGCGCGGTGCGGAAGTCCGGCGCGCGCTCCGCCCCCGTCGAGCCGGGAAAGTTCAGCGCATTCAAGGTGCAGAAGGTCAGGTCGCCGGCGGCGGCCGGCAGGACCAGCAGCCAGAGCGCCAGGAAGAGCGAGAGGGGAAGGGTGGTCCGGCGCACGTGGTTCACCTCGGGAGGAAGGAGCGGTTGCGTGGTTGTCGCCTCTGCCTCAAGGATAGCACACCGGCCTGCAGATTTCCTCCCCTGGCGCAGATTCGGTCTCGTAATCCCTGCTGCGAACGGACGACCCGCAACAATGCGCGGCAGCGACCGTCTACTCCTGCCGACATTCCTCACCATGGACTGGAGGAGACGACTCATGTTTCGCTGTTCTCTGCTCGCGACCGCTTTCCTGGCGTCGATGGCCGCCGGAGCCGCGTCCGCGGCGCCCGCGGCGAACGGCGCGGCCGTCGCCGACCTCGAGACGATGTACTGGCAGGGCCGATTCGAGGCGGCGGCAACGTGCGTCGCCGACGACGGCGCCACGCTGGAGCGGTCCGCGCGTCTGCTCTGGGTGGACGCCGTCGCCCGCGGCGGCGCGCCGTTCCGGGCCTGGCGCCTGCTGGCGCCGGAACTGGCGAGCGCCGGCGGTGACTCCGGCGCCATGCGCCCGGATGCGGACCTGCTCGCCACCGCCGCCGCGGTCCACCTGGCGCTCGGCCGGCCGCACCGATCCGCCGAGTTCGTGGCCGCCTTGCTGGACCGGCATCCCGAGCACCCCCGCGGATGCGTGGCGGCCGCCTGCCTGGCCCTCTTCCAGCGCGACTGCGCGGCAGCCGCGGCCCACGTGAAGAACCTGCAAGCAAATGAGTTAGCCAAAGATACGCCGCTGGCGGGGCAGCTCGAGCGCGAGACGGCCAGGGCCTGCGGCGATTCCGAGACGCTGGGCGCCGCCTGGGAACGGGCCGAGATCAAGGCCACGGCGCGGGGCGATTCCGTCGGCGCAGACCGCTGGCGGGCGAACCGGGCCATGCTGGCCGCGCTGGGCGCCGGGCCGCTGTACCGCCTCGACGCGGCGGACGACCTGGTGGAGGTGCCCCTGCACGACCGCACGCCGGGAGTGCCGTACAAGTGCTTCACCCTGGAACTGGCCGGCGAGTCGTTCGACGTGCTGCTGGACACGGGCAACGCCGTGGGCTGGACGATCCACGAGCCGCGCCTGCTGGAGTTGCTGAGCTGCACCCGCGGCCGCTCGACGCAGATCCTCACGGGCTCGGTGGCCGAGGAGTTGCCCTCGCACGAGCTGGCCACGCCGTACCTGCCCCTCGGGCCGGGTGCGGCGGTGCACGACCTCGTGGGCTACTTCTTCGCGAAGCCACATCCCGACTATCACGACGCCAACCTCAATCCGTACCTCCTGCGGGGCCGGGTCGTGACGCTCGACTTCGTGCGCGACCGGCTCATCCTGCGCTCGCCGGAGCGGTTCGCTCGCGATCTGGCCGCGGTCTCGCCGGCGCACCTCGCACGGGTACCGGTGGGCGGCCACGAGTGGCCATTCGTGCCGGTGACGGTGAACGGCGTCACCGATGCTCTGGCGATGATCGAGACCGGCGCCGAGGACCTCAGTTTGCGCCTGGAGTTTGCGCGCCAGGCCGGCATCTCCCTGACGCCGGCGGTGATGACGTGGCGAGACGAGTCCCTGGACTATCACACCGCCCCGATCACGCTGCAGTTCGGGCCCCTGGCGCTGCACCGCGCCGCCGCGCCGGTCTGGCCGGTCCGCTTCCATGCCAACCTGTCGGGCCTGGCGGACCACGTGATGCTCGGTCCGGCCGCCCTGGAGGACCGGTTCGTCCTGAGTTTCGATGCCGAGGTGCGTGAGGCCGTCATCGAACGCGTGTATCCGTGACGTCGACCCGGCAGACGTGGCGACCGGTGGATGCAACCGCCGGCCTCGACCTGCGTAGGTATCTCGGAATCGCCCCCAACCGTCGGTCCGCTTCCCTGAAGGAGTATCATGAGAGCACGAGTCATCCTGACGCTCGGCGCCGTGATCGCGCTGACCGCCGCCGCCGGCGCCGCCGGGGCTGTACCGGCCTACTTCAATCATCCCGACATCCACGGCGACGACATCGTCTTCACCGCCGAGAACGATCTCTGGCTGGTGTCCGCCGAGGGCGGCTCGCCCCGGCGCCTGACCACCCATCCCGGCGCGGAGATCTTCCCCCAGTTCTCGCCGGACGGCCGCTGGATCGCGTTCAGCGGCCAGTACGACGGGAACCAGGACGTCTACGTGATCCCGGCCACCGGCGGCGAACCGCAGCGGCTCACCTGGCACCCCGTCGGCGACGAGGTGGTGGGCTGGCTCGACGCCGAGCGGATCCTGTTCCGCAGCAGCCGCAGCGACCCGCACGGCACGCCGCACCTGTACACCGTGGCCCGCACGGGCGACGAGCCGGTGGAACTGCCGCTGGGCTGGGCTGTGCGGCTGGACGTGGATCCGGAGACCGGCCGGTGGGCCTTCAACCGCAAGAGCCGCGAGACCTCCACCTGGAAGCGCTACCGCGGCGGCACCGCGTCGGACATCTGGGTGGGCCACCCTGAGCGGAGCGACTACCGCCAGATCACCACCTTCGACGGCATCGATCACTTCCCGATGTGGCACGGCGGTCGCATCTACTTCCTGAGCGACGCAGGCGGCACCGCCAACCTCTTCAGCGTCGCCTCGGACGGCAGCGACCGTCGTCGCGAGACGTCCTTCGACGAGTGGGACGCCGGCTGGCCGAGCATGGGCCCCGACGGCCGCATCGTCTTCACGCTGGCAGCCGACGTCCACGTGTTCGACCCGGCCGACGGCAGCGTGCGTCGAGTCGAGATCGAGCTGCCGACCGACCGCACCCTCGCACGGGTCCGGTATCCCAGCGCCAGCGCCTTCCTCTCCGACTTCGATCTCTCCCCCGACGGCGAGCGCCTGGCGGTGGTCACCCGCGGCGAGATCTTCTCGGTCCCGGTGGAGGAGGGCGTCACCCTGCCGGTGTCCCGTAGCGGCGACATCCGCGAGCGGCAAGCCAGCTTCGGCGCCGAGGGCAAGACCATCCTCTACGTGAGCGACGCCACGCACGAGGACGAGATCCAGAGCATCGACGCCTGGGGCCGCGGCGAACCCCAGACCGTGCGCAGCGCCTCCGAGCGCTGGATCAAGCGCCCGGTGGCGTCGCCCGACGGTTCGCTGGTCGCCTATGCCGACAACACGTACGGACTGTTCGTCGTGCCCGCCGGGGGCGGCAAGCCCCGCGAGGTGGACCGCGGCAGCGAGGGCGAGATCCACCAGTACGTCTTCAGCCCTGACGGCCGCTGGCTGGCCTACGTGAAGGCGCTGCCGTCCAAGTTCAACTCCATCTTCCTCTACGACACGAAGGAGAAGACGACCCACCAGGTCACCAGTTCGTATGCCGACCACGGCCACCCGGCCTGGGATCCGGAGGGCCGGTACCTCTACTTCGTGAGCGACTGCGCCATGAACCCCATCCTGGGCAGCCGCGACATGGCGGTGGTGGAGGCCAAGAGCGACAAGCTCTACATGCTGCTGCTGCGCGACGACGTGGCGAACCCGCTGGCTGGTCGCGCCGGTCTGCCGCCGGAGGACGGGAACGGCGACGACACCGGGAAGAAGAAGGACGACAAGGGCAAGGACGGCAAGGACGGCAAGGACGGTAAGGACGCGGAAAAGGACGACGGAGACGACGGCGCGGTGAAGAAACCGGCTCCCGTGGAGATCGACCTCGCCGGGCTCACCGAGCGCCTGGTCGAGTTGCCGGTGGACCGCGGCCGCTACGGCATGCTCGCCGCCACCAAGACGCATCTGCTCTACGTCTCCCTGCCGGTGCAGGGCATGTCCGAGGCCCCCGGCTTCTTCGACGAGGCGCAGCCCAGCGCCAGCCTCATGACCTTCGACCTGAAGAAGAAGAAGTCCGAAACCTTCGTCGAAGGCATCAGCGGCTACGTGCTGCCCGTGGGCGGCGAGAAGCTGGCCGTGATGAAGAAGCGGGGCGAGATCTACGTCGTGGGCGCCGGTTCGCCTCCCGGCAGTGCGCTGAGCGAGGGCAAGGTGGACCTCTCCGGCGTCGTCGTGGAGCTGGATCCCCGCCAGGAGTGGGAGCAGATCTTCCACGAGGCGTGGCGCCAGATGCGCGAGTACTACTGGGACGAGGCGATGGGCGGCGTCGACTGGAAGGCGGTGCGCGATCGCTACGCCACCTTGTTGCCGCGCCTGTCCAGCCGCGACGATCTCACCGATCTGCTGGGACAGATCTTCGGCGAGATGAACACCTCCCACACCTACGTCTGGGGCGGCGATCGCAACGTGACGGTCGACCGGGTGACGGTGGGTCTGCTGGGTGCCGATCTGCGGCGCGAGGGCGATGCTTACCGGGTGGTGCGCATCCTGCGCGGCGACACCGTGGACCGGGTGCGTTCACCCCTGACCGAGCCCGGCGTGGGCGTGAAGGATGGCGACTACATCGTGGCGGTGAACCGCATCCCCGTGACCGCGGACCGCCCGCTGCACGCGCGACTGGCCGGGTTCGCCGGCAAGGACGTGGTGCTGTCGGTGAACGACCGACCCCGTCTGGAAGGCGCGCGCGACGTCGTGGTGAAACCCCTGCAGACCGAGCGCGGGCTGCGTTACGCCGACTGGGTGCGCCGCAACCGCGAGTACGTGGCCGAGAAGACGGACGGCAAGATCGCTTACATCCACGTGCCGAACATGATGACCGAGGGCATGGTGGAGTTCAACAAGTGGTTCTACCCCCAGCTCGACAAGGAGGGCATGGTGGTGGACATGCGCTGGAACGGCGGCGGCTTCGTCTCGCAGATGCTGGTGGAACGGTTCCGCCGTCCAGTGACGAGCTGGTCCATCTCGCGGGGCGGCGCCACCGGCACCTATCCCGACCGCACTCTCAACGGCCCGTTCGTCGTGCTGACCAACGATTTCGCCGGTTCCGACGGCGACATCTTCCCCCAGGCGGTGCAGGTGGAGAAGCTCGCCCCGGTGATCGGCACCCGCTCCTGGGGAGGCGTCATCGGCATCAGCAGCATGCGGCCGCTGGTGGACAACGGGCTGGTGACCAACCCGCAGGTGGCCTGGTGGGATCCGAAGGACGGCTGGGCGGTCGAGAACCGGGGCGTGATCCCCGATCTCGAGGTGCAGAACCCGCCGCAGGCCGTGGCCGCCGGCCGCGATCCGCAGCTCGACCGGGGCATCGAGGAGGTGCTGCGACTGCACAGCGAGCAGCCGCCGGTCAGGCCGGAGTTCGGCAAGATCCGGCCACGAGGCCGCGACGCATTCGGGGGCGAGTTGCAACCGTAGGGTTTTCGGGCCGGCGCGGTCATGCGCGGCCGCCGCGGCGGCCGCGCGGATCGTGGCGGCGGCGCGGACCGCGACCGCGGCCGCTCGGAGCACGAGATCCGGCCGCCGGGCCAGGCGGTGGAGAGCGGGGCATTCGCGAGAGTGTCCCGCTCTCGCGTCGCGCACAGGCCATCTGCCGGCTCGGATCTGCCGGGCCCGAAAATCCGCCATGACCCCCTTGAAATCGATCCAGGAAAGTGATAGCGTGACGCCACGCCGAGCTCAGGGGGATGGGCTCGCACGTCACGTCGATACAACTTCATCTCGATATAGCACCACCGAGGCAAGGGCTGTGTCATGCCCCGGCGGGAAGAACTCAGAGGATCTGGCCATCACGGAAAGGTGCGCCTCGCGGACGGACCCGCCGAGCTTCGAGCATTGCCACCCGGCTCGGCTGATGAGTGTCCAAACCGTCGACGATGTCGACGCAACCGGGAGGCTATGCGTGATGAAGCGAATTTTCTTCCTTATCGCTCTCCTCTTCATGGTGGTCTTCATGGCGAACTGCTCGCGGGAGAATGACGCGGTGCCCACGGCTCCGGGCGCTCTCGCGGACAAGTCCGTGGTCGTCGAGTACGATCTGAATCCCCCGGCACCGGCCGATCTGCCGGCGGCGACGGTCGAGATCAGGCCGCAGGCGGAGTTCCTGGGCGACTTCTCCTCTGGCAAGGACGGCGCGACCCTGACGCCGGAGGCCTTCTCGGCGACTCTCAGGGCAGGCGAGTGCGCCTCGGAATCCAAGCTCCTGCACTTGCCTGAGGATGTGGCGCCCGCCCTCGGGGACATCCTGTTCGTCATGGACCTCACAGGCAGCATGGGCGGCGAACTGGGGAACGTGCAGGTGAACTCGGTCAACATCATGAACGCGATCCGGGCCGTGATCCCGGATATTCGCTTCGGTCTCATCTCGCACATGGACTACGTCGGCACTTACGTTGGCTGCGGATACTCGGCGTCCTACGGAGTCGGCGGGGATTATCCTTACCGCCTGGACGCGGGATTGACGCCCGACATCGCTGCGGTGCAGGCGGCGATCATGGGTCTCTCGCTTGGCGACGGGTGGGACGGACCGGAGAGCTACTCCCGTGTCCTGTACGAGTCCTACTCCGATCCGCTGGTCGGGTGGCGCCCGGGAGCCACCAGCTTCGTGCTGGCCTGGGGCGACGCGCTCCCGCACGACTGCGCCGTCGACGCCTGCCTCGGCGGCAATCTGAGCACCGGGCCGGATCCGGGCCGGGACGGGATCGTCGGGACCGCCGACGATCTCGAGATCCTGGAGGTCCTCGATGGCATGGCTGCCAATGGTCTGACGCTCATCTCGCTCTTCAGCGGAGGCAGCCTCGCGCTCTGGGACTGCTACGCCTCGCGTACCGGACCGGACGGAGCCGCCTTCGCGATCAACGACGACGGCACCATTCCCGGCGGAACCGACATCGCCGCCTACATCGCCGGCCTGATCTCCGATGCCATCTCCCACATCGACGTGCTGACGCTCGACGTCTGCGACCCGATGTACTCGGACTGGCTGGTCTCGGTCTCGCCGGCGTCGTACACGGACATCGATCTGGACATGCCCCTTGATTTCCCGTTCGAAATCCAGATCTGCGTCCCCGAAGGCACTCCCGACGGCGAGTACTGCTTCGATGTCTGCGCCCTGGGCGACGGCAACGAGTATGCGCGCCAGAGCGTCTGCATCACCGTCGTGAGCGAGATCGAGGTGGCGTTCGACATCCACCCGACCTCCTGCCCGAACCCGGTCAACTTCAAGAGCAGGGGCGTCGTGCCGGCGGCCATCCTGGGTACGGCCGACTTCGACGTGGCGACGATCGATCCGGCCACTATCCGGCTGGAAGGCGTGGCTCCGGTGCGATGGGTGGTCGATGACGTGGCCACTCCCTTCGAGCCGTACCTGGGCCGGACAGATTGCTATGACTGCACGACCGCCGGCCCCGACGGTTACATGGATCTCACGCTGAAGTTCTTGACCCAGGACCTGATTGCGGCGCTCGGACATCTGCCCGACGTCGATTGCATGGTCCTGAGTCTGACGGCCGAGACGTACGACGGCATCGCCATCGTTGGTGAGGACGTGATCAAGCTCCCGGTCGTCCTGGGTGATGTCCCGTTCCTGGAGGTCGAATAGTCGTCGTCGCCGCGGGCCCGCGACAGGCGGCCCACGGTGAATGCAGGCCAGGGGATGGGGGGCGGAGTGTCCCCCACCCCGGCCACTACCCGTGCGACGCCGCGACCACGCGCCCCCTCGCTTCAGCGTTCTTCACGAGGCCCGTCCTCCGTCCCCTCCGCCGTGCGCCGCCTCGAGATCGTCAGGAACCGCACCCCGCACGCAGCCAGCAGCGTCGAACCGAGCAGGAAGAGCGGCACGGGGTACGCCTCGGGCATCGCGCCGCTCAGGCTCGCCTCAAGGTCGCGCAGCCAGGTGTAGAGCAGCACGCCCGAGCCGGCGAAGCCGAGCAGCCAGGTGAGGCGGTCGGCGCGCCCGCGCACCCCCGCGCCCTCCTGCCGCACCACGAGCCCGCCGAAGACGATCATCAGGACTGCCACCGTCGCCGGCGCGTAGACCGGGCCCACCCAGGGCCAGGGCAGCATGAAGAGGATGTCCCATTCCTGCAGCGACGTCGGCCAGCCGAGCGCCAGCCAGAGTCCCAGGTAGTAGACCAGGTCCCAGACGCCGAAGGCGAGGACGAACGCCGCGAAACGCTGCCAGGCGGTGCGCCCGGCCAGCATGCCCACGGCACCCAGCATCACCAGGGTGGCCGCCTCGCGCGCCAGCTCCACCGCCAGCAGCGGGGTATCGATCATCTGCAAGGGGAAGGCGAAACCGCCGGGGTAGTAGATCCGACGCAGGTAGATCACGACGGCTGCCTCCAGCCAGCCGAAGGCCGCTCCGAAGACCACCGTCCAGACCAGCGCGTGACGTGCCGCGGACACGATCGCCTCCTTTCCGGTCGTCCGCGCGGTGCCGGCGCCGCCGGAGCGCCGCCCACCGACCCCGACCGCCGTTCCCTCGTGCCCTGCCGCGCTGCCGCGCTGCCGCGCCGCCCCGCCGGCCCGCCGCCCCGCCGGCCCGCTGCCGCGCCGGCCCGCCGCCGCGCCGGCCCGCCGCCGCGCAACCCCCGCTCAAGCCGCGCGCGAGCGCGACGAAACCTCCGAAAGACGGTCGGCCCGGTCAGGGCCGGCCGCCGACTGCCATCCATGCGACCATGCAGGAGGGTCCCCGGGATGTTCAAGGGCGACATCGCGAAGTTCTCGCCCGCGGATCTCCTGCTCTTCCTCGCCCATCTCGGCAAGGAAGGCGTGCTGACGGTCACCCGCGACGACGAGACCCTGAGCCTCGCCTTCCGCGCCGGCCGGCTGGTGGATGCCCAGGGCGAGGTGGCCGACCGCAAGCTGCTCGCGATGCTGCGCGACCGGTCGGGGGTGAGCGTCGATCTCCACCGGTCCCTCGCGCGCGCCCAGGCCGAGACGGGGCTGCCGCTGCGGCAGCTGCTGGAAACCGCCGAGCACGCCGCCGTACCCGACCTCTCCGACATCCTGTGTGCCGGCCTGCACGAGGTGCTGTTCCAGCTCTTCCTGTGGGACAGCGGGCAATTCCAGTTCGCCGAGATCGCCGTCGACCACGATCCGGCGCAGCCGGCCCATGACTGTCAGGGCCTGGCCATGGACATCACCCGCCAGGTGGACGAGTTCCGCGAGATCCTGCGCACCGCCGGCGGCGGCGCTCGCGTGCCCGTGCGCACCACGCCTCCGGCAGCGCCGGCGCCGCGGGACCGCGGTCCCGGGGCGCCTCGCGGTATCGACGACGCGAGCGAGCGAGACATCGCCGCCGAAGCCGTCACCGCGCTGGCTGATGGCCGGCGGACCCTGCTGCAAATCCTGGCCGAAGCGCCCCTGACCACCAGCGCGGCCGCCGGCGGCGTGGCCCGGGCGCTGGAGCGCGGGTCGCTGGCGCTACGCGATGGCCCCGCGGACGTGCTGCAACCGGCACTGGCAACCGGTCCGGCGACGCCCGAGACCTCGTACGCGGCGTTCCGGCGCACCCTGCGGCGCATGCTCGCAGGCACCGACCGCCGCGCACGCTTCAAGGACCTGGTACGCTGGTGCCGCTGCAACTTCGGCTCGACGCTGGTGCTGGCCTGTCGTGACGGACGCCTGGCGCAGCATACGCGGTTCTGCGGCGACAACCCCGGCGAGACGGTGCGCTACGATCCCACGCGAGCGCCGCGGCCGGCCGACGATCCGCACTTCGGGTGGGTGCTCTCGTCGGGACTGGCTTTCACGGGCGACGGGGCGGCGGCCGGCCGGCTGCTCGAGGCCATCGGCGAGGAGGCGCCGGCCGGCGAGTGCGCCATCGTGCCGCTGGGTGAACTGGGTGGCATGGACGTGCTGGTCTGCGTCGCCGAGCCGGCGTCCGACGAGAATCCCGGCCCCTTCCAGTTCCTGGAGCTGCTGGCGTGGCAGGTCGCGCCGCCGCCGGCTGTGGAGGCCTCCGCGGCGGTTTCCCCGGTCGCGACGGTGCCGCCGGACGAGCGCCGGAACGCCGCTCCGCTGGTGGAGGCCATCAAGGACCTGCCGCCCATGCCCGACGTCGTCGCGCGCATCCTGGACTTGCTGGCCGACCCCGAGACTCCGATCGCCGACGTGACCGAGGCACTGTCGCACGACCAGGCGCTGGTGGCGCGGCTGATCAAGGTGAGCAACTCGAGCCTCTATGCGGGCGGGAGTTCCACCTCCAGCCTCAAGCAGGCCATCGTGCGCCTGGGGACCCGCACCACCCGCGGGCTGGTGGTCGCCGCCTCCACACGCGTGCTG
>JAWOID010000013.1:0-3756 GCA_046484865.1 Candidatus Krumholzibacteriia bacterium
TCGGTGATTCCGAGGGCGCGGATCTCGCGCAGCATCGTCCACAACCGCTCAGTGGTCAGCGAGGGATCGCCGCCGCCGCGCAGGATCAGGTCGCCTTCCAGTCGGCGGTTGCTCACCTTGCCGGTGACCCAGATTTCCGTGTTCCAGCGGTAGGCCGGGCCGAGCAGGTCCAGCGCAGCGTAGCTGGTCAGTACCTTGATGATGGAGGCCGGGCTGCGCAAAACGTCGGCGTTGAAGCTGAGCAACGGCTCCGCCTCGTCTACCGCCTGGACATGGACACTCAGTCCCGAGCCGTCGAGCTGGTGGTTTTTCAGCGCTGCCACGACACGTGGCGGCAGGCTCTCCGCGGTCGCGGGCAAGGGCACGGTGGCGCCCAGCAGGATGAGCAGGAGGAACGGCAAGAGATAGGGCATGTAGCTGGCTTGCTCCGGTAATGGCGATGGTTGTCGGGGGGGCCAAGATTGGCCGCGGGGGGCGAATTTGCTATAAACGCCCGGCCCCCTGAATGCGGATCATGCCGAATCCGCGCTCCAAACAGCAACGAACAGTCGCAAAGGAAGTTCCTGATGGCGGATTCTCTCCTAAAGAGAGTGGCCGACGGCGATAGTGGTGCCATCAAGGAGGTGATGGACCAGTTCGGTGGTCTCGTGTGGTCGTTGGCGCGCCGGTCCTGTTACAACCCGGCCGACGCGGAAGACGCGACCCAGGAGATTTTCCTGGACATCTGGAAGAGCGCCTCGCGATACGACGAGTCGAAGGGATCCGAGACCCTGTTTGTGGCGATGATCGCGCGGCGTCGGCTGATCGATCGGATCAGGCGCCAGGGTCGCGAGCCCCAGATGGACGATATCGACGCACCGGGCTTCGAGCTGGCCTCGAGCACCGAGGCGGAGGGCGAGACGTTTACGGAAGCTGCGCTGGCCGCGAAGGCCGTCGCGACGCTCAAGCCGGCGCAACAGCGCGTGCTGGAACTTGGCTTGTTGCAGGGACTGAGCCACAGCGAGATTGCCGAGGTAACGGGCATGCCGCTGGGGACGGTCAAGACGCAAATGAGACGGGGTTTGATCCGCGTGCGGGAACTGATGCAAGTGGGCGAGTTGGCCGATTTCGGGGAGAGCAGCTGATGGCTGCCCGGGTCCCGGATGACGAACGCCTCGACGATCTGCTTGCCACCCGCGCGATCGAGAGGCTGAGCCCCGCAGAGCAGGAAGAATTGAACGAATTCACCGCACGCTACCCGGATGCAGACTTCGACTCGCTGGAGCGCGTGGCCGCGTCGCTCGCGATCTCGGGGCTGCGTATCGAGCCGCTACCGGCGGCGTTGCGCGCCCGGATAGAGGCCGACGCACAGGTATTGCTCTCGGGCCGGGCGCAGCCGCAGCCCGCGGCGGTGGTGACGCAATTCCCGGCCCGGCCCCCCCGTCCAGCCACCGCCTGGGGCGGCTGGTTTGCCGCTGCCGCGGCGCTCGTCATGGCGGTGGTGGGCTGGGTGCAGGTCGATCGCCTGGACCAGGATCGCTCCGCGCTGGCCGCCCGGCAGGCCGTGCTGGAGGGCTCGGTCGCCAGGCTGGAAAGAAATCTCGCCGAGAAGGACGCGGCCCTGTCCGAGCTGCAGGACCCTTCCGCGGCCGGCCTGATGGCCGCGCTGCAGGCGCGCCCTGAAACGCTGGTCTTGCCGTGGTCCGCCACCGACGATCCCGCCGCTGGCGGCGCCGAGGGCGCCGTGCTCTGGAACCCGGCCGAACAGGCCGGGCTGATGCGTTTTCGCGGCCTCGAGGCCAACGACCCGACGGTCGCCCAGTACCAGCTGTGGATCTTTGACGCGGAGCGCGACGACCGTTTCCCGGTGGACGGCGGCGTGTTCGACGTGCCCGCCGGCGCCGACGAGATTCTCGTGCCGATTCGCGCGCGCCTGCCGGTCGGCGAGGCGGTGCTGTTCGCGATCACGGTGGAGGCGCCCGGCGGTGTCGTGGTGTCGTCGCGCGAGCGCATCGCGCTGGTGGCGCAGCCGGGCGCCTGACGCCGTCGCCTGAATCCGATCTCCCGCGGTGACTCGAAATCAGGGTCATCCCCCGGCTTTACCCGGGCTACGTAGAGGAGATCACAAATGAATCGCATCCTGGCCGGCGGCCTCGTCGTCGCGTCCGCAGTATTGCTCGCCGCTTGCGGCAGCAGTTCTTCGTCTGACCCCGAACCACCCCCGCCGCCGCCACCGGCGCAGGTGCAGGTCATTCACGCCTCCGCCGACGCGCCGAGCGTGAACGTGGCCGTAAACGGGGCGGTCCCCGAGGTTCTCGCCGGGGTGCCGTTTGCAGCCGCTTCCCCTTACCTTGAGTTGCCGCCCGGGACGATTTCCGCCGCCGTAAGTGCATTGCTCCCCGACGGTTCCGACGTCGAAGTGCTCACCGCGCCCGAGCTCACGCTGGAATCCGACGTGGCCTACACCGTGATTGCCGCCGGCAGCACGGCTTCCCTGCTTGCCGGAGGCGAGGCGGGCACTGAGTTGCAGCTGTTCCTGCTCACCCGCCCGGTGGTCGAGGCGATTGCCGGCGCCCGCGTCCAGGTGTTGCACGGCGCGCCGGGCGCGCCGCAGGTGGACGTCTACGTCACGACGCCGGACGGCCCGCTGGAAGGCGCTGCCACCTTCGCGTTCAGCGAAGTGCTGGAGCTCGGCGTGGTGCCCGCCGCCGACTACCGCATCCGGATCACTCCCGCTGGGACCGACACGGTGGTGTTCGACAGCGGTCCCGTGGGGCTGCCCGACAATTCTGATCTCTCGATCATCGCGGTGGATAACACCGGGCCCGGCGCATCGCCGGTGACGCTGCTCGCGGTCTTCGCGGATGGCACCGTCGCCGAGCTGCGCGACGGCGGGGCAAATGCCCCTGCCGGCCTGACCGCCGTGCACAACGCGGCCGATGCGCCCACCGTGTGCGTCGTTGCGGACGACGCGACCACCGCCGACGTGGAGCGCGTGGAGCTGTTCGCGGGCGTGCCCTTCCGCGGCTTCGGCTACCTCGGCCTCGTGCCTCCGGGCAGCTACCTCGTCGGCCTCGAGGTGTTCGACGACGTCACTGGCTGCGCCGGATCGAGCGTGGTCGTGTTCGAGCCGGCAGCCGAGCTCGCCCCGGGCGCGGAAGCCACCGGGATCGTCGTCGGCACGCTGGCGGAAGGGCTGGAGCTGCTTGCGCTCCCGGATGACCTGCGGCCGATCGCGACGGAGGCCCGCGTGCGCATCGTGCACGGCTCCGCGGCGACGCCGGAGGTGGACATCTACGTGGTGGCTCCGGGTACGGACATCACGAATCCGGACGTCGCGCCGGCCTTCGAGGATGTCGCGTTCACGCAGTCGACCGGTTTCGTCTCACTGCCGCCGGGTGCATACGACGTGTTCGTGACCGCGGCGGGCGATACGACCCCGGCGATCTCCGTGGCGGACGTGCAGTTCGATGGCGGCGCCGTCATCACGGCAATCGCGAGCGATCCGGCCGGCGAGGAGACCGCTCCCGGGCTGATCGTGATCGATCACGTCCAGCTCAAGGCGTCGGCCGCGGAGTGAGTTAACCTCGCCCTGCGGATGTCATGGCGGCGCCCGGACTCGGTCCGGGCGCCGTTTTCTTTTCAGAACCCCAGTTCGTAAGGACCGCCCTTCTTGAGCGCCCGCTGGTAGGCCGGGCGCGCGGTGATGCTTTCCAGGTAGGCCTGCAGGCGCGGCCGCGTCGCGCCGAGCAGTCCTGCGGCGCCGGCGGCCTCGAG
>JAWOID010000052.1:0-4902 GCA_046484865.1 Candidatus Krumholzibacteriia bacterium
GAGGAACGCAATGAACGTCCTGATCATCGGGGCGGCCGGGATGATCGGCCGAAAGCTCACCGAGGCGATCCTGCGCGACGGCGGGCTGGCCGGGCGGAAGCTCGCGGCGCTGCATCTGGCCGATGTCGTGGCGCCGGCGGCGCCGGATGCACCGGGCATCGCCGTCAGGGCGGAGGCGGCCGACCTTGCCGCGCCCGGAACCGCCGCGCGGCTCGTTGCGGGGAAGCCGGATGTGATCTTCCACCTCGCCGCCATCGTCTCGGGGCAGGCGGAGATGGACCTCGACCTCGGGCTCGCCATCAATCTCGACGGGACGCGGGCGCTTCTGGACGCGATCCGGGCGCATGGGGCGGGCTATTGCCCACGCGTCGTGTTCACCTCGTCCATCGCGGTGTTCGGCGCGCCCTTCCCGGAGGTGATACCGGACGATTTCGCGCCCTCCCCGCGCACCAGCTACGGCGCGCAGAAGCTGGTGGTCGAGATCCTCGTCTCGGACTTCTCGCGGCGGGGGCTTCTTGACGGGATCTCGCTGCGCCTACCGACGATCTGCATCCGGCCGGGGACGCCCAACGCCGCCGCCTCGGGCTTCTTCTCGGGCATCCTGCGCGAGCCGCTGCAGGGCCTGCCCGCGGTCCTGCCGGTGGAGCGGGACGTGCGGCACTGGTTCGCCTCGCCGCGCAGCGCGGTGGGCTTCCTCCTCCATGCCGCGGCGATGGATACCGGGCCGCTTGGACATCGGCGCGCGCTGAACCTGCCCGGGGTCACGGCGACGGTCGGGGACCAGATCGCGGCGCTGGAGCGGGTGGCGGGGCGCCGGGCGGTCGAGCTGATCCGTCCGCAGCACGATCCGATGGTGGCGGAGATCGTCGCCGGCTGGCCGCGCGCCTTCGCGCCCGAGCGGGCGCTGGCGCTGGGCTTCACCGCGGAACGGGATTTCGACGAGATCATCTCGGCCCATGTCGAGGACGAGCTCGGCGGGCGGATCCCGGTGCTGGAGGGGGCGGGCGGCGCCTAGCGCCGCCCTAGCGCATCCCCATGATCATCTGCATCGGCCAGAGCGACACGGCCGGCACGTAGGTCACGATCATCAGCGCGCCGAAGACGGTCAGCACGAACCACAGGAGCTGCGGGATGATCTGCTCGACCGGCAGCTTCGCCACGGCGCAGGCGGCGAAGAGGTTCACGCCGAGCGGCGGCGTGATCATGCCGAGCGCGAGGTTCACGACGATGATCAGGCCGAAGTGCACCGGGTCCACCCCGTAGGCCACGGCGATGGGCGCCAGGATCGGCGCCAGGACGAGGATCGCCGCGGAGGTCTCGATGAACATGCCCACGATGAGGAGGAGGATGTTCACCGCGAGCAGGAAGGCGATGCGGGAGTCGAACATCTCCTTGAACCAGGCCGCGATCTCGTTCGGCAGGCCGGAGCGGGCGATGAGGAACGAGAACAGCGCCGCGGCGGAGATGATCAGCATGATGGAGGTCGTGGCGATGACCGTCTGCGCCAGGATCCTCGGCAGGTCGCGGAACTTGAGTTCGCGGTAGAACACCATGCCGACGAGGATCGCCGCGGCGACGGCGGCGGCGCTGGCCTCGGTCGGGGTGAAGATGCCCGAATAGATGCCCCCGAGGATGACGACCGGCACCAGGAGCGCGGGGAGCGCCCCGACCAGCGCGACGCGGAACCGCGGGCGGTCGTCGCCGTCGTTCAGGCCGATGCCGCGGACGCGGCAGAGGATCAGAACGAGCGCCATGAGCGATGCCGCAACGAGGACGCCGGGGCCCAGCCCGGCAAGGAAGAGCTGCCCGATCGAGGTGTCGGTCGCGACCCCGTAGAGGATCAGCGGGATCGACGGAGGGATCAGGACGCCGAGTTCCGCCGAACTGGCCTGGACCGAGGCCGCCATCGGCTTGGGGTATCCGTGCCGGACCATCGCGGGAATGAGGATCGCACCGATGGCGAAGGTCGTGGCGACGGATGAGCCCGAGACAGAGGCGAACATCATGCAGGTCAGCACGCAGGAGGCGGCGAGGCCGCCCTGCACGCCGCCGACGATGGATTTCGCGAGTTCCACCAGCCGGAACGATATGCCCCCCGCCGACATCAGGTTTCCGGCGAGGATGAACAGCGGAATGGCCATCAGCGGAAAGCTGTCGAGCCCCGTGAACATGCGCTGCGCGACCAGCACCATGGGAAGCCGGTCGCTGACCTCGATTCCGATGATGGAGGCCACGCCGATGGCGACCGCGATCGGAACGCCGGCGATGAAGAGGATGGCCAGCGACAGGCCGAGGGCCATGTTCATGGGTGGACCTTGCCGTTCTCCGCGGCCCAGTCACCGCGGGCGGCACGCGCCATGCAGCCGAGGATGGCGATCATGATGAAGACAGACGCGACCGGAAGCGCCGCGTATGCCCAGCCGATCGAGATGTTCAGCGCGGCGAGCTTCTGGGCGGCGACGCGTTCGACCATCGCCCAGCCCTGCCAGAACACCACGCTGAAGAAGAAGAGCGAGACGGCGAGCGCGGCCTGGTGCAGCCAGTAGCCCAGCCGGGTGGGCAGGGAGCGCTGGACGATCTCGACGGCGATCATGCTGCCCTCCCGGAAGGTGGGCGCCGCGCCGAGGAACACCGACCAGATCATCGCCGAACGGGTGATGACCTCGGACCACGTGGACGGGTTGCCGAACACGAAGCGGGTCGTGACCTGATACATCGCGAGCGCGGTCGCCGTCAGCAGGAAGCCGATCGCGAGCCACATGGCAATGCGGGTCGTCATGGCTTCGAAACGCAGGAAAAGGTCCATCGCGTCCAACCATCCAATGCCAATGTATGGGGGGACCGGCGCGGGATGCGCGCCGGTCCGGTCAGGTCAGGATGATTACTGCACCGCCTTGATGCGCTCGATCATCTCGGTGCCGTGCTCGTCCATGTAGACCGAATAGGCGGTCGCTTCGGCGAGGGCGGCGAACGGAGCCTTGTCGATATCGGTGATGACTTCCATCCCGTTCTCCCGCAGGAGTTCGACGCCGACTTCCTCCAGACGGTTCACCTCGGCCCGGTTCGCGGCGACGCCGGCTTTCGCGGCCTCGTAGAACCAGCCCTTCTGCTCGTCGGTCAGCCCGGCGAAGAGAGTGGGAGAGGCGAGGAAGATCGCGGGCGAATAGACGTGGCCCGTCAGCGAGACGTACTTCTGCACTTCCCAGAACTTCGAGGCCGCGATGACGGTGACCGGGTTCTCCTGACCGTCGACGACGCCCTGCTGGAGCGCGCCGAAGACCTCGGGGAAGGCCATCGGCGTGGGCGCGGCGCCCATGCCGCTGAAGGCCGCCATGTGGACCCGGTTCTCCATCGTGCGGAGCTCCACGAGGAAGGCGTACCGAGCGTGCAGGAGGCCCAGGAAGTCGTCCGCCGACAACGGAGCCAGCGGCGGATGAGATGGCAGGAAGATACTGCGTACCTGTGGGTACGACCCGAGAATGCCGAGAGTCTCGTCGGACGTGCCGACCACGAGCCAATGGAGGCCCGGAACCAGGAACAGGTCGCGGATGTCCCGGAACGTCCGGGCCGCCTCCTCCATGCTGTCCGACGAAGTGAGGTTCTCGATGTTGTTGAGGTGGACCACCACCCCATCCGCCTCGTGCCTTCCGCACGCAAGGTTCACGATCTCGAGCAGGAGCCGCCACGCCTCTTGGAGCACGTCCGCCTCCACAGGGCGCACGTACTGGGTCTGGGTCGAGGCCTGTGCTCCACTGCCCAGTACCGAGATCCCGCCCCCCCCGGAGGTCTGCCGAAAAGAACGGACAAGGCCGCGTGCCGCCTCCATCGGTTCCTCTTTCGAGAACGCGGGCCTGGCCGTCAGGACGGCCTCGTGGACCGAGGCAAGAATATCGACCAGCAAAGCCGGCGCCCTCTGTCCGGCCACCACCGCGATGGAGCGCCAGCGGACGATGTGGTTCTCTTCCCAAAGGAGCCCCTTCGCATGCTGGGCCAGCGTGGTCTTGCCGATCCCCGGCGGGCCGTGAAGTACCTGCCGGCTGGACGGCGAGCTGGCGACGTGACGGAGGATCCGGTCGCTCTCAGCCTTTCGCCCGACGAACAGCTCGGTGGGGTACGGACTCCCGGGCGCGAAGGTGTCCTGGAAGAAGGGGCTCTCCCGCAAGCCGAAAAGGGACCACAGATCGTACATCCCAGAACTCCCTCAAGAGGCAGCAACGGAAAGAACCTTGATCAATAGGATACCCCTTGATCACCGTGAGCTCAAGAGGTGCGGGTACAATGACCCTTGACTCCGGAGCGTGGGGGCGAACCCGCCGGTTGAGCCACTTCCGAGGAGAACCTCACGAAGCCGCAGCATGGTGTGCTAGCGCGTCAGGGAGCTGGCCGTGTGGCACGAACAACTCGACCGCGAGCGGTGACATCGCTTAGGCCGGTAAGATGGAGACCCCGATCGACGGTAACTGACGCAGAGGGCATCGCCGGCCACCAAGGCCAGAGGACTGTCGAAAATTGCAACAATCCGCCGTCGTGTATTTCCACACCGTGAAACCCCCGTGCTGGGGAGCTTTTCCACACATTTCATCCATTCTCTGCCGAAGCCGTGTAGAAATTCCCTACACAACCATCAGCGAAGCGGCCGCATTGGAACCATGAGGGCACCAACCTAAGTCTAGTCAGTACAACAGTTTGTACGGTCGCACCCATCCGGGCGCCCCCCTGGCACCACCCTTGCTTTGAAATCGTGGCCGGAAGGGTGTGATCGGAGGACGGAGACGCCGAACACAGTACCGAGGGGAGAGAACGATGCTCACAGGTCTTCTTATCAGCTTGATCGTGACGGCCCTGGCCATCCACTACTTTTTCGTGGAGCGGCCCAGGAGGAAGCGCCTCTCCGTGCGGCCG
>JAWOID010000016.1:0-39859 GCA_046484865.1 Candidatus Krumholzibacteriia bacterium
GCTAGTTCGAAGTCGGACTCGAGCTCGTGAATGAACTGCCGCTCGATCGTCTTCTCGGACAAACGGTCAGTCTCGGTGCGTGCCATCGGGTCCTCCTTGACTCCCCCTCCAGGAGGGGCAGAAGCCTCACCGAAGTGTGGATTCTACCCCCCCCCAGGAGGGGAAGTGAGAGGACATATGGCCTTATTTCAGCAACGTCATCTTGCGCGTCTCGCTGAAGGTCGGCGTCTCGATGCGGTAGAAGTAGAGTCCGCTCGCGCGGTCGCGGGCGTCCCAGGTCACGCGGTGCTCGCCGGCTGCGAGCGAACCGTTCGCCAGAACGGCCACCACGCGTCCGTGCACGTCGTAGATCTTCACGTTCACCGGAGTGGCCTCCGGCAGACGGAAGACGATCTCGGTCATCGGGTTGAAGGGGTTCGGCTGGTTCTGGTCGAGCGCGAACTCGAGGGGCAGCCGCTGCTCGTTGGCGCCGTACACTGTGCCGCTCTCGCAGGCCCGGGTAACGACGTTGGCCGCCGCATCGTAGGTGAGCGTGGCGTGAGTGACGCCGGTCACCTCGAAGCACCATTCGCCGGCAGGGTTGCGCACCTTGCCGGTCTCGAAGCTCGCGACGCCGCCACTGCCGGTCAGGGCGCTGATGCTGCCGCTGCTGTTGCCGTCGTACGCCACCGTGACCGTGGCATTGGCGACCGCTGCGCCGCCGGCGTCCACGATGGTCACGCTGCACAGGCCCGAGATGTTCGGTCCGGCCGTCTTCCGGGACACGGCCATGGCGCTCACGTGCATACCTTCGCCGGTCGAAGGCTCGGTCACGGTGATGTAGCCGGACTTGGTGATCGTGTCGCTGCCCAGATCGTTCGTCGCCGTGAGCGACACCGTGTAGGTGCCCGCCGCGCTGTACGTGTAGCTGGGATTCTGGGCGGTGGAGGTACCGCCGTCGCCGAAGGTCCAGCTCCAGCTGGTGGGCGAACCGGTGGACTGGTCGGTGAACTGCACGACCAGCGGGTACGCGCCGCTGGTGGGTGCGCCCGCGAACGCAGCCGTGGGCGCGGTGGGCTGCACGTCGCCCAGTTCGAAGGCCATGTAGTCCACGGTCAGGGCGTCGAGAGCGACATTGCCCCAGTTGCGGTCCGTGTCGTAGGCCCGCACCGTGACCGCACCGCTCAGGGTGCCGAGCGCAACGCTGAACGTCTGCTCGGTGGCGCTGGCGACGGTGACCAGGGAAACCCAGTTCGTCCCGTCGGTGCTGTACTCGAAGGCGAAGTCGTCGCCGTCGGCGTTGTTGCTACGCGCGGCCTGCAGGTGGAAGGTGGCGTTGCCGCCGGCGGGCAGATTGAAGCTCCACCGGTGTTCGAGGTAGCTGTACGTCTTGACCGGATGGCCGGTGTACTGCACCTCGGTGATCGTCTCTACCACGCCGTCGTCAACCTGGGTGTCGAGGTAGCTGCCCGACACGGTGCCGTCGACCGAAGTCTCGCCGCCGGCGGTCACGAAGGTGGTGACGCCCGGCTCGGTGACGGTGATGTAGTCGGTACGGGTGAGCGCGTCGGAGCCCGCGTCGTTGCTCACCGTCAGCGACACCGAGTAGGTGCCCGCCGCGACGTACGTGTGGCCGGGGTTCTGGGCGGTGGAGGTGCCACCGTCGCCGAAGGTCCAGCTCCAGCTCGTGGGCGAGCCGGAGGAGGCGTCGGTGAACTGCACCGCCAGCGGGTACGAGCCGCTGACGGGTGTCCCGGTGAAGGATGCCGTCGGCGCTACCGGGCCCGACCCGCCGCCGACGGCCGCGTCGGCGTTGACCATCCCGTAGCCGCTGTAACGGTCCCAGCCCGCGACCGACTCCACGTTCACGATGTCGGTGGCCGTGCCGGTAATGGCCGCGCGCACCTGCGCGGGCGTGAAGGTCGGGTTGGCGGAGATCACCAGCGCGGCGACTCCGGCCGCGTACGGCGTGGCGCAGGACGTGCCATTGAACCACATGCTGTAGTCGCCGGAAGCGTAGCCGCCCGAGCCGCCGATGTCGGTGGTGGGCATGATGGTGGGCGCGATCACGTCCACCGCGCCGGCCGCGTCCTTGGTGGTGGAGCCGTAGTTCGAACCCCACCAGCGCTCGCCGTCACAGGTGTAGCCGTTCGGGTCGGTATTGACGCCCGAGTTCACCTCGAGCCGGCTGCTGGAGCTGCGCTTGCGGTCGCCGCACGGCGAGGCTGCGCCGATGCCCATCACGTACTGGTTGATCGCGGGATAGCTGATCGTGCTGGCGTTCGCGTTGCCGGTGGCGGCCACGATCGTCACGCCGGCGTTGTAGGCGTACTGCAGGGCCGCATCGGTAGCCGCATCGCTGGAGATGCCCGCGCCCAGGCTCATGCTGATGACGTCCGCGCCCTGGTCTGCTGCCCAGTAGAGCGCATCCTGGATGTAGCTGAAGTACATCGAGCCGCCGCTGTCGGCCACCTTGCAGGGCATGATGGTGCAGCCGCCGGCGATGCCGGCCACACCGAGACCGTTACCCGCGATGGCCGCCGCCACGCCGGCGCACGCCGTACCGTGGCCGGGGCTCGCGCTGTTGTCGTCGGGATTGCTGTCGTTGTCACCGAAGTCGTACCCGGCGGTGAGCCTCAGGTCGGGATGGTCGATGTCCACGCCGCTGTCGAGGATCGCGATCACCACGCTGGAGCTGCCGTAGCCCTGGCTCTTCGCCCAGGCTTCCTCGGCATGGGAGTCGAACCCCGGCGTACCGACCGGCTCGCCGTTCTCGTGGCTGTGAGTGCTCCAGTCGTAACTGAGCATCTGGCCGGTGTTGTCGTGGCCCCACTGGTCGAGGTAGATGGGGTCGTTGGGCGCCACCGCGGGGAAGGCGCGCCAGTCGGGGGTGGCCGCCTCGACTGCCGGCTCCGCGGCCAGGCGATTGGCCAGCGCGAGCATGTCGCCCGCGTCGGCGCGCACGAGATACCAGCGGTCCTTGCCGACGGCCTCGGCAGCGGCCTTGTTCGCCGAAGGCAGGTACGGCCGTTCGATCGTGCGGGCGCCCGCGGCCGCGAGGACCGCGTCCACGTCCGGCAGACCGAATTGCGGCCCTCGGGCCTGCGCGCCCTTGTCCAGGCCGAGGTCCAGGACGGCCTGGGCGGCCGCGTCGGGGGTCAGCTGCACGAGAACGCGGTCGGGGGCATAGAGCGAAACCTCGGGTGCCGAGGTGGTGAAACCTTGCTGGACGGGGACGAATGGCCGGGTGTCGGCCGCGAGACCTGGCGAGGCGAGCGCCAGGATCAGCAGGACGAGACTCGTGACGACAGCAAATCTGTTCATGATGACTCCTGTGGGTCGGCGTTCGGGTGGTGGGGTGACGCGCGATGGACACCGGAGCGGTGGTCGGGCGAGTGGGACTCCTCTCGGTGGGACAGGCATGAAGGCGACAGCGAGCGGTTCAGACGATTCATCATAATTCCACCCAGCAGTGTACCAGCCGAGGGGTTTCACGTCAATCCGGGGCTCCGGAGGTCTCGCGACACAGTAGGGGCGGCTGCCAAGGCACGGCCTATCAGTGCCAACCGACAATGATCGGAGTCAAGGCACGCTTCTCAACCGCGTCGTCGCCGCCTCCCGCGGCGGCGCCGGCGGCACCTGGTCGGGGTAGCCCAGCGCCAGCAGCGCGACCACGGTGGCGCCATCGGGCACCTGGAGGATCGGGCGGGACGGCGGTGCGCTGCCGACCGACAGCCACACCGAGCCGATATCGCGCGCCCAGGCGGCGAGGCACAGGTTCTGGACGGCCGCACCCGTGCTGGTGAGGTGCTCGAGCTTCTCCAGTTCCTCGGTGGGGGGCCGGCTCACCACCGCGATCAGGGCGGGCGCGCCACCGAAGTCCTCACGAAGCGCGAGCATGGCCTGCCGCCGCGGCTCCGGCAGGTCGGGTGCCTGCAGCAACTCGTCGATCTTCGCCTGCATCAGCGCCAGCAACCGCGCCCGCCCCTGCGGGCCGACGGCGATGAACTCCCAGGGCTGAGTGTTGCCGTGGGACGGCGCCCACATGGCCGCCTCGAGGATCTCGCCGAGAACGGCCTGCGGGATCGGGTCGGACTTGAACCGGCGCACGGTTCGGCGCGACCGGATGAGCTCGAGAACGTCCATGGATCGCCTCCTGTCGTGTGACCGCTGACGCGACCGGGCGGCTGTCCGCAGGATCCGCTGTGGCCCCGCGCCGGCCGGCCTCCTCCGTCCACTTCTCTTCAAATCTCTCGCATCCCCGCTTCCCGCCACGCCGCGGCCGGATGGGGGCGTTTCTGAAACGCTTCGCGTGCCATTGCCGAGCATCCACTCCTGCCGGATCTTGTCCGGAGAGCGGCTGAGCCCGAGCCGCGCCGGCGCGCCGAGCACCGGCAACGAGGCGGCCCCGGGGACCTGCGCATCCCGGGGCCGTCTTTATCTCGCGAGCCTGAACGTGGAACCCGGACCATCAGCGGTGGCGTGGTGACCCGGCGCACCGGCGGCGCACCTGGGCGCATCGTGCCGCAACCTCGTCGTGACACCGGCATCTTACTCCCCCGCAGTGGGTTAGCCGAAAGCCCGCTTCCCTGGTGTCACAAATACGTGACCCGGCCAGGCTGGAGGGCGACCCGCCACGCGAATGCTTGAGACGCTCAATCGGTTGCAGATCATCATCTTACGTTCACGGTTGGCTTCTCCAGGAATCGTCTTTCTGGCTGGCCTCGCTCTTGCGATGGGCCTGGTATATACCGCGCCGATTCCAGACGCGGCAGCAGGTGGGGGATCAGCACCGGGAACGACAGCTGACCCCGGTCTTCGAGTTCGAGCGGACCATCGTGGTCCAGGCCCATCCCGCCCAGGGGGATGGACGACCCGAGTTCGAGGCCGGGAAGTCGCCGGGAATCGCGGTGGCAAGGAACCTGACCGGCGGTCGTCATACCAGAACATACCAGGGGCGGCGGACCACATCCCAGGCGAGTGGGGGTCCGTCGCCCCGACCGTCTATCGTGACTCGAACGAGGCTCCGCGGATCTCCTTCGGTGCGAGCCGTCTCCGGCGGCTGATCCATCCCTCCAGCACCTGGACGGCGCCCTCCGGAGCGAGCGCGACCGCGCGGGCTTACAATGTGCTCATGGGCGAGACACTCGAGTTGCTCTTCGGCAGCGAAGAGTCCATCAGCTGGTACCAGATGTGCCTGCGGGCGGTCGCCAGCTTCTGCTTCGCGCTGATCCTGGTGCGCGCCGGCGGAACCCGCGCGTTCGGCAAGAACACCAGCTTCGACATCGTGCTCGGGGTGATCCTCGGCTCGGTGATCAGCCGCGCCGTCACCGGCAACTCCCCGATGATCCCCACCTTCGCGGCAGCGATCATGCTCGTGTTGCTGCACCTCGCGTTCACGAGCCTGGCGTTCCGGTGGTCCCGGTTCGGCGCGGCCATCAAGGGCTCGGAGACCCGTCTGGTCGCCGGCGGCGAGTACATTCCCGACGCGATGCGCAGGACGGGCATGACGCCGCGAGACATCGCCGAGGGGCTGCGCGAGAGCGGCCATGGCGATCTCGCCGAGGTCGAAGCGGTGTACCTCGAGCGCAGCGGCAACCTGAGCGTGATCCCCAAAGACTAGCCGACCCGCATCACTCTCGACTCTCGCCGCCTGGCGTGCCGTGATGCTCCGGCGATCGCGGTCGCCCTCGAGCGCGAGAGCTTCCGTCACTGCGCCGTGTAGCCGCCGTCGATCACCAGCTCGCTGCCGGTGACGAACTTCGCCTCGTCCGAGGCGAGATAGACGATCCCGTGGGCGATGTCGGCCGGCTCGCCGACGTGGCCGATCGGATGTTTCGCGTCGAGTTCCCGGCGGAACGCCTCCACGCCGCCGGGATGAGCCTTGCCGAGTTCCTCCACCAGCGGCGTCCAGATGTAGCCCGGATGCACGCTATTGACGCGGATGCGGTCTCCGGCGTAGAGCAGCGCGTCGGTCTTTGCCATCAGCCTCACCGCGCCCTTGGAGGCATGATAGGCGGGCAGGTCGGGCGCGCCGACGATCCCGTAGATGGACGAAAGATTGATGATGCTGCCACCGCCGCTGCGCTGCAGGTGGGGCACGGCGGCCTTGGTGCACAGGAAGACGCCGCGCACGTTCACCGCCATCAACTTCTCCCAGTCCTCCTCCTCGATCTCGTGGGTGGGCTGGTTCGGACCGGTGATGCCGGCGTTGTTCACCAGGATGTCGAGCCGGCCCCACTTCTCGACCACCTCCGCGAACACCTGCTGCACCTGCTTGCCGTCGCTGACGTCGAGATTCCAGGCCGAAGCGGTTCCGCCCTGCTCCTCGATCTCCCGGACGACCGCTTCGGCCTCATCGATCTTGATGTCGGTCACCGCCACGGCCGCGCCCTCCCGCGCCATGGCCAGGCAGCTCTCACGCCCGATGCCCAGGGCACCACCGGTGACCAGGGCCACCTTGCTCGTCAATCTCGCCATGTCGTCTCCTTTTCACGTCGTTTTCACGCTGTTCACACTTTACATGTCGTTCATGATCGCGCCGCCCGCCGGGGCCGGGCAGGCGCGGTCCCGACCCTCGCCCATTCGCTCGCGCGTCCGCTCGTACCTCTCTCCACCGCCTCGTTTCTCACTCGATACGTAGGCACAGTCCCGTGCCGCCGCAAACCGGACGGGTCGGGAATCGAAGACGCCAGCCGGTAGGATCACCTCAATTTCATTTGACCGTAACGTGTTTTCCCGGCGGGGATTGAGCCAACCTCGACCGGCCCTGGCGAGCACCGGCCCCGAGGAGATCCGGTCTCGACGGGAACATCGGCGCGCTCCTGGTGTCCGACCAAGGGCACCGAGCGGCGGTCCAGCGAGGGACTCGACCCGGCGCCCACCACGGGCGCCGAACTGCTCGGCGGACGAAAACGGCCATGGGCCGAAACAGGGAGAACATCCACGATGCGAATCGCGAAATCCCGCCGGGCTGCCATCTGTGCACTCATTGTGCTGGCAGCGATGGCTCTCGGTACGGGAGAAGCCGGCGCGCAAATGCAGCAGCAGACGCCGCCGGGAGCTCAGATGGAGCAGCAGGCCCAGAAGCAGATGCGGCTCCAGCAGATCCAGCAGCAGCTCGCAGCGGCCCAGCAGGAAGCTCTCGCCGCGAACCCGGAGTTGCTGGCTCAGAGCGAGGCGCTGGAAGAGCTCGTCGTCAAGAAGATGGTCGAGAACGGCTACGATCCGGAAGGTAGCGTCGAGACCCTCGAATCCGTGCAGGAAGACCTCCAGAAGGAGGACCTTTCCGACGCGGAACGCCAGAAGATCCTCGTGGACGCCCAGGCCGCCCAGCAGCATCTGCAGGAAGCCCAGAGCGTCGTCTTGCAGGACAGCCAGTTCGTGGCGCTCCAGGAATCGTTCCGGGAGGACCTGATGGACGCCATGCGCGAGCAGGAGCCGACCACCGATGAACTGATCGCGGAGTTCGAGCGGATCCAGCTGGAGATCATCGACAGCACGCCCGCTCAACAGGGCGGCGGTCGCTAGGCGGCAGTCGCCAGGCGGCGGCGGTCGCCCGATGGTTCTGCACCCGGGGGCACCCGGGTGCAACTCATCGCCCCGCCGCCGATCTCAATCGTCCTCCACCAGGATATCGACCGAAGCGCTGTTGTTCTCCGGGTTCGGGTCGGGTTGGTCGCCGGTCGCGGTGGCCGTATTCGTGATCGTCTGACCTTCGGTGCCGTCCTCGACGACGGTGTGGAGCGTCAACTCGACCTCGGCGCCGTTCTCGAGCGAGCCCACATCCCAGACGCCGGTCGCGCGATCGTAAGTACCCCTCGTCGCGCTGTGGCGCGCGTAGCTGACGCCTTCCGGCAACCGGTCCGTCACGACGACGCCGGTGGCATCGTGGGGACCCGCATTCCTGACGGTCACCGTGTACTCGAGCTTGTCGTCCTCTTCCGGGCGAGGGTCGTCGACGCTCTTCCCCACGACGAGGTCCGCCCTCAGCAAAACCGGAACGATGGCCACGGCAGCCGAATCATTGCTGGAATCCGGGTCGAGCTGGTCGAGCGCCGCAACGGATGCGGCGTTGGTGATGGTGGTGCCGGCGGTGCCGGCATCGACCGTCGACCGCAGCAGGAGCGTGGCCGATGCGTCCGCGGCCAGCGATCCGACGGACCACGCTCCGGTGACTCCGGAGTAAGATCCCCGGCTCGGGCTGGCCGATTCATACGTGACGCCGCCTGGCAGATCGTCCTCGACCGCCACGCCGGTGGCCGCCCCGGGGCCCTCGTTGGTCACGACGACCTCGTAGGTGATCAGCTGTCCCTCGGCCGGTGCCAGGACGTCGACGGTCTTCGCCAGCCGCAGATCGACGGTGTTGACGAGAACGCTGGCGGCGTCCGAGTCGTTGGACGGGTTGTCGTCCGCCTGATCGAGCGCCACCACCGACGCCGTGTTCTCGATCGTCTGACCGCTGGTTCCCGATCTCGCCGTCACGTCGATGGTGAGCGTGGCGCTGGCGCCGATCGCCAGCGATCCGATGGCCCACCGTCCGGCCGCCGGATCGAAGACCCCCCTCGTGACGCTGGACGACGTGTAGTTCACCTCGGACGGCAGATCGTCCGCCACGAAGATCGTCGTTGCGGTCTGCGGTCCGTCGTTCCGGACCGTCACCGTGTAGGTGATCTGGCCGCCCTCGTCGACGCTGGCCGGAGAGGCGGTCTTGGTGAGGGCGAGGTCGGCGAGCTGCCGATCCGGGCTGATGGTGGCCGTATCGCTGTCGTTGGCCGGATTCGAATCCACCTGATCCACATCGGTGACGCTCGCCGTGTTGACGATGGTCTGCCCGCTCGTCCCGACATCGACGGTCGCAGCGAGGACGAGGGTCGCCTCGGCCTCCGACGCCAGGGGCCCGACGCTCCATTGCCCGCTCTGGGCGGTGTACGATCCCTGCGAAGCCGAATGGCTCGCGTAGGAAACCCCCGCCGGTAGCTGGTCGCCAACCTGCACCGACGTGGCACCGCCCGGGCCGTCGTTCGTCACCCGGACGGTGTAGGATACGGTCGCTCCCTCGAGGGGCGCCGCATCGTCGACCGACTTGCTGATCTGGAGGTCGACGGTGTTGACGCGGATCGTCACCGAATCCGAGTCGTTGCCCGGAACGCCGTCGAGCTGGTCGAGCGCCGTCACCACCGCGGTGTTGACGATCTCGAGGCCGCTCGTACCGGCATTTGCGGCCACGGTGAGGGAGAGGGTCGCCGTGCCGGAGTTGGCCACCGTTCCCACCATCCACCGGCCCGCCTGCGCGTCGTAAGCGCCGCTCGGAGTCGCCGAAACCAGCTCCAGGCCTGCCGGCAACTCGTCGGTCACCACGACGCCGGTGGCATCCTGGGGCCCATTGTTGCGCACGGTCACCGTGTAGACGAACTGCCCGCCCTCGTCGACGGCATTTCGAGACGCCGTCTTCGTCACGGCGAGATCCGCCCGCTGGCGGGCCGGCTCGATGGTGACCGTATCGCTGTCGTTGGCCGGGTTCGAATCCACCTGGTCGACGTTCGCGACGCTCGCCGTGTTGAAGATCGTCTGGCCGGTGGTACCGGCATCGACCGTCACGTTCAGGATGAGAGTCGCCGTGGCATCAGCGGCAAGCGCGCCGAGGTTCCAGAGCGACGTCTGCGGGTTGTACGTGCCACGCGAGGCGGCATAGCTCGTGTACGAGACTCCATCCGGCAGCTGGTCGCGGACCCGTACCGAGGTCGCCGCCCCCGGGCCGTGGTTCGTGACCCGCACCGTGTAGAAGATGCTCGCGCCCTCGGCCGGCGCCTCGTTGCTGACGGACTTGGCGATCTGCAGATCGACGGGATTGACGAGGATCGTGACCGAATCGGAGTCGTTGGCCGGAACTTCGTCGGCCTGATCGAGCGCGGTCACCGCGGCCGTGTTGACGATCTCGAGACCGCTGGTGCCGGTCTTCACGGCCGCGGTGAGGGTCAGCGTCGCCGTCTGCGATTCGCCGATGCCGCCCACCGTCCACAGACCCGTCTGAGCATCGTAGGCGCCGCTCGGGTTCGCCGACTGCAGTTCGAGTGTCGCCGGCAACTCATCAGTCACGACGACGCCGGTCGCGTTTTGAGGCCCGTTGTTGCGCACGGACACCGTGTAGACGATCTGCCCACCTTCGTCGACGGTCTCGTGCGATGCCGACTTCGTGAGGGCGAGATCCGCCTGCTGCGGGGTCGGTCTGATGGTGGCCGTGTCGCTGTCGTTGCCCGGGTCGGAATCGGGCTGGTCCACGTTCGCGACGGTGGCCGTGTTGACGATGGTGCGCCCGCTCGCGCCGACGTCGACGGTCACCTCGAGGACGAGGGTCGCGTCCGCCCCCGATGCCAGCGAGCCGACGTTCCAGAGGGACGTCTCGGCGGAGTAGGTGCCCCGCGACGCCGTGTGGCTCCTGTAAGAGATCCCGGTCGGCAACTGGTCGCGGACCTGCACCGACGTCGCCCTGCCCTCGCCGCCGTTCGTGATCCGCACGGTGTAGGAGATGGCCGTCCCCTCCAGGGGCGCCGCATCGCTGGCCGACTTGTCGATCTGAAGATCGACGGTATCGACGAGGAGCGTCACCGAATCCGCGTCGTTGCCCGGTTCGTTGTCGACCTGATCGAGCGCGGTCACCGCCGCGGTATTGACGATCTCGAGGCCGCTGGTGCCTGCATTCACTCTCACGGCCAGGGCAAGGGCCGCCGATCCGGACGCGGGCACGTCGCCCACCGTCCAGAGGCCGGACTGCGCGTCGTAGGCTCCGCTCGGCGTGACCGACACCAGCTCCACGCCCGCCGGCAACTGATCGGTCACCACGACGCCGGTGGCGTCCTGCGGTCCACGGTTGCGGACCGTCACCGTGTAAGCGATCTCCTGACCCTCGCTCGGCGTGCTGTCCGTCACGGTCTTTGTGATTTCCAGGTCGGCGACCTGGGCGCCGGGCGTGATCGCGGCAGCATCGCTGTCGTTGCCCGCTTCGGTGTCGATCTGCGCCACGTTCGTCAGCGTGGTGGTGTTGACGATCGTCGCGCCCGCCGTGCCGGCGTCGACGCTGGCGTCGATCACGAGACTCGCCTGCGCCCCGGCCTCGATGCTGCCGACCGTCCAGACGCCGCTTACCGGTGCATAGGATCCCTGCGAGGGGGAATCGCCGACGTGGGTCACGCCCGCGGGCAGCCTGTCGGTCACCCGGACCTCCGTCGCCCGGCCCGGGCCGTCGTTGGCGACCGTGATCGTGTAGGAGATGGTCTCTCCTTCGACCGGGCCGGCATTGCTGACGGTCTTGTCCAGGGCGAGGTCCACCGTGTTGACGCGGATGTCCACGGACGCGTGATCGTTCTCCTCGTCGAGGTCCACCTCTTCCAGCGCCGTGACCGCGGCGGAATTGGTGATGATCGATCCGCTGGTTCCGGCATCGACGGTGACATCGAGGTTCAACGAGGCGCTCGCCGTGGCGGCCAGGTTGCCGACCGCCCAGAGCCCCCCGTCCTTGCTGTAGGTGCCCTGCGAGGGTTCTGCGGACCGGAAGGTGACGCCCGCGGGCAGCTGGTCGGTGACGTAAAGCCCCGAGGCGTCCTCGGGACCGGCATTCGACACGGTCACGGTGTAGGTGATCTGCTGTCCCTCGTCCGGCGCCGTCTCGGTGACCGACTTGTCGACCGAGATGTCGGCGAGCCGAGCCCCCACCACCATGTCAACGCTGCTCTCGTCGTTCCCGGGATCGGAGTCGAGCTGCTCGAGCGCCGTGATGGCGGCGGTGTTGGTGATCCTCTCGCCGCCGGTGCCGAGATCGATCGTGGCCGCGATCGCGAGCGTGGCGGTGGCGCCGTCCTCCAGGTCACCGGCCGTCCAGACGGCGGTCGCCTCGTCGTAGGTTCCCTGCGACGGATCGGCGGACTGGAAAGCCAGTCCAGCAGGCAAACGGTCGCTCACCGCGATGCCGGTCGCACCACCCGGACCGTGATTGGTCAAGGTCAGGACATAGGTGATCAGCTCGCCTTCGATGGGCGCCCGCCTGTCGACGGTCTTCGCGAGCGCGACGTCGATGGCGCTGACCATGATGGCTGCCGACGCCCGGTTGCTGGACTCGTCCGCATCCACCTGACCGTCGAGGAAGATCGCTGCCGAGTTGGTGATCGTCTGGCCGCTCGTGTTCTCCTCGACCACGCCGCGGAGGACCAGCAACACGCTGTCGCCCTCGGCGACGGCACCCACCGTCCACACGCCCGTGGTGTCGGAATACGAACCCCGGGTGACGGATGCCGACACGAACGCCACCCCGGCCGGCAGAGCCTCGATCACCGCGACCTCGCGAGCATCGGCGGGGCCGTCGTTCCTGACGGTCAAGGAGTAGGCGATCACCTGCCCCTCGATCGGACTCGCATCGTCGACCGTCTTGTTCAGCACGAGATCGAGATCACCGTCGGGAGCGACGAGCGACCAGTCGTTGTCCTCGGTGTCGCATCCGCCGCTGACCAGCATCGAGGCGACCAGCACCGCAGCCAGCGTCACGGCCACCACCGCGGCCCGCGTCACGGCCGGCGTCGCAGCCGGCGTTCCGGCCAGTGTTTCGGCCGGCGTTTCGGTCGGCGTTTCGACCAGTGTTTCGGCCAGTGTTCCGGCCGGCGTCAGGGCTCGCGAATCAGCCTGCGTCCTGGCCCGCGACGTCGCAGGCGTAGCGGCCGGCGTTGCAATCGCCTTCGCGATCGCCTTGGCGCTCGCCTTGGCGAACGCTGCGATGATCACCATAGGCCCCGACATGGCGTTCTCCTTCGATGCCGTTCCCCGGCAAGTCGACCCGACCAACGACGCCCCGTCCCGGGCGACTAGAAGATGACTGCGCCCAGCGACACGGACGGCGCCAGGCCGTACCAGTGGTCCTCCGCGAGGTCGTCTGCAGGGTAATAGAGGAGCGCGAACTGCGCCGACAGCCCGACGTCGACGTTCCCCGTGACGATGCCCTGGATGATGGATCCCCGCAGGCCCAGTCCGAACAGACCATACTGCCGGTCCAGATAGCTCAGGGTGTTGATGCCGTCGTAGATGCCGCCCAGCGATGCGACGGCATCGACGCTCAGGTGCGTGTCATTGCGCATGCGGCCGACGCCGTAACCGGCGTGGAACCTGTGGAACGCGACGTTCGACTCGGAACCCGGAGATAATATCTGCTCGGTCGTGTAACGATTCTGCGCGTATCCGAACACCAGTTGACGGAACGATGTCCACTCGTCGACCGTCGCCTCGGGCGAGTAGCCGAAGCGGTACGCTCCCCACAACGAGATCCCGAGCTTCGCGTCCAGCACCCCGAAGTCCTCGTCCTCGCCGAAATTGCCGAACATCCGCGTCAGGGCGATTCCGCCCACGAACGAGGGCCGGCGCAGAAGGTCAACCAGCGACCGTCTCTCGGCGTTGATCTGGAGTTGCTCGAGGTACTTGGGATTCGGCGCGCGCAACATGGTCACTTCGAGCCCCTCGTCGTCGAGCCCCTGGACCTGGAGGGTCGGCGCGATCCGGTTCATCATCAGCTCGGGATCGAAGTCGGGCTCGGTCGTCCTGGGATCGAAGTTCCAGGCGGCGTGCCTGTAGAGCAACGTCCCGTCGCGGTCGTTCATCTCCACGCGGTACGTGGTCCAGGCCCGCAGTTCGTCGCGATCCAGAGTGCCGGTTCCCATCCAGCCGATGGGCACGACGATCACCGGCCCGGTGGGCGGGCGCAGCGAAACCTCCCCTCGCGCGAGCGGTTCGCCGTACTCGGTGAGGGCCCTGACGACGATCTCCTGCGCCGTCGCGACGGCGGCTCCCAGCAGCACCGGCAGGGCGACGGCCACGAGCGCCGCCGCGAGCGCGACGGTCCATCTCGGCAGCGCGGATGCCGGTCGGGCCGGGGCGGCGGCCAGTCGCGGCTGTGGGGCGGCCATCGGTCGCGGCGGGCCGGCGGTCAGTCGCGGCGGGCCGGCGGCCGGCAGGTCCGAACGCCACCGGGCGGTCGAGCGCTGGGCGGTCGCGCGCGCAGATGCAACACGCCCCCGCACACCACGGCGCGATCCTGTGGACATGGGTTCCTTTCCGTGGGGGCGACCGTTGCACAGCCGGAGGTCGTCTTCGCCTCGCCGGGCGCCCGAGCGATGTCACACTGCCAAACAACCCAACAACGGGGTGAACAGCCACTCGGACGGCGCTCCCGCGGCGCCAGACAACCAGAAGGCTGCGCCTGCGTCCGTCCTCCAGCTTCCATATTATACAGCAAAATACCCATCGAGACGCGAGTACCCGGGTACCGTCCGTAGACGACACGCAGATCTCTCTGCCGCCGGCTGCAACAACGCTCCGGCACTGCACCGTGAGCACCATGCCTCGCCGACTCACGACCGGGCGCTGCAGAGGGCGGCGTCCAGATCGCGGTGCCGGACAGGTGCGCACAAGCCTGAAGACCCTTCTGTGTGAGCGCCTTGTGCATGTCGACGTACCTCCGCTCCGGGGCCCTTTCCTCGTCCCCGCTCCGGGCGAGTTATTCCACGAAGAATGTTTCCGGCCCCGGTTCTGCAATCCAGCCGGCATGGACAACCACGAACTCGACGGGCCCCGCTGGACGCCGCCCCACTGTCCTTCTCCTACCTGCAAGTACCACAATCCCTTGCAGCCAGGCTGGCGGTTCGAGCGCATGGACTCGTGTCTCCGACTCGCCGCACGCCACCCGTATCCGCAGGTTTCGCGGCCTGCGCTGCGGCGTCACCTTCAGTTCACAGACCTTCGCCATCACCGACTGGCTGGCCAGATCGCGATCGACCTGGACGTCTTCGCCGCGACCATTGATCGCCAGCGAGGACAGTCGCTCCGGCAGCATGACGCCCCGACAGAAGCTGAAGAGGGCTGCGATCGAGCAGGCCCGCGGCAGGCGCAGCGCGAACGGGCAAATCGAGATCACGGCCAGGAGCCGGAAACAATTTCCGTGGAATAACACTCAGGTTGCGGCGGACTCGCCTCGTCACTACGCATGTGAGGAGCCGTTATCAACTGCCGCCCCGACCCGCCGCTGACAGAGGTCGTAGAGCCACGAGAGCACGGAGGTGCTGGAATGCCGTTTCGACGCCCGGTCCATGGCAGCCGGCTTTTCAACCGGCCCTGCGCCCCGCTGCGCGCCCCGCTGCGCCGCCGGCTGCGCACCGCTCTTCTTGTCCAGTTCCTGGTGGTCGCCGCGGTCGTTTTCTCGCAGGGCGTGCCGGCGCAGGCCGAGGGTATCCGCGGCATCAGCTACACGCTGACGCCGGCGGCGCAGACGGTCCGCTGGAGCGAGAACCTCGGACTCGAGGACACGGAGCTGTTCGGCGGCCAGCTCACGATGAACTTCGGCAGGTATCTCGGCCTGCAGGGCTTCTACTACCTGCGCGACGGCGTCGCGACGGATCTCGCGGCGACCGGGCTCCTCGACGCGGCGGGACAGCCGCTGGTCGACCAGGAGGTCGACCTGCGCAACTACGGCGTGAACGTCGTGATGAACCTGAGCACGGGGAGTGTCGTGCCCTTCGTGAAGGCCGGCGCGGGCGTGATGCGATTCGACACCAACGACGGCGACGAGACCAGCCAGATCAACTTCAAGGTCGGCGGCGGACTGCGTTTCGGGATCGATCGCGTTCGCGCGGCGGTCTGGGTGGAGGACAGCGCGGTGCGCCTCGACCGGTACCATCTGGCCAGCAACGTGCCGGGCGATCCGGCCTTCCCCGAGGACCCCGGCGTCGACGATCTGCGCCACAACCTCGCGGTGGGCGCCGGCATCGACATCTCGCTGGGCGGCTACAAGGGCGACGAGATGACGGAGATCGACCGCGCTATGGCCGAGCGCTTCCGCGCCGGTCTCAAGGGCGTCTCGGTGCCGGTGGAGATCTTCGTGGGGTCCCTCGATTTCGACAACGGGGGGCTGCCCACCCAGAACTTCGGCGGCGTGAGGACGGGCATCGATCTCGGTCGGCACTTCGGGCTGAGAGGCTACTACTGGAAGGGTCTCGAGAACGGCCTCGACGGCACCTCGCCCCTGCATAGCTACGGCGGCGAAGCTCAGTTCAACCTGAACTCCGGCCAGGGCGCCATTCCGTACCTGCTCGTGGGCGCCGGTCACCTCGAGTTCGAGGACGACTACGAGGACGAGTTCGGCGTCGATCCCAACGACAAGACCATGCTGATCCTCGGCGGCGGTCTCTACTTCACCGTCGGCGACCGCGTGCGCCTGGACCTCTCCGTGCGCAACTACCTGTTCAGCGAGCGCGACCTGGAGGACGTGACCAGCACCGACGAGCTCACCAGCAACATCGCCTTCGCAGCCGGTGCCGGCGTTTCGCTCGGTGGCGAGGGGGCACCCGACGTCGAGGAGCAGCGGCGGTTCCGGGCGGACGCGGCGTGGCGGGAGCTGTATCCGGACGAGCCCCCGGCGGACGACTTCGTGGATTACCCCGAAGAGTATCCGGCCGTGGACCCGGACGGCGATCTGGTCGACGAGCGCGCCCGCGACGAGGACGTGATGCTCGACCGCGAACGCAGAATCGAGCGCAGCTACCGCGGCGATCCGCAGGTCACGATCCCGGTTCCCGCTCTGGGCGAGATCTACGTGCGGTACGGTCAGCCCGGCGGCGTTCGGGTCGAATCGCGCTTCGAGGGACGCGAGACGGCTGTTCCCGGGCGCCCGGGAGCCACCGAGCCGGGCATTGCCCCGCCGGACGGCTCCGATCCGACGCGCCCGTCGGCACCGGCGCAGCTGGACGAGGAGGCACTGCGTCAGGTGATCCGGCAGGAGCTGGAGGCCGGCCGTGCGGCCGAACAGGAGGCACCCTCGCCCTCAGCGCAGCAGCCGACCCAGCCCGCTGCGCCGCCGGTCCAGCAGCAGCCGCCGCCCGCCGGCGCGGCGGAGGCGGGGGGCACGTACTCGGGCCTGACCACCGATCAGCAGCTCGAGCTGCTCGAGCGGCGCCTGGCCGAACGGATCGACGAACGCATCGACGACCGTCTCGATGATCGCGTCGACGACCTCGAGCGGCGCCAGCGCAGAGAGCCTGCGGTGGTCGTTCAGCAGCCGAGGGAGGCCGAGCCCCGCGCCGTCACGACGACGGCCGGCGACGGCGGCCGCGCCGATCTCGGGCTGCGGACGCTCGAGACCGTGCTGGGCGCCAACCTGGACGAGCCCGAGCAGATGATCGTCGGGGCGAGGGCGGATCTGGGCCCGGTCGGTGGCGATCCCCGGCTGCGCCTGGTGCCGCAGCTCGACCTCGGCTTCTTCAGCGACGCCACCTCGGTCCTGGCGGCGGCGAATCTCCGGTACGAACTGGGTGACCTCCAGTGGAGCGGCTCGGTTGCCCCCTACGTGATGTTCGGGGCCGGAATCCTGATCTTTTCCGAAGACGTGGCCGACCGTACCGACCAGGAGGGCGTTCTCAACCTGAGCTACGGCGTGGCGGCGAACATCGATGACCGGGTGTTCTTCATCGAGCACCAGGGCGTGGACCTGTTCGATCTCAACCGGGTGCTCCTGGGCATCCGCTGGAGGTTCGGACGATGAGCCTGCCGCGACCGGCCGTGGCGGCTCTCGCGGCCGCCGTGCTCGTCGGGTCGACCGGTGCCGCCACGTGCCCGGTCGCTAGCGCGGACGAACGGCCGGCCATGACCTCGGTGCCGGTGAGGGACGGGTCGGTGCTGTACGTCCGCTACGGCGAGCCGGGCGGCGTGAGGATCACCAGCGTCTTCACGGCGACCGACACGGTACCGTCCGCATCTGCGGCGACGGCCCCGGCGGTCGGTGCATCCACGGATACGCTCGGGTGGGGCGTGACGCTCACGCCCGAGCTGGGCGAGCGAGTGCGGCAGATCATCCGCGAGGAGCTGGCCCGCGCCCGCCCGCAGACGACCGGGCAACGGGTGCAGCAAGAGGCGCAGCCGCCGGCCGGAGAGCCGCGTGACCTCCTGGACGTGGAGGTGGGTGAAGGGTTCCCGGAGGACCGGCCGCGCGCGCCGTCCGGCCCGACGGCCGCCGCCCCCCCGACCGCCGCCGCGAACGGCGGCCCCGCGGTGCGCGACCGTTCCGCGACCGACCTGGTGGCCGCCGCGGTGCTGCCGTCCGCGCCGGTCATTCGCGAGCAGATCGTCGGCGAAGGACTGTTCCGCACCAACCTCATCCTCTTCGAGACCGCGGAGGCACGGCTCCTGCCGCGGTCGCGGGAAGTGATCCAGGTGGTCGGCGAGGTGTTGCGGGAGTTCCCCGACGCCCGCGTGCGCATCGAGGGCCACGCCGACCCTCGTGGACCGGAGGATTTCAATCTGGCCCTCAGCCAGCGTCGCGCCGAGTCCGTCCGGGACTACCTGCTGGACTGCTGCGCCCTCGCCTCCGACCGCCTCGAGGCTGTGGGATACGGTGAAAGCCGCCCCCTCGTGACCGGCACCAGCCCTACCGAGCTGGCCATGAACCGACGCGTGGAATTCCGCGTCCTGAACCCCGAGACGCTGCGTCGCGAGGTGCCGCGGGAGTCACCGGAACGGCCATGAGCAAGAGGCCGGCCGCGCTGCCGGCGGCCGCGGTCTCGACGGTTTTCGGCTCCAGCCGGCCGCCCTCGCGGCGGCCGTGGGAGTTCTACGAGGTCCGGGGCGGCCCGGGCGGCGGCCGCGCACGAAATTATTCCAGAGCGTTCACCTCCGTATTTGCCTAGTCATATCCCGGTATCGAGTCGTATCCCGGCATGGAGGGGGGATGGAGGGACCAACAATCCAAGGAGAATGACCATGACCAGTCGATCATGCACGGCCGCCGTGCTGGCACTCGCCCTGCTTGCAGCGCCGGCGTCGGCCCAGTTCATCGATCTCTCGAGCTGGACTCCGCTGACGCTGGATCTGCCGGGCGGACAGAGTGCCGGCAACTGGAATCTGTCGGCGGACAACACCTCGGTGATCCAGACCGTGAACGCCGATCCGAGCTTCTTCCTGAACAACCAGGACGACTCCGCCTACACCATGAACGGCACCTGGCGGGTGGAGACGACCGGCGACGATGACTTGATGGGGTTCGCCTTCGGCTACCAGGACGCGGGACACTGCTACATCATGGACTGGAAGCAGAACGCCCAGAGCGCCTACGGCTTCCGCGACGAGGGCTTCGTCATCCGGAAGATGCACGGCGACCCCGCCGAGATGGTGCTCGGCGACTACTGGGCGCACGAGGACGGTCAGGAGCGCTACACGATCCTGGCCACGTCGTTCGGCGCGGGCACGGGCTGGGACGACAACACCGACTACCATTTCACCCTCGACTTCGCACCCGGCCAGTTCACCGTGACGGTTCGCGAGGGCGAGACGGTGCTCTGGAACACCACGGTGAACGACAGCGAGTACCTGTCCGGCCAGTTCGCCTTCTACAACTTCTCGCAGGCGTCTGTCCGATACTCCGGCTTCACGCAGAACCTGACGCCGATCTGCGACGCGGGCGGCCCCTACCAGGCGCCGCTGGGCGAGGCGATCACCTTCGACGGATCCGGTGCGACCGACCCCGACGGCGAGATCGCCGACTGGACCTGGGACTTCGGTGACGGCAACACCGGCAGCGGCGTGGCTCCGGTCCACACCTACGACACGATGGGTGTGTACATCGTGACCCTCTGCGTCACCGACGCCATGGACGAGACGTCCTGCTGCGAGACGGTGGCGACCGTCACCGAACAGGTGGCCGCGGAGCCGACCACCTGGAGCACCGTGAAGCGAGTGTATCGATGATCTGGTGGGTATCGTGAATCGATCGAAGAGCCCGGCTGCCCCGACCACGCGGACGTGACGGCCGGGCTCTGGTGTGCGGCCCTTCTCGCCGGTTCCCCTGAACTCCGATCTGAGCGATGATGCGGGTGCCACGGGAGGTGCCCATGCCGTCCATGCCGGCGCAGATCCGCATCGTGACCTACAACATCCAGCGCGCGATCCACCTCTCGGCCCTGCTCGAACTGTTCGAGTCCGCGCCCGCCTTCCGGGACGCCGACATCGTCGCCATCCAGGAAGCCACCTACCTCCCCGATGGTCGCAACGTCCTGGAACGTCTGGCGCACGTGCTCTCGCCGGATCACCTGTGGACGTACAGGACGGTGATGGCCTACCCCGACAAGGAGTACGGCAACGGCTTCCTGTTCCGGCAAAGCACGCGCGTGCTGGCGTCGCGGCCGGTGCCGCTGCCGGTGGTGACGCGGCTGCGCTGGTACGAGAAGCAGAAGACCGAGGGCGGCCGGCCCGACACCAAGTCGGCGCTCGTGCAGACCTTCCAGCTCGGGGACTGGACGATCCGGGTCGCCAACGTCCACCTCGACTTCGCCGGCGGCTGGCGACACCGGCGAACCCAGCTCGACCACCTCCTCGAGGCGGTGGACGCCGAGGGCGACCGGCCCGAGCCGGGCCATGACGAAGCCCGCCTCGACGTCGTCTGCGGCGACTTCAATACCGTCGGCCAGTACCGGCTGCCGCCGGCGCGACGAGATACGCGTCGATCGCTCGCGGCGGCCACTCGCCGCGGCTACGTGGACGCCACCGCCGGGATCCGGTACACCAGCGATCTGTTCGGCAGCATCGATCCGGCCGATCCCGCCGGCGGCTTCCTGCGCCTGGGCAGGCGCGGCGGCATGCATTTCCGGCAGAAGACCGATCACGTGCTCGTCCGCGGTCACGTCATGCCCGCGAGCTCGCGGATCGTGGACCACCCCGAATCGGAGCTGTTCGAGATCTCCGACCACCTCCCGATCGAGCTGACTCTGCGGCCGCGGTAGGGCCGTCGCGAGGGCGGCCACGAGGGGTGGCGGGGGACCAGCCGCAGCAGGCCGCTCATGAATCATCCGGGTTAGACCTCCGCCAGCAACCCCATGCCCGCGCGTATGGAGCCCGTCTCTGCGTCCTCCTTGCCGCCGAGGTCGAACCACCAGTCGCGCAGCGCCAGCAGTTCGCTGCCGACGATCCCCTCGGCGCCCATCAACCCGAGCGCCAGGGCGAGCATCGTCGGCAATGATCCGAAACGCAGCACGTACTCCTGTGCGCCGAGCGTCAACGGCACCTCGCGCACCTCGGTCTCGAACTTGCCGAAGGCGGGGTAGAAGTCCTCCACCTCATCCACCACGGGGTACGGTGCGATCACGTCGGGCGGCAGGTAGCCCAGCTGCGCGCCCGTGTCCACGACCACGCGCACCGGACGACCGGCCACGTCCGCCGTGGCCACCGGCACACCCATGCATTCGGCGAGATCGATCCGCGACAGTGACGGATCGGCCGGTCCGGCCGCCCCGAACTCGAGCCGGCCGGTGCGGCGGATGTGGAAGGGAGTCTGACGCAGGACGTCGGTGCCGAGCAGCACGTCGAACTCGATGCCGGCCATCGCCGCGATGGCGTCGACGCTGAGACCGAGCTGGTTCCGCTGCAGCTGGTGGACGGTTCCCGCGACGGTCAGCCGCTCGCGGTTGCCGAACGATGACGGCGAGCCGGTGTCCACGAGGGCGCGGACGCCGTCGATCGTCACGATCGGATGTCCCTGGACCATCTGCCAGGTGTGGATCGACATGACTGATTCCTCTCGGTTGTGCCAGCGAAATTGTGTCTGGTGCCTGGCGGCCCTCCGAACCGGGACCGGCCCGTTGGCTTCCGAGATTGACAGGCCCCGGTCAATGGAAGTATTTTAATAGTGTTCTAACAACACTAATATTCGGCATGAGGGGATACTCCAGACGATGCCGCCCGACCCGCAACTCTCTCAGATGCTTGTCTATCTTGGACTTACGAAGCCAGAGGCCGACGCTTACGTGCAACTGCTGCTCCTCGCCTCGGAACGGTCGATGACCCCCGCGGGCCCTGACGATGAGCAAGAAGCAACAGGCGACCACCCCCGCGCGGAGGCCGCAGGAGCCGTGACCGGCTACCGGCTGGCCAGGGCGCTGGGCAAGGATCCCACCGGTGTGTACCGGGCGCTCGACGACCTGAAGCGGCGGGGCGCCGTGGAGCTGGTGCCCGGGCGCAAGGAGTCGAGCGCCGCGCGGTACTGGCCGGTCGAGCCCGAGCTCGTGATCCGGGACCTCGAGCGCGAGTACCGGCGCCGCAGCCGGGAAGCCGCGCGAGGACTGGCACCGCTGAAGCCACGCCCCGACACCGAGGAGGTGCACCGCCTGCACGATCGCGACCAGGTGCTCGATCGCTTCGGTCTGCTCCTGGACGAGTGCCGGTACGTGGCCCTCCTCGACCTCGCCCCCGAACTGCTCCTGTGGTTCCGGGGACGCATCGAGCGCGCGGTCGGGCGCGGCGTGACGGTGCTGATGAAGCTCTACCGGGAGCCCCCGCGGGACCGGGTGCCCGCAGGCGTGCACGTGGTGATCGATCCGCAGGGAGACCTCGCGCTGAAGCTGGCCCCCGGCCTGGTGCTGCACGGGGTGTTCGACTGTTCGCGTCAACTCGTCACCTATCTGCCGCGGCTGCGCGAGGCGGCGGTGGCACAGGCGTTCTGGACGGCGAACCTGTTTCTCGCCTTCCAGGCGCATTCGGGGCTCGCGAACGAGATCATGGCCACCGAGATGCGGGCGATGCTGGCGCAACACGTCCCTGCCGACCGGATCAGCGGGCGCGCGGATCAGCTCGAGTCGCTGGCGCACGGGAGCGTCGACTGGCAAGCGTTGCATCGTGCGTGGGCCTCGGGCCGACCGGAATGAACCTCGGGCCGATGCCTGGAACCAGCCTCGGACCGAGCCTGGAGCCGGCCTCGGACCGACCAGGCCGAACGGAGGAGTGACCGGGCCATGGACCTCGTCCTGATCGCTCTGCTGACCCTGTTCGCCAGCGGCGCCGGCACGCTGACCGGGTTCGGCACGTCCACCATCATGGTGCCGGTCATGGTCTCGTTCTTCACATTGTCCGAGACGCTGCTGTTCGTCGGCATCATCCACTGGTTCGGAAATCTCTGGAAGATGGCCCTGTTCCGCGAGGGTCTGCGCTGGGGGCTGATCGTCAAGTTCGGCGTTCCGGGCATCCTGGCGACCATCGCCGGCGGGCTGCTCGTCTTCCAGGTTTCGGAGACCATCCTGTCGCGCGTCCTCGGCGCCGCGCTGCTCGCCTACGTCGTCTTCATCACCGTCAAGACTCGCTTCAAGATCCCTGAAGCGACATCGACGGCCATCGCCGGCGGAACCCTGTACGGATTCAGTGCGGGGATCTTCGGGATCGGCGGCGCAGTTCGCGGCGCCTTCCTGTCGGCGTTCGACCTGCCCAAGTCGGTGTACATCGCCACGGCCGGCGCCATCGGACTGGCCGTGGACAGCGGCCGCCTGGCGACCTACTGGTCGGAGGGCGCCGAGCTGGGTTCGCGACTGGGCTGGGGCTTGCTGCTGTTCATCCCGGTGTCGTTCGTGGGCGCCAAGATCGCCGAGCGGATCGTCCAGCGGATCCCGCAGGAGCGCTTCCGCCTGGTCATCGCCGCCTTCCTGTGCCTGGTCGGCTTGAAGCTGCTGCTCTTCCCCCCGAGCTGACTCGGTTGTGCCAGCGAAATTGTGTCTGTGGGTTCGGAGCGCCGAACGGCAGCACCATGACTGCCGTGGCGAGGATGAAGTATCAAGCCCAACCCGCCGCTCCAGGCCTTCCCGGCGCCGGACACATTTTCCCTGGCACAACGGAGGTTTTCGCGGGGAGCATCGTGATATCGATCGGGTATCGTACCGGGAGCGAGACTCCCATGCTCCATACTGTCCGGGAATGTGCCGCGCAATCTCCCCGCAAATGTCGATGTGCCACTTCGCTCGCCGGTTCGCCTGTCACTTCGCCTACAGCTCCACGCCCGCTCACCTGCCGCCGCGCCTGCGGCTCGCCCGCCCACTCACCGGCCATTTCCCCACCACGGCGGCGACCGGTCGTTGATGGGCCGGTTCCCCACCGCCGCGGACCGGTCGTTGATGTGCAGACCATACGGGGGTACCGTTCCACGCCATGGAATGATTCATGCAGATGATATCGCGAATCTCAGCGCGAATCCGGAGGTGGTCATGCCCAGGAAGCTGAACCCGGACCTCAGCCACAGCGACAAGCTGCTGCGGCTGTTCGCCATCCTGTGCTTCCGGCCCGGCAGTCGCTCGCTGACCCAGCTCGCGGCCGAGGTGGGGTGCTCGAAGCAGGTGGTGCAGCGGCTGGTGAGCCAGATCGAGAGCGGCTACGGCGTGCGCATCGAGCGGGAGAAGCGCGGCAACCGGCTCTATTACACCTTCGAGCCGCCGCGGAAGTTCGCGCCGGCGGCCATGCTCACTCCCGCGGAACTGACCACCCTGCAGATGTGCCGCGCCTTCACCGAGCACCTCCTGGGCGCCGCGCAGTTCCGGGACGCCATGCTGGCCATCGAGAAGAGCACCAACATGCTGCCCGAGAACGAGGTGCTGCCCGAAGGGAACTTCGGCGTGCTGCGCTTCGGCACCATCGACTACTCGCCCTTCCAGAAGCAGTTGCGGACGCTGATCGAGTCCATGGAGAGGAAGCGGGTGTGCGAGGTGGAGTACCGGCGAGTCCTGGACGAGCGATGGAAGCGGTTCCGGATCAAGCCGCTGAAGATCTTCTCGCACCGCGAGTCGATCTACGTGCACGCGCGCTACGCGAAGATGCCGGGCGAGGTGTTCAAGCCCGCGGGCTACGATCCGCTGCTGGCACTGCAACGGTTCGGCACGGTGACGATGACCGACACCCGGTTCACCTTCCCCGCCGACTACGACTTCGAGCGCGCGATGAACCGGCAGTTCGGCGTGATCCACGGCCGGCGCTTCAAGGTGGTGGCGGATTTCACCGGCTGGGCGGCCGGCTTCGTGACCGAGCGGGTGTGGAGCCCGGATCAGGTGGTCGAGCGGCGGCGCGACGGTGGCGTGCGGCTGGAGTTCACGTCGAGTTCGGACGTCGAGGTTCTGAACTGGATCCTGTCGTTCGGCGACGAGGGTCGGCTGGTGGGGCCGGCATGGCTGGTGGAGAAGCTGAGGGAGCGGCTCGACGAGGTGGCGAAGCTCTATGCGTCACCGGTGACCTGACGGCCGGCGGCGCGATCGCCGCAGCGATCGGTCAGATCCCGCCGAACGGCGACGGCTTTCCGGCCAGGAACGCCTCCCGGGCACGGCGGAACTCCTCCCCCGCCCACGACGCATGGCGCAGCGCGGCGATCTCCTCGAGGGCCGCGTGCGGCAGCGACTCCGCGTCTTCCAGCAGCGCGAGGATCCGCCGCGTCCCGCGCAACGCCTGCGGTCCGCCCCGGGCCACCGCTTCCAGCATCTGCATCGCGGCCGTCGCCAGCTCCTCGGCTCCGACCACCCGGTGGAAGAAGCCCACCTGCTGCGCTCGCTCGGCCGAGATGGCTTCGCCCGTGAACAGCAGTTCCCTGGTCAGGGACGAGCCGAACCCCCGCAGCAGCCTGCGCAGCCCCGTGTGGCTGTAGACCAGCCCCAGGCGCACCGGCGGTACCCCCAGACGCACCTGGTCGCTGGCCACGCGCAGGTCGGCGCAGGCCAGCAGCTCGACCGCGCCACCCCAGGCATCCCCCTGCACGGCCGCCACCACCGGCGCCGGATAGTGGACCAGCCGGGCCAGCGCCTGCTCGAAGGGATGACCGGCGCGCACGGCGGCGTCGCGATGGAAGACCTCCTCGGGGATCTCGCCGATGGCGTAGCCGGTGGAGAAGTGCTTGCCCTGGGCGGCGAGCAGCAGCAGCGGCGGATCGGGCCGTGCCGCCAGCCGATCCAGGGCAGCCACCAGGGTCTCGAGCAGGTCGCGGTCGAGGACGTTGCGGGGCGGCCGGACCAGGCGCAGTTCGGTCCAGCGCTCGTGCGCGATCACGCTCACGGGTTGATCCAGGGCAGAGATGATGGACCTCCAGGTTGAACGGCGCCCGCCGCGCCGGTGCGTCGACATGATGCAGAAGATGGCCGGGTGATCGAGATGTTTCCTATCGACGCGGCTCGGCGGCGGACCGCCGCAGGTTCTCCAGGAGATCGTCGCGGAACCCGGCGCCGGGCGCCACGAAGCTGGCCAGCAGCGAGCGGCGGTGAGCCGGCCCGATGTCGGTCTGGTCGATGACCACATCGCCCCCGCGCCGCTGGAAGATGGTGCGCAACGTGTCGCCGGCGATCGTGTAGGTGAAGCGGTCGCCCGCCGCAATATCTTGCGCGCGCAGCGGCGCCAGCCAGACCGGCAGCCCGGCTGCGACGGTGTCGAATGCCGCCGCGTCGAGCAGTCCCGATCGCACCGCCCGCCTCATGTCTCCGATCACCTCGTCGAGAAAACGTTCCAGTCCGACGGCTCGCCGGAAGACCAGTTGCGCCCGCGCGTCCTGGCTACCAGCGACCGCGCCGGCGAGCGCGTCCGCGAGCGGAACCGTGCGCGGGTCGCGCGAGTTCGTGCGCGGGGCCATGCGCGGGTCTGCGAGTGAGTCACGTGGATCCGTGCAAGGGTCCGCGAGCGCGCGCGCCCCGGCGGATTCGGCCATGGTCAGGTGCTGCCGTAGTTCGCGAACGGTCGCCGGTCCGAGCCACAGCTCGAGCGCGACGACATCGACCCGGAAGATCGTCCTCTCCAGGACCGCATGGACGACGAGACCGGGGCGATTCTCCAGCCGCGGCAGTGGCGACGCCGAGACAACCAGCGTCGCGGCGACAAGGCCCGCAACCACGTTCCAGTTCGGGAGCATGATCACTTCCGGTTCCCCTGCAGCATCGCCGCCCGTCCACCGGCGCCAGGGGAGGATCGCCGTGACTCGCGCCGTCCCCGAGGACATCGGGCGACAAACGTACGCCGGCGCTCGTGAGGGCGCCAGGATTTCGCAGCGGAGAAGCCGGCGTGACGGGGGCAGGGACGAGGGCAGGCGAAACGAATTCAAAACAGCAGATAAAGTGATTAAACGTGTGTACCCGGGTACATTATACTGTATACAGGACTGGGCGCCCGTTCAATCCCTCCCCGAGGGTCCCCCAATACGCCCGCAAATTGGGGGCGTGAGCACGCTGACCGGCATGGTGAGCGCCTTCTTCGCGGCCAGCGCCGGCAGGGCCGGGAACTCAGGCATTCCCTTGTGCCAGGGGAAATGTGTCCAGCGGTTCGAGGCGCCGATCGGCAGCATGATGGCTACCATCGGACGGACGAAGGATCAAATCCAGTGCCCGTGCAGGGTCCTCGGAGCCCTGGACACATTTTCCCAGGCAGAACCCAGACATTCTGTATAAAATATGCAGCACCCGGGTACACTCGGAAAAATTCGGGGAGATCAAAATTACTTGGTTCGACGGCAAACCGGAAGAGGCCCCCGGGTGGGGGCCCCTTCCGATATCGCTGGCGGTTGCGCACATCCGCACACCCGCAGATCTAACGAAACCGCAGAAATCTGCGAATCCTTCGTACTATCGATACAGCGCCTTGACGCCGCTCCAGGTCTGGTTCTCGCTGGAGACCGACTGGGGGTCGTACTCGTAGGTGATGGTGGCGGTCCAGGTCGCCTCCGTCCTCACTCCGTACGCGGACTGCCCGCCGTAAGCGCTCAGCGACGACAGAACCGTGGTCGAGACCGCCAGGGGGCGCGTGCCGGTGCCGTCGAATGCGGCGAAGCCGGCGTCGGCAGGCAGCCAGGAAAGGCTGGTGTTCACGGTGTCGCCGTAGGGCAGCGTCACGCCGGACGTACCGTCCCAGTCCATCACACCGTCGTACGGGCCGACCATGGTGAGCGGATACGTGAAGGTATTGCCCTGGCTGAGCACCGTGGCCGACTCGAACTCGGCCGTCATCACCCAGCTCACGTCGTTGACCTGGAAGCCGCCGTCGCTGGCGCCCATGTTCTCGTAGAAGAAGGAGCCGTCGACCACGCTGGAGATCTCGAGCGTCACCGACAGCAGATCGCCCAGGACGGCGACGTTGTGCTGGGGAACGTCGAGGGTGGCGTAGAAGTCGGTGAGACCGCCGTTCGTGACCTCGATGGTCTGGGTTTCCGTCGCGGCCTGGGCGGAGACGGCAAACACGATGGCGAGCAGGACCATCAGCAGCCTGTTCATGGGGGTGTCCTTTCGATCGTTGTCGTGACGCGCGGGTGGTATATGTGGGCGCCAATCCCCCCACAGCTGGCAAAAATACCACTTGGTGCCCGTTTTGTATACAATCTTCTCGATTTTTGTCGAATGAAGTCTGCCCTGGTGCGAAACTCCTGGACCGCCTCTCGCCGATCGGGAACGCAGCCCGATCGCACCCCCGGCCATCGACAGCGAGACCGAGGCGGGTTATGCTCGTCCGCATGCCGACTCCAGCCCCCTTCGACGGCACCCGCTTCCGGCTCGCCCGGCACGGCGACAGTCGCGAGCGGCAGTGGGCCCCGGTGCTCCTGCGCGACTTCCCCCACTACGAGACCTTCTGGCAGCGACACATCGTGCCGCTGAGCTTCCGGGTGGTCGAGGAGGGCAACTACTTCCTGCGTCCGACCCAGGTGAAGCCGCTGATCCACCTCGCCGACACCTGTTACGCCACCTTCCTGCACCTGGTGCAGGCCCACGAGTGGGCCGAGGAACTGGGCGCGGCCGGCCCACGTCTGCGGCTGCGGGCCACCGAGTGCCTGTACTGCTTCTTCAGCCATGCGTACTCGATGATCGACGCCTGTCTCGCCTTCTGCCGCGCGGTCAACGAGGTGTGCGGGCGGTACAAGGCCGAGACCGCCTTCTACCTCCGGATCAGCCGCGAAGGCGCGCTGCGCGGGCTGGACGCCGGCGCATCGCGCGACTGCATCGAGAGTTTCAACGCGCTGCGCACTCGGCTCGGCCTGTACCGGAACTTCCTCGTCCATCGCCAGCCCGTCTTCCTGCAGAACGCCTACATGCCGCGGCCGGAGCACATCGAGGAGCTGTCGGGGCTCACGTCGGTCTCGCGGCTGGCGCGCGATCCCACCCAGATCTCCCGCTGCTACGAGAAGGTGGACGACGCGACCGCCGCGCTCCTGAAGGAGATGCGACGCGTGCTCGACACGGTCTGGACGCGAGCGCAGGCTGCCCTGGACGCCATCGAATCGCCCAGGTACCGGGAGCATCAGTTGCGGGTGCGGCCGGAAGATCAGGGAATCACGCTGGAGAAGATCCGGGGCGTGAGGAAGTTGTAGGGAGGGCTGCGGGCTGTCGTCGTGCCGTTCAGCGGCGGGCGGGCCTGGTGGCGCGGACCGTGCCCTGCACGGGCCGTGACAGGACCGACCGGCCGCTGCAACGGCTAGTTATATGGGCGCTTCGCCCCTCCGTCCCGGCCAGGCATGCCGGCACCGATTTCCCGGCCTTGACGGTATGTCGTTTCTGACATATCCTTTCCCCATGAACCCGACGGACAAGCCACTAGTGTGGCTCAGCGGTGAAGTCAAATCGCCGCCCCTGAGCAAGGAAGTTCGAGTCGAGGCTGGTTACCTCCTGCGGTGCCTCCAGGCCGGCATGCGCTTGTCGATGCCGCACTCGCGGCCCATGCCCACGGTCGGCCCGCGATGCCACGAACTCAGGATTGTTGACGGAGACTCTACCTGGAGAATCCTCTACCCGCGTGGACCCGGACGCGATCCTGATTCTGGAGGTCTTCCAAAAGAAGACCGGAAAGACGCCGGCAGCGGCCATAGAGAACTGCAGGCGCCGAGCCAGGCAGTACGACGCCGATGCCGGAAGCGAGGACTGATATGGACCGCGCGAAGAAGAAGAAACTCGAATCCAAGGGTTGGGCATCTGGGGATGCTGGCGATTTCCTGGGTCTCTCTCCCGAGGAAACCCGGTATATTGAGTTGAAGCTTGCCCTCAGTGCTAGCCTCAAGGGGGAGCGCAAAAAGCAAGGAGTTACCCAGGCTGAATTGGCTAAGCTCATTCGCTCAAGCCAATCCCGTGTTGCCAAGATGGAGGCTTGCGATCCAACTGTCACTGTCGACCTGCTACTTAAGGCGCTACTCTCGCTCGGTGTGACGAGGAAGCAACTCTGCAAGATCATCGGCTGATGTTTCGTCGCCTCCCATCCATATAACGGGCTGGCGGGCGGGCGGGCTGGCGGGATATTGGGTTATCCGACTGTAGGGCGTACGGCTTGGCCTGACACCCCGCTCCCCATGAACGCCTCGAGGGTCGGGGAGGGTGGAGGGTGTAGGGCTTGGCCCCGCTCCCCGCATGCCTCCGGGCCGGCGGGCTTGTTCCTCGGCGCGGGGCGGGAGTGTACCCGGGTACACGGCATCATATCTCAAATTCGGTTTGGCCTTCTGTTCTTCTTTCCCGGGGAACGAGGCCGCCAAAGCTCCCCGCGACGTGAGCATCCTCGCACCGCGGGACGCGTGGGAAGCCTCCCGCCTCGGGCCGCGTGAGCATCCTCGGGCCGCGAGCCTCCCGCCTCGGGCCGAGGCCTCGAAGCGGCGATCACGGCTCCGGCGACAGATCCGAGACCCAGGCCAGCGACAGGGTCGGTTCACGATGCGAGGGCACCACGATCATCCCGTCCTGCGCGACCGCCCCGAGCGCTGCGGCGAACATGCGGTAGTCCTGGGAACATACGCGGTCCGGACTGAACGAGTGGACGAGCATCACGGCATGAGCCGCGTGGAAACGGCGCGCCAGGATGATGGCCGACGCGGTCCGGTGCAGGAGCTGGTAGCGAATCCTCGGTGCCGACGACTGGCGGAGGTGGAGCAGGTCGCACAGGTAATCGAGTCGCGTGATCTTGCCGTGGGAGGCGCCTCGCTGCCATTCGCCGACCGTCGGACCGAACGGCTCCGACACCTTCCCTTCCACGGCCACCGACACGAGACCGCCGGCGATGCTCCCCAGCACCCAGAGGTCCGTCTGCGACGGTCGCCCGCCACCCGGGAGCGAGACCTGCAGCTCGGGTATGGCCAGAAGCAACTCGAAGCCGCGAAAGAGCGGTTCCGTTTCCAGCATGCGCCTCACGGCGCCGGGCAGGTCTCCGGCCGCCTCCCAGCAATGAGCCAGGGCGTGGGCCGAGTACCCGGCGCGCCACTGCTGCTCCGGATCGGCCAGCAGCGCCCTCCAGTCGTCGGGTCCCGTCGTCGCGCGCAAGAAGGCTTTCATCGTTCACCGCCTGTGATAGGTTTCGGCGACATGCGTCAAGATAGATTACGTCGACATCGTTCCAGGAGATGGAATGGTCTCTGCCTATGATCGAGTTGTGTGCCTCTGGCTCGGTTCTGGCCTCTGACCAGGTTCCGGCCCGTCACTCGGTTCCGGCTCATCAGTCGGTTCCGGGCCGATGGCGGGTCCCCGTGCCCGTGAGTTCGTTCCATGCCCTGTGATCGAGCGCTGTGTGGATGATCTTGCTCTGCCTGTATGATCGTCATGTATGATCTTCACGTATGCTAGGGGGAATCATGGCCGCAGTCATCTCGAAATCGAAGTACATCGCGGGGCTGCAGTGCCCGCGGCTGCTCTGGTTCCATTACAACGACCGCGAGGCCATCCCGCCGCCGGGCGCGGCGCGACAGGCGATCTTCGACACCGGTCACGCCGTGGGCGACCTGGCGAAGACCCTGTTTCCCGGCGGCCTGGAGGTGGCCTACAGCCGCGATCTCGCCGAGACCACGCGGCGGACGGCGGAGTTGCTGGCGCAGCGCAAGCCGATCTTCGAGGCCAGCTTCGCGGTGGACGGGTGCTATTGCCGGGCCGACATCCTGGTGCCGGCCGACGGGGGCGCGTGGGACCTCTACGAGGTCAAGAGCGGAACCAGGCTCAAGGACGAGAACGTGGCCGACGTGGCCTTCCAGACGCACGCCATCGAGCGGTGCGACGTCGTCCTCGACCGGCTGTTCCTGATGCACGTCGACAACACGTACGTGCGGCGGGGCGAGATCGATCCTGCCCGGCTCCTCGTCGCCGAGGACATCACCGACCGGGCGCGGGCGGTCGTGCCCGAGGTGGCCGGCAACGTGGCGCGCCTCCTCGCCGTGATCGAGGGGGAATGTCCCGCCACCGGCATCGGCGCGCACTGCTCGAAGCCGTATGCCTGCGACCTCTGGCCCGCCTGTTCGGCCTTCCTGCCCGAGCATCACGTCCTCGAGCTGAACTATATCCGCAAGACCGAGGCGTTCCGGCTGCTCGCCGGTGGGCGCGCGGCGATCGTCGACGTGCCCGCGTCGGAGCTGAACGCCAACCAGCGCGTGCAGCAGGAGGCGATCCGCACCGGGACGGCCCACGTCAACGCCCGCCGGATCCGCGGCTGGCTCGCAGAGATCGCGTACCCCCTGTACTGCCTGGATTTCGAGACGATGAACCCGGCGATTCCGCTCCTCGACGGGACCCGGCCCTACCAGCAGATCCCCTTCCAGATGTCGCTGCACGTGATCGAGCGGCCCGGAGCGACCGCCCGGCACGTGGCGTACCTGGCCGGTTCACCCGAGGATCCCCGGCCCGGCCTGATCACCGCGCTGAAGGCGATCGGCCCGAGCGGCACCATCCTCGCCTGGAACATGAGCTTCGAGCAGCGGGTCATCCGCGAGCTGGCGGCCGCGTTCCCCGCGGAAGAGGCCTTCCTGACCGCGCTCGGATCGCGCTTCCGCGACCTGATGACGCCGTTCAGGAGCTTCTGGTTCCACGACGTGCGGCAGCACGGCAGCTGTTCGCTCAAGGACGTGCTCCCCGTCCTCACCGGCGCCTCCTACGACGGCATGGCGGTGGCCGACGGCGGCCAGGCCATGCGCGAGTACCAGCGGGTGGTGTTCGGCGATGTGGATCCGGGCGAGAAGGCGCGGGTGCTGCAGGCCCTGAAGGAGTACTGCGAGCAGGACACCCGGGCGCTCGTCGACGTGCTGGAGGCGCTCGAAACGCTCGCGCCGTGATCGGTGACGAACAGATGGATCGGTGCCGAACAGATGGAGCGGTGCCGAACAGATGGAGCGTGCAGGCGGGTCGCGAACGCGGCCCAAGCCAGAGGAGAACCGTCATGCTGCCAGGTCCCGATGCGATCCGATGCTGCACCGTTTGCGGCGGCGAATTCCGCCACCGGACGCTGGCCTCCGGCAACACGCTGGGGGCGCGATTCTGGACCGACGGCAAGATGGAGGCTCCGATGCTGCCGGACCAGCCCGAGTTGCTGCGTTGCCCCCACTGCGGGGCTCTCGTGTGGCTCGAAGATGCCACGCAGGTCGGGGAGCAGTGGGGCTCGCCGTTCGAGGACGACGAGATCGCCGATCGGAATACGCCGGCGGCGACCATACCCACCAGCCAGGAGCATCGTCGCCATCTGGCCGAGGTTTCCGGTGATCCCGAGCGCGAGCGCTACGTGCGGTTGCGGATCTGGTGGGCAGAGAACGACGCCCGCCGCGCCGGTGGCGACCAGGCTCCGCTCGCGCCGGCAGAGGCCGAGAACCTGTTCGCGCTGTTGCCGCTGCTGGACGAGGAGGACGACAGCGAGCGTCTGCTGAAGGCGGAGGCCATGCGGGAACTGGGTCTGTTTCCGTCGGCGGCGTCACTGCTCCGCCGGCCGTTCGAACCGGACCTGGAGCCGGCGGCGGCCTGCATCGGGCAACTCGTGGAGCAGCGGGTGACGGGCGTGGCGGAGATCCGGTCCGAGACGAGCGAATACCAAGGATGAACGCGACAGGCACCGGGAAACGTGGTAGAATCGACCCGCAGGATTGAGTTCCATTGCGCCCGGCAGGTCGGCCCGGATCATCGCCCATCCGGCTCGGCCTGTACGAGGGTGCAGTCCCACATAACCATCGACGCAATAGCGAGTGCGTGACCGCATCACGCGCCGTGAGGCTCCCATGGGCGAGAACCCCCGGACCAGCAGCGTCCTCCTCATCGACGACGACGCCGACTTCTGCGCCGACCTGGCGGCTTACCTCCACGGCCGCTACGACTTCCGGCATTCCTGCACAGCCGACGCGGGGCTCGAACTGGTGTCCCGCCACCATCCCGATCTCCTCCTGCTCGATGTCGACTTCGACCACCGGCCGCAAGGGCTCGAGGTCCTGCAGCAGGTGCGGAACCTGGACGACCCCCCGGCCGTCATCATGCTGACCGGCGACCGGCGGCCCGAGACGATCGTCCGTGCGATCAAGGCAGGCGCCTTCGACTACGTGGCGAAACCGCCCCGGCTCGAGGAACTGATCCACCGCATGGAGACGGCCCTGGCGGACCGCCGGCTGCGCCGCAGCCATGAGGTCCTGCTGGACGAGGTGCACCGGCTCCGGGGCGACCTCGTGGCCGTCGACCCCGCCATGCTCGCCATCCTGAAGCAGGTCGGGAAGGTGGCGCCGACGAACGCGACGGTCCTGATCGTCGGCGAGACCGGCACGGGCAAGGAGATGATCGCCCGGCGCGTGCATGCCCTGAGCCCCCGCAACGGCGGCCCCTTCGTGGCCGTCAACTGCGCCGCGTTGCCGGAGCAGCTGGCCGAGTCGGAGCTGTTCGGTCACGAACGCGGCTCGTTCACCGGCGCCGAGCGGCGCCGGGCGGGCAAGTTCGAGGTGGCCACCGGCGGCACGCTGTTCCTGGACGAGATCGGCGAGGCCCCCGACTTCCTGCAGACCAAGCTGCTGCGGGTCCTCGAGGAGAGGGAGTTCTGGGCCGTGGGGTCGGATCGGCCCTCGCGCGCCGACGTCCGGGTGATCGCCGCCTCGAGCCGGGATCTCGAGACCCGTGTTGCCGAGGGCCGCTTTCGCGGCGAGCTGCTCTACCGCCTCGGCGCCTTCCCGCTGCGGATCCCGGCGCTGCGCGAGCGACCGCTCGACGTTTCGGCGCTGGCCCACCACTTCCTGAAGCGGTACGCCGTCGAACAGGGCAAGCAGATCCGCGCCATCGACGAGGCGGCCGCGCGTCACATCGCCGCTCACGCCTGGCCCGGCAACGTGCGCCATCTGCGCAACGCCATCGAGCGCGCCGTCATCCTCTGCGACGGCGAGCGGCTCGAGCTCGCGCACATCCTGACCGACGTCGCCGCGGCCGGCGACGGCGCGCGCCTGCTCTCCTACGGCGAGGCCAAGGACGCGGCTGTGAACGCCTTCCAGCGCGCCTACGTCACGGCGCAGCTGGCGCGGGCTGGCGGCAACGTCGCCGAAGCGGCGGAGCTCAGCGGCATCCGCCGCCAGGTCTTCTGGCGGATCATGAAGCAGCTGGGGATCGGCGCGAGCCGGGAGGGCGAAGCGTGACCGGCTCGTCGTGGCGGCGCCTCCGGCTCCCGGATGGGCCGGCCGGCATCCTGCTGCCTGCGCTGGCGGGCGGCCTGGCGGGGCTGGCCCTGGCGGCCCTGCTGGTGGGCTTCGTCGCGCCGGCACCCGGACCGGTGCCGCTGGAGGACCTGGAACGCAGCCGCCGGCGTCCATCGTACCGGCTCGTGACCGGCGATGCCGTCTTCTCCGTCCAGGAGAGCCGGGGTCTGATCTCCGCCGCGGTCGGTGAGATGCAGGCGGACGAGGCACCTCAGGTGGTGATCGGCGATCGCATCGGTGTCGTCGGCCACCGCCTCGCCGCCGGCAGCATGACCGCCCGCTGGCAGATGAACGTGCCCGTCGGCTTCGACTGGCAGCGACCCTGCGCGTGGCCGCACGGGATGTGGGACGTGGACCGCGACGGCGACCGGGAGGTCGTCGTCACGTCCGGCAACCAGGACGGGAGCCGCTGGCTGCTCTGGGCGCTCGACGCCGCGGGCGGTCTGGTCGGTGACATGCACGAACTTCCCGGCGGTCCCGACCACCGGCCCGACGGACGGTGGGACGGCGGCTACGGCGTCCTGGGGCTCATCGACGTCCCCACGGCGCGCGGTCCCCGTCTCGCCTACGCGGTCGCGGTGACCGCCCTGTTCGACAGGGAGCCGCGCGGCGTGCTGGCCCTCGACGTGGCGACCGGGGAGATCCTCTGGCGATATCTCGTCGGACCGAAGGTGTGGCCGCAGTGGGGACGCGTCGCGGATCTGGACGGCGACGGCAGCGCCGAGGTCGTGTTCGCGGGCGCCGCCGTCAACAACCTTCAGGGGCGGCGGGTCGGCCTGTACAGCGACGACACGTGCGCGATCTTCGCCCTCGACGCCGTCGGGGACCTCCTCTGGCACCGTGTGGTGGCGGAGGGAACCGCCCATTGCGAGATCACGCCGGTCGACCTGGACCACGACGGCGCCAGCGAGATCGTGGGCATCTTCCAGTCCGGCGCCCAAGGCGGCATCATCGTCCTCGACGGCGGGTCCGGCGACGAGATCTGCAGCCTGCCGATGCCCGGTCTCAAAGGCGGCATCGTGGTGGGGCCCCTGCACGGCGGCGATCTGCTCGTCGCGGCGAAGCTGGGCAACGGCGTGCGGATCGTTCGTCTGCGCGGCACGACCTGGGAGATCGGGGCGGAGGCCGTCCGGAGCGGATCTTGGGAGGTTCTCGCCTGCGAAGACATCCTGCCGGAGGTGCCCGGCCCGGAGCTGGCTCTTCGCCACGCGGAGGGACGGGTCGTGGTCGCCGATACCGACCTGCAGGTGCATGCCGCCACCGACGCCTCCTACCCGTGGGTCGATTCCCTCGAGGTCGTCCACGTGCCGGGCGCCGGTCCGGTACTGGTGCCGATCGGCGCCAACTACCCCTTGCATCAGGGACCGATCCTTTCTCTTCAGCCGACGGTCGCGGACGCGGGACCTCCGCCAGGCGTGATGGCCGTCTTGCCTCTGGCGGGCGCGGGGCTCGGCGCGCTCGTGGGCGGGGCCCTGCGCCGCAGGATGCGCGGCAGCTCGCGCTACCAGGTGCGGGAAGCGCGCCTCGCGCTGCTGGCGCGGCTCGAATTCTCGAATCACGGCGCCATCGGCAGCCTGCGCACGCTGCGGCGGCTGACCTGGCATCTCGATTCGCTCTGCCAGCAGGGAGACGTCACCGAGCACGGCCGTCGTCGCCTTCACGAACTCGCGGACGAGGTCTTCGAGCAGGCTCTCCCCTCCTTGCGCCGCAGCCTGGCGCTGGCCGAGCAGGCCGAGGCGTCACCGCACCGCGTGGCCGCCGCCGCGGAGGCCCTCACGGAAGTGGCTCAGCGGCTCGCTCGGCTGCGGGCGGCCGGCTTCCCGCCTGCCGCGGTGGCGGCCGAGACCCCAGCGCTGCGGCAGGCCGCCGCGGAGGCCGACATCGCGCTGCGTCGCATCCGGCTCCAGGTCAGCCGGAGCCTCCGCTGCGACCTCGACCAGGTGATCCAGCGCGTCGCCGCCGCGCACGAAGAGGAGCTGAGGGCCGCGGACGTGGAGCTGGTGGTGACCGGCCGGGAGACGGAGCGCATGAGGGCGGCCGGAGTGGCGGGCGTGGCCGGAGCGATTGGCGCTGCTTCGGCGGGCGGGGCCGCCGGAGCGGCCGGAACCGGCGGGGCGGCCGTAGCCGCCGGAATCGCCGGGGCCGCCGCCGGTGCATGCTGGTGTCAGATGGACGAGGAGGAGCTCGCATTCATCGTCGACAACCTCGTGGAGAATGCGGGCCGTGCCGTCCGGAACGTCCCCGTCCGACGCATCGTGATCGACTGTGAACAGCGCCACGGCATGGTTCTCCTGCGCGTCCGCGATACCGGCTGCGGCATCATCCCGGACGACTGGGAGCGGATCTTCGACCGCGAGTACAGCAGCCGGGAAGACGGCGGGCTGGGCCTGGCGCGGTCACGCGAGCTGCTGGCGAAGTACGGAGGACGGCTCGAGGTCGCCGAGAGCCGGCCCGGCGAAGGAACGACTCTGTTGCTGGCGGTGAGAGCGGCCGAAGAGGACGCGATCTCGCTGCAGCCGATCACGCCGCCGTGTTGACCGGAGAGGTCCGCTGACGTTTCGCGACGGGAAGCCGATGGCGACTCGCCTCGCCATGACTTCCCGTCACCGGCACGGGACCTGCGCCGTGAACGTATGAAGTTAACCCGGTGACGTTCCAAACCATGGAACGAACGTGCAACCCACCTCCAGATCGCCGCAGTGCGTCGGCAGGCTTGCCAAGCGCGCGTCGCCGGGCCGTGCCGAGTTGCCTGCGGCGGACGTGAGGCGCTGGAAGAGGTGGGACGCCCGCTACCGCGCATCGTCCGCGGCGAGACCGGAATCGCGTCGCCAGGCGGCGGGCGCGAAGAGTTTGCCCCGCTCCGCCCAGAGGACGATCAGGAACGCGGCGATCCCGGCCAGGAGGAAGCCGAGCGCCATGGGCAGGGTGGTGCCGTCGAACTGCTGGCCGATCGCCGAGCCCAGCACGGCCGCCACCATCGTGGTCAGGAAGGTCTGGAAGGACGATGCCGCGCCGGCGCCCCTCGCGAACGGCTCGAGCGAGATCGAGCTGAAGTTCGCGCTGGTGAAGGCGAAGGTGAGCATCGTGAACGCCTGCAGGACCATGAAGGTGCCGAGCGTCTCGTGTCCGCGCCAGGCCACGATGCTGTGGACCACCGCCAGCAGGATGAACGCCGACAGCGAGGTGTGGCTCATGCGGCGGGCGCCGATCCGCTCGACCAGGCGGCTGTTGAAGAAGCTGCCCACCGCCATGAAGCTGGCGATGGCCGCGAACGCGTAGGGGAACAGGTCGGCGGCGTCGAACACGTCGAAGAAGATCTGCTGCACCGAGGTGATGAACCCCATCAGAGACGACATCACCACGCCGGTGGCCAGCATGTAGCCGAAAGCGCTGCGGTGGGTCACGATCGAGCGCCACGTGCGCGAGATGTCCTGGACGTTGATCTCGACCCGGGTTTCCGGCCTGAGCGTCTCGGGCAGACGCAGAGCGGCCCACAGCATGAGCATCCCCGCCACCACGACCAGCGCGTGGAAGATCCACCGCCAGCTCGCGAAGTGGAGCACCAGCTGTCCGAAGCCGGGCGCCAGGATCGGGACGATCATGAAGACGATGAACACCAGCGACATGATGCGGGCCATGCGGTCGCCCTGGAAGCGGTCGCGCACCACGCTGACCGCCACCACCCGGCTGGCGGCGGCGAAGAAGCCGGCGGCCGCCCGGCCGGCGATCATCATAGCGAAGCTGGTGGCCAGGGCGCAGCCCAGGGTGGCCGCCATGAACGCGATCAGGCAGATGATGAGCACCGGCTTGCGCCCGTACCGGTCCGACAGCGAGCCGTAGAACAAGGACCCCACGCCGAGGCCGAGCAGGTAGGCGCCGACCACCCATTGCCGATGATTCTCGTCCGCCACGCCCAGGGAGCTGCCGATGGCCGGCAGGGCGGGCAGCATGGGGTCGATGGAGAGCGCGTTGAGCGCCATCATGGCGGCGATCAGCGCCACGAACTCCTTGAAGCCCATCTTGAAGCTCACGGGGACATGTCGGGTGCGGGCGGACAGGGGAGATCCTCGGGGTGGAGCGTTCACGATGGCGGCGACCCGGGACAATATGGGCCGCGACGGAGCGCGCGGCCAGAGTGGACCCGGACGTTTGGACCGCCCGCCCCAACCGACTTGCCTGCCGACCTCCCGTCTGGCATCATCCAGCGCACCAACTTCCTCCCCCCACGTTCCTCCCGCCGAGGTCGACACTCATGCCCCGCCGTTCCGTATCCGCCTTTCTCGGAAACGCTGCGCGCCCCGGACTGCCCAGGAGCCGCCGGGGCGCCGGCCGCGACGATCGCGACCAGAACCGCAGCCTCTGGCTGGGCGGACGGCTCTCCGCGCCCTTTCAGGTGGCGGATCGCAAGCCGCCGTACCACCCCGAGGTGATCGTCTGGCTGGAGCTGCCCGTCGGCATGGTCGTCGGCGTGGAGGTGGTGCATCCCGACCAGGCCGCCTTTATAAGCGCTATGTTTACATCGCGTTGGGTATTTTCTATAACTTTGGCTGCTTCAGCCACTTTTATGGAGCTCGCCGGAAAGGTACCCGCGGTAATAATAGATTTATAGAGGTTATCGACAAAGAGGGCGGTTTCGGGAGTTGAGCCGGAAGTTATCTT